>NZ_JBHTCS010000009.1:126834-682707 GCF_042665615.1 Rhodococcus daqingensis | reverse complement strand
GGACGGTTCGACCCCGATCGGTGGTCCGGTGAATGTGGTCGACGGTAAGGCGAAGCTGTCGCACACCTTCGACACGGCGGGTGCGCATTCGATTACGGCGACCTATTCCGGGTTCGCGGGTTTCTCGGGTGCGGGTTCGCAGGCCAGCACGGTGACGGTGGCCGGTTCCGGTGGGGACGGGTCGTTCGGCTCCAGCCAGTTCGGTTCCTGAATCCCCAGATCGACCTCGATCCAACAATGCTCGGTGCTGCAAATGGAGGAAATCTCATGTCTCATACGGTGATGCGTCGCGCGGTGGCGGCGGTGAGTGCCGCGGCTGTTGTTGCCCTGGGTCTCGGGGTCGGTGGTGGTGTCGCGTCGGCGGCGCAGACGTCGGCGACGGTGACGACGACGAACATCGTGGCGACGAAGACGTTGCTGGGTGATGGTTCGGTGTTTCCGGGTGAGGTGGTGACCTACCGCACCGAGTTCTCGGTGAACAGCATCATCGACCGGTACCTGAACAAGATCACCGATGTGCATCCGGCCGGGTTCGAGTATGTGCCGGGTAGCGCGAAGGTGTCGGCGGCGTCGACGTCGTCGGTGACGCCGAGTGTGGATGTGGCGAACAACCGGGTGTCGGTGTCGAATTCACTCAGTGCGTGGATGTTGTCGAAGAACGTCAACCGCAAGGTGTCGTTGGAGCTGTCGTACAAGGTTCCGGACAATGCACCGGCGGGCACGTTCGACAGTGGTCTGACGTTCGACGTGAACACCTTCGGCTCGACGCAGGTGTTCAACCCGATCGGCGTGACGATCGACGTGCAGGGCCCGGCCTCGACCACCACGCAGCTGACGGCTCCCGCGACCGCAACCGTGGGTACCGCGGTCGACCTGTCGGCCTCGGTGTCCCCGTCCGTTGCGGGCGGAACCGTGCAGTTCAAGGACGGTGACGTGAGCCTAGGCGCGCCGGCCACCGTTGTGAACGGCACCGCGACGTTGTCCCACACGTTCGCGACGGCGGGCCCGCGCAGCATCACCGCGGTGTACTCGGGCGTGCCGGGATTCGCGGGTTCGACCTCAGCGCCCTCGACGGTGGCGGTGTCGATGCCCGACGTGGCGACCTCGACGGTGCTCAGCCTCGCGAGCGACGCGCAGACCGGCGTCCAGGTGAGCCTGGTCGCCGCCGTGACCCCCGCCCCGGCAGGCGGCACGGTCCAGTTCAAGGACGGCGACACCCCGATCGGCGGCCCGGTGGGCGTGGTGGACGGCAAGGCCACCCTGTGGTTCACGTTCAACACCGCGGGTGACCATCAGATCACCGCCGTGTACTCGGGTGCGCCCGGCTTCAAGGCGTCGACCTCCGCGGCCACCGCGCTCAAGGTCACCGGGGCGAACACCGGCGGCACCGGGTCGCTCGGATTCGGCTCCTGATCACGAGGGCCCGGTCGCATTCAGTTCCACACAAGCACCTTGGAGGAATTCTCATGTCTCAGACGGTGATGCGCCGCGCGGCGGCCGCAATCAGCGTGGCGGCAGTTGTCGCCCTCGGTCTCGGGGTCGGTGGTGGTGTCGCGTCGGCGACGCAGACCTCGGCGACGGTGACGACGACGAACATCGTGGCGACGAAGACGTTGCTCGGTGATGGTGTGGTGTTTCCGGGTGAGGTGGTGACGTATCGGACCGAGTTCTCGGTCAACAGCATCATCGATCGGTATCTGAACAAGATCACCGATGTGCATCCGGCCGGGTTCGAGTATGTGCCGGGTAGTGCGAAGGTGTCGGCGTTCTCGACGTCGGCGGTGACGCCGAGCGTGGATGTGG
The DNA here is from genome assembly GCF_042665615.1 of Rhodococcus daqingensis. NCBI lineage: Bacteria > Bacillati > Actinomycetota > Actinomycetes > Mycobacteriales > Nocardiaceae > Rhodococcus > Rhodococcus daqingensis. The sequence continues at coordinate 680,904 of NZ_JBHTCS010000009.1, read as the reverse complement.
CGAACAACCGGGTGTCGGTGTCGAATTCGCTCAGTGCGTGGATGCTGTCGAAGAACGTCAACCGGACGGTGTCGCTGGAGTTGTCGTACAAGGTTCCGGACAACGCACCCCTGGGTACGTTCGACAGTGGTCTGACGTTCGATGTGAACACCTTCGGTTCGACGCAGGTGTTCAACCCGATCGGCGTCTTCGCGACCGTCGAGGCGCCGGACACCGCCACCACGACCGGGCTGACCGTGCCCGGTTCCGCAGTGGCGGGCGACGTTGTCCCGCTGTCCGCGACGGTGGCCCCTGTTCCGACGGGCGGCACCGTGCAGTTCAAGGACGGTGACACCCCGCTCGGAGCGCCGGTCACCGTCATGGACGGCAAGGCGATGCTCCCGCATTCGTTCGACAGCAACGGGGCGCACCGGATCACCGCGGTGTACTCGGGCGGCGGACGATTCCTGGCGTCGGTCTCGCCGACCCTGACCGTCAACGTGTCGGGCGGCACCGGCGGTGGCGACGGCGGCACCGGTTCGGCCGGTCTGCCTTTCGGCTCCTAGACGCGTGAACGACAGGGCCCCGCCGACGCTCGGCGGGGGCTCTGCCTTGGTCGGGAGGTGCGGGCGTGGAGGGGGCGAGCATCGCTCGGCCCGGCTTCAGGTCGAGCCCGGTGGTCGGCTCGTCGAGGACCGGACAATGGGGCACGGGGTGCCGGGGACGTCCGAGGTCCGTGGTTCGATGGGGTGTGGCAACAGAACCGATCCGGCTCGAGGTGATCGTCGGAAGCGTCCGCGTCGGTAGGTTTGCACCCGTGGTCGCCGACTGGTTCCTGTGTCGGGCCCGGGCGCACGAGGGGTTCGACGTCGGCACGCTCGACCTCGCCCACATCGCGCTGCCTGCCGACCTGTCAGACAGCGCCGCGGCGGCCGCCTTTCGGGAGCGCGTCGACGCCGCGGAGGCATTTGTCGTGGTGACCCCGGAGTACAACCACGGCTATCCGGGCGCACTGAAGAACGCCATCGACAGCGCGAAGGAGCAGTGGCGGGCCAAGCCGGTCGGATTCGTGTCCTATGGAGGGTTGTCCGGAGGGCTACGCGCCACCGAGCAACTGCGTCAGGTGGTTGCCGAGGTGCACATGGTCTCGATCCGCCAGACCGTCAGCTTCCACCAGGCGCGCAAGCGATTCGGTCCGGACGGAGAGACCACGGACGGTGCGGCGATCGACGGTTCCGTCCGGCTGCTCGATCAGCTTGCATGGTGGGCAGAGGCGCTGCGGTCCGCGCGTGCCGCCGATCCGTATCCCGGCTGACCGACCTCACCGGGCCGGCTGAAGCGGGCGGGTGGCCCGTGGCCTTCCGATGAACGCGGTCTCCTGCGCGATGGTGACCAGGACGAGGTCCACCTGTTTGCCGTCGGCGCGGAGCGTGACGCGGTCGCCGCTCGCACCGGGCTGCACGATCGAGATCTGCGGTTCGACGCCGGGGGCGGGCTCGTGGACGTCGCGCACCCGGATGGTGGTGACGCCGGCGCGTGGCGGCACCGGCTCGACCCCGTCGAACAGAACCGCCGTGAACGTCGGGTCGAGCCGGGTCGGATCGCCGATCAGCCGCAGCCGGTCGGGTGTGGCGATGGAATCGATGAGCGAGCCCCACACCTGCGGGCGATCCGAGTGGATCTGGATCCGGGCTCCGGTCGCGACGGCACGGAAAACCAACTGCTGCGCAAGGTACAGCTCGCCGAGCACGTCCACGTACTCGATCTCCGGTCCCACGATCCGGGCGGTCAGCCCGTGTCCGTAGTTGTCGGAGCCGATCAGCTGACCACACCCCGACAGGGGCAGGGCAAGGGCATCGAGCTGTGCGGTCGTGAAGTCGGTGAACGGGGTGAGCGAGTCGAGGTCGGATGAGGCAAACGGCAGGTTGGAGGTCAGCCCGTCGGCATGCCGGCCCTGCATGGAGATGAGACCGGGGATGTCGAGCCGCTCTGGCAGGGTGCGGGTGGTCATCCGGACGGATGCGGCGACCCGAATCTCGCCGGACCGCGTGCCGGGACGCATCCGCACCGTCACCGTGGTGCCGAGGCCCGAGGGCACCCACAGCTTCGCCAGCAATTCGTCGGACAACACTCGCGGATCGACCGCGTATCCGGTGTTGCACACCCCCGGTAGCGGGGTATGGGTCCAGGAACGGGTGAACGAATCGGGGCGCACACCGCGGCTGATCTGTAGTGCGGCGGAGGTGATCTCGGCGGCGGTGAGCGGCCGCGACGCGCAGCCCGCATCGGACAGGGCACGGACGATCCGCAGAGCCGCGACCGATGCCGTCCGTGCCGCGCCGGTCGTGCCCCCGCCCCGCCGCGCGACGGCATCGGACTCGTCGGTCGCGTCGAATCGGACCGCGAGCCAGACCGTTCGCAACGCGGTCGCAGGCAATGGACCCACGAGCTGGTCGTAGACCTCGGTGGCGGGGCTTCCCGCACTCGAGCGATAGCCGTGGCTGACGATGTCGATGCCGCTGAGCCTGATGTCGTGCTGGGTCATCGATTCGGCCAGCACGACTACCGGCAGCCGGTGGACCGATTCGAACGAGTCGCGGGTGACCTGGGTCAGATTGCCGGGAATCGGCAGTACCTCGATGACGGCGACCACCGACCCGTTGTCCCAGTGCAGACCGACCACGGGGCCGGAGGGGGTGCGGAAGTCGGAGGTCGCGCCGAGGCCGCGTTCGCGCCGCAGCAGATATCGCCATCCGGTCACCGCCCAATCGAGCAGGCATCGCCCGCCGACGGGGATCAGGCCGAGCAGTGCGACGACGGCGCCGATGGCCACGGCGGGCCACCAGGACAATCCACAGACTGCCGCCGCCGCGCCTGCGGCTACGCCCAGGAGTTGGGCAACCACCAGATTTCGGACAGACACCGTCGGCATCACACGCCGACGCGACCCCCGTCGTCGAGACACGATCTTCCCCCATCGCCCCTGATCCGCGCGGTCCCCGCCGCTCGGTATCCCGGCAGAACTGTACTGTGTCCCTCCGTAGTGCGCGCCAAACGGGGGAGGGAACATGGCAGCACAGCCGACTACGCGTTGGCAGGTCAACGGGTATCGCTTCTTGGTCCGTCGGATGGAACACGCCCTGGTTCGCCGGGATGTACGAATGCTGCACGATCCGATGCGAACGCAATCTCGTGCGCTGGCGGTGGGCGCGGTTCTGGCCGCGATCGGCCTGGCCGGATGCGGCGCGCTGGCCTTGATCCGGCCGCAGGACAAGATCGGTGACGCGCAGATCGTCGTCGGCAAGGATTCCGGGGCGATGTTCGTGATGGTGGAGGCCACCCTCCATCCCGTGCTGAACCTGGCGTCTGCCCGCCTGATCGCGGGCGATGCGGCGACACCGGTCATCGTGAAGGAATCGGAGATCGGCACCCGTCCGCGCGGTGCGCTGATGGGCATTCCCGGTGCGCCGTCGGCACTTCCGCACGGCGGGCCGACCGCCTGGACGGTGTGTGATTCCATCGCCTCGGGCGGGACGAAGGCGATCAGCACCGCGGTGATCGCCGGTGATCCCGAGCTCGGTGAGAACGTCTCGACTCTCGCCGACGGCGAGGCGCTGCTGGTCACCGGCGCGGACGGAACGTTCCTCGTCTACGACGGCAAGCGCGCCCGCATCGACCCCGGCAATCGCGCGGTGGCACTCGCGTTCGGCCTCGACGGGGTCGAGCCGCGGCCGGTGAGCCCGGGCCTGCTCGGGGCGATCCCGGAGGCGCCCGCGATCTCGCCGCCCGTGATCGACGGTGCGGGTGGACAGCCCGCCTACCCGTTGCAGGGGAAGACGATCGGTTCGGTCGTTCGCGTCCAGGATGCGCAGGAGACCAAGTCCTATGTGGTGCTGCGCGGGGGACTGCAGCGGATCAGCCAGGCCACCGAGGATCTCATCCGGTACTCGGATTCGCAGGGCAGTGCGGGCGCCGACAGCATCACGCCGGATGTCGTGTCACGTGCTCCACAGGCGAACGACCTGGCGGTGTCCACGTTCCCGGCCGTGGCGCCGGAAATCGTCGAGGTCGACAGCCGTCCGGTGAGCTGCCTGTCCTGGCGGCCGATCGACGGCGCCGACGAGTCCGACGGCGGACTGCGCGCCACCGTCGATGTGATCACCGGGAATGCGATCCCTCTTCGTCGCGAGGCCGAGTTGGTTTCGCTGGCACAGGCGGATGGAACCGGCCCCAATGCGGACACCGCCTACCTGGAACCGGGCAGCGGTGGGCTGGTCCACACCACGGGCATCGATCCGTCCAGCGAGCGCAAGGGCGCGCTGTTCTTCGTCGCGGACACCGGAGTTCGGTACGGAGTCGAGAACGCGGAGGCCGCCAAGGTCCTCGGGTTCGCCGACGGAAGCGTCCCGGCGCCGTGGCCGATCGTCGGAATGCTCGCCCCTGGTCCGATGCTCGGCAGGGAGGCCGCTTTCCTGGCGCACGACGGGATGGCCCCCGACGATCAGCCGGCCGACGTCTCGCCGCCGTCGCGCTGAAGCCTGCGCCGCAACGGAAACGAGGCCAACAGGCCCAGCCCGAGCAGCGCCGCGACGCCGCCCACCCCCGCCACCGCGACATTTCGCGGACGGTGGTCGGGCGGCGTGGGCGCATCGGGGATGGCCATCGCGGTGGACTGGGCGCCGTGCGGCGATGTGGCACCGGGGACCTCCGCCGTCACCGCGGCCGCCGGGTCGATGACGCCGTGTCCCACGAACGGATCCCACCCGCCTGCGGGTGCATGCGCTGTCTGCTCGATCCGGTCCATGACCTGGCGGGCGTTCAACTGCGGGAACCGCGACCGGATCAAGGCGGCGGTGCCCGCGGCGTAGGGGGCGGCGAAGCTGGTGCCCTGAACCGAACCTCCGTTGACGGAGTTCGTCAGTCCGGTCGGTTCGGGTCGGCGCGGGTCGAGCGAGGTGATGTCCGTGCCGGGAGCAGCGACATCGACCCACGGGCCGGGGACGGTGAAGGCGGACGGGGCACCGTCCGGGTTGACCGAGCCCACCGCGAGCACCTGGTCGTCGTACCAGGCCGGGGTGGCGATGGTGGTCACCGAATCCCATGGACTCGCATGCGGCGCGGCGGGATTCGGCGGCGGGTTCGATGCCCGACAGGCCTCGCTGTCGAGGTTGCCCGCCGCGGCGACCACCACGATGTCCTTGATTCGTGCGGCGTAGTCGACGGCGGCGCCGAGCGTCGCACTGTCGCCCGCGCCGGCGGGGACACATGCTACCTCGGAGATGTTGATGACCGTCACGCCCGGGAAGTCCGCCGCGTGCCGGATTGCCCGGGCGAGGGTGCTCACATTGCCCACGCCCTTCGCGTTCTGGCCCTCCGCGTCCTTGCGGCCGTCGGTTTCCCGGTAGATATTGCTCGACTGCCGGATGCTCAGGATCCGGGCGTCCGGCGCGACTCCGGCGAACCCGGTCTGTCCGTTGCGATTCGCCGCGATGATGCCTGCCACCAGGGTTCCGTGGGCATCGCAGTCCTGGGTCCCGTCTCCCGCGGAGACGTAGTCCCCGCCGGGGATCAGTCCGGGCAGGCGGCTGTGCCGTTCGACCCCGGTGTCGATCACCGCCACGGTCTGACCCCGCCCGGTGCTGAGCGGCCACACCGACTCCAGGTCCAGCGCGCGCTGCGGCGCTGGCACCTCAGCGAGGTCACCGACCGGTTGTGTGGTGGAACAGGGGTCCCTCAGTTCGGTCTTGGGACCGGACGGCGCCGAATTGGGCGGCACCCGGCCGGGATCGATCGACGGCGGAGGTATGGCGACCGCGGTCGCCTGGCCGAGCGATACCGCGAGGGCGATACCGGCGAGCGCGACCGGGATCCGCCGGGAGTGGCCCCTCACAGTCCGCGCATCATGGTGAACAGCCCGGACACCCAGCAGACCAGCGGGACCACCGCGGCGATCGCCGCGTAGTCGAGCAGCTCGACGCTGCGACGAAGGACCGGTGAGAAGGTCTGATTCGGGGCGATGACACCCAGCGCCAGGGCGATTCCGGCGACGAGCACCGTCAGCGCGAAGACCCCGACGGACTGGCCGGGATTGGTGACAGCGGCACCGACGAGGAGCATCAGCACGATGGCCGCACCGCCGCCGATCAGGGGGATCGCCTGCTCGGCGCTGGCATAGGTACGGCCACGGAGCATGAGCACACCGGCACACACGACCGCGAGAATGGTTCCGGACCAGAAGATTCCGCCATCGGTGAAGACCTTGGCGGCGAGCAGGGCGCCCCCGGCCGTCAGCGCGGTCATCGCGCACACGAGGCCGGTGAGATACTGCCGGGCACGGGCCGCCCTCGACGCGAGCGAGACGAAGGACGGCAGTATCGCGTCCGGCTCGAGGGTCTCCTCTTCGATGTCGACCGCGGAACCCGGTGCGGGCACCGGCGGCAGGGGGAGCTTGGCCAGCAGCATCGAGATTCGCGGGGCGAAGGCGAGTCCGCCGAGCGCGACAGCCGCGAGCACCGCACCGATCGCGTACGTGGGCTGTTCGGTCAGCGTGCCGACGGCGGCGGCGACCGACAGCGGCAGGGTGGCGGCGGCGACCCCGGTGAACAGCGCCAGCCCGACCCCGCTGATCCGCATGGCGAGCGCGGCGGCGGCGCCGCAGGTCACGGCGCCCAGCAGCAGGCCGGCGGCGCCGAGCCTGCCGGGGACCATCAGGGCCCCGGCGGTGAACGCGAGTGGCATCGCGCATCCGCACAGCACCACCGCGGCGGCTCGGTCGAGATAGATCCGACTGACGACGGTGCCCGCCGTGATCAGGAGCGCGGCAACGAAGAGGGCCACGAATGCGCCGAGGAGACTGTCCGATTCGGTACGGGCCCGAAGCAGCGCCCCGGCGCCGGCCGTCATGGCGAGAACCGCAACGGCCGAACCCATCACCCGTGCCGACAGCGGCGTCCAGCGCCGGTACCGGTCGGCCTCGAGGGCGGCGACGTTGTGCATGATGTCGTCGAAGAGGGGGGGCGGGGGCGCTCGCCGGGGCCGACTGCAGGACGAGCAGATCGCCGTCGCGAACCCCGTGCTCTCCGAGGCTCAGCGTCGCCGACAGCGGGGACTGTCCGATCCGCGCCAACACCCATTCTGTGGGTTCGTACGAATCCGTGGGGGGCGCGAAGTCGTTTGCGATGCTGTGACTCTCGATCATGTCCACGATGCCGGGAATGATCAGCGCGACCGGTACCGCGAACGGAACCGCGAGATCGACCTGGGTGTGATCCGCCAGAATCGTCAGGCGACACAGATCGGTGCGGCCACCCTGATGTGCGTCGGCCCGCGACGCGTCTGTGCGTGGCGTGGTCATTGTTCGGTTCCCCCCAGAAACTCGGTGTGCAGGTCCCCACCTGCACCGATCCTCGTCCAACGGGTGAACTCTACGACATCGCCGGTCTCCGGCCCGGCGCTGTGGGGCCGCGTGGGATGGGCTAGCCTCTGATGGCTCGAGGCATCGGCTCAGGGGAGTGGGTCCGTCTCGAGACGTCCGAGCGGAATCTGGGGGGTGAACGCGCGTGAGTACCGTGCGATTCGTACGTAGGGCACGCCGAGAGGTGCCGCGCACGCCGGGTGGTGAACTGAGCCTGCAGGCCCCGCCCGAGATCCCCAAGATCATCCCGGGCAATCTGCTCACCAAGCTGTTACCGGTGGTGATGGTGGTGGCGATGCTCGGCATGGTCGCCCTGATGTTCACCTCCGGTATGGCGGCCAACCCGATGTCGCTGTTGTTCCCGGTGATGATGGTCGTCTCGATGCTGGGCATGCTCGCGGGCGGCGGTGGAAAGGGCGGCGGGGCCAGATCGGCCGAGGCGAACGAGGACCGCAAGGACTATCTGCGCTACCTCGACCAGTTGCGCCGGGACGTATACGAGACCGGTGACAAACAGCGCGCGGCCCTCGAGTGGTGCCACCCGGACCCGCGGTTCCTGTGGACGCTGGCGGGTACCGCGCGGATGTGGGAGCGCCGGGTCGCCGACCCGGACTACTGCCACGTGCGTGTCGGCAGGGGAAGCCAACGGCTGGCCACTCGGCTGATCGCGCCCGAGACGGGGCCGGTGGAGGACCTCGAGCCGGTCGCCGCGGTGTCGCTGCGGCGATTCGTCCGCACTCATTCGGTCGTCCACGAATTGCCGACCGCGGTCTCGGTGCGCGGCTTCGCCGCCATCGGCATCGATGGTGACCGGCAAGCCGCGCGCGCGATGGTGCGGTCGATGCTGGTGCAGCTGTGCACCTTTCACGGGCCGGACCAACTGCATGTCGCGATCGTCTGCGGCCCCGACACCGCACCCGAGTGGGAATGGGCGAAATGGCTGCCGCATGCGCAGCATCCCGAGGCGCAGGACGGAGCAGGAACGAGCCGGATGTTCTTCGGTTCGTTGATGGAGCTCGAGGCCTCGCTGGGGCCGCAGCTGGCGATGCGCAGTCGGTACTCCCGCAACGCCCCGGCCACTCCGGGTGTGGCGCAGATGATCGTGGTCGTCGACGGCGGGATCCTGGACGGCGAGAGCATCATCGACGGCGGTCTGGATTCGGTGACCGTCGTGGACCTCAGCGGCTACTGCCCGACGCTGGCGTCCGGCCGAGGGATCCAGCTCGTGATGGACGGTGAGTCCATCGGCGCGCGAAGCGGCTCCGGTGTGGAGACCTTCGCGATCGCGGACCAGCTGAGCACGCATCAGGCGCAGACCGCGGCCAGACGTCTGGCCCCGTTCCGGACGGCGACGCAGCAGACGGCCGACGCGGTCGAGGACGGGCAACCGGTCGCGAGCTGGCACCACCTGCTGGGAATCCCGGACGTCGCCACGCTCGATCCGACTTTGGCCTGGGCCCCGAGGTCCGCGCGGGAGCGTCTGCGGGTGCCCATCGGGGTCGGCATGGACGGTTCGCCGGTCGAGATCGACCTCAAGGAAGCCGCCGAGAACGGCATGGGCCCGCACGGCCTGTGCATCGGCGCCACCGGATCGGGCAAGTCGGAATTCCTCCGAACCCTGGTCCTCGGCCTGTTGGCCACCCATTCACCGGAATCGTTGAACCTCGTGCTCGTCGACTTCAAGGGCGGTGCCACGTTTCTCGGCCTGGAGAGCGCACCCCATGTCGCCGCGGTCATCACCAACCTGGCCGAGGAGCTGGCGATGGTCGACCGCATGAAGGACGCGCTCGCGGGAGAGATGAACCGAAGGCAGGAGCTGCTGCGCTCGGCCGGCAACTTCGCGAACGTCTCCGACTACGAGAAGGCGCGGGCCGCGGGCGCCGATCTCGCCCCGCTCCCGGCGCTGTTCATCGTGGTCGACGAGTTCTCCGAGCTGCTCAGTCAGCAGCCGGAGTTCGCCGATCTCTTCGTCGCGATCGGGCGGCTGGGTCGGTCCCTGCACATGCATCTGCTGCTGGCGAGTCAGCGGCTGGAGGAGGGCAAGCTCCGCGGACTGGACAGCCACCTCTCCTATCGCATCGGGCTCAAGACGTTCTCCGCCAACGAATCCCGCACCGTACTCGGGGTGCCCGACGCGTACCACCTGCCCGCGACGCCGGGCTCGGGCTATCTCAAGTGCGACTCCGCCGAGATCGTCAGGTTCGCGGCGGCCTATGTATCCGGCCCGTACCTCGGCGGCCGAGCGCGGGGCGCGATCGAGTCCGCCGCGTCGCCGATCGACCTGCGCCCTCGTCCGTTCACCGCGGCGCCGGTCTCCGAGCTGGTCGTCGATGTCCCGGCCGCGCTCCCGCCGAGCGCCGACGACACGGAGCCGGAACCGAGCGGGCTGACGGTCCTGGAGACGGTGGTGGACCGGATCCGTGACCGCGGACCCGCCGCGCACAACGTGTGGCTGCCCCCACTGGAGGACCCGCCGACCCTCGATTCCATGGTGCCGAGATCCGTTCTGACCGAGCCGGTTTCCGCGGTCAGTTCGCTGCGGGCGCCGATCGGCATCGTCGACCGGCCCTACGATCAGCGACGAGATCAGCTGGTGGTCGATCTCTCCGGGTCCCAGGGCAACATGGCGATCGTCGGCGGACCGCAGTCGGGCAAGTCGACCGTGCTGCGCACCCTGATCATGTCGATGGCACTGACCCATTCGCCCGAACAGGTGCAGTTCTATTGCCTCGACTTCGGTGGCGGAACCCTCGCGGCCCTGGCGGGTCTCCCACACGTCGGATCGGTCGCGAACCGTCTCGACGTGGACCGGGTACGCCGCACGGTGGCCGAGATGAACACCATCGTGCGTCAGCGCGAGCGCCGCTTCCGGGAGCTGGGCATCGACTCGATGGCCGAGTTCCGACGGCTGCGTTCGCTCGCCCCGGCCGCCGACGGCCACGCGAGCGGAGCCACCCTCGAGCCGGGAGCGCTCGGCGTGTCCGAGGACCCGTTCGGCGACGTGTTCCTGGTGATCGACGGTTGGCCCAGCATCCGGCAGGACTTCGAGCCGCTGGAGGCGCAGATCGGCGCCCTTGCGGGTCAGGGTCTCTCGTTCGGCGTGCACGTGGTGCTCACCGCGTCGCGGTGGGGCGAGATCCGTCCCGCCCTCAAGGATCAGTTGGGCACCCGAATCGAGCTCCGGCTCGGCGACCCGTCGGACTCGGATGTGGGCAGGCCCAAGGCCTCTCGCGTGCCGGAGGGCCGACCGGGCCGCGGCATGACGCGCGAGGGCCTGCACCTGCTGACCGGGTTGCCCCGAGTGGATGGCCACCCACGCAGCGCCGACCTCACCGCGGGCGTGGCCGACGCGGTCGGACGGATCGCCGCGGTCACGGTCGGCCGCGCCGCGCCGCCGGTGCGGATGCTCCCAGAGCGATTCCCACGAGGCGAACTGCTCGCGATGTCGTCACCGGCATGGCCGCCCGCGGGCGATGGCGGGTGCCTCCGGATCCCGATCGGCATCGACGAGGCGGAACTCGCCCCGGTGTTCGTGGACTTCACGGAACAACCGCACATGCTCACGTTCGCCGACAGCGCGTCCGGCAAGACCACCCTGCTGCGGGGCATCTGCGCGGGCATCATGGAATCGAACACCCCGTCGCAGGCCAAGATCATCCAGATCGACTACCGGCGGACCATGCTGGGGGTCGTCGAGGGCGATCACCTCGCCGGGTATGCGCCGAACTCGTCGACGGCCACCAAGTTCATGAACGAGCTCGCCTCGATCATGGAGCGCCGGATGCCGGCGCCCGACATCACCATTCAGGCGATGCGCGATCGGAACTGGTGGACGGGTCCCGAGATCTATGTTTTGGTCGACGATTACGACCTCGTCGCCACCGCGAGCGGGAACCCCTTGACCCCGCTGCTCGAGTACCTGCCGCACGCCAATGACATCGGCCTGCACCTGGTCATCGCCCGTCGATCCGGTGGCGCGGCCCGCGCCCTGTACGAACCGATCATCGCGCGGTTGCGTGATCTGGTCCCCGCCGGGCTGGTGATGAGCGGAAGCCGCGACGAGGGGAACCTGATCGGCACGGTCCGGCCCAGCGAGATGCCGCCGGGCCGGGGAACCCTGGTCACCAGGGCAGGCGCGTCCCTGGTCCAGGTCGCGTGGCTCCCGCCGCTGTGAGCCACGACGGTGTGCTGGCGATTCATCTCACCGAATCGACGGTGTGGGCGTGTCGTGAAGGTGTTCAATTCGATTGTCCGGCAGCGGTATACGCCGACGAGTTCGGATTGCAGTTCGGGGAACGGGCCTTTGTGTCGGGGATCGCGGACCCGGAGTTCTTCGAGCCCTACCCGATCAGGTTCGTCGACGACGACTACCTCGCCCTCGGCGACCGGGTGTTCCCGATCGACGAGGTGCTGGCCGGGGTGTTGCGGCACGCGGCGACCGGCACCGGGATGCGCACCACCCCGGACCTGATGGTGCTCACCCACCCGGCGAACTGGGGGCTCGGCCGACGGCGGACCCTGGTCAAGGCCGGGCGCGGGTTGGGGAAAGAGGTGGTGCTGATCAGCGTCGCGGCGGCGCTGGCGCGCTCGCCCCAGGAGCAGGTGCCGGCCGGGAGTGCGGTTCTCGAGGTCGGGTTCCTCGATGCGACGGCATCGGTACCCGGTGCCGACGGTGAGGATTGCGTGCACAGGCCGGACCACGGCTCGTCGGACCTGCGTGACAGCCCGGACACGGTCAGCGAGGTCGTCGCGGTGCTGCGCGAGCTGTGCCCCGAGCGGCCGCCGCGAGTGCTGGTGACCGGCGAACTGCCCGGCACGACGGGTCTGTCGATCGTCGACGCCGTGGAGGCAGCCTGGGATCTGCCGGTGGTGGTGAGGACGATCCCCGGCTCCGCCGTCGCGGCGGGCGCGCTGGCCCGGGGACTCGAGTTGCCGCCTCGGGTTCCCGAGGCGGTCCTCGCGCTCGCACCGGGGGTGCGGCAGTCGTGGTGGGATCGGTTCGGCCGGTGGGTGCCACTCGGCGCGGCGGGTCTGCTCGTGGTCGCGGCGACCGCGGCGGTGGTGGTGGTCGGGCGGGGAACGGATCCCCCGGCGCGGGCGGAGGTGCAGGAGCCTGCATCGGCGCGCGCGGGGCGGGCGAGTGTCACCGTTCCGCGGGGCTGGCGCGACCGCGGCGAGCGGAGCGAGGTCACCCGCGTGGAGTTGGTGCCGGAGAACGGCATGGCGGCGCGGATTCTGGTCGTGGCGCAGGAACTGGCGCCGGGCGCCGATCTCGATGCGGTGGCGCAGACGCTGCGCTCGCGCGCGGCCCTGCGTCCGGCGGTCTTCGGCGCTCTCGAGCGCGCCGAGGTCGGCACCCGGCCGGGCCTGGTGTACCGGGAGAAGCCCGACCCCGATTCCGAGGTGCGGTGGTCGGTCTTCGTCGAGGACGGGCTGCAGGTCAGCGTCGGCTGCCAGATCTCGCCGGATCGATGGCTCGACCTCGCGAGCGCCTGCGAACAGGCGGTTCACTCGACGTCGGTGGCCGACGGCTAGCTATCGACGGCGCCAGGAAATTGGTCCGGATTCGATGGAACCGAACAGCCGGGCGCGCGCGTCCAACTATCTGTAGGCGCGGTCCGGCTCAGTCCAGAGGGGGCTGGAAATCCAGGACGCGGACGATTTCGAAGGAGCTGGGCATGAGCGGTCAGATGAGGACCACCACCGAAACCATGGAGACCGCGGCGCGGCACGTGGGTGACGTCAACGCGGACATCCAGGGACAGCTGTCCTCGCTCCAGGGTCGGCTCGCCGCCGTCAACGGCGCCTGGGAGGGCGCAGCCAAGGTTGCCTTCGACAACCTGATGGTCCGCTGGGACTCCAGTGCCAAGCGCCTCAACGAGTCGCTGCTCGCGATCAGCGAGAACATCAAGGCCAACGGTGTCGCGTACGCGGCGGTGCAGGACGACCACACGAGCGCCATCAACAGCTCCGGCGGCGGCCTCAACATCTGACGTCGCGCTCGGGCCGGGCCCGGGCGGAAATCACCTTTCGAACCAGACTGCTTTCGATCCACACTGTAGGAGGACCCATGAGCGGGACCATGCGTTACGACTTCGGCGCCATCGACGGCGCCCGAGCGGACATCGCCGCCACCAGCGGCAACATCAACGGCAAGCTGGGCGACCTGAAGAGCTACCTCGCTCCGCTCGTCTCCGAGTGGGAGGGCTCCGCGTCGGAGGCGTATCAGGCGCAGCAGGCCAAGTGGGATTCCGCCGCCAACGAGCTGAACCAGGTCCTCGAGGCCATCGGTCGGGCCGTGGGCGCGGGCAATGACGACATGAATGCGACGAACAACAGCGCGGCCGCCAGCTGGGCCTGAGGTCGGCGCGCTGGTCGCGTTCATGTCTTGAGGATTCCCCGGTGGAGGAGAGCCGCCGGGGAATTCTCGTGTTCGGGGCCGGATCGTTGATTCGGGATCGCCGGGCGCGGATACTCGGAGCACCTTCGCCGAAAGGGGCAGGGGATGACTCAGACCGCAGGGGCCGATTCCGGCCCGACGGATGCCCGCGTCGCGCGGCCGCGAAGCTATCTGATGTGCCCGCCGACCTTCTTCGACGTGGTCTACAGCATCAACGAATGGATGCGGCCCGAGGAGCCCGTCGACACCGTGCTGGCGATGTCCCAGTGGGAGCACCTGGTCGGCACCTACCGGCGCCTCGGACACGAGGTGCTGACGATCGATCCCGTGCCGGGGCTCCCTGACATGGTCTTCGTCACCGACAGCGGCCTCGTCATCGACGGTGTCGCTCTGGGGGCGCGCTACCGAACCGCGCAGCGCGCGGCGGAGGCCGACCATGTGCTGCGATGGTTCCGCGCCAACGGACTGCGCAGGCCGACCCGGCCGCGATACGTCAACGAGGGCGAGGGCGACCTGCTGGTGGTCGGTGACATCGTCTGCGCGGGAACGGGTTTCCGTACCGACGAGCGGGCCCACGCCGAGGTGGCACGGCACCTGGTGCGGCGTGTGGTCACCCTGCGGCTGATCGATCCCCGGTACTACCACCTCAACACGGCCCTCGGTGTGCTCGACGATCGCACCATCGCCTATCTGCCGCAGGCCTTCGCTCCCGAGAGTCTCACCGTCCTCCGGGAACTGTTCCCCGATGCGATCATCGCCGCCGAAGCGGACACCGAATGGCTCGGCCTCAACCTGGTCAGCGACGGACTAAACGTGGTGCTGCCCGGTCAGGCGCACCGGCTGGCGGATCAGCTGGCCGACCGCGGCTATGTCCCGGTGCCGGTGGACTTCTCCGAGTTCCTCAAATCCGGCGGCGGGATCAAATGCTGCACCCTCGAACTCCGCGGGTTTCGCGAGCTGAAGGCGAGTCGATGAGCACGCGGGTGCCCGTGACGCCGGGCACACGCGCGGAACTCGACCGGGCGCAGACGCACAGTGCGCACAACTACGATCCGCTGCCGGTGGTGCTCGCATCCGCGCGCGGGGTGTGGGCGCGCGGCATCGACGGCGTCGAGTACCTCGACATGCTGGCCGGATACTCGGCGCTCAACTTCGGCCACGCGCACCCGCGACTCGTGGAGGTCGCCCGTGCCCAGCTCGGGACGCTCGCACTCACCAGCCGCGCGTTCCAGCACGAGACGTTCGCCGGGTTCTGCGAGGACGTCAGCCGCCTGTGCCGCAAGGAGGCGGTGCTGCCCATGAACACCGGGGCAGAGGCAGTCGAGACCGCGCTGAAGCTGGCCCGGCGCTGGGGGTATGACGTCAAGGGTGTCGCCGAGGACCGCGCGGAGATCATCACCTTCGACGGGAACTTCCACGGCCGGACCATCACCATCGTCGGGTTCTCCACCGACCCCGATGCGCACGACGGATTCGGTCCGTACCCGCCGGGGTTCCCCACCGTCGCCTATGGCGACATCGATGCGCTCGCGGCCGCGGTCACGGAGAACACCGTCGCCGTCCTGATCGAACCGATCCAGGGGGAGGCCGGGGTGCTGGTGCCGCCCGCAGGCTACCTCGCCGCCGTCCGGGCGCTGTGTGACGAGCACTCGATTCTGATGCTCGCCGACGAGATCCAGAGCGGGCTCGGTCGGACCGGTGACACCTTCGCCTGTGACCACGAGAATGTCGTGCCCGACGTCTACATCCTCGGAAAGGCGCTCGGCGGTGGATTGATCCCGGTCTCGGCGGTGGTGGCGGACTGGCCGGTGATGGGTGTGATCCGTCCGGGTCAACACGGCAGCACGTTCGGCGGGAACCCGCTGGCCTGCGCGGTCGGCAGTGAAGTGGTCCGGCTGCTGGAGACGGGGGAGTACCAGCGGCGCAGCCGCGAGCTCGGCGCGTACCTGCACGATCTGCTCGGGCAGCTCGCGCCGGACCAGGTGTCGGAGGTCCGCGGCCGCGGATTGTGGGCCGGCGTGCAACTGGCGAGCGGTCAACCGAGCGCGCGGGTGGTCTGCGAGCGATTGCTCGCTCGCCGGGTGCTGGCGAAGGACGCCCACGAGGGCACCATTCGGATGGCGCCACCGCTCGTCATCGAGCGCGACGAGGTCACCTGGGCGGTCGAGCAGCTGGCGGACGCGCTCGACCCACTTTGACCAGGCCCTGACCTGGACGGTATCGTTCTACGTCGGCGTGCGGTACTGCGCGGCACTCACGTGCCCGCTGTAGTGCGGGTTCTCGGGTCTCCCCTGGCCGCCGAGATCATCCGGACCGCGTGCTGTGGCCAGCAGCTACACGATATGACGAGGAAGTTCTGTGTCTACGTACACCCCGAAGGCCGGAGATGTGACCCGCACGTGGCACGTCATCGACGCCACTGACGTGGTGCTCGGCCGACTTGCCGTTCAGGCAGCGAACCTGCTGCGCGGCAAGCACAAGCCCACCTTTGCACCGCACGCTGACGGCGGCGACTTCGTCGTCATCATCAACGCTGACAAGGTCGCGATCAGCGGCAACAAGCGTGACGGCAAGCTGCTCTACAACCACTCCGGATACCCGGGTGGCCTGCGGTCCCGCACCGTCGGCGAGGTCCTCGAGCGGACCCCCGACCGTCTCGTGGAGAAGGCCATCGTCGGCATGCTCCCCAAGAACAAGCTCGGCAGCGCGATTGCCGGCAAGCTGAAGGTCTACGCAGGCCCGAATCACCCCCACGCCGCGCAGCAGCCGGTTCCGTTCGAGATCAAGCAGGTGGCCCAGTGACCGAGCAGAACGAGACCGCTGAGGTCGTTGTCGAGGAGACCGTGGTGGAGGAGTTCGATTCCGCCGATCAGCCCGAGATCGTCGAGGAGTTCGAGGCAGAGGCGGCCGTCGCCCCCGCAGCCCCGATCTACATCGATCGTCCGATCCAGACCGTCGGCCGTCGTAAGGAGGCGGTCGTCCGCGTCCGCCTGACCCCCGGCACCGGCGAGTTCAAGCTCAACGGCCGCACCATGGAGGATTACTTCCCCAACAAGGTGCACCAGCAGCTCATCAAGGCCCCGCTCGTCACCGTGGAGCGCACCGAGTCCTTCGACATCGTCGCCCTCCTGCACGGCGGCGGACCGTCCGGGCAGGCAGGCGCCCTGCGTCTGGCCATCGCCCGCGCCCTGATCGAGGTCACCCCCGAGGATCGTCCGGCTCTCAAGAGCGCCGGCTTCCTCACCCGTGACGCCCGCGCCGTCGAGCGCAAGAAGTACGGCCTGAAGAAGGCCCGTAAGGCATCTCAGTACTCGAAGCGCTGATGTGTCGCCGATGTCGGCCCTAGGGTCGGCATCGGCACCTGTTCACCAACAAGAGCAGGCGTCCAGCAGTACCGGACGCCTGCTCTTGTCGTAGCAAGGCAGAGGGGTCTGATTTCATGGGTCGGATGTTCGGTACGGATGGTGTGCGCGGCTTGGCGAATGCCGAGCTCAGCGCCGAGTTGGCGCTGCGGATCGCCGGGGCGGCGGCCTCGGTGCTGGCGCTCACCGAGCGGGGCGCGCCCCGTCCCACCGCCGTCGTCGGACGTGACCCCCGCGCCAGCGGCGAGATGCTCGAGGCGGCGGTCACCGCCGGGCTCACCGCGGCAGGCGTCGACGTGATCAGCGTCGGCGTGCTGCCCACGCCCGCCGTCGCCTTCCTCACCGATGCCTACGACGCCGCGCTCGGCGTGATGATCTCCGCCTCGCACAACCCCATGCCGGACAACGGCATCAAGATCTTTGCGGCGGGCGGGCACAAGCTCGACGACGAGTCCGAGGACCGCATCGAGGCCGCCATCGCCGACCACGACCTGATTCCGCGACCCACGGGCGCCGGGATCGGGCGAGTCCGCACCGCGACCGACGCCGCGGAGCGGTACCTCGCGAACCTCGCCCGCGCCACCACTCACCGCCTCGACGGATTGACCGTGGTGGTGGACTGCGCGAACGGCGCCGCCTCCACGGTCGGCCCCGAGGCGTACCGGGCCGCAGGCGCGCGCGTCATCACGATCGATGCCGATCCCGACGGTCTGAACATCAACGACGGCTGCGGTTCCACCCACCTCGAGAACCTGCAGGCCGCGGTCCTCGCGCACGGCGCGGACCTGGGCATCGCGCACGACGGTGACGCGGACAGGTGTCTGGCCGTCGATGCTACCGGCGCCGTGGTCGACGGAGACGCGATCATGACCGTGCTCGCCCTCGCGATGCGCGAGTCGGGCGAGCTCGCCCAGAACACCCTGGTCGCGACCGTGATGAGCAACCTCGGCCTGCACATCGCGATGCGGGAGGCCGGCATCGCGGTCCGCACGACGGCGGTCGGCGACCGGTACGTCCTCGAGGAGCTGCGCAACGGCTCGTTCAGCCTCGGCGGTGAACAGTCCGGGCACGTCGTGCTGCCCGGCTTCGGAACCACCGGCGACGGTGTCCTGACCGCGCTGCGGCTGATGGGCCGGATGGCTGAGACCGGCCGCTCGCTGCGTGAGCTGGCCGCGGTGATGCGCACGCTGCCGCAGGTCCTGGTGAACGTTCAGGTCACCGACAAGGCCGCGGTCGCCACCGCGCCCGCCGTGCTCGAGGCGGTGGCCGAGGCCGAGGCGATGCTCGGCGCGGACGGCCGCGTGCTGCTCCGCCCGTCCGGCACAGAACAGCTGGTGCGCGTGATGGTCGAGGCGACCGAGATCGAGATCGCCCAGAAGCTCGCCGACGGGCTCGCCGACCGCGTCGCGTCCGTGTAGCGGATTCCGCTCATCGGCCGCCCGGCAGTTAGGGGGAAACCCCTAACTGCCAAGGGTTTTCGTCCCATCCTGCAGGGGGATACCCCGAGGCGGAGATCAGCCCTCAGGGCGATGCGGCGGGGCGCCGTCTCCCGAATAGTGGAGGACAACGCAGCGAGCCGCTGCACCGTTCGACGAAGGGGAGAGACATGACCACCCAGACCACCGGCCGTCGCCTGAGCCGCGCCCGCACCGGGAACATCTTCGGCGGTGTCTGCGCAGGCCTCGCCCAGTACCTCGGTTGGAAGCCGTGGCTGGTGCGAGCGCTGTTCGTCGCCTCCTGCCTGCTGCCTGGCCCGCAGTTCCTCATCTACCTGGCGATGTGGATCTTCGTCCCGAAGAGCGAGTTCTAAGAGCGCATCCGACCCATTCTCCTGAGCACCTGAGGCGCTGCCGCCGGGCGTGGTCGACATGTGTACGACATGGCGGCTGCAGCCGGGGGCTGTGACCCGTTGCACACGACCGGCTCGATATGACACACTTCCGATTAGAAATAGCCATGTCACACGGTTGGGGGAGGGAAGGAGTCCCGGATGGCCCGGCAAGTCCCGGCGGAGTCCGTCACCAGTACCTTGCAGCGCGCCTCGCTGGTCCTCGATGTCTTCGACGGTGGAAGGCGTCTGAATCTGACGCAGATCGTGCTGCGAACGGGGCTGCCCCGTTCCTCGGTGCACCGGATTCTGGAGCGCCTCGTGTCGCTGCGGTGGGTGATCCGACAGGGCAACGAGTACGGACTGGGCCTGCGGATGATGGAGCTCGGTTCGGCCGCCGTGCACCAGGATCCGCTGCGACAGGCGGCCCTGCCCAGCCTGCAGTGGCTGCACCGCACCACCGGGTGCATCGTGCACCTCGGGGTGCTCGACGGAACCGACGTGATCTACCTCGAGAAGATCGGCGGGGAGCTCGCCTCCGCGGTCACGTCGCGGGTGGGAGGCCGGTTACCCGCGTACTCGTCGGCAGTTGGCAAGGCGATGTTGGCTTCCTACGATTGCGCGATATTCAAGTCTCCTGAGCTCGTGACGGTCCGTGAGACCGGCACCGCCTACGAACGTGAGGAGTCGCTGCGGGGGTTCGGCTGCATTGCCTCGCCCATCGGGCCGCCAGGCGGCCGTGAGGCGGTGGCCGCCGTATCCATTTGTGCGCCCATCAACCGGGTCGTGTCGGAGGACCGACTCCGCTTTCCCGTGCGGACGGCCGCTGCCCAGATCTGGCGGGAGTACAAGGATTCGCAGAGCGGACTGGTGCGATCGCCGCTCGTACGCAGTCACTCTGCGTCGGCGTAGGCCCAGCTCGGTCCCGGCGGGAGTCAGTTCTCCGCGGCCGGGGCGTCGCCGGTCGCCTCGCCGACCCGCCAGCTTCCAGGGGCGATCGGCTTGGGCAGGCCCCACTCGTCGAAATCCTCGACGCGGCCGAAGTCCAGTGCCGCGGCATCGATGTCCTCGAGCAGGCCGCGGGCCAGATCGATCTCGGCCTGGAAGTAGCGCTGCGACCACCGCAGGCTCAGCGCGGTGAACGCCCATGCCGGGTCGCGATCGGACCTGACGGCCTGCGCGCCTGCCCGGTCCCGGATCTCCTCGAGGTTCTTGATGTGCTCGGTGACAAGGGATTTCAGGTGCTCCGGGTCGTTCAGGTGCCCCATCCAGAGCCGGAGCACGACGCCGTGCTTGAGTACCGGCAGTTCCACGGGCGCGTCGTGTGACCATGCCCGGATCGCGTCGACACCGGCGCGGGTGATCTCGTACATGCGACGGTGTCGGACGCCCGGTTCGCTGACGACCGTGGATGTGACCAGATCCTGTTCCTCGAGCTTCTTGAGCTCCGAGTAGACCTGGCTCAGGGACGGTCCCCAGTAGAAGTACTTGACGCTCAGATCGGCCCAGCGCTTCAGATCGTTGCCCGTGAGCTTCTCGCCGAACGTGAACATCCCCAGGACCGCCCATGCGGTTGCCGGGAGTTCGGGGTACGACGCGCGATCCGGCGTGGGCTCGACCACTGCTGGAGAATAGCATTCGGCGGCCGGGGATCAGCCGTGCCGGCCGTTCGGTACCCGCCCGGCGAGCAGCGCCTCGACGGTTGCGTCGCCGAGCTCGTCGCGGAGCCGGCGAGTGATGTCGGGGGCCCGGCGCATGTGGGCGCCGCCGTCGACCGTGATCGCCGTGCCCGTGACCCACGACGATTCGGGACCCGCGAGGAAGCGGATGGCCCCGGCGATGTCCGTCGGCACCCCGAGGCGCCCGAGCGGGGTCTGCTCGAGGAAGGCCGTCGGCCGGGCGCCCGTGAAGCTGGCTGTGACCTTCGGGTTGTCAGGTGAGTTCACCAGGCCCGGGCGAATGCAATTGATCCGGATGCCGAGGTGCCCGAATTCGTCTGCGGCCGTGCGCACCAGCGCCTCGAGGCCGGCCTTTCCGGCGCAGTAGCCGCTCATGTACGGAAAGGTCTGTGCTGCGATGACCGACGAGGTGAACACCATCGATCCGCCGCCCGCCTTCGCCATGGCAGGCACGCACGCCTTGATCGCGACAAAGGCGCTGGTGGTGTTGACCTGCAGTTCGGCGGTGAAGTCCCGCGCGTTGTTCATCAACAGGGGCGTGGTGCTGCCCCGGCCAACCGTGCTCATGCAGATGTCGAGGCCCCCATCGCCGCTCGCCCTCGCCACGGCGGCGGCGACGTCCTCCTCGCTCAGCGAGTCGCCGACGATGTGATCCACCCGGGCGCCTGCGGGCGCCTGCGCGGTCAGTTCCGCCGCGAACGTGGCAATTCTCGTCTCGTCACGGCTCATGATCGTCACGGACGCACCCGCCGAGAGCAGGGCGCGTGCCCCGGCACCGCCGATGCCTCCGGCGCCGCCGATGAGCAAGGCTGTCTTTCCGCTGAGGGCGAGCTCCATCTGTGTGCACCTCCGAGGGATGGGCGCGTTGTCGCGGCCCTGAGGCCCCGAGGCTAACCCTGTCCTCGGAGGGTTCATGGCGGCGATGTCCGCTCCGCGGGAGAACCCGGCTGGCGCTGTCGGTGATCAGAAATGCACTGCGACAACCGGTTCGGGTGAGTCTCCGCGGCGGCAGTCGAGGTTCGTGAGTTTGTCCGCTCGGCGGGAAATCCCGATTCGCTGCAGTGTGCCGCGGTCCTACGTTCCGGTTGGCAGTTCCTGTCAACCCGACGAAAGAAGGTCCTTCATGTCTCGACGTGGTACCAGGTTCGCGGCCCTGCTCGTCACGAGTTCGGTGCTGTTCATGGGTTCGGCCGGTCTCGCGGCGGCCCAACCCGCGCTTCCCCCAGCGCTCGGCGGACTCCTCGAATCCGGTTCGGCAGGGCTGGGGAGCGTGGCTCCGGTCGCGGATGCCCCTCGGCTCGAGAGCGTGGACAACTTTCGCGATGTCGCGGGCACCGGAACCGGCTACTCCGCGGCGCACGGTCGGCAGGTCACCAAGGGGGTGTTCTATCGCTCCAACGCGATCGCACCGAACGATGCGGACCGCGCGACCCTCGCCGGCCTCGGCCTGACCGTCGCATACGACCTGCGCAGCCAGGGGGAGATCGCGAAGAAGCAGGACCGCCTTCCCGACGGGGTTGCGTACATGAACATCCCGATCCTGTCCGGCAATGTCAACGAGGCCGAGATCTTGGCAAGCATCCACACGCCCGAGGACGCTCGCGAGTTGATGCGGACGGGTAACCGTACGTTCGTCACTGGTGAGGTGGAGCGGGCCGGGTTCGGGAAGCTGCTCACCGAACTGGCGAACACCGATGGGCCGCAGGTGTTTCACTGCACCGCCGGTAAGGACCGCACCGGCTGGGCGTCATACCTGCTGCTGAGCATCGCAGGGGTGGCGCCGGGGACGATCATGGACGACTACCTGCTCACAAACGAATACGCCAAGGACTCGATCGCGGCCACGCTCGCGCACATCGAGCAGGCACAGGGGGCGGAGATGGCCTCGAAGATCGCCCCGCTGATCGGGGTCGAGCAGAGTTACCTGCAGGCTGGCATCGACCAGTTGACCGCCTCCTACGGCACGGTCGAGAACTATCTGACCGCCGGGCTCGGGCTCAGCGCGGACACCGTGGCCGCCCTCGAGCACAAGCTGGTCGGCTAGAGACGATGTCAGCCGAGGCGCCGGCAGTCGCGGCCTGCCTACCTACGGTTGCGTACGGATCTGCGTCTCGGGCAGGCTTCTCTCCGCATCGACCACACACCGCGGGAGAGATGACATGGGGCACTACAAGAGCAACGTGCGCGATATTGAGTTCAACCTGTTCGAGGTACTCGGAATCGGAGAACTGCTCGACGGTGGCGCCTACGGCGAACTCGACGCGGATACCGTGCGCAATATCCTCGCGGAGGTCGCGAGGCTGGCCGAGGGCCCGGTCGCCGCGTCCTTCGCCGACGCGGATCGGCATCCCGTCGAGTTCGACGCGCCGAATCACGCGATCGTGGTCCCCGATCCACTCCGCAAGACCGTCGAGGCGGTGAACGAGGCCGGCTGGTCGCGACTCGGGCTCCCCGAGGGCATGGGTGGCGTGCCCGCCCCCGCGCCGTTGGTCTGGGCGATCGGCGAGATGCTGGTCGCGGCGAACGGATCGGCGAGCTTCTTCAACATGGGCCCGCTGATGGCGAGTGTGCTCTACACCGTGGGGACCGAGCAGCAGAAGCATTGGGCGAAGGCGGGATTCGAGCGCGGCTGGGCCGGAACCATGGTGCTGACCGAGCCCGATGCCGGATCCGATGTCGGCGCAGGCCGAACGAGGGCGATCCAGCAGGACGACGGCACGTGGCACATCGAGGGAGTGAAGCGGTTCATCTCCGGCGGCGACGTCGGTGACACCGCCGAGAACCTCTTCCATCTGGTGCTGGCCCGACCCGAGGGCGCTGGTCCCGGCACCAAGGGGCTGAGCCTGTTCTACGTCCCGAAATTCCATTTCGATCCGGAGACACTGGATCTCGGCGAGCGCAACGGCGTGTACGTCACCGGCGTCGAGCACAAGATGGGCATCAAGTCGTCCCCGACCTGCGAGCTCACCTTCGGGGCCACCGGCGTCCCGGCGGTCGGCTGGCTCGTCGGCGACGTCCACGACGGCATCGCCCAGATGTTCCAGGTCATCGAGAACGCACGAATGATGGTGGGCACCAAGGCCGCCGGGACGCTGTCCACCGGGTACCTGAATGCCTTGGCGTACGCGAAGGAACGTGTGCAGGGTGCAGATCTCACCGAGATGACGGACAAGACCGCACCCCGAGTCACCATCACCCACCATCCCGACGTACGACGCAGCCTGGCGATGCAGAAGGCCTACGCCGAGGGCCTGCGCGCCGTGTACCTCTACACCGCGGCACACCAGAACGCCGATGTCGCGGAGCTGGTCTCCGGCGCCGACGCCGAGCTGGCGGCGCGGGTCAACGACCTGCTGCTCCCGATCGTCAAGGGCGTCGGCTCCGAGCGGGCGTACGAGCTGCTCACCGAGAGCCTGCAGACCCTCGGCGGTTCCGGCTACCTGCAGGACTACCCGATCGAGCAGTACATCCGCGATGCCAAGATCGACACTCTCTACGAGGGGACCACGGCAATCCAGGCGCAGGACTTCTTCTTTCGGAAGATCGCCCGCGACCGTGGGGTTGCGCTCGCGCATGTGTCCGGTCAGGTACGCGAGTTCATCGACAGCGCCGCCGGCAATGGCCGACTCAAGTCCGAGCGGGCGCTGCTCGAGACCGCGTTGACGGACGTGCAGGAGATGGCGGGGATCCTGACCGGCTATCTGATGGCTTCCCAACAGCAGCCGGCCGAGCTCTACAAGGTCGGTCTCGGTTCGGTGCGTTTCCTGTACGCCGTGGGTGACCTGCTCATCGCCTGGCGCCTGCTGGTGCAGGCGGAGGTGGCGTTGGCCGCGCTGGACGGTGATGCGCCGGCCAAGGAGCAGCCGTTCTATCGGGGCAAGGTCGCGGTCGCGTCGTTCTTCGCCAAGAACGTCCTGCCGACCCTGGCCTCGACGAAGGTGATCCTCGAGACCATCGACAACGAGATCATGGAGCTCGAGGAAGAGGCCTTCTAACGGCCGACTCCGCCTCGGCAGGGAACCGAAGAGTCGCCTGCTGCGTCTGTACTCGTGACGGGTGTATTCGACGGGGGAGCCGCGGTGGGGGAGCGTTTCGTACTGGACGTGCTGGCGGTACAGGCCGTCGCGGAGGGGCTCGGTGTATCGGCGGCGGCGCTGGAAGCGGCGGCCGTCGCACTGCGGCGCCGGGACGAACGGCTGGCGCGTCCCGTGCAGGCGTGGGCGGAAGCGACGAGGTCGAACGCGCACCGGCTGGACCGAACCGTCGCCGAGTACGAGCGGCAGGAACTGGAGAATGCCCGGGCGGTCGGCGGGGTGGACCGATGAGCGCGGCCGGGACCGACGAGCTCGGGTACTTCGCCGAGTTCTTGCCGCGACTGAGGTCCGTGACCGGGTCCGCGATCGGCTACGACCAGCTCGGTGACCGGTACTTCGGACCGGCCGAGAGCGCGCTCGCGGCGCTGCGCGAGGACGCGGATGTCGTCGGGGCCGCGGTCGCGACGATGCGGGCGCAGTGCGACGCGCAGCGGCAGCTGATTCTCGGCCTCGCGGCCGGGTGGGAGGGCGATGCGGCCGACTCGGCGCGGCTGGCGCTGCTCGCCGACCTCGAGCGCGCACACGCGAGCACCGAGACCATGATGGCCGTGCACGCGGCCCTGCTGGAGGCCGCGGAGGTCATCCGGACGGTGGTCGCCGCGAACGCCACGGCGATGAGCGAGCTCGACGCGACGCAGGTGGGCGGGCGCACCCCGGCGGATGTGGACGTGATGATCGCGGTCGCGCAGCTCACGTCCGGCGACCACGCGTGGGGTCTGCTGCAGCAGGTGTCGGGCTTTTTCGCCGAGTTGTCCCCGATGGTCCCGACGGCGGTGACAGCGGGGGCGCCGGTCGGTGACCGATTGCTGGGAGTCGCCGTCGACCTCGCCTCGACGTGGCTGAGTGAGGTGTTCGTGCCACATGTGCAATCGCAGGTCGCGGGAGTTCTCGAGCTGTGCGATGCGACGGCGCGGGCGGTCGACGGTGCCAACCAGTTGGTCTTGGACGCAATGGGATTCGCCGGTGCCGACCTGGACGGAACCGGTCCGGTGGACCAGGTGGCCGAGCAGGTCGGCGGATCCACTCCGACGGCTCTGGCGGAGTCACCCGTCGCGCGGGTGGCGGCCGCAGAACCGTCGACGTCGATGGTGGTCATCGAGGCCGACGACGGGCAGGCCCTGCAGCTACTGCGGCAGGGCGAGGAGCCGAGGACCTACCGAGTCGAGATCGGGGCCGATGGCGAGCCGTATCTGTGTGACTGTGATTCGCAGGCGCGCGAATTCGGTCTTGCCGTCGAACGGAAGGACGGCGGTGGCATCGACTCGGGGCCGCCGCCGCAGGAGTCCGCACCGCCCCCGAAGCCATCGCCGTCCGATCACGTCCTCGCGCCGGGGGACTCGGCACCGGGATCTCCCGTACCCGAATCTCCCGTGTCCGGAGCGCTGCCCGCCGCGCCCCCGCAGCCGGCGCGCGAAGGCAGGACCAGTGCGCCCACCTCGACCATCGACCAGCCGCCGGCTGGTCCGGGGCCGGAGTCCGGGGCCGAATTGGCCGAGGCAGGCCCGCTGTGAGGAACCGGATCTCGCCGGATTCGGTGCTCGCCGAGCATGCCGCCGCGCTCGAACGGATTCGGGCCGGCTTCTCGGACGCGAACCTCGCGGCAGACGCGCGGTCGCGGCGTTTGCGTTCCGCGGCAACGGTGCCCGAACCGCCGCGGGAAGAGCAGGAGCGCGCTGACGGCTACCCGGTGAGCTGGCTCGTCTGATCGGACGCCAGCTCGACGGCCAGGGTGCCGGGAATGTGCGCGCCGGGCAGTGCGTACTCCTCGTACCGGGTCTCGCCGAGCAGGTGGTAGAGCAGGTATCCGGTCAGCAGCGCGCGCGTGGTCTTCTGCGTTCCGCGCTCGGAGCCGCCGAGCCCGAGGGCGCCGAACAGCCTGCGGCCCTCGGTGAGTCCGCTGCCGGACGCGCCGTCGACGGTGCGCAGGATCGCCTGACCGCCCCAGGCCTCGGCGATGGAGCGGGCGTTGCAGTTCAGCGAATCGATGTCCTCGCCGCCCGCGACGATCAGCCCGGGGCCCGCGACGGCGGCGGCGGACCTCTCCGCGGACGGCGCGGTCGGCGCCGGGAACAGTGCGGCGACGGCCGCGGCCGGGCCGTGCTGGGCGGCGGCGATCACCGCGGCGCCCGCTCCCATGCCGTGGCCGGCGTACGCGACCCGGGTCGGGTCGACGCTGATCTTCCCGGGGCCCAGGCGCACGCCCGCGCAGATGTCCACCGCGGTCCGAAGATCGGCGGCCAGGCCCAGATGCGAGGGGACGGGGGTGCGTTGCGTGTCGGGAGCCGCCACGACCAGGCCCCAGGAGGCGAGGTGGGTGAGGGTCTGCGCGTACCGGTCGACGCCGGTCATCCACCCGTGTGCGAAGGCCACCACGGGCAGCGAGAAGCCCTCCGCCGGGGTGTACACCACGCCGGGTTGGCCCGCCAAGGAGAGGTCGCCGCGCAGCACCTGGTGCGGACCGCGCTTAGATAGCTGAGAGGCCAGGGTCTTCGGAGTCGGCGCCACGAGGATGACCGTATCCGATCGAGAACCACAGGGAGAAGCGACAAGTGTTTGGCATTCCGGTACCGGTGCCCCGCGACCTGCCCCGCGCGGTGGAGAACGTGCGTGCGCGGCTCGAATCCAGCGGTCTGGCGGATCTGCGGCCGACGCCGTCGGAGGTCGTCGACTCGAGCTCCGAACGCACCGTCCGTCGCTTCCGCTCGGTGCATCGTGAGGCGACGGGTGCGCCGCTGCTGTTGGTCACGCCGCTGGCCGCCACCTCCGTCGCGTTCGATCTCCGCCGCGGTTGCAGCGTCGTCGAATACCTCATGGAAACCGGTCGAGACGTGTACGTGGTGGACTACGGCCCGGTGAACTTCGAGGACCGGACGCGAGGCTTCGAGCACTGGGTGGACGACGTGGTCCCCGACGCGGTGCGGGTGGTCAGCGAGGACGCGGGCGGCCGGCCGGTGCACCTTGCCGGCTGGTCGCTGGGCGGGATCTTCGCCGTCTATGCGGCCGCGGCCCACTCCGAGCTGCCGTTGGCCTCGCTCACGCCGATCGCCAGCCCCTTCGATCTGCGGCAGGTCCCGCTGTTCGCGACCCTGCGTCCGCTCGATCGGCTGTTCGGCCCGTTCACCGTCTCGCCCCTCTACAAGGCGCTCGGCACCATTCCGGCGCCGCTGACCAGCCTCGGGTTCAAGGCAGCCAGCATCGACAAGTATCTGACCAGGCCGTTCACCATTCTCGCCAATCTCGACGACCGAGATCACCTCGAGCAGCTCGAGGCCGTCGACCGGTTCATGAACAGCATGTACGCCTATCCCGGCCGCACATTCGGACAGCTCTATCACGTGGTGATGCGGTCGAACGAGTTCGCGACCGGTCACATGGAGATCGGTGACCGGCGGGTGCACCTGAGCGACATCGACGTGCCGACGATGGTCATCGCGGGTGCGAATGACGGGCTCGCGCCCGAGAAGGCCGTTCATCACCTCACCGAACTGCTCACCGGGGCGCCGGAGGTCCGCTACGGGGCGTTCCCGGGCGGACATCTGGGGGTGCTGACCGGTCGCGCGGCGCGCGAGACGATGTGGCCCGCGCTCGCCGACTTCCTCGCCCACACGGACCCGGAGGTCACAGCACGGTAGCGGTCTCCGCGCACCGAAACCGGAAATGTTGCGAAAGCATCACGATGGCGGGATCCGGTCTGCTTGAATTCGCGGGAAATCCCGACTACCCGGACGGTGCACCTTGCGCAGAGCGGCCTACTGTCTCGCACTCTCGTTCCTGTTCCTCCTGGTAGCCGGCCCGACGCCGGCTATGGCGCAACCGGGTCCCTCGGTGCTCGGGGTGGGCGAGTATCCGCGCCTCGTCCGGCTCAAGCAGTCCGGCACGATCCTGGCGTCGATGACCAGCCGCGACGCGCAGGGTTACTTCTCGCCGATCCTCGAGAGCACCGACGACGGCGCCACCTTCCATCCCATCGGCGCCATCCGCGACCCCGAGGCCAACTCGGGACTGTGCTGCAGCACCCTCTTCGAGGTCCCGCAGCAGGCCGGCCTGCTGCCCGCGGGCACGCTGCTGTGGGCGGGCACGGTGGGCCACGAGGCCGGCCGCGACCGGCGGATCGCGATCAAGGTGTGGGCGAGCTGGAACGGCGGCCGCGACTGGGTGCCGCTCGGCGTCGCGGCACGGTCCCCGAACCACGAGGGCGTCTGGGAACCCGAGTTCGTTGTCGACGCGGCGGGCACGCTGTGGCTGTACTACGCCGACGAGACCGAGATGCCACGGCATTCGCAGGTACTGAGCAGGGTGTCGTCCGTCAACGGCCTGGACTGGCTCGGTAAGCAGGTGATCCTGGCGCGCGACCCGCAGCGGGTACGCCCGGGCATGGCGGTGGTGACCCGTCTACCGGACGGGCGGTTCGCCTCGACCTACGAGATGTGCAACTTCGGCGCCGAGTACTGCAGCCCGTACGTCAAGGTCTCGCACGACGGGGTCAACTGGGGTGCGACGACCGATCCCGGGGTCAGGGTGACCACCGCGGACGGCAGCTACTTCCAGCACTCGCCTTACCTGCAGTCCGTGCCGGGCGGCCCGAACGGGACCCGGCTGGTGCTCGGCGGGCAGACGTACGTCGGCAAGAACGGGAAACCGTCCGCGAAGAACGGTCGCGTCCTGCTCGCCAACGACAACTTCGGGGCGGGCCACTGGTTCGAGATCCCGGCGCCGGTGGCGGCGCCGAGCGCGAAGAACAAGACCTGTGCGAACTACAGCTCCCCGCTGCTGCCGGTCGCGGGCGGATCCAGGGTCCTGCAGGTCGCCGTCGAGCTGCACAACGGGGTGTGCACTGCGTTGTTCGGCACCGGCCCGGTCGCACCGTGACCCAGGTCACCCGGCGCCCGCGCCCTGCCGGTCGGCAGGGGTCCGCCTGCCCAGTACCCTTGTGACCCATGTGCGGAATCGTGGGATACGTCGGCCACCGCCAGGCGCTGGACGTCGTGGTGGAGGCACTGCGCCGGATGGAGTATCGCGGCTACGACTCGGCCGGGATCGCGGTCCTCGACGGTAAGGGCAGCGTCGCGATCGAGCGGAAGGCGGGCCGGCTGGCCAACCTCGAGGCCGAGCTCGCGGAGACCGGCACCGATCGGTTCGTCGGGACGGCAGGCATGGGCCACACCCGCTGGGCGACGCACGGCAGGCCCACCGACCGGAACGCGCACCCCCACCGGGATACCGCAGGCAAGGTCGCGGTCGTGCACAACGGCATCATCGAGAACTTCGCCCCGCTGCGCGCCGAGCTCGAGAACGACGGCGTCGAGTTCGCCTCCGACACCGACTCCGAGGTGGCGGTGCACCTGGTCTCGCGGGCCTACGCCTCCGGTGACACCTCGGGCGATTTCGTGGAGAGCGCCAGGAAGGTGATCCGCCGCCTCGAGGGCGCGTTCACCCTGGTGTTCACGCACGCCGACCACCCGGACACCATCGTCGCGGCCCGCCGGTCCACCCCGCTGGTGATCGGCGTCGGCGAGGGTGAGACCTTCCTCGGATCCGACGTCGCTGCGTTCATCGAGCACACCCGCGACGCGGTCGAGCTCGGCCAGGACCAGGTCGTCGTCATCACCGCCGACGGCTACACCGTGACCGACTTCGACGGCAACGAGGACGTCCCCACGCGTCCGTTCCGGATCGACTGGGACCTCGCCGCCGCCGAGAAGGGCGGCCACGACTACTTCATGCTCAAGGAGATCCAGGAGCAGCCGGCCGCGGTGGCCGACACCCTGCTCGGGCACTTCGACAACGGGCGCATCGTGCTCGACGAGCAGCGGCTCTCCGATCAGGAGCTGCGCGACGTGGACAAGGTGTTCGTCGTGGCCTGCGGCAGCGCCTACCACTCCGGTCTGCTCGCCAAGTACGCGATCGAGCACTGGACCCGGCTGCCCGTCGAGGTGGAGCTGGCCAGCGAATTCCGTTACCGCGACCCGGTTCTCGACCGTTCGACCCTCGTCGTCGCGATCTCGCAGTCCGGCGAGACCGCGGACACCCTCGAGGCGGTGCGGCACGCCAAGGATCAAAAGGCGCGCGTGCTCGCGGTGTGCAACACCAACGGGTCCCAGATCCCGCGCGAGGCCGACGCCGTCCTCTACACCCGGGCAGGACCGGAGATCGGAGTCGCGTCCACCAAGGCGTTCCTCGCCCAGGTGACCGCGAACTATCTGGTGGGGCTGGCCCTGGCACAGGCGCGCGGCACCAAGTACCCGGACGAGGTCGCCCGGGAGTATCGCGACCTCGAGGCGATGCCGGAGCTGGTCGCCCGCGTGCTGCAGACCGTCGAACCGGTTCGGGAACTGGCCCGCGAACTGGCGCACTCGCCGACCGTGCTGTTCCTCGGCCGCCACGTCGGGTACCCGGTGGCGCTCGAGGGTGCGCTCAAGCTCAAGGAGCTCGCGTACATCCACGCCGAGGGATTCGCCGCGGGCGAGCTCAAGCACGGGCCGATCGCGCTGATCGAGGAGGGCCTTCCGGTCATCGTCGTGATGCCGTCGCCGAAGGGTCGCGCGGTGCTGCACTCGAAGCTGGTCTCCAACATCCAGGAGATCAAGGCCCGCGGTGCACGGACCGTCGTGATCGCGGAGGAGGGCGACGAGGCGGTTCGCGCGCACGCGGATCACCTCATCGAGATCCCGGCGGCGCCGAGCCTGCTGCAGCCGCTGTTGTCCACGGTGCCGCTGCAGGTGTTCGCGGCCGAGGTCGCGCAGACCCGGGGCTACGACGTGGACAAGCCCCGCAACCTCGCGAAGTCCGTCACCGTCGAATAGACGCAGTCGCGATCGGTACCCGCTGGGTACCGATCGCGCTCAGGCACGTCAGCGCACGATGACCTGGCCGCCCATGTTCGAGTGCAGGGTGCAGATGTACGTGTAGGTGCCCGGCCTGGAGAAGGTGACACTGAAGCTGCCCTCGGACATGTCCTCGCTGGCGAAGTTCCTGCCGGACGCCGTGGCCCATCCGGTCGCGGTGACGTTGTGTTCGGTGGCGCCGTCGTTGAACTCCCAGGTGACGGTGTCGCCGATCAGGACCCTGGCGGTGTGCGGCCTGAAGGCCATGTTGTTGACCTCGACGGTCTTGTCCCGCGCCTGCGCCGGACTGCCGCTTCCCGCGAGAACCGATGCGACAAGCAGTCCGGTTGCGATGGTGGCGCCGAGTGCGCGCATGGTTAACAGGGTAGCCCCGAACAGCGGCTGTGGCGATACGGTGATTCGATGCGTGACTACTTCACGGCCGATCAGGTGCGGGCCGCCGAGGCGCCGCTGCTCGCCGCGCTCCCCGAAGGCGCGTTGATGCGCCGCGCCGCGCACGGCCTGTCCGTTGTCGCGGCGGCCGAATTGCGTTCTCGCACAGGAGGCGTGGCGGGACGTCGGGTGACCTTGCTCGTCGGGTCCGGCGACAACGGCGGAGACGCGCTGTGGGCGGGTGCGATGCTGCGGCGGCGCGGGGTCGTGGTCCGGGCGGTCCTGCTCGACCCGGGCCGGGTCCACGCCGCGGGCCTGGCGGCGCTGCGTTCCGCGGGCGGGCGGATCGATTCGGGCGTCGAGGCGGATCTCGGCGACCCCGACCTGGTCCTCGACGGCATCGTGGGGATCTCGGGCCGTGGGCCCCTGCGGCCACCCGCGGCCGCACTGGTGGCCAGGGTCTCGGCGCCGATCATCGCGGTAGACCTGCCGAGCGGGGTGGACCCCGACACCGGCGTCACGGCGGGACCGGCGGTGACGGCGTCGGTCACCGTCGCCTTCGGGGCGCTCAAACCCGTACACGCCCTCGCGGCGGCGCACTGCGGCCGGGTGGAACTCGTCGACATCGGCCTCGGCCTCCCGCAGGCGTCGGTTCAGGCCATGGGCGCGCCCGAGATCGGCGCCCGCTGGCCGATGCCGGGGCCGGGCGACGACAAGTACAGCCAGGGGGTCGTCGGGGTGATCGCGGGCAGCGCGCGCTATCCCGGCGCGGGCGTGCTGTGTGCGGGGGCCGCCGTCGCCGCCACCTCCGGCATGGTGCGATATGCGGGAACCGCGGCGCCACAGGTTCTTTCGCGCTGGCCCGAGGTCGTGGCGGTGGACGGGTTCGGCGCAGCCGGCCGGGTGCAGGCGTGGGTGGTCGGCCCGGGGATGGGCGTCGATGCGGAGGCGCTGGCGGTGCTGCGTGCGGTCCTCGGCACCGACCTGCCGGTGCTGGTGGACGCCGACGCCCTGACCCTGGTGGCGGCGGATCCCCGGCTCGTCATGGGCAGGGCGGCGCCGACGCTGCTGACCCCGCATGCGGGTGAGTTCGCCCGGCTCACCGGGCGCGATCCCGCGGCGGACCGGGTGGCGATGACCCGCGCCCTGGCGGCCGAGTGGGGGATCAGCGTGCTGCTGAAGGGGCGGTGCACGGTGGTGGCCGATCCGGACGGATCGGTTCTGCTGAACGAGGCGGGTGGTTCCGCCGCCGCGACGGCGGGTGCCGGGGACGTGTTGTCCGGCGTCGTCGGGGCACTGATGTCGACCGGCCTGGTGCCGCTGACCGCCGCGGGCATGGGCGCCCGGGCGCACTCGCTGGCGGCGAATCTTGCTGCGGGGGAGGGTTCCGTCACCGCCGCGCCGATCTCCGCTGACGCGCTGTTGTCCCAGGTCAGGGCGGCGGTGAGGGTGCTTCGTGCCCAAGCGGTGCCCGAAATGTGACCTCGTTAGTGATGGAAATCATTTGGCCTCTCAGCCGTCAATGGCAGTATCTGGGATCGTGACCTCCGACTTGTCCGTATGGGACGATCTGCGCATGACTTCCGCG
Source organism: Rhodococcus daqingensis (assembly GCF_042665615.1). NCBI lineage: Bacteria > Bacillati > Actinomycetota > Actinomycetes > Mycobacteriales > Nocardiaceae > Rhodococcus > Rhodococcus daqingensis. The sequence goes on along the minus strand of NZ_JBHTCS010000009.1, from coordinate 647,343 downwards.
GTTGCGCCGTCCGCGCCGCAAGCGGAAGCGCTGATCGACCTCGATGCGATCGCCCACAACGTCCGATTGCTGTGTGAACACGCGGGTGACGCTGCCGTGATGGCCGTCGTGAAGGCCGATGCCTACAACCACGGGGCGGTGGAGGTGGCCCGCACGGCGCTCGCCGCCGGGGCGGCCGAGCTGGGCGTCACCACCGTGGACGAGGCCCTGGCACTGCGGGCCGCGGGCGTCGACGCGCCCATCCTGTCGTGGCTGCACACCCCGGACGCGGACTTCGCCGCCGCAATCGCCGCGGGGATCGAACTGAGCGTCTCCTCGCCCCGGCACCTGCGGTCTGTGGTCGCGGCCGCCCGGGAACTCGGGACCACCGCGACCGTCACGCTCAAGGTGGACACCGGCCTGGGACGCAACGGCGTCTCGCCGTTCGAGCTCGAGGACACCCTCCAGGACCTGGCCCGGGCGGAGGCCGAGGGCGCGGTGTGGCTGCGCGGGATGTTCTCCCACCTGGCGCACGCCGACCAGCCGCACCACCCGGTGATCGACACCCAGGCGGCGCGCCTCAACCAGGCCGTGGCCGACGCCGCGCGGGTGGGCCTGCGCCCGGAGATGGTGCACCTGGCGAACTCGGCCGCCGTGCTGACCCGGCCGGACCTGCGCTTCGACATGGTCCGCCCCGGAATCGCGATCTACGGACTCTCCCCGGTGCCCGAACTCGGCGGGTTCGGGCTGCGCCCCGCCATGACGCTGCGCGCGCGGGTGGCACTGGTGAAGCGGATCGCCGCGGGGGAGGGCGTGTCCTACGGGCACACCTGGGTGGCGAAGCGCGACACGACTGTCGCCCTGCTGCCGGTCGGCTACGCCGACGGCATCCCGCGCGCCCTCGGCGGACGCATCGACGTGCAGATCGGGGGCCGTCGCCACCCGCAGATCGGCCGGGTCTGCATGGACCAGGTGGTCGTCGACCTCGGACCGGACCCCGCCGGGGTGACGGAGGGCGATGTCGCGGTGCTGTTCGGCAGCGGCGACAACGGCGAACCGGTGGCACAGGACTGGGCCGACGCGCTCGAGACCATCCACTACGAAGTGGTGACCGGGGTACGGGGACGAATCGTCCGCAGCTACACAGGTGGGGGGGACCCGCGATGAGACCGTTGGGAAAGGGCCTGATCGGCGGCGCGGTCAGTGCCACCGCGCTCGGCGCGCTCGCGGGCATCACCGTCGCTCACCGGCCGTCACCGCGCCGCGGCGGGCGGCGCGACCGGTACGCCAAGGAAGACTTCCGGCTGATGAGCGCCGACCGCGCCAGCATCGTGGCGGCCGAGGACGGCACGGCGCTGGCGGTCCGTGAGGTCGGACCCGCCGACGCGCCCCTCACGGTGGTCTTCGTGCACGGTTACTGCCTGCGCATGGAGTCCTGGCATTTCCAGCGGCGCCAGCTCGAGAAGCGTTGGGGCAAGGCGGTTCGGATGGTCTTCTACGACCAGCGCGGCCACGGTCGGTCCGGGGTGCCCGCGCACGCGAGCTGTACGATCGGCCAGCTCGGTCGGGATCTCGATGTGCTCCTGCAGGCGGTCGCGCCCAGGGGGCCCGTGGTGCTGGTCGGCCACTCCATGGGCGGCATGACGATCCTCGCTCTGGCCAGGCAGGTGCCGGAGTTGTTCGGCACCAAGGTGATCGGGGTCGGTCTCATCTCCACCGCGGCCGAGGGCCTCAACAAGACCGGGCTGAGCAGGAACCTGCAGAACCCCGTGATCGACGCGTTCCGGCTCGCGGTCCGCACCTCGCCGGGCCTGGTCCAGTTCGGGCGCGGCGCCGCGCGCATGCTGATCTCCCCGATCCTGCGCGCGGCCTCGTACGGCACCGAAGTCAGCGAATCGCTGATGCGGTTCTCCGAGTGGATGCTCAACCAGACGTCGGTGACGACGATCGTGAACTTCCTCAAGTCCCTTGAGCTGCACGATGAATCGGCCGCATTGCCGGTCATCGCCGAGCTGCCGTCGTTGGTGCTCTGCGGGGATGCGGACATGATCCTGCCGTTCTCCCAGTCCGAGGCCATGGCGGCCCAGCTGCCGGAGTCCGAGCTGGTGCGCGTGGTCGGCGGCGGGCACCTGGTGCAGCTCGAGTTCCCGATCCGGGTGACGGACGCGATCGACCGACTGGTGGGCCGCTCCATCGCCGAGCAGGGCGAAGCCGAACGGACGGTTGTCGGTGGCTGACCACGAACCGCGCACGATCCACCTGCCGACCGCCGAGGACACCGAGGCGTTCGGCAGGCGCCTCGCGCTCGAACTGAGCGCGGGTGACCTGGTCGTGCTCGACGGACCCCTCGGTGCGGGCAAGACCGCCCTCTCCCGTGGGATCGCGGCCGGGCTGGGTGTGCAGGGCAGGGTCAGCTCGCCGACGTTCATCATCGCCCGCGAGCACCGGGCAGGTGGCGAGCGTCCCGGCGGCGGTGAGCCGGTGGCCATGGTGCATGTCGACGCCTACCGGCTGGGTATCGGTGCCGATCCGGGACAGACCTTCGACGAACTGGACGCCCTGGACCTGGACACGGACCTCGCGGGCGCCGTCGTGGTGGTCGAGTGGGGCGAGGGCATCGTCGAGCACCTGGCCGAGCGTCATCTGCTGGTGCGGCTGCGTCGCGAACCCGAGTCGGACGTGCGCACGGCGCAATGGGCCTGGGTTCCTTAGCGCTGGGTATCCTCGATAACCGTGCTCGTACTCGCGGTCGATACCGCCACGCCCGCCGTCACCGCCGGGGTGGTGCGCCTTGAGGGCGACACCCCCAAGACCCTGGCGTCCCGCATCACGGTCAACGCGCGCGCCCACGCCGAGGTGCTGACCCCGCACATCCTCGAATGCCTCACCGAAGCGGGCGTGGTCCCGGCGGATCTCGACGCCGTCGTGGTCGGGTGCGGACCGGGCCCCTTCACCGGCCTGCGGGTCGGCATGGCCACCGCCGCTGCGTTCGGTGACGCCCTCGGCATCCCGGTGCACGGTGTCTGCAGCCTCGACGCGATCGCTGTCGAGGCCGCGCTGGGCCGGGATCTGCTGGTGGTCACCGACGCTCGTCGTCGCGAGGTGTACTGGGCCAGGTACAGCGGGGGTGTCCGCGTGCAGGGGCCGGAGGTGAACAAGCCTGCCGATCTGGAGCCGACTCCCTCACAGGCGATCGCGGGATCGGCCGGTCACGTCGACCTGTTCGACCTCCCGGTCGAGCCGGTCGAGACGCCCTCGCCTGCCGGTCTGGTCGCGGTGGCGGCGGCCGCGCTCGGCTCCGGTGCCGAACCCGCGCCGTTGGTGCCGCTCTACCTGCGCCGCCCCGACGCGGTCGCGATCGCGGACCGGAAGAAATGACCACGCGGATCGTCGGGATGACCGCGGCCGACGCGACCCGCTGCGAGGAGCTGGAGACGGTGCTGTTCCCCGGGGACAGCCCGTGGAGTGCGGATGCCTTCCGCTCGGAGCTGGCCGGACCACACAACCGATACTTCGTCGCCCGCGACGAGGCCGACACGATGCTCGGCTACGCCGGGATCGCGTTGCTCGGCACCGGGATCGGAGCCGAGTCGGAGGTGCACACGATCGGGGTCGATCCCGTTCACCAGCGCCGGGGCCTGGGCGCGCTGCTGCTCGCCGCGCTGCTGCGGGAGGCCGACGACCACGGTGGCCCGGTGTTCCTCGAGGTGCGCACGGACAACGAACCGGCGATCGCCCTCTACCGGGGAACGGGTTTCGAGATCGTCGGAACGCGAAGGAACTACTACCAGCCCAGTGGGGCCGATGCGTACACGATGCGCAGGCCGGCCGCCCGGGCCGAGGGGCAGCGGTCATGATCGTGATGGGGATCGAGAGCTCCTGCGACGAAACGGGAGTCGGCATCGTCCGGTGGCACGAGGACGGAACCTGCGAACTCCTCGCCGACGAGGTGGCCTCCAGCGTCGACCAGCACGCCCGATACGGCGGTGTGGTGCCCGAGGTGGCCTCGCGGGCGCACCTCGAGGCCATCGTCCCGACTATGCGCCGTGCGCTCGCGCAGTCGGGGATCGCCAAGCCGGATGCGCTCGCGGTGACCATCGGACCGGGTCTGGCCGGCGCACTGCTGGTCGGGGCCGCGGCCGCGAAGGCGTACGCCGCGGCCTGGGACGTGCCGTTCTACGCGCTGAACCACCTGGGCGGTCACGTCGCGGTGGACACCCTCGAACACGGCCCCATGCCGCCGTGCGTGGCGCTGCTGGTCTCCGGTGGGCACACACACCTGCTGCACGTCGAGGATCTGGCGCGGCCGATCGTCGAACTCGGCACCACGGTGGACGACGCCGCGGGGGAGGCGTTCGACAAGGTGGCCCGACTGCTCGGACTCGGATTCCCCGGCGGCCCGGCGCTCGACGCGGCCGCGCAGGACGGCGACCCGAACGCCATCGCGTTCCCGCGTGGCATGACCGGTCCGCGCGATGCGCGCTACGACTTCTCCTTCTCCGGGCTGAAGACGGCGGTGGCCAGGTATGTCGAGTCGAAGGAGCGGGCCGGTGAGCCGCTTCCCATCCCGGACATCGCGGCCTCGTTCCAGGAGGCGGTGGCGGACGTGCTCACCATGAAGGCGGTGCGGGCGGCGACCGACGTCGGCGTCGACACACTGGTGCTGGGCGGCGGTGCCACCGCCAACTCACGCATCCGGTCTCTCGCCGAGGAGCGTTGCGCGGCCGCCGGTTTGACCCTTCGCATCCCCAAGCCGCGGTTGTGCACCGACAATGGGGTGATGATCGCCGCGTTGGGAGCGCACGTCATCGCGGGGGGTGCCGCGCCCTCGCCCCTGACGGTCGCCACGGATCCGGGTCTCTCGGTGACCGTCAGCCAGTCGCGGACGGCGAGCAATGGGCGATGACACGTTCGAGAACCTGCCGAAGGAGCAGCGGCGCAGCCTGATCCGGCGCGCCGCCATTCGCCCGCTCGCCAGCGCGGTCGCGCTGGTTGTCGTCTACTTCGTCATCCCGATGGAGAACCTGGAGTCGGCCTCCGCGATCGGCGGGCTGGTGCTGGGGCTGGTCTTCGTCAGTGCGCTCTTCGCCTGGCAGATCCGGAAGATCGTCCACGCGGAGCACCCTGGGCTGCAGGCGATCGCGGGTCTCGGACTGATGCTGCCCGGTTACCTGCTCGCGTTCGCGACGCTGTACCACCTGATGTCCCTGTCGGGCTCGGAGAACTTCAATGAGCCTCTGACGAAGATCGATTCGCTGTATTTCACGCTGGTGTGCTTCTCGACGGTGGGATTCGGCGACATCACCGCGACCACCGAGGTCGCCAGGGCCATCGTCTCGGCGCAGATCGTGGGGAACCTGTTCCTGATCGCGGTCGGTGTCCGCATCATCACGGCCGCGGTGCGGCTGGGGCAGCGTCGCAGGGGCGGCGAGACGAGCGGGGAGATCACGCCCTGACGGGGTCGGTGAGCGCCAGCAAGGTGAGCCCGGTCGGCTCCTGGATCAGGTCGTCGACGGTGACCCCGTCGAGCGAGTCGTAGAACGCGATCTGGGCGCGGCGCAGGGCGCCGCGCAGTCGGCAGCCGCTGCGCAGCGGACACGGATGGTCACCCTCACAGGTGACGACCTCGTCGTCGCCTTCCAGCGCACGGGCGAGCCGGCCCACCGAGGTGACGCGACCGGCATCGGTGATCGTGAGCCCGCCGCCCCGACCGCGGCGGGCTTCGACCATACCGAGTTCACGCAGTCGCGCGACGACCTTGGCCGTGTGCGTGTACGGAATCGACATCTGATCCGCCACCTGACTTGTGGTCAGGCCACCGCCTCCGGGAGAGGCGGCCAGGCGCATCACCACGCGCAGCCCAAGGTCCGTGAAACGTGTCAGCTGCACGGTCCGACCGTATAATACTTGCATCTGAGATTCAACAAAACGATCACGCCCTCGGCGAGGCCAGCAGCAGCAGCTCGGTGTTGTGATCGGCGGACCCGCCCACCGACTTCGGGTCGGCGTGGATGTCGTTGAACGACAACTCCCGGTACAGCGAGGCCAGTCCCTGCTGGGAGAAGTCCCCGTGCCGGACCTCATAGGGGCTGTCCGCCTCGAGCAGCGTCGTCAGCAACGAGAGCGTGCCATCGGTGTTGTCGACCACCTCGATCACCCGTGCGTGCTGTGGGAAGTCGATGTGCGACGCGGTGTTGATCTCCCAGAAGCCCTGCACCGCGGTGGCGCCCGGGTGCGCCGTGATCTTGTTCTCGTGGGTGTGCCCGTTCACCCAGGCGAGCACGTTCGGGAATCGGTGCAGCAGGTGGAGCAGCTCGTCGCCGCTGTGCCTGCGCTCGGCGGGGTTCTCGGGGTCGGGAATCAGGTTGGTCATCGTGTCACTGGTGTGGTGACTGAACAGCAGGAAGTAGGTGTCCTCGCGCGACTGCGTGACCGGGCGCCCGCCCGCGTCGAAGAAGCGGCTGCTGCCCGCCTGCAGGGTCTGCTCGATCCAGCGGAACTGGGCGTCGCCGAGGGAGCCCTCGACGAACCCGGCGCGGTTGGTGGAGTCCATGCTGATGCCGACCACGCCCGGCGCGATCTCGAACGAGTAGTAGCCGATACCGGTCTCGCCCGCATCGGGGGCGAAGCCGTGCCCGACCGGTCCGGGTCCGGTGTTCCTCGGGTCGAGGTGGGCTGCGATGTACTGCCGCGGTGTGAACGGCGCCCGGTCGGAGTCGGGTGTGACGATGCGCGGCGGGGTGGTGACCGCCGCGAGCAGGGCCGGGATCGCGGATGGATCCGAGCTGGCGGCGCTACCGATCGCGCGGGCCTGCTCCGAGTCCGGCACCTCGATCTTGATCGACCCGGTGTACATGGCCTCGAGCGGTGGGATGCCGCTCGGGACGGTGCCCTCGACCGAATCGTCGTGGTTGCCGAACACGCTGAACCACGGGGTGCGCAGGCCGGGGCTGGTGACCGGGGTGAGGGTCGCCGCGCCGAGCAGTCCCGGCATCTCGGGGAAGCCGGCCTTCTTGTACATGTCGCGGATCGGTGATTCGGGGTTCCAGTACAGGTCCGCGCCGGAGTTCTGCACGCCCTCGTAGCGGTCCGCGGCACCGGTGTTCGGGATGAACGTCCCGCCGTTGAGCGCGGTCAGAAACCAGCCCAGCTCGGCGTGTTCCTTGTTGTCGGTGTTGTCGCCGGTCGTGACCACCGCATCGAAGGCGCGGCGGGTGTGCGGCCCTCCGGGCAGCGAGTTGATCCGGGACACGAGCGAGACCAGGCCCTGGGTGGTGAGGGTCTCGTGCGGGCGGAAGGCCGAGCCCGTGAACGGGTGCACGTACTCGAATCGCATGGGCGACTGGGCGTCGAGCACGTGCAGGTCGGTCAACTGCACCAGCGAGGCGAGGGCGGTCCTGCGCTCCTCGCGGCCCGAACGCGCCTGCGCGAGCTCGCCGCGCACGATCATCGGCCACCCGGGTCCGGCGGTGAGGGTCCGGTATCCGGACCCGCCGACGGGGGTCGCGACGGCCTCGAGGGTGGTACCCGCAAAGGATGCGGGCAGGGGATCGGCCGCCGCGTACCAGGTACCCCACGGTGCCCGTCCGAATGCGCCGACCCCGAGGGTTCCGGCGGCTCCGAGCCCGGCCAGTCCGATGAATGCGCGCCTGCTGATGTTTGCCACGGCGACGACTCTAGGTCACCAGACCGTCACCTCTGCCGGGTACGGCGCGGATGTCGGACAGTCGTCCATCCCGGCGCCGGCCGCGCGATCAGCTCGACGCGAGGCGCAGGGCGAGCGCCACGACGGCGACCGCCGCGTACGCGAGTGGAACGGGGAGGTTCTTCGCGTCGTGTGCTCGAAGGTGGAAGGCGACGGCCCCGGCGAAATAGCAGATCACCCCGGTCGCGGCGGCGACTCCGAGCGGGGCCCACGCCAGCCCCAGGATCAGGCCGGCTGCGCCGGCGAGGAGGATCGCCGCCAGCGTGTTCAGCCGGTTCTCGGGTACGCCGACCCGGGCATAGCTCTGAACCACCCGGTCCCGGTGGCTCAGCTTCCGGATGGCCGCGAACCCGAGGAGGGCGGCCAACAGAACGGATACGACGACGGTGGCGACGAACATGATGAGCTCCGGTCCTTCAGCCCCCCAATCTAAACAATTGTACAATTTGAACCGAGGCCCACAAGGGCGCGAGGGAGGGTGGGCGACCGTGTCCCAGCGCAGCAATCGTTCGAACCTGATCGAGGGCACGCTCCGGTGTCTGGAACGGCTACCGCCCGAGCGGATCACCGCCCGCGTCATCGCGGAGGAGTCCGGGGCGAACCTCGCGTCGATCACCTACCACTTCGGGTCCAAGGACGAACTGGTGACGGCGGCGGTGATCGAGGGGCTCGATCGTTGGCTCGCCGAGCTCGCGCGCGGCCTGGGCGAGCTGCCCACGGAGTTGCCTGCCTTGCGATTCGGCCACGCCGCGCAGGCGGTCGAGGCCAGCAGGCGACAACACACCGGACTGGCCAAGAACTTCGTCGGTGCGCTCGCGAAGGCGCAGCACGATCCGGGGATCAGGAGGTTGCTCGCGACCGGTTTCCGCCGTTCGCGCCCGGCGGTCGCGTCCCTGCTCGGGCTCGGCGACGACCAGGCGGGCGAGGATGCCGCCGGATTGGCGCTCGCCCTCTTCGACGGCCTGCTGTTCCAGGAGTTGCTCGACCCAGGCCTCGCCGTCAGTGGCGACCGGATGACGCGCGCGCAGATCCGACTGCGCCGGGTCCTGGCTGCGCGTGTGGAGTAGTCGCCGGCCGGAAGTCTGCCTTGCACCCGCCGACCTTGAGCGCTGGCACTCGCATGTATAGAGTGCTAGATGGCGCTGACCGAGTCTCGGCACCCGCGACGACGGGACTCGAGTGAGATGCCGCAAGCGTACGAACAAACCATCACGTCCTGGGACCAGCCCTGGACGCACAAACCCCTGAAAGTGGAGGGCTCATCGTGGCGAGCGTGAACATCAAGCCGCTCGAGGACAAGATCCTCGTCCAGGCCAACGAGGCCGAGACGACGACTGCCTCAGGCCTGGTCATCCCCGACACGGCCAAGGAGAAGCCCCAGGAGGGCACCGTCGTCGCCGTCGGCGAAGGTCGCGTGACCGACAAGGGCAACCGCATCCCGGTCGACGTCAAGGAAGGCGACACCGTCATCTACAGCAAGTACGGCGGAACCGAGATCAAGTACGCCGGCCAGGAGTACCTGATCCTCTCGGCACGTGACGTGCTGGCTGTCATCTCCAAGTAAGCCACTTGCGATCCGCCCCGGCGTCCCGTCCATCGGACCCGGGGCGGATCGCGTTGCGGACCCTCCCAATCCAGGAGTAGCTGAGCAATATGCCCAAGGAAATCCAGTTCAACGAGACCGCGCGCCGGGCTCTCGAGCGCGGTGTCGACACGTTGGCGGACGCGGTCAAGGTCACCCTCGGCCCCCGCGGACGGCACGTCGTGCTCGCCAAGGCGTTCGGCGGCCCGACGGTCACCAACGACGGCGTCAGCATCGCCCGTGAGATCGAGCTCGAGAACCCGTTCGAGAACCTCGGCGCACAGCTCGTCAAGAGCGTCGCCACCAAGACCAACGACGTCGCGGGCGACGGCACCACCACCGCGACCGTGCTCGCACAGGCGCTCATTCGCGGCGGCATGAAGAACGTCGCGGCGGGTGCCAACCCGATCTCGCTCGGCGTGGGCATCGGCCAGGCCGCGGACGCGGTGTCGGAGGCACTCATCGCCGCCGCGACCCCCGTCGAGGGCAAGTCCGCGATCGCTCAGGTGGCCACCGTCTCCTCGCGCGACGAGGAGATCGGCGAGCTGGTCGGCGAGGCGATGACCCGGGTCGGTGTCGACGGCGTCGTCACCGTCGAGGAGTCCTCGACGCTGCAGACCGAGCTCGTGGTCACCGAGGGCGTGCAGTTCGACAAGGGCTACCTCTCGCCGTACTTCGTCACCGACGTCGATGCGCAGCAGGCGATCTTCGACGACGCGCTGATCCTGCTCTTCCGCGAGAAGATCAGCTCGCTGCCCGACTTCCTGCCGCTGCTCGAGAAGGTCGCCGAGGCGGGCAAGCCGCTGCTGATCATCGCCGAGGACGTCGAGGGCGAGGTGCTCTCCACCCTGGTGGTGAACTCCATCCGCAAGACGATCAAGGCCGTCGCGGTGAAGGCACCGTTCTTCGGTGACCGGCGCAAGGCGTTCCTCGACGACCTCGCTGTCGTCACCGCGGGCACGGTCATCAACTCCGATGTGGGCCTGACCCTCAAGGAGGCCGGACTGGAGCTGCTCGGCAGCGCCCGTCGGGTCGTCGTCACCAAGGACGAGACGACCATCGTCGACGGCGCGGGCACCGAGGCGGACATCGAGGCCCGGGTCGCGCAGCTGCGTCGTGAGATCGAGAACAGCGACTCCGACTGGGACCGCGAGAAGCTCGAGGAGCGCCTCGCCAAGCTGTCCGGCGGCGTCGCCGTGATCAAGGTCGGCGCTGCCACCGAGACCGAGCTCAAGGAGCGCAAGTTCCGCGTCGAGGATGCGGTTCACGCGGCCAAGGCCGCGGTCGAGGAGGGCATCGTGCCCGGCGGCGGCTCCGCGCTGGTGCAGGCGGGCCAGACCCTCGGCGCGCTGGCCGCGTCGCTCTCCGGCGACGAGGCGACCGGCGTCGAGGTCGTGCGCGCGGCGCTGTCGGCCCCGCTGTTCTGGATCGCCACCAACGCCGGTGTCGAAGGCTCCGTCGTGGTCAACACGGTCGGCGAGGCGCCCAAGGGACACGGCTTCAACGCTGCCACCCTCACCTACGGCGACCTGCTCGCCGACGGCGTGGTCGACCCCGTCAAGGTGACCCGCTCCGCGGTGGTCAACGCGGCGTCGGTCGCCCGCATGGTGCTCACCACCGAGAGCGCCGTGGTGGAGAAGCCGGTCGAGGACACCGCCGACGCGGATCACGGCCACGGCCACAGCCACTAGTTCCACCGTCGCCCCCCGGGTGGCACAGCGACAGGCCCCGGACGGATCCGATTCCGTCCGGGGCCTGTCGGCTTCTCTAGCGCAGGGGCAGCGAGGCGAACACGTCGGTGGTTGGCCGCTCCGAACCGCCGGACGGTTCCACCGTGAAGGCGAGCAGCGATGCGCCGTCGAGATCGTCGAGCACCGCCACGGTCGACGGTGCCACCTGGTCCGGCGACATCGTGCCGGCCGAGACCGGAGCGCCGGTGCCCGCGATCAGCCACATCTGGTAGACCGAATCCGCCGCGGGCGGGGTGACGTCGTTCATCATCAGCACCGCGGCGTCGGTCGACCTGGAGTAGACGGCCGTCGCCGATCCGCCGCCCGGCACGGCGGTCGACGAGGTCCGGACGTCCGGGGCGCTCATCACCTGGGCGGCCACCGGCTGCGGCGGAGTCGTCTCGCGTAGCTGCGCTCCGATGACCACCCCGCCTGCGAGCAACGCGGCGGCGGCCGCCGCGGCGCCCACCAGCCGCCACCGGGTGACGCCGCGACGCCGATCGGCGAGCACGACCGGCGCAGCCTCCCGGGACGGGAAGGTGCGGGGTTCCTTCGCGATCTGCATCAGGAGGCGTTCCCGCAGGTGCGCGGGCGGCGGGGTCGAGGTCGCGGCGGCGGTCGCCGCCATGGTCTCCCTCGCCTGGCGCACCAACTTCTCGAAATCGGCGCGCAGCGCGTCGTCGGAGGAGGCCAGCAGTCGCTCGACCGAACGACGTTGATCCGCGTCGAGGGCATCGAGGGCGTAGGCGTGAGCCAGGTCGATCTGGTCGTCGTTCACCACTCCACCCCCAGGCATCCTCTGAGTCGAACCAGTCCGTCCCGGATACGGGTCTTGATCGTCGGTAGCGCCACCCCGAGCTGCGTGGCCACCTCGCGGTAGGTGCGCCCGCCGTAATAGGCGAGTGAGACCGACTCCCGCTGCACCGGGGTGAGGGAACCGAGGCAGTCGATCACGGCCTGCCGGTCGAGGCGCCCGGAGACCTCCTCGGCTACCTGGTCGAATTCGCTGCCACGGTTGCGTGACTCGTAGACCACCTCGCGATTCGAGTGCGACTGTTCCGACCTGACCCGGTCGACGGCCCTGCGGTGTGCGAGGGTCATCAGCCAGGAGACCGCGGAGCCCCTGGTCGCGTCGAAGGCGTCTGCGGTCCGCCAGAGTTGCAGGTAGACCTCCTGGGTGGTCTCCTCGGCGAAACCGGGGTCGCGCAGGACCCGCAGGACCATCCCGTAGACGCGGGCGCACGTCCGGTCGTACAGCTCGGCGAAAGAGCCGGTGTCCCCGTCGGCCGCGCGTGCGAGCAGGGCGGCCAGCTCGGCCGCCTCGGTCTCGCGCTCGGTGACGGCCGGCCCGATGTCGGTCGGGCAGGCCGCCTCGCCGGAGCCGTGATCGGGCGCAGCGCCGGAACCCGTGGACCCCGGGCCCGTCACGACTGTCCGATTCCCTTCATCGACAATCACGTTACTGCGGCATGAGCACCGAATCGATGAGGTAGACGGTGGCGTTCGCGGTGCTCACGCCGCCGCAGACGACGTTCGCGTCGTTGACCTTGAGCGCGTCCCCCGATCCGGTCACGGTCACGGCGGCGCCCTCGACCGTCGGGTGCTGGCCGGCGATCTCGCTCGGTGGGATCTGGCCGGGCACCACGTGGTAGGTGAGGACCTTGGTCAGCAGCGCGTCGTCGGTCTTCAGGGTGTCGATGGTCGCCGGATCCACCTTGCCGAACGCCTCGTCGACGGGAGCGAACACGGTGAACTGTCCGCCGTTGAGGGTGTCGACGAGGTTCACGTCCGGGTTGAGCTGTCCGGAGACCGCCGACACCAGGGTGGTGAGGAGCGGATTGTTGGAGGCGGCGACGGCCACCGGATCCTGGGCCATGCCCGAGATCGACCCGCCGCCCTCCGGCACGGCCTCGGCGTAGTCGGCGCAGCCGGGTCCGACCAGATCCGCAGCGGGATCGGCGGCCATCTCAGCCGACATGGAGTCGCCGGCGGCGGGAGCGGAGTCATCGCTGTCGGAGGAACACGCCGAGAGCCCGACCAGGGCGACCGATGTGGTGAGGGCGATGGCGAACGTGCGGGCGGTGCTGATGCTCATGGGATTGCCTTCCCGAGATGAACGTGCGAGTGCTGTCGGGAAGGCATTCGGTGCGAGTGGTGCGGTGGATTGGTCGCCGATTCGGCGCGCCCCTCAGGGCCGTGGCGACCGGTGGAAGCCCTACACGGCGATGCGCTGGCGGCCCCTACGGGCGTGCATCTCCCGTTCGGTCTCGGACATGCCGCCCCAGATTCCATACGGTTCGCTCACGCTGAGTGCGTGGCTGCGGCACTGCGCGAGCACCGGGCACTGGCGGCACATCTCCTTGGCGCGCGTCTCACGCTGGGTGCGGGCCCGGCCCCTCTCGCCATCCGGATGGAAGAACATCGCGGAGTCCACTCCGCGGCACAGGCCGTGCATCTGCCAGTCCCAGATATCAGCATTCGGTCCGGGGAGGTGATTCGGCTGAGGCATGCCATCTCCTGTCGATCCATACACCTGAAGTGCGTCCAGGTCTGCAATCAATTCGTCTCGGCAACGGTAGAGGCATTGCGGAAAACCAGTCAATAGTTCTTCAAGTGGGGATTTCCATAGTGTTCGCACGAGAATTTAACGTTCTGTTCATAGACAAGGACATGTAGCCGTGATCGGCTGTCGCGGCGACGGACTCCCGACTCGGTCTCGGTGTCCCGTAATGGGTGCTGACGAGTGCTTTTGTGCCTTTGACCCGGTGGGAGGGTGTGGCGTGGCACCTGTCAGCGGGCGGACCGGCGCTGAGATTCTTGATTAACACAATTGCCACAAACCAGACGCCGAATCAGCTGCCTGATTGAATCTTGATTCAACCTTGAAATACGTTGGCGCGTCCGTAACTCTCGACAAACGCGATGCGAATGGGTATTCGGGCGAGGGTGGGTGCGCCGCCCGGGCGCGCCGGGGCCGGCCCTACTCTTGGCCTGGTGGGGACACTGATCAACGCCGCATTCGGCGACGAGCCCGGGTTGGCCCCGCTGCCGGCCGCCGCCGACGACCATCAGCGCTGGCTCCGGGCGGTGGCGCTCGGAGGACAGGGTCGCTACGCGGCGGCCCGGACCGAACTCTCGGTCATCGGACGCGGGCGACCGAGTCGGGGCATCGCCTCGCTCGCGCTGAGCACGGAGGCGTCATTGCTCCGGCAACTCGGGTGGCATCGACTGGCGGCAGGTGTCGACGGGCGCGCACTCGCGGTGCTCGGCGGCCAGGAGGGTCGGGACGGGTGGTCCGTGGAGGTCGCGGCCCGATGCGACGCGCTCACCGGCCTGGCCGCGGATGCGCTCGGCTGCGGTCGGCTCGCGCTCGGCACCGCCCTGCTCGCTCGGTGTGCGCCGCTCGTCGGGAACGGACCCGAGATGTGGCGTCAGCGCGTGCGCCTGAACTGGGTGAGCGCCGAGATCGCGTTGGCGTCGGGAAACGCCGAGACGGCGCACCGGCATGCGAGCGCGGCCGTCGAACTCGCCCGGGGCACCGACTCGGTGCGCCACCAGGTGAAGTCGGATCTGCTGCTTGCGGCCGCCCACAGTGCGGGCCCGGATCCCTCCGCCGCGGTTGATCTGGGCGAACAGGTGTTGGACCGATGTGCCGAGCACGGGCTGTGGCCCCTGCGGTGGGCGGCGGCGATGCTCGTCAACGGAGTCCGTCCGAGTGCGGGTGCGGCGGCGATCCGGGACGAGTCCCGACGGCGAATCTCCGACCGCGGTGGCCGATTCAGGGATATGTGAGGGTCTGTCGCTATCCTTCAAACGTTCCACCACCAGGTGGGAGCGCTCTGGAGCGGGCGCCACTGTAACGCCAGGAATCACTCTGACGATGACTAATACGAGCGAGGAGTTGGACTCAGCCGTCGCTGCGGCAGCGCAGGGCGATCGAGTTGCCTTGTCTCAAGTGCTCGAGAGTGTTCGACCCTTGGTTGTGCGTTACTGCCGATCACGGGTCGGAGCCGCGGAAAGGGGACAACTGTCCGCGGACGACGTGGCGCAGGAGGTGTGCCTGGCAGTGATGACCGCGTTGCCGCGGTATCAGGATCAGGGCCGCCCCTTCATGGCATTCGTGTACGGCATCGCTGCGCACAAGGTGGCCGATGCCCATCGGAACGCCGGGCGTAACAAAGCCGAGTCGATGGCCGAGGTACCAGATGTCATCTCCACCGAGGAGGGACCCGAGAAGCTCGCGTTGGATTCGGAGACCACCCGGCAGATGAACGCATTGCTGGGAACCCTCCCGGAGAAGCATCGGGAGATCCTCGTCTTGCGGTTGGTGGTCGGCCTGTCGGCGGAGGAGACGGCAGCTGCCGTGGGAAGCACGGCCGGAGCAGTACGGGTCGCCCAGCACAGGGCGCTCGCGAAGTTGAAGAACGAAGTTGCGAAAGCGGGTGAGATGTATGGCTAGGGGCAGCAAGCGTGGTGGGGACCACGAGGGAACGCGGCAGGACACGTCCGGTGCCGACCTCACCCCGGACGCATCGTCCCTCGGTGACACCGACGCCTCGTCGCTCGGCGACCAGGACGCCTCGGCCGCCGATGCGACGGCAGTCGACTTCGCCGCCATCGCGCGCGACGACGCACTGATCGACGCGATCGCCGGTGACGGCCCGGTCGCGACGAACAGCCCCGAGGAGTTCGAGCTCGCGACCCTGCTGACCGCATGGCGCGCCGAGATCCTGGCCCCCGCCATGCCTGCCGAGCCGAATCTCGACCAGGTGGCCGCCGCGGTGGACAGGGAACTGGCGACGATCGCCGCCCCCCGCCGCTCGGGCCTACGGCTGCTCCGGCCGATCGCGGGTGCGGCCGCCGCCGTCGCCGTCGTGATGGCCGGGCTGACGGTCTTCTCCTACAACGCCGTACCCGGCGACCCGCTGTGGAAGGTCAAGGAGGTCGTGTTCACCGAGCGCGCCAACTCGACCGTCGCGGGCATCGACACCACCAACAACCTGGAGGAGGCCGAGCGCCTCATCCAGGCGGGTGACCCGCAGGCCGCGCTGGCCGTGCTGGAGTCCGCGCGCAAGCGAGCCGGCGACGTGAGCGAGTCGGCCAAGCGTGACGAGCTGACGGCGTGGCACGAGCGGCTGATGGCCGACGTGGTCAAGACCACGCCTCCCACGACGACGACCACCACGCCGCCTTCGGAGCCCGGGACGATTCCCGGGACGATCCCCGGACTACCGCCTGTGCCCGGTGTGACAGTGCCCGGGTCGACGGCGACCGTGCCGGTGCTGCCCACCACCGTGCCGACCTTCCCGAGCCTGCCGACCGTCCCGCCGATCACGGTGATTCCGCCGATCACGATCCCGCCGATCACGATCCCGCCGGTCGACACGACGATCCCGCCGGTCGACACGACGATCCCGCCGGTGATCACGACCGCTCCGCCCGTGCCGACCACGACGTGGAGCGAGCCGACCCCGGAGGACACGCCCCCGCCGCGCGACCTGACCACGAACGAGATCCCCGGCTGAGCCGAGTACGCACAACGAAACGGCCCGACAAGGTGAATTCCTTGTCGGGCCGTTTCGTTGTGTCAGCGGCGGATCAGGCGTCGAAGGTGTCGCCGTGCAGCGCCTCGTTCATCGACGCGTCCGCGTAGCCGCGGCAGTAGTCCCACGTGACGTAGGCCTCGGGCACGGGGTCGTAGGCGGGCTCGTGTGGGCGTACGGTGCCGTCCACGAGCAGCTGCAGCAGGTTGGCGCGCAGCATGTCCCAGTCGTGGTAGTGATCCTGCTGGCAATCGTCACAGCAGACGACGAGCCCGCGGATGCCACGATGGCCCAGCAGGGCCTCGTAGACGGCGAGGTCCGCGAGGTCCTCTTCCACGGCGAGTCGCTCATGGGGGTCCAGGGGCTGACCCGGCTCGAGCGCGTCCAGCGCGGCCGACGGATCGGAGGGGTCACCGGCGAACGGATCCGGCGGCAGACCGGGGGGCAATTGATCACGCACAGGTCCACGGTACGCAGCGCATGCGGGTCTGCGCCAGCCGTCACACTCACCGCGTTCGCTCGCACCCGTGTCCAGCCGATACCATGGTGGCCGGGTCAAGGGAATAGTTCGCCCCTTCCCGAGCATTGACGACGTATCCGCGCCGCGGGGGATCGATGCCCCCAACCAGGTGTGCCGCAACACAGTTCCAGGAAAGGTCCCGAGCCGCATGAGTATTTCCGGAGGGCACGTGCGTACCGGCGGTGACGACCCCGACAAGGTTGCGATGCTGGGCCTCACCTTCGACGACGTGCTGCTGCTGCCCGCCGCGTCGGACGTGATCCCGGGTCAGGTCGACACCTCCAGCCAGCTCACCCGCGACATTCGCCTGCGGGTGCCGCTGGTCAGTTCGGCGATGGACACCGTCACCGAGGCCCGCATGGCCATCGCGATGGCGCGCGCAGGCGGCATGGGCGTCCTGCACCGGAACCTCTCGGCGGATGCGCAGGCCGGTCAGGTCGAGACGGTCAAGCGCTCCGAGGCGGGCATGGTCACCGACCCGGTCACCTGCAAGCCGTCCGACACGCTCGCTGACGTCGACGCGAAGTGCGCCCGGTTCCGCATCTCCGGGCTCCCCGTGACCGACGAGCAGGGTCAGCTCGTCGGCATCATCACCAACCGCGACATGCGCTTCGAGGTCGACCAGAACCGCGCGGTCGCCGAGGTCATGACCAAGGCCCCGCTGATCACCGCGCGCGAGGGCGTCACCGCCGAGGCCGCGCTCGGACTGCTGCGCAGGCACAAGATCGAGAAGCTGCCGATCGTCGACGGTCAGGGCAAGCTGACCGGCCTGATCACGGTCAAGGACTTCGTCAAGACCGAGCAGCACCCCGACGCCACCAAGGACCGGGACGGCCGCCTGCTCGTCGGCGCCGCTGTCGGTGTCGGCGACGACGCCTGGGTTCGCGCGATGTCGCTGACCGACGCGGGTGCCGACGTCCTCATCGTCGACAGCGCGCACGGTCACTCCAATGGCGTGCTCGGCATGATCGCCAAGCTCAAGAGCGAGATCGGCGACCGGGTTCAGCTCATCGGCGGCAACGTGGCGACCCGCGCGGGCGCCCTCGCGCTGATCGAGGCGGGCGCGGACGCGGTCAAGGTGGGCGTCGGCCCCGGTTCCATCTGCACCACCCGCGTCATCGCCGGTGTCGGCGCCCCGCAGATCACCGCGATCCTCGAGGCCACGGCCGCGGCCAAGGCGCTCGGGGTGCCGGTGATCGCCGACGGCGGCCTGCAGTTCTCCGGCGACATCGCCAAGGCACTGGCCGCGGGCGCCTCGACCGCCATGCTCGGTTCGCTCCTCGCGGGCACGGCCGAGTCCCCGGGCGAGCTGATCCTGGTCGGCGGCAAGCAGTTCAAGAGCTACCGCGGCATGGGTTCGCTCGGCGCGATGCAGAGCCGCGGGCAGGGCAAGTCCTACTCCAAGGACCGCTACTTCCAGGACGACGTGCTCGCCGAGGACAAGCTCGTCCCCGAGGGCATCGAGGGGCGGGTGCCGTTCCGCGGCCCGCTGAACCAGGTCATCCACCAGCTCACCGGTGGCCTGCGCGCCGCCATGGGGTACACCGGCTCCGGCACGATCGAGGAGCTGCAGAACGCGCAGTTCGTGCAGATCACCGCCGCGGGTCTCAAGGAGAGCCACCCGCACGACATCACCATGACGGTCGAAGCCCCGAACTACGCTGCCCGCTAGCTAGCACTCACACAATCGAAGAAAGGGGCGCGCGTGCGCGACCTCGTTGAGATCGGCATGGGCAGAACCGCCCGTCGCACCTACGAGCTGGACGACATCGACATCGTCCCCTCCCGCCGGACCCGGTCCTCCAAGGAGGTGTCGACGGCCTGGCAGCTCGATGCGTACCGCTTCGACATCCCGGTGCTCGCGCACCCGACCGACGCCCTGGTCTCGCCCTCGTTCGCGATCGAGCTCGGCAAGCGCGGCGGACTCGGCGTGATCAACGGCGAGGGCCTGTGGGGTCGGCACGCCGACGTCGAGGCGAAGCTCGCCGAGCTGGTCCACCTCGCCGAGACGGACGACGACCCGGACGCGCCCATCGCCCGGCTGCAGGAGCTGCACGCGGCGCCGATCCAGCCGCACCTGCTCGCGGCGGCCGTCGCGCAGGTGCGTGACTCCGGTGTCACCACTGCGGTCCGGGTCAGCCCGCAGAATGCGCGTGCGTTGACCCCGGAGCTGGTCAAGGCCGGGATCGACCTGCTGGTCATCCACGGCACGATCATCTCCGCAGAGCACGTCGCGCACGGCGAGAGCGAGCCGCTGAACCTCAAGACGTTCATCTCCGAGCTCGACGTCCCGGTGATCGCCGGCGGCGTGAGCGATCACCGCACCGCGCTGCACCTGATGCGCACCGGCGCCGCGGGCGTCATCGTCGGCTACGGCTCCACCGAGGGCGCGACGACCACCGGTGAGGTGCTGGGTATCGGGGTGCACATGGCCACGGCCATCGCGGACGCCGCCGCCGCGCGTCGCGACTACCTCGACGAGACCGGTGGACGCTACGTGCACGTCATCGCCGACGGTGACATCAGCACCTCGGGTGACCTGGCGAAGGCCATCGCGTGTGGCGCGGACGCCGCGGTGCTCGGTGCGCCCCTCGCGGTCGCGGCGGAGGCCCCGGGCGGCGGCTGGTACTGGCCGTCGGCGGCCGCGCATCCGTCGGTTCCGCGCGGCGCGCTGTTGCCGGTCGGCGCCGGCGAGCGCCCGTCGCTCGACCGCGTCCTGACCGGACCGTCGGACGATCCGTACGGTTCGCTGAACCTGGTCGGCGGCCTGCGCCGCTCGATGGCGAAGTCCGGCTACTCGGATCTCAAGGAGTTCCAGAAGGTCGGCCTGACCGTCCGCGCCTGACATCGCTCCGGCGGCATTCCGCCTGTTCCTGCTACCTGTCGTTACACTTAGGCAACCCTTGTGGCATCGGTCACAGGGATCCGGTGCATACTGACGAGTAACTAATCCAGGTTCATGGTGGAGGTGTCCAGATGGGCAAGCGTGCAACGGACTTCGATGTCCTGATCGTCGGCTCCGGCTTCGGTGGCAGCGTCACGGCGCTGCGGTTGGTGGAGAAGGGGTATCGGGTCGGGATTCTCGAGGCCGGTCGTCGGTACGCCGATGCCGACTTCGCGAAGACCAGCTGGGACCTCAAGCGGTTCCTCTGGGCGCCCGCGCTCGGCTGCTACGGAATCCAGCGCGTGCACCTGCTGCGCGACGTGCTGATCCTCGCGGGCGCGGGCGTCGGCGGTGGTTCGCTGAACTACGCCAACACGCTCTACAAGCCGCCCACCTCGTTCTTCGAGGATCCGCAGTGGCGCGACATCACGGACTGGCACGACGAGCTGAGCCCGTACTACGACCAGGCCCGCAAGATGCTCGGTGTCGTACAGAACCCGCACATGACCCCCGCGGACGAGGTCATCAAGTCGGTGGCCGAGGACATGGGCGTCGGCGACACCTTCATCCAGACCCCGGTCGGCGTCTTCTTCGGCGAGCCGGGCAAGACCGTCCCGGACCCCTACTTCGGCGGCGCGGGCCCGGACCGCACCGGATGTATCGAGTGCGGCGAGTGCATGACCGGCTGCCGGCACGGTGCGAAGAACACCCTGGTGAAGAACTACCTCGGCCTCGCCGAGAAGGCCGGGGCCACGATCATCCCGATGACCACGGTGACCGGGCTACACGAGGCCTCCGACGGCAGCTGGGACGTGGTGACCCGGCGCACCGGCGCCAAGATCCGCAAGAACCACCGGACGTACACCGCGCAGAACGTCGTGCTCGCCGCCGGCACCTGGGGCACCCAGCACCTGATGCACAAGATGAAGGACACCGGCTCGCTGTCGCGCCTGTCCGACAAGCTCGGCGAGCTCACCCGCACCAACTCCGAATCGATCGTCGGCGCGGGCAAGTTGAAGGTGGACCCGGCGATGGACCTGACCAAGGGCGTCGCCATCACCTCCTCGTTCCACCCGACCGCGGACACCCACATCGAGCCGGTGCGCTACGGCAAGGGCTCCAACGCGATGGGTCTGCTGCAGACGCTGATGACCGACGGTGGCGGCACCACCCCCCGCTGGGTGAAGTTCCTCGGCGTCGTCGCGAAGAACCCGATGCAGATGATTCGCATGCTCACGGTGAAGAACTGGAGCGAGCGCACCATCATCGCCCTGGTCATGCAGAACCTGGACAACTCGATCACCACGTACACCAAGCGCGGTGTGTTCGGGCGCAAGGTGACGAGCAGGCAGGGCCACGGCGAGCCGAACCCGACCTGGATCCCGGCGGGCAACGACGCCACCCGGCGGATCGCGGAGAAGATCGACGGTGTCGCGGGCGGTACCTGGGGCGAGATCTTCAACATCCCGCTGACCGCGCACTTCCTCGGCGGGTGCGCGATCGGGTCGGACCGCGAGCACGGCGTCATCGACCCGTACCACCGCGTGTACGGCTACCCGACCCTGAGCGTGGTCGACGGGGCGTCGGTGTCGGCGAATCTGGGCGTGAATCCGTCGCTGACGATCAGCGCGCAGGCGGAGCGCGCGGCGTCGCTGTGGCCGAACAAGGGCGAGCAGGACATGCGTCCGGCGCAGGGTGAGGGCTACTTGCGGATCAACCCGATCGCGCCCAACAGCCCGGTGGTGCCTGCGAGCGCCCCCGCGGCTCTGGTGCTGCCGATCGTGGAGATCCGCACCGGCGCGGACGCGGTCCAGGCGAAGACCGGAACCGGCGCGGCCTGAACGCAGTTCGACTCACGACAAGCCCCCGACCCACGCGGTCGGGGGCTTGTCGTCCTTCGAGGGCGGGTCGAGCGGTGATGGGGTGCGCGGGGCGGTGGAGCTGGGCCGATTAGACTGGCCATGTGGCAGATATCCAGCACTCCGGCCCCGCTGCGCAGCAGCCCGTTCTCGTCGTCGATTTCGGGGCGCAGTACGCGCAGCTGATCGCTCGCCGGGTGCGGGAGGCGAACGTCTACTCGGAGGTGGTCCCGCACACGGCGACCATCGAGGAGATCGTCGAGCGCAAGCCGCTCGCGGTGATCCTGTCCGGCGGGCCGTCGAGTGTGTACGAGGACGGCGCACCGCAGCTGGACGCCCGGCTCTTCGACCACGACATCCCGGTGTTCGGTATCTGCTACGGATTCCAGGCCATGGCGGGCGCCCTCGGTGGCACCGTCACCCACACCGGGACCCGCGAGTACGGACGCACCCAGCTCAGCGTGGACGGCGGCGTGCTGCACGAGGGCCTGCCCACCACCCAGCCGGTGTGGATGAGCCACGGCGACGCGGTCACCGATGCGCCCAAGGGCTTCGAGGTGACCGCGACCAGTGCGGGCGCCCCCGTCGCCGCGTTCGAGGACCGCGCCCGGCGCCTCGCGGGCGTCCAGTACCACCCCGAGGTGCTGCATTCCCCGCACGGCCAGCAGGTGCTCAGTCGCTTCCTGCACGAGATCGCGGGCATCCCCGCCAGCTGGACTGCCGCGAACATCGCCGAGTCGCTGATCGAGCAGGTCCGCGAGCAGGTCGGCGACGGTCAGGCGATCTGCGGGTTGTCGGGCGGTGTCGACTCCGCGGTGGCGGCGGCGCTGGTCCAGCGCGCGATCGGCGACAAGCTCACCTGTGTGTTCGTCGACCACGGCCTGCTGCGGGCGGGCGAGCGCGAGCAGGTCCAGCAGGATTTCGTGGCCGCGACCGGCGCGAAGCTGATCACCGTCGACGCGGTCGACACCTTCCTCGGCGAGCTCGAGGGCGTCTCCGATCCGGAGACCAAGCGCAAGATCATCGGCCGCGAGTTCATCCGCAGCTTCGAGGGCGCGGTGTCCGAGGTGCTCGGCGAGAGCGCCGCGCACGGTGAGACTGTCGACTTCCTGGTCCAGGGCACCCTGTACCCGGACGTGGTGGAGTCCGGTGGAGGCACCGGTACCGCGAACATCAAGAGCCACCACAATGTCGGTGGTCTGCCGGAGGACCTGCAGTTCAAGCTCGTCGAGCCGCTGCGGCTGCTGTTCAAGGACGAGGTCCGTGCGGTGGGCCGCGCGCTCGGTCTGCCGGAGGAGATCGTCGCCCGGCAGCCGTTCCCCGGACCCGGCCTCGCGATCCGCATCGTCGGATCGGTCGACCAGGGCCGGTTGGAGACATTGCGGCAGGCGGATTCCATCGCGCGCGAAGAGCTCACGGCCGCGGGCCTGGACGGTCAGATCTGGCAGTGCCCCGTGGTGCTGCTCGCCGACGTGCGCAGTGTCGGTGTGCAGGGCGACGGCCGCACCTACGGCCACCCGATCGTGCTGCGCCCGGTCTCCAGCGAGGACGCCATGACCGCGGACTGGACGCGGCTGCCGTACGAGGTGCTCGAGCGGATCTCCACCCGCATCACCAACGAGGTGGCCGAGGTGAACCGGGTGGTGCTGGACGTGACGAGCAAGCCGCCGGGCACCATCGAGTGGGAGTAGGCGGCTCCGCCGCACTGTGCGCGTGGTGCACCCCGATCGGGGCGCACCACGCGCACAGTCATTTCCGGCCGTCCAGGTACAGGTAGCCGCCGACCAACGCGACCATGCCCAGCAGGCCCGCGCCCACCGGCATCGCGCAGCCGACCGCGGTGATGACGGTCGCGGCGGCGAGCACGATCGGCATGGTCCTGGATTCGCCTTCGTCCGTGCTGAGCAGCGACTCGCCCATCGACCTGGTCTCGTTCGGCTCACGCATGAGCAGCCAGGCTGCGAGGTAGACGGGGACGCCCGCGCCGGCGAACAGCAGCGAGACCAGCAGCGCCAGTCGGACGCTCGACGTGCTTACGTTCAGACGGCGCGCGATGCCGACGCTGACGCCCGCGATCATGCCCTCTGCGGGCAGGCGCTGCGGAAGGTTCTGGAGGAAGGAGCTTTTCGACATCGTGGTTTCGTTCGTGGTCATGCGATCAATACTTCTCGATCGACCGCGGTGTGCACCATCGGGAAGCACCCCGATCTTCGGACGGACGGACTCGGGGTGCCGGTCTCAGGGTGCGGCAAGCGCGGTGGGGTCGACGCCGGGGTCCTCGCGGCCGGCCAGTGCGGTGGCGACCCACAGTGAACGCTGCGCGTCGGCGGTCTCGCCGTTGCGCAGGTAGTCGAGGTAGTTGTCCACCTCGCGCGCGAGCGACCACCGTCGCGACAGCTCCCTGTCGAGTCCGGCCGAGTCGGCCAGGTCCTCGCAGCGCGCCCGCAGTTCGGCGCCGCGACCGTCCAAGTCCGCCAAGCGATTCCACAACATCGGCGCGACCGCGAATTCGCCGACCGCGGCCAGGGGCTTCGGGTCGATGGCCCGCCAGCCGCCGCGGGCCGCGAGGATGTTCTCGAAATGCAGGTCCGTGTGGACGAGGACCGGCCCGCCCGCCGGTTCCCGGCACACCGCGACGGCTTCCTCGACGAGCCACTCGGGGCAGGGCCCACCGAGGCGCCGCCACAGTTCCGGCAGCTCCGTCTCCCAGCGCGCGGCCAGGTCCGGCAGGAGGTCGAAGTCGTCCCCGGGCGTGACTTCCGACAGGTCGCGCATCAGCGCTCCCCAGATCGGGATCGCCTGCGCGACGGGCACGTTCATCAGCGACCGGGTCCGATCGAGGCGTTCGAGCAGTATCACCTGATCCGCGGGGTCCGCACGCAGCAACCGAACGGCACCATTGCCGTCCCAGCGCGCGAGCGCGGCCGACTCCTTGGCGGATTCTTTGCTCGGGTACGACACCTTGAGCACCGCGGGAGTGCGGTCGGGGAGCAGGACCGGGATCACGATGGCGACGTAGCCGTGCCAGACCTGGGTGCCGTCCCTGGTGAGCCCCCACTCGTCGAGGTGGCGCGTCACGAGCCCGGGGAGGCGCCGCAACCACGACTCGGCGTCCGGGGCGTATGACCGCACCCGGGCGCCGTAGGAGTCGGGGATCGTCAGCACTATTTCCGGCGTCCCGGGGCGAGCACCAGGATCACCCCGACCACCACCGCGGCGATCACGAGGATCCACCGGAACTGGGTGTCGCCGAGGGATTCGAAGCTTCCCGGCCCGATCAGGGCCCACCCGCTGACCAGTAGCGCGGCCAGCCCGGCGAGCAGTAGCAGCGCCGAGGGACGGCGCCCCGCCTTGTCTGTGGTTTCGGTGTTCTCAGCCACGATCCACCCGCATCTCTCCGAACGTTCCGTCCATGTTGAGTGTCAGCACGGGCCCGTTGGTCCCGTCGGCCCCGCCGTCGATTCCCTCGGGAAGGCAGTTCGTCTCCCCGAACGCCATCGAGCAGTTGTTCTTGACGTTCATGTTCTCGGGGACCAGAACTGTCAAGCTGCCCGCGTTCAGGTCCACGTCCACCGTCTTGTCCCCGGTGAGTTCGAGGCCGGTGAGGTCGAGGGTGAAATCCCCGAACTGGCCCGAGTATTCGGGTTTGAGGTCGGCGGCCGTGGGCGCCCATCGAACGTCACCCATGTTCTCGCTGTTCCAGTCGATCGGACCGATCAGCGAGGCCAACAGCACGAATCCGATCAGCGGCCCGGTGACCACGAGCAGTCCGTAGCCCCTGCGCAGGAAGGCCCCGATGAGGAGTCCGATGCCGATCACCGCGAGGGCGACGGCCCCGATCCGGGCGGGGGAGAGCCACTCCGATCCGGTGGCCGAGCTCAGCGCCCAGGTGGCCGCGGCCGCGATGATGGCGAGGCCGAGCACCGTCGTGGTCAGTCGGGACTTCGGCTGTTTCGGGAGCGCGGGCGCCGCCGCGGGGGTGGGCTCGGGCAGGTCCCAGGCGAAGGGGGCGACGCCGAGCGGGTCCCAGGCCGGGGGCTGGGGGGCGTCGGTCGTGCCCATGGTCGCCTTCCCGGCCTCGGGAGCCGCGTCCGTCTCGGCCGCCGACGCAGGTTCAGGGGTGGGGGCGGTGGTCGGTGTGGAGGGCTCGTAGGTCTGCGGGAGGGTCGTGTACGCGCCGACCGTGAACGGCGGGGTCGCCGTGAACGGCGGGGTCGCCGGGAACGACGGTGCCGGGAAGGTGCTCGGCGGGAACACCGCGCCGGGGTAGCCGGCGGCCGGGTAGATGCCCGCGGGCGGCGCCGGGGGCACCGGCGTCCGCTGGTACAGCAGCCACAGACCGCCGAGCATCAGCGCGAGGCTGATCAGGCCGGAGCCGCCGAGCCCGACGCCGACCGGGCCGAGCGTGCTCAGCGCGATGATCAGTGCGACGGCGAGCACCACCGTCTTGGTGCCGGACTCCGAGCTGTGCCCACGGCCGACGAGGGATTCCGCCGCGGACGTCTGGTCGCCCGCCTGCGGGAGCAACAGCCAGCAGGCGAGATAGAGAACGATGCCGATGCCGCCGAAGATGGTCGACACCGCGAAGGCGACCCGGATCAGCACGGGATCCACGCGATAGCGATGGCCGATGCCGGCGGCGACGCCTGCGATCGGGCCCTGTCTGGGCAACCGCACCGGTCGGGTGCGCCACAACTCGTGCAGCTGTTCCTGGAAGCTCGGATTGCTCATGACGACAATGGTGGTCGGCAGGAGGCGCCCAGCGCATCGGGACAAACCCTGATCTTTCGCCGCGGCCCGGGTCGGGGTGCCCGCGGGCAGTTCAGGGTCGGACCCTGATGCGCGCCCGGCGGTCGGCGTGCCACCATCGATGTTGTGCAGCCGGTTCCGCGTGCCCTCCCGACTGGCGAGGTGCCGTACCCCCGCCTCGAGCGCCGTGTCGGCGGTCGGGTGATCGGTGGTGTCGCGGGCGGGCTGGCCGACCATCTCGGCATCGACGTCCTCAAGGTGCGGGTGGCGTTCGTGTTCCTCGCCGCGCTGGCGGGCGCGGGCATCGTCGCCTACGGGCTGCTGTGGATCTTCACCCCGACCGGCTCGGATACCGAGCGGCCGAGCCCCGTCGAGCGTCGCCGGGCCCTCGGGCTCGCGGTGATCGGGCTGGCGCTGTCCGCGGCGTTGGCCTGGCTGTTCAGCGGCAGCGCGGCCTCGGTGATCGTCCCGGTGATCGTGGTGGCCGTCGGTGCAGCGCTGGTGTGGCGCGAATTCGATTCGGGCGGGCCGCGTTCGGCGCTCGGGCTGCCGCAGCGGCCGACGGTGCTGACCTGGGCGCGGGTGCTCGGCGGCGCCACCCTCATCGTGATCGGGCTCGGCGTCGTGGTGATCGCGCGTGTCGACCTGGATTCGCTGCGATCGTCGCTGCTGGCCGTCGTGGTGACGCTGGTCGGTGCCGGATTGCTGACCGTGCCGCTGTGGCTGCGGTTGTGGAGGGACCTGGGCGAGGAGCGCGCGGCCCGGATCCGGAACGAGGAGCGCGAGGAGATCGCCTCCCATCTGCACGATTCGGTGCTGCAAACGCTGGCGCTGATCCAGAAACAGGCCGACCGGCCCCAGGAGGTCATGCGGCTCGCGCGTGGCCAGGAGCGGGAGCTGCGCAAGTGGCTGTTCGACGGCGGGGAGGCCGCGCACGCCAGCCTGGCCGAGGCGCTGCGCACCATCGCTGGTGAGGTCGAGGACCAGCACGGCATCACCGTCCGGCCGGTCACCGTCGGCGACGTGCGGCTCGACGTGGACGCCGCGGAGTCGGGCCTGTCGAAGGAGAGCGTCACCGCACTGTTGGGTGCCACCCGTGAGGCTCTGGTCAACGCCGCCAAGCACTCCGGTGAGACGAACGTGGACCTGTTCGCCGAGGCCGAGGCCGACGAGGTGAATGTGTTTGTGCGCGATCGCGGTACCGGATTCGACGTGGACGCGGTGCCGGAGGATCGGCAGGGCCTTGCCAGGTCGATCAGGGCCCGGATCGAACGTCGTGGTGGTGTGGTCGAGGTTCGTTCCACGGTGGGCCGCGGCACCGAGGTGCGGATTCAGATGCCCCGCAACGGTAATGGCCACGACTCCGAAGCGGGCGAGGAGGAGGGCCACGACGCACCGCCGTCGGCGGAGGAGGCGGCTGTTCTAGAGTGGTCGCAGCAGCTGATGCAACCTGACACCGAGGTCAGGCCCAGACCCGAGGAGCAGCCCAGGTGACCACTCCCGGAACCGCCTACCGCGTCTTCCTCGTCGACGACCATGCCGTGTTCCGGTCCGGGGTGCGTGCCGAACTCGGGTCGGAGCCGGACATCGAGGTCGTCGGCGAGGCGGGTGGCGTGGCCGAGGCGATCGCGGGCATCAACGCCACGGCTCCGGACGTGGTGTTGCTGGACGTGCACATGCCGGACGGTGGCGGCGTGGCCGTCCTCGACGGCATCGCATCCGGACCGGTGTGCCTGGCTCTCAGCGTGTCCGATGCGGCCGAGGACGTCATCGCGGTGATCCGCGCGGGCGCGCGGGGCTATGTCACCAAGACCATCTCCGGGACCGAGCTCGCGGACGGCGTGCGTCGGGTGGCCGGTGGGGACGCGGTGTTCGGTCCCCGGCTGGCGGGCTTCGTGCTCGATTCGTTCACGGGGAGGTCCTCCGCCCCGGAACCGCCGCTCGACCCCGAACTGGATTCGCTCACCCCCCGCGAGCTCGAGGTGCTGCGGCTGCTCGCCCGCGGCTATACCTACCGTGAGATCGCCGAGGACCTGGTGATCTCGGTGAAGACGGTCGAGACCCACGCCTCCAACGTGTTGCGAAAGACCCAGCAGTCCAACCGGAATGCGCTCACCCGCTGGGCGCACCGGCGTCAGATCGACTGAATCGGAGCGTTCCGTCGACCGGCTCGGCTACATGCTGATCAGGGCGACGGTCAGGACCACGACGGCGATCGCGGCGATCGCGATGAGCGTCAACACGAGCGCCATCGGCGGAGCGGGCACGGACCGGCGCGAGGGCGCCGGGCCCGACGGGTTCACGGCCATGCTCGGCGGTCCGGGTACCCGGGGGCCGGGCCGGGGAACGTTGCCGAGTGGGACGTTCTGGTCCACCGCGGGCAGGCCGGCGATGGTGCTGGTGGGCAGCCGGTTCGAGCGGCGGCCCGGCCCGCCCCCTGCGCCGCGGGCGGCCCAGAACGGCACCGTGCCGTCGGCCTCCAGTAGCGGCGCGCCGAGGACATAGGCGACGTTGCCGCCCGCGCCGGCCGCGAGCGAGGCGAGCAGGTCGCGGGCCTCGGCCATGGTGGGCCTGCGGGCTGGGTCAGGTTCGAGCATGTGCAGCAGTGCATCGGTGATCTCGGCACTCTTGACGGGCCGCATGATCTCGGCCCTCGCCACTCGGTGCAGCAGGGCGATGGAGTCCTCGTCGATCCCGAACGGTGGCTGGCCCTCGGTGGCCGTGTACAGCGTGGCGCCGAGCGAGAACACATCCGAGGCCTCGGTGGGATCGCCGCCGCGGGCGACCTCCGGCGCGAAATAGGCCGGGGTGCCGGTGATCACGCCCGATTGGGTGGGGGCGCCGTCGCTCTTGGCCCTGGAGATGCCGAAGTCGCTGATCTTCACGGTGCCCGCCGCCCGGCCTCGGTCGGCGATGAGGATGTTGCCCGGTTTGATGTCGCGGTGCACGATGCCCGCCGTGTGCGCGTCGACCAGGGCGTCGGCCACCTGCGCCCCGATCTGTGCGACCTGGAGCGGCGGCAGTGTCTCGGTGACGTTGAGTGCCTGGGCCAGGCTGCGCGAGGGCAGGTACTCCATGACCAGCCACGGGTCGCCGTGCTCGAGCGCGACGTCGTACATGGCGATCGCGTGGTCGTGCGAGAGCTTCGCCGCGATCCGGCCCTCGCGCATGGCCCGGGCCCGGATCTCCTGCGCGGCCTCCTCGGTCAGTCCGGCCGTGGAGGTGACCTGCTTGATGGCGACCTCGCGGTGGAGCAGCGTGTCCTGGGCCAGCCAGACCGCGCCCATGCCGCCGCTGCCCAGCTTGGAGCGCAGGCGGTAGCGGCCCGCCACCAGGTAATCCGGTCCGACGATCCGCTGCGCCTGTTCTTGCTCCGTCACATCCGTGAGGTTAGTGGAGGGGGCGACGGGGCGTCTCGGGTGGACGCTGAACTGGCGCTTTCCCGTCGTCTTGACGGATGTCGGGGGGAGGGTCTTTACTGAGATCGTTCGAATGAGTGTTCGATAACCCCGTCTTCCCCGTGGGTGATCGGCCGGCCGTGACGGCGGCGGAATGAAGGTGGGAGACGGTGGTGGCTGTGGTTGGTGCGGTGGCCGAGGTGGCCGATTCGGGGCAGGCCGGGTTGGCGGAGTTGGCCGGGTTGGCCGGGTTGTCGAGGCAGGACCGGCTCGAGCACCTCCGGCGGCGGATGGCGGCAGTGCCCGCGCGGGGCGAATCGGTGGCGGCCCGGCCCCCGTCGCAGCCTGCCGAGGCCGCGGGCGTTTCGCGGTCGTCCGCCGGTGTGCTCCCGGTGCCGCCTGCGCTGGCATCGCTGCTGCCGCGCGGGGGACTGGCACGGGGTTCGGTGGTGTCCGTGTCGGGGGCGGGTTCGCTGTTGCTCGGCCTGCTGGCCTCGGTGACGGAGTCCGGAGGTCACGCGGCGGTGATCGGGCTGCCCCGGCTCGGCCTGCTGGCGGCCATCGAGATGGGGGCCGAGCTCGGCAGGCTCGCGCTGATCCCGGACCCGGGCCCGGACCCGGTGGAGGTCGCGGCCGTTCTGCTCGACGGACTGGACCTGGTGGTGCTGGGTCTCGGCGGGCTGGCGGTGCCGCCCTCTCGGGCGCGTGCGGTGGTGGCGAGGGCGCGGAGCAAGGGTTCGACCCTGGTGGTGACGGACGGACACTGGGACGGTGCCGAGATCCGGCTGGAGGCCAGGGTGTGCGGCTATGACGGGATGGGGCAGGGTGCCGAGCTGGGGCGCGGGCGGCTGCGCGCGCTCCGGTTGGCGGTCAGCGCCAGGGGCCGGGCGTTTCAGCCCCGCACC
The DNA here is from genome assembly GCF_042665615.1 of Rhodococcus daqingensis. Classification (NCBI taxonomy): domain Bacteria; kingdom Bacillati; phylum Actinomycetota; class Actinomycetes; order Mycobacteriales; family Nocardiaceae; genus Rhodococcus; species Rhodococcus daqingensis. The sequence continues at coordinate 616,489 of NZ_JBHTCS010000009.1, read as the reverse complement.
ACCCGTCTCGATCTGCGTCCGGTCCGCGGTCGGGTGGAGTGGACGGCGGAAACGGTGCGGCGGCCCGGGATGCTTCCGGACGCGGTGTCGTGGTGACATCCGGTGATTCCGCGCGGGTGCTGGCGTTGTGGTGTCCCGACTGGCCCGCGATCGCGGCGGCAGCGGTGGCGGATCTGCCTCCGACGGAGCCCGTGGCGGTGACCCTGGGCAATCGGGTCGTGGCCTGCTCTGCGACGGCCCGATCGGAGGGGGTGCGCAGGGGGTTGCGCAGGAGGGAGGCGCAGGGGCGCTGCCCGGGGCTGCACGTGTTCACCGTCGATGCGGGCCGGGATGCCCGGCTGTTCGAGCCGGTTGCCGCGGCGATCGACGCGGTGGCGCCGGGCGTGGAGGTGCTGCGGCCGGGGCTGCTGGTGCTCGCCGCGCGCGGGGTGAGCCGCTACTTCGGCTCCGAATCGGCCGCCGCCGAGCGGCTGATCGACGAGGCCTCGGCCGCGGGGGTGGAGTGCCAGGTGGGGATCGCGGACGAGCTCTCCACTGCGGTGATCGCCGCCCGAAGGTCGGCCCTGGTCCCCGCGGGTGCGGGGGCGGAGTTCCTCGCCCCGATCCCGGTGGCCGAGCTGGCCGCGGAGCCCAGCCTGGCGGCGAAGGGGAGGGCCGATCTGGTCGATCTGTTGCACCGGTTGGGGCTGCGGACCATCGGCGACTTCGCGGCGCTGTCCCCGGTGGCGGTGGCGTCCCGGTTCGGCGCCGATGCGGTGTCGGCGCACCGCAGCGCGCGCGGGGAGCCCGAGCGTCCGCCGTCGGCACGGCGGCTGCCGCCGGACCTGGAGGTCGAGCAGCACTGCGATCCGCCGATCGACCGGGTGGATGCGGCGGCGTTCGCGGGGCGGGCGTTGGCCGAGCGGCTCCATGCCAAGCTGTCCGCCGCTGCGGTGGCGTGCACCAGGCTGCTGGTGCACGCGAGTACCGGTAACGGGGAACATCTTTCGCGAACCTGGCGGTGCGCGGAACCGCTCACTCCCGAGGGCACGGCGGACCGGGTGCGCTGGCAGTTGGACGGCTGGCTCACCGGACGCAGCGAGTCGCGGCCGACGGCCGGGATCGAGGTGTTGCGGCTCGAGCCGGTGGAGGTGGTCGCGGCGGGCGCGCTGCAGTTGGGGTTGTGGGGTGGGGTCGGCGCCGAGGACGAGCGGGCCAGGCGGGCGCTCGTCCGCGTGCAGGGCCTGCTCGGGGGAGACGCGGTCCAGGTGGGCGTGCTCAGCGGCGGCAGGGGGCCGTTCGAGCGGGTCACCCTGCTGCCGTTGGGGGATGAACTGCGACCGGCCGCGGACCCCTCCGCGCCCTGGCCCGGACGGTTACCCGAACCGTCGCCCTCGGCGGTGCTGTCGGGCAGGCCGACGGTGGCACTGGAGGGGGTGGACGGTGCGGCGGTACTGGTCACCGAGCGCGGCGCGTTCAGCGCGGCGCCGTTCCGGCTGCGCTGGGGGCGGCGGGAGTGGGAGTTGCTGGGCTGGGCGGGGCCGTGGCCGGTGGACGAGCGTTGGTGGGATCCGGCGACCGCGCAGCGGGCGGCTCGGGCGCAGGTGCTGCTGGACGAGCCGAGGGCGTTGCTGCTGATCTGCACGGCAGGAGTCTGGACCGTGGAAGGCGTGTACGAGTGAGGGTGGACGTGAGCCATAACCTTGTCGCATACCCCCTCTGGGTATAGTCTTCGTGACATGACTTCGGACCGCGGAACTCATGCCGGACAGCACGCGTCCGAAGGGCATCCAGGGCACGATCCGGCGATGGTCGAGGATCACGCCGGCCATGACGCGCGCGAAGCCCATGCAGCTCATGAATCCCACGAGGGACACGGGGGCCATGGCGCACAGGGCGGTCACGGGGGCCATGGCGGGCACGGTGACCATGGCGATCACGTCGGGCAGTTCCGGAGACTGTTCTGGATCATGCTCGCGATCGCCGTTCCGGTGGTGCTCGCCAACGCGATGTTCGCCGACCTGATCGGGTACACGCTGCCGCACAGCGGACCGGTCACCTGGATCTCGCCGGTCCTCGGCACGGTGATGTACGTCTGGGGCGGCAAACCGTTCCTCACCGGCGCGGTCGCCGAGGTCAAGGCCCGCCAGCCCGGGATGATGCTGCTGATCGCGCTGGCCATCACCGTGGCGTTCATTGCGTCCTGGGGCGCGAGCCTCGGAATCCTGAACCACGAGTTGGACTTCTGGTGGGAGCTCGCGCTTCTCATCGTGATCATGTTGCTCGGGCACTGGATCGAGATGCGCTCACTGGGACAGGCGTCGAGCGCGCTCGAATCCCTCGCCGCGCTGCTGCCGGACGAGGCGGAGCGGCTCGACGGCGATGAGGCCGTCACCGTGCCGACCTCGGAGCTGACGACCGGCGACCTCGTCATCATCCGGCCCGGCGGCCGGATCCCGGCGGACGGCACGGTCGTCTCCGGCGCAGCCGACGTGGACGAGTCGATGATCACCGGCGAGTCGGCGGCGGTCCGCCGTGCGGTGGGCGACCGGGTCGTCGCGGGCACCGTCACCACCGACTCGGCGCTGCGTGTGCAGATCACGGCGGTCGGGGACGACACCGCGCTGGCCGGGATCCAGCGGTTGGTGAGCGAGGCGCAGAGTTCGTCGTCGCGGGCCCAGGTGCTGGCGGACCGGGCCGCGGGCTGGCTGTTCTGGTTCGCGCTCGGCGCCGCGGTACTCACCGCGATCGCCTGGCTGATCCTCGGCGCCCCCGAATCCGCGGTCACCCGCACCATCACCGTTCTCGTCATCGCCTGCCCGCACGCGCTCGGCCTGGCGATCCCGCTGGTCGTCTCCATCGCCACGGAGCGGGCGGCCCGCGCCGGCGTGCTCATCACCGACCGCAGGGCCCTCGAGTCGATGCGCACGGTCGACGCCGTGCTGTTCGACAAGACCGGCACCCTCACCAGGGGGGAGCCCGCGGTCGTCTCCGTCGCGGCGGCGCCCGGGTACACCGAGGACGAGGTCATCGAGCTGGCCGCCGCCGTCGAACGCGACAGCGAGCACCCCCTCGGCCGGGCCATCGTCGCCGCGGCCGAGCAGCGCGGGCTCGCCGTCCGGGCCGCCACCGACTTCCAGGCGCGCAACGGGGTGGGGGTGACCGCCACCGTCGCGGGCGCGGAGGTCAGCGTCGGTGGACCGGGCATGCTCGCGAGCCACGACCTCGACGCCCTGACCCAGGCAGACGCCTGGTCGGGCCAGGGCTCGACCGTGTTGCAAGTGATCCGAGACGGCGCGGTCGCCGGGGCCGTTGCCCTTGCCGACGAGATCCGCCCCGAATCGCGGCAGGCCATCGACGCCCTGCACGAGCGTGGTGTGCACGTCGCCATGATCACCGGGGACGCGGAGGCCGTCGCCCATTCGGTGGCGCAGAGCCTGGGCATCGACGAGGTCTTTGCCGGGGTCCTCCCGCAGGACAAGGGCGCCAAGGTCAAGGCCCTGCAGTCCGCCGGCCGCAAGGTGGCCATGGTGGGGGACGGCGTCAACGACGCGCCGGCATTGGCGCAGGCCGACGTGGGGATCGCGATCGGTGCTGGCACCGACGTGGCCATCGCGTCCGCGGGTGTCGTGCTCGCCAGCGACGACCCCCGCTCGGTGCTGTCGGTGATCGAACTCTCCCGTGCGACCTACCGGAAGATGATCCAGAACCTCAGCTGGGCGGCCGGGTACAACCTGATCTCGGTGCCGCTCGCGGCCGGGGTGCTCGCGCCGTGGGGCTTCACCCTCCCGATGGAGGTCGGGGCGCTGCTGATGTCGGCCTCGACGGTCGTGGTCGCGATCAACGCGCAGCTGCTGCGCCGGCTGGACCTGCGGCCCTCGGCCGTTCTCGCGAAGCGGTCTGGGTAGCCTCACCACCGGGCCGCTCACGAGACGGCCGAGACGGCGAAGGGTGACTGCAGACGGTGATGCTGATGACTGCCACGACCGCCGACGACGTCGAGCTCTCCTTTCGCGATTCCGGTGGCGACGATCCGGTACCGGTGATCCTGGTGCACGGCATGGGCGGTGACAGTCACACCTGGGACCGGTTCGCCAAGAACCTCGTCGGCCGCGGGCGCCGGGTCATCGCCATCGACCTGCGCGGGCACGGCCGCAGCGCGCACGCGCCGTCCTACCTGTTCACCCAGTTCGGTGACGACCTCCTGCACCTGTGCGACCATCTCGGGCTCGAACGGGTGGACCTGGTCGGGCACTCGCTCGGCGGGCACACGGCCTCGCTGGTCGCGCAGGCGCGCCCGGACCTGGTCCGGCGCCTGGTCCTCGAGGAGGCGCCGCTGCCGCTCCGGACCGGCGAGACGCTCGGCCGGATGCGCAGCAGGTTACCGACGCCGGTCGAACTCTGGCATGCCGTGACCGCGCTGATCCGGCACCCGCGCGCGGCCCTCGCCTTCGACCGGTCGATGACCCGCAGCGCTCTGGCGCAGTTCCGCGAGCCGAATCCGGTGTGGTGGCAGAACCTGTCCGAGATCACCGCAGACACCCTCATGATCAGCGGCGGTCCAGGCGGGATGGTCGATCCGGACCGGCTGGTCGCGGCGGCTGACGCCATCCCGCGATGCGACGCCATCACGATCACGGTCGGGCACAGCGTGCACCGCGACCGGCCGAATCAGTTCGAGGCCGCCGTGACGGCGTTCCTCGAGGAGTGATCCTCGGCCGCCGCGTCACCAGCCCCCACTGAACGAGTACCAGGGGCCGCGCAGGTGCCAGACCTGCACGCCCTCGCCCACCGGGTCGGGCGTCGCGGGCTCGCCGTCCGGCAGGTAGGCCACACCGTCGTCATCGATGAAGCCGCTGTCACGGACCACGAAGTAGACGTTGTCCCCGTGCGTGCGGACGTCCCGGACGTCGTAGCCGCCGATCCGGCCGTCGTAGTCGGCCCGGTCGGCGCCGGACCGGACCTCCTCGACGGCCGCCGCGAAGTCCGACTGCGAGAGCTGCCAGCGCGCCTGCAGCGGGACGTCGAACACCAGCAGCGTGGTGCTCGTCAGCGCAACCAGCGGCACCGCGAGGATCCAGTTGGACCAGGCGTTGCGGCGGACGAGGAAGGTGGTGGTCTTGACGGTCCAGCTGACCGCGATCAGCACCGTCGGCCAGAGACAGAACAGGATCAGGATCCAGCTGTTGGGCGTGGGAAAGGTGAACGCCCACAACGCTGCACCGCACACCAGCGCGGTCGTGGCCAGCAGCGACCACCCCGGCGGCCGATCCCAGAACGTCGCCCACCACTGCAGCATCCGCACCCCCACCGCCGGCCCCGACCCGAATTCGGAGCCTACCCGCGGGGCCGCCAGCCCCCGGTCTGTCGCGCGTAGGTGGCCGGCGGTGTCCCGACCGCCGCAGTGAACGCGCGGATCAGGTGGGCCTGGTCGCTGTAACCGAGCCGGTCGGCCAGCTCCGCCCACACCACGGGGCGTCCGCCGTGTGCTTGCTCGGCGGCGTCGAGCAGGCGGTGGCGTTGGATCACCCACTTGGGCCCGATGCCGACGTACTCGGTGAACATCCGCTGCAGGCTGCGCACGCTGACACCGGCCAACGCGGCCACCTCGTCGACCCGGTGGATGCCCGGGTCGTTCTCGATCCGTTCCATCAGCGCGGCCACCGTCTCGATGTACGGATCGGGTTGTGGCCGTATGGCTTCGAGGTAGTCCTCGACGAGCGCGGTCATATTGTCGTCATCTGTCGTGGCGAGCGCCGCCGCCGCGGTCGGGGTGTCGTCGCGACCGAGGAGGTCTCCGGCGGGGAGCACGGTGCCCTCGAGTGCGCCGACGCTCGACCGCAGGAACGGCCGGAAGCCGCCGGCCCGGAACGCCACCCCGATCACGTGGCCGGTTCCCAACAGCTTTCGGCTGAACGGGGCTCGGCTCACACCGTGGACGAGCAGACGGCCGTCCTCGGCGGCGAGGTGGATCTTCGGTTGCGGCAGCACCTGCTGTTCGTGCGTCCCGTCGACCGCCCAGTGCACTATCCAGAGGTACTCGACGAAGGGCGCCAGCGACTCTCGGGGGTACCGCCGCGCGACGGTGAACTTCTCGGCGGCCTCGTCGGGGTGCAGCACCGCCTCCGGCGTGCCGCGGGGTGGGGTCGATTCGGTCATCGTCGTCGATCCTACGATCGGGGTATGACACTGACCGCGCTCGACGGCAAGCTCATCGGCTGGTCCGCCGCGTATCTGCTCTCGCAGGCCAACATCGCGCGACTGCTCGGCCCCGCCGCGCCCAAGCTCCTCAAGACCCAGACCGCGATGTCCGCGCGGGCCTACCGGGACGTCCTCGACAGCATGGAAGAGGCGGAGACGGCCCGGTTCCGCAGTCATTTCGGGCCGGACATGATCCATCCGGTCATCTACGGAGTCGCGCTGTGCACCGGGGCCAAGCGGCTGGGCCAGCTCACCGAGCTGTCCCCGGCCACCCGCCGCGCGCTGTACGCGGCCCCGGTCGTCGCCGCGGCCGCGGACTACGTCGAGAACGTGGTCGACCTGTACCTGCTCGACCACCGCGACCGCATCACCGACCCGGTGGTGCGCGCGACGTCGACGGTCAGCATCACCAAGTGGGTGCTGAGCCTCGGTACCCTCGCGTACCTGTCGCAGGGCTTCGTGCGGGTGTGGGCGGGCATGGCGACCGGTCGCCGGTAGCGTCGCGTTTGTTCAATCCTCTGTCGTGGTCGCCGCCTACGGTTGGACCATGGCGGTCGAACGCAGCATCGAGCACTTCCCGGACCAGGCGAGCTTCCGCGAGTGGCTGGCCGCGCACCACGACAACTCACCCGGCATCTGGCTCAAGTTCGCCAAGAAGGGGTCGGCCCAGACCAGCCCCAGTTGGGACGAGGCCGTCGAGGTCGCGCTGTGCTTCGGCTGGATCGACGGTCAGGCCCGCAAGTGCGACGACGACTTCTCGCTGCGCGGTTTCACCCCCCGGCGTAGGCGCAGCCCGTGGTCGAAGCGGAACCGGGAGAAGGCCGAGCGGCTGATCGCCGAGGGGCTGGTGCAGCCGTCGGGGCTGGCGGAGATCGAGGCGGCCAGGGCGGACGGCCGGTGGGAGCGGGCCTACGAGGGACAGGCCGCCGCGACCGTGCCACAGGACTTCCTGGACGCGCTCGCCGAGGTCCCGGCCGCCGAGGAGTTCTTCGGCACCCTCAACAAGGTCAACCGCTATGCGGTGTTCTACCGGCTGCAGGACGCGAAGAAGCCGGAGACCCGCGCCCGCCGGATCGAGAAGTTCGTGCAGATGTTCGCCGAGGGCAAGAAGATCCATGGGTGACGCCGCGGGCACAATGGTCGGGTGACCGCCCCAGCCCCCGCGCCGACCTGCTCCGCGCTCTCCGCGACGGACGAGCCGCTTCCCGGGACCGCGGCCCACGTCACCGGCTGGCTGTGCCTCGAGCACCCCGGTGCCTGGGGCCGCGATGTGCTCGGCGGTGAGGCGCTCGGGCCCGAGCTGTCCGCGGAACTGGAACGACGGACCGAGGCCGCAGGCGTGCGGCTGCTGCTGATCCGTCGCCCGGGTCGGGCCACAGCCCCGCCGGACAGGCGCACCGTGCTGGTCGGGCGCTCGGATCCGTCCGGTGCCTGGTGCGAGCGGCTGGAGGTGACCGATCCCGCCGCCCTGCTGGATCTCGATCTCGGGCTGCCCGCGTCCGCGCCGGGGATCGGGCGGCCGGTGACAGACCCGGTGACCCTGGTGTGTGCGCACGGCAAGCGCGACCAGTGCTGCGCGGTACTCGGCAGGCCGATCGCGGCGGAGCTGGCCGCGCGGTTCGGGGATTCGGTGTGGGAGTGCTCGCACACCGGCGGTCACCGGTTCGCGCCGTCGATGATCCTGCTCCCGACCGGGTACACCTACGGACGGCTCGGCGCGCAGCAGAGCGTCGAGGCGGTGCTCGCGGCCGCGCGCGGAGAGGTCCAGCTCGAGGGTCTGCGCGGCCGCAGTTGCTGGGACTCGGCCGGCCAGGTCGCAGAAATCGCAGTGCGGGAGCAGGTTTCGGCGGGCGCCGCGGACCTCACGGTGGACGAGTCCGGTGCGCTGCCGGTGGTCCGTCATCGTGACGGGCGGGCCTGGGTGGTCGAGCTGTCCCGGACGGAACTGGACCCGCGCCCGCCGAGTTGCGGCGCCGCGTCGAAGGCCGTGGTCGCGCTGGTCGCGGAATCGGTTCGGCCGCTTGCGGCGTGAACACGGCGGTCCCTGGGACACTGGGGTGCATGTCCGAGAACAGTGAACTGCCGCGCTATCGCGTCCTCACCGGGCCCGACGACGCCGAATTCTGCCTGCGGGTCAGCGCCGCCCTCGACGCGGGATACGACCTGCACGGATCGCCCGCGGTCACCTTCGACGGGGACCGGGTCATCGTGGCACAGGCGTTGATCCGTCCCCGATAGCCCGTCGGCTCCGCGTCACCAGTGGGTGCCGGGCACCACGCGGGCGATGCGTCGGCCCACCTTCGCGACGGCCGAATGCTTCGGCTTCGCCGTGGGTGCGAGCGCCGGTGCCGATGTCGGTTCCGGCGCGGCGGCGCCGCGGCCGGTCTCGACCTCGCCCTTGGAGGCGGGGGAGTCCGGGAACGCCCGGTACATCCGGTGCAGCACCCGGTCCTTGATCCCGGGCGCGAACAGCTGTCCGTACTCGCCGAGGGTGCCCAGCGGGTCGTCGATACGCTTGGGCCGCTCGACCAGTCCACGCACCACCATCGCGGCGGCCTTCTCTGGGCTGATGACCTTGCCGATGTTCGCCTTCCCCGACGGGGTGATCATGGGGGTCTCGACGAGCGGCATGTGGATGGTGGTGAAGGTGATGCCGGCCGAAAGCGTCTCGGAGGCAATGGTGTCGGTGAATCCGTCGAGGGCGGCCTTGCTGGCGACATAGGCGGAGAACCGGGGCGTGTGGCTCTGGACGGCGGCGCTGGAGATGTTCACGACGTGCCCGAAGCCGCGCTCGCGCATCTGTGGGAGCAGCGCGAGGACCAGTCGGACCGCGCCGAAGTAGTTGACGGCCATGGTGCGTTCGTAGTCGTGCAGCCGGTCGGTGGAGGCGAACACGCTGCGGCGGATGGACCGGCCGGCGTTGTTGACCAGCATGTCGACGTGGCCGTGCTCGTCGAGGACGGTCTTGACGGTCTGGTCGACCGATTCCCCGTCGGTGATGTCGCAGGGGTATCCGAATGCGGCGCCGCCCACGGCCCGGATCTCCGCGACGGTGGCCGCGAGCTCCTCTTCACCGCGGGCCAGCAGCAGCACGGTCGCCCCCTTGGCGGCGGCGGCGTGTGCGGAGGCGCGCCCGATGCCCGACGACCCGCCGGTGATCATCACGTGCCGACCGGCCAGGGGACCGGTCCGGCTGTCGCGGTGGGGGTCGAGGTTGCGTTCCCAGTAGGACCACAGGATTCCGGCGTAGGAACCCAACGGCGGCACCGTGATCCCGGTGCCACGGAGAGCCTCCTGGGTCTTGGTGGAGTCGAAGGTGGTCGGGAGGGTGAGGTGATCGAGGATGACCGGCGGGATGCCGAGCTTGCCCAACACCACGTTCCTGGCGGCCTTGACGCTGCGCAGGGGCGGTCGCATCACCGGCGCCGCGACGACGGCGGGCAGGTCGGCGACCGGATGTGGGGCGCCCGAGGCCTGGGCCAGGGCGGCGTACACCTCGCGCATCGGCTGCGGCTCGGGGTTGACGAGGTGGAACACCTCGCCATCGTGACCCGGTGTCAGCATCAGCGCGACGATGGCCTTGGCCACGTAGTCGACGGGCACCAGGTTGGTGGCGCCGAGGCTCGGCACCGCGACGGGAAGTCGGGAAGGCAGCTTGGCGAATCCGGCGATGGCGGGGAAGAGGTAATACGGGCCGTCGATCTTGTCCATTTCGCCGGTGGTCGAGTCCCCGACGACGGCGGAGGGGCGGTACACCCGCCACGTCAGCCCTGCGGTCTCGCGGACGAGCTTCTCGGCCTCGAACTTGGTGCGGTGATAGGCGGTGGGGAAGCCCTGGCCGAGGTCGAAGTCGTCCTCGGTGAACGTGCCCTTGTGGTCGCCCGCGACCGCGATCGAGGAGATGTGGTGCAGGGTGGCCCCGGTTCGCAGGGCGAGTTCGATGACCGATCGGGTGCCCTCGACGTTGGTGCTCGCCTGCTCGTCGCCGGCGGTCATGTCGTAGATGGCGCCGAGGTGTAGGAGGTGGTCCGCGGCGGGCGGGGCGGTGTCGAGGCCGAGTCCGGGCTCGGTCAGGTCGCCGATCAGCGGGTGCACGCGGTCACCTCCGTCCCATCCGGCGGCGAGGCGTTCCAGTCGTGCCACCGAGGCGGGGCGCACCAGAACGTGCACCTGGGCGTCGGGGTCCCGGCGCAGCAGCAGTGCGAGCACGTTGCGGCCGAGGAATCCGGTCCCGCCGGTCACGATGTAGGTCGACATCCCGCTCTCCTCTTTCATTGGGCTACACCGGTTAACTTACTCCAAAGTAAGAAATCGTGAAAGAGTTGATGTCGACGCGACCGGCCTCAGGAGATGGCGCTCATGCGATGTCCCACAACAGCCGGTAGTAGGCGATCCGTTCGCGATCAGGATCCACCCCGTAGCCGCTGTACACAGCATCCTCGAAGCCGGGACCGTAGTCGTCCACCGTGCTCCACGCGGCCACCGCCAGATCGGCCCAACGGTCGGCCACCCCGAGCGAACCGAGGTCGACGTGCGCGGCGAACGTGCCGTCGTCGCGCAGCAGCGCGTTGGGGACGCTGGCATCCCCGTGGCACACAACCAGCCGATCGATCGGCGGTGGGCTATCCGCCTGGGCGCGGGCCTGCGCCACCGACAGCGACGCGTGCTCGGGCGACCAGTCGGACGGACCCTCGCCCTGTTCGATCCGCTCGTCGGTCCGCGCGAGCCGCTGCTCGACACTCCAGGTGAAGGGGCAGGCATCCACCGGGAGGGCGTCGTGCAGCAGGCGCAGTCCGCGGCCGATCGCGGCTGCGGCGATGGCCGGTTCGTGGACCCAGCGCGGGTCGACGGCGGAACGGCCGGGGACAGGTCGCGTCACCAGCCATGTGCCGTCGGCGTCAGCGCCGTGCTCGAGCGGCTGCGGTACCGATGCCCAAGGCCGGGCCCACGCAAGTCGTGCCGCCTCGCCGGCCAGGTCGATCTCCGGGGTGCCCGCGGCGACCCATTTCACATAACGGTCCGTAGGTGTCCCGGCGCCGAGTCGAAAGGTGATGCCGCCGAGCTCGTTGCGCCACACCGCGTCGATCGACTCGCCGGCAGCCAGCGCGAGCACCGCTCCCGGCACATCGACGGGCCCGGTGGGTACCTCGGGTGCACTGCCCTCCGGCGTCAATGCCCGATGCCGACCTTCTCGTGCACCTTGCGCATCCACGCAGGCGCCCACCAGTTCGCCTCGCCCATCAGCTTGACGAGCGACGGGACCAGGAGCATTCGCACCACGGTGGCATCGATGATCAGTGCCAGGATCATGCCGATGCCGAGGAACCGCATGATCGAGAGCCCGGAGATGGTGAAGGCGCCGGTCACGATGATCAAGAGCGCCGCCGCCGTGGTCACGATCCGGCCGGTTCGCTCGGCGCTGAACCGCACGGCCTCCTCGGTGCTCGCCCCGTTCGCCCTCGCCTCGACCATTCTCGACATGAGGAACACCTCGTAGTCGGTGGACAGGCCGAACACCACTGCGAGGATCAGGACCACGAAGGTCGCCTCCAGCGGGGCCGGGGTCACGCCGATCAGGTCAGCGCCGTTGCCGTCCTGGAAGATCCAGGTCAGCACCCCGAACGTGGCCGCCATGCTGAGGCCGGCCATGGCCACCGCCTTGATCGGCAGGACCACCGACCCGAAGGCGAGGAACAGCAGCACGAGGGTCGAGCCGACCATGATGCCGAGCATCAGGGGCAGCTTCGCGGTGACCGCGGCGTTGCCGTCGTCGACGAGGGCGGCGCCGCCGCCGACCAGCACGTCGACGCCTGCCGGGGCCGGGATGGCTCGCACATCGCGGACCACCTGGCCGGGGGTTGCCCCCTCGGCGTAGGTCGCGGACAGGATCGCGAAATCGTCCGACGCCGCGACCATCCGCGCCGCGGCGACACCGTCGACGGCCCGCACCTGCGCACCTACCTCGCTGAGCTGGGCGGTGGTGGGCGGCGCCCCGTTCTCGCCGCGCACCATCACCGTCGCGGCCTCACCGGTGGTGGGGAACTCGGTGGACAGCGTGTCCGCCGCGGTGCGGGCCGGGTCGTTCGGCGGCAGCGCGGTGTAGGTGATCTCGCCGAGGCTCGCGCCGAACAACGGCGCGGCCAGCAGCAGCAGGCCCGCGGTGATGGTCACCGCCACCGTGGCAGGCTTGCGCATCACCTTGGTGACCACACCGCCCCAGAACTTGCGGGCCCGCTCCTCGCCGCGTTCGACGGTTCCGCGCCGCCAGGCGAGCGAGTTGATCCGGTGGCCGAGGATCGCGAGCAGCGCGGGCACCGCGGTGAGGGAGAGCACCGCGGCCCCGGTCACGGCTGCGATCGCCCCGAAACCGAGCGAACGGATGACCGCCTGCGGGAACACCAGCATGCCTGCGAAGGCGCAGACCAAGAGCAGTCCGGAGAACATCACGGTGCGTCCGGCCGTGTCGACCGTGCGGCGCACGGCGGCGTCGGGTTCGGTGCCAGAGGCCAGCTCTTCCCGGAAGCGGCTGACGATGAACAGGCCGTAGTCGATGGCAAGGCCGAGCCCGAGCAGGGAGGCGACGTTGATCGAGAACGAACTGACCTCGGTGACGGTGGTGAGCAGTCGCAGGATCGCCAGCGCGCTGAGCACCGCGAGCATTCCGACGAACACCGGGACGGCCGCGGCCGTGACGGTGCCGAAGACGACCACCAGGAGCAGCAGGGTGATGGGCAGCGCGATGGCCTCCGCGCGCACCAGGTCCTGCTGCAGGTGGACGTTGAAGGAGTACCCGACGACGGTGCCGCCTGCGAACTCGGTGTCGATGCCGGGCGGGGTGAGCGCCGCGGTCATCTTGTCCAGCTCGGTGAAATGCGTGCCCGCGTCCCAGTCGATCGAGATCGTCGCGAGGGCCTTGGTGCCGTCGTTCGAGGTCATCAGCTTCGCGGTGTTCGGGTCGACGGACCAGTACGAGGCGATGCCGAGGGTGGGCACCTGCTCGCGGAACGCCGCCAGGTTCTGTTCGACCTCGGGGCCGATGTCCGCGAGGGTCTTGCCCTCCGGCGCGGTGTAGATCGCGACGATGTCCGGTGACTGTGGGCCGAACTTCTCGTTGACCAACGAGCTGACCTGTGCCGCTTCGCTGTTCGGGTCGATATAGCCGCCCTGGCTGAGCTTGCTGAAGACCCCGAATCCCCAGAGTCCGCTGATCACGACGGCGAGCACCGTCAGGATCAGGACCCACCATTTCCGGGAGACGACGAATTTGGCCCAGCGCGTCATATGGGTGCTCTCTCGGATCGGGGGGTCGGATGCGCCCCGACTCTACCGACGGGCTGCGCGTGCCCGACTCTGGTGCCCGGCGGCCGAAACGCGGAGAGTGGAGCCATGGGCGTTCCGGATGTCATGTCGGGATGGCGGGTCCATGAGCCGGGGCCGTTGGCCGGCCGGCCGCTGGAGCTCGCGGAGCTGCCGGTGCCGGAACCGGGCCCGGCGGAGCTGCTGGTCCGGGTGCGGGTGTGCGGGGTCTGCCGGACCGACCTGCACGTCGCCGAGGGCGACCTGCCCGTGCACCGCCCCGCCGTGGTGCCCGGCCACGAGGTCGTGGGCGAGGTCGTCGGGTGGGGTGCCGACGCCGGCGCGGCCTTCGGTCTCGGCGATCGGGTCGGGATCGGGTGGCTCCGGCAGACCTGCGGCGAGTGCCGGTACTGCCGCAGTGGACGGGAGAACCTCTGTCCACGCTCGCGGTACACGGGATGGGACGTCGACGGTGGGTACGCGGAGTTCGCCACCGTGCCGGCGGCATTCGCGCACCGGCTGCCCGACGGCTACCTGGACGAGGAGCTGGCGCCGCTGCTGTGCGCCGGGATCATCGGCTACCGGGCGCTGATGTGTGCGGACGTCCCGGAGGGCGGACGCCTGGGCATCTACGGCTTCGGCGGCAGTGCCCACCTCGCGGCGCAGGTCGCGTTGGCGCGGGGTGCCGAGGTCCACGTGATGACGAGGGGGGAGCGGGCCAGGGAGCTGGCGCTCGAGCTCGGCGCCTCCTCGGCATCCGGCGCCGCGGATCCGCCGCCGGTGCCGCTGGACTCGGCGATCCTGTTCGCCCCTGCCGGTGAGCTGGTCCCGGCCGCGCTGGCGGCCCTGGATCGGGGCGGCACGCTGGCCGTCGCGGGCATCCACCTCTCCGACATCCCGCCGCTGAACTATCAGCGGCACCTGTTCCAGGAGCGCAGGCTGCGATCGGTCACGGCCAACACCCGCGCCGACGCCCGCGAGTTCCTGGAGTTCGCCGGCAGGCACCGGCTGCTGGTCAGCGCGATGGGGTACTCGTTCGACGAGGCCGACCGCGCCCTGGTCGATCTGCGCGAGGGGCGGGTGACCGGCGCGGCGGTGCTCATCGTGTGAGGTGTCGGCTCTGCTTCCTTCCCGGTCTGCCCGGCCCGGCCACGAGCCAGATGGCAAGCAGGAACTCGCCGACGAAGGTGAACCCGCCGATCTTCGGGAGGGAACCTCCGGACAGCACCGCAGCCAGGCTGTCGAAGGCATAGCCGAAGCCCGCGACGGCCACCAGGACCGCCAGGAACCTGGGCACGAAGCCCGACCGGAATGCCAGCACGCCGACCACGAGCAGGTGCAGGCCGAAGAGGAACAGGCCGATGTCCCAGATGTCGTGGAACGCCCCGACTTCCAGGAGCACCTGGGCGTCGCGCTGATCGGCGCCGAACGCGGCGGGGGCGCCGTCGTCGAGCAGCCGGAGCACACCGGCGAGCTGGGCGACGGCGACCAGGAACACGCCGGCGTAGGCCAGCCGGAACAGTGCCGCCAGCATCGAGAGCGCCGTGCTCACCGGGCGTAGCGCCGTGTAGAGCGCCCACGCGACCACCACGTCGAGCGCGGCCACCAGGATCAGGCTCACGATCCCGAGCCGGAACACTCCTTTCGAGTCCGCGAGGTTGCGGGCAGTCTGCGTCGCATCGCCGGGTGTCACCGGTCCGTCGACGGCGACCGGGATGGCGAATGCCGCGAGCGCGGCCATGAGCAGCAGCCCGACCCCCGCGACCAGGCAGGCGCGGCGCCACGACTGGTCCTGTGGTGCGGCCAGGTCCTCGTGCGGGACGGCGGCCCGGATGCTGTTCACGAGACCGCCGAGGAGACGCGCTCGCGCTCGTTGCCCGGGCCCGGGACCCGCATCGAGAAGGGTCGGAACCCCTTGGCGATCAGGAGGATCGGCAGGATCAGCTCGAACAGGCCGCCGGGGACGTACATCAGCATCCCGGGACCGGAGTCGAGCGTGGCGATGTCGAGCAGGCCCGCCGGGATGGCGAGGAGCAGTACGCCGTAGCCGAGGAAGCCGAGCCAGGCGAGCCATGCGTGAACGAGTCCGGTCCGGAGCAGGACGAAGGACAGGATCAGACCGGCGATGCCGGAGAAGAGGTAGATGAGCAACTCGTACTGCTCGAACTGCGACGTCGTGGTGAGCAGGTAGGCGCCGACCGCCACGATCGCCACGCACTCGAGGCACCGGGTGACCAGGTAGGCAGTGGCGAGGGTCCTGCTGTACCGACTCAGGATTCGCAGCAGTGCGAGCCCGATGCCGACGACGGCGAGGCCGCAGAGGGTTTGGAGAAGTACGCCCGCGACCAGACCGCCGGTCCGGCCGGTCCCGGTGGCGAAGTACTCCTGGATCAGGGCGTCCCCGACCAGGAACGTTGCGGTGGAGAAGAGAAACAGGATGCCGACGGTGCGGGCGGTTGTCCTGCTCGCTGGGTCGGTTCCCTGGCGGTCGTGGTCTGTGGGGGTTGTCGTCATGACGTCTTCCTCGGTGGTGGGACGTGAGACTTACGGTGTAAGTAGTTCTACGCTTACAGGGTAAGTGCGTCAAGGCGAGAGGGGGAGGTATGGCACCGCCCAGGTCTGCGCGCGGTCCGCGTGGCCGGCTGAGTCGAGACGAGGTGCTTCGGGCCGCTGTCGGTTACGCCGACGAACACGGGATCGCGTCACTGAGCATGCGCAAGCTCGGCGAGGCGCTCGCGGTCGAGGCGATGTCCCTCTACAACCACGTGGCCAACAAGGATGACCTTCTCGACGGGATGGTCGACCACGTCTTCGGTGAGATCGTGCTGGACCCGGGCGCATCCGGCTGGAGGCAGGCGATGCGACTGCGGGCGATCTCGGCCCGCGAGGTGCTGTCGCGTCATCGTTGGGCGATCGGGCTCCTGGACTCGAGGAGCAGTCCCGGCCCGGCGACGCTACGGCATCATGACGCCGTCCTCGGGAGTCTTCGGGCGGGAGGCTTCTCGGTTCCGATGGCCGCGCACGCGTTCGCCGTCCTCGACAGCTACATCTACGGCTTTGCGCTGCAGGAGGCTGCTCTTCCCTTCGAGGGCCCGCAGGAGACCGAGGATCTGGCCCAGGCCATCTTGGATGGAATGCCGGCCGACGAGTATCCGCACCTCACCGAGCTGGCCGTGGAGCACGTGCTCCAGCCCGGATATGCCTTCGGCAACGAGTTCGAGTTCGGCCTCGACCTGATCCTCGACGGCCTGGAGAGGTCTTCCGCGGCAACCTGATTCGCGGCGCCGACCGCCGCCCGCGGGATGGGTTGACTCCTGCGTGGGGTTCGGTTCATAATAGAACACACGTTCGACGCGACTTCCCCGCTCGAGCTCCACCGCCGGATCCCCGGCGGTCGGATGCGCAGGGAAGGTGAACGCGATGGGCTGGGGAAACGGGCCGCCGACGTGGTCGGAGATGGAGCGGGTGCTCTCCGGCAGGCCGGGTCGGAACCCGCCGGAGGCGATGTATCCGGGCGACGGCAGCGACAGTCCGGCCTGGTCCCGTAAGCGCGGCGAGTACCGCGCCGGTTCGATCGCCCGGGATGAGACGCCGACCGTGCCCTACGCGGAGCTGCACGCGCACTCGGCCTTCAGCTTCCTCGACGGCGCGAGCCCGCCGGAGGAGTTGGTGGAGGAGGCGGTCCGGCTGGGGCTGGAGGCGATCGCGTTGACCGACCACGACGGGCTCTACGGGGTGGTGCGCTTCGCGGAGGCGGCCAAGGAGCTGAACATGCGCACCGTCTTCGGCGCCGAACTGTCCCTGCCGTCACACGATGCGGGCCCAGCTGATCCGCGGACCGGGACGCCGGACCCCGGCGGCACCCACCTGCTGGTGCTGGCGCGGGGCCGGGAGGGGTACCGGCGGCTGTCGCGGCAGCTCGCGGCCGCGCACCTGGCCGGCGGCGAGAAGGGCAAGCCGCGCTACGACCTGGACGCGCTGACCGAGGCGGCGGGCGGGCACTGGCAGATCCTCACCGGCTGCCGGAAGGGGCACGTGCGGCTGGCGCTCGACTCCGGGGGCGTCTCGGCCGCGGAGGCCGAGTTGCGCGGACTGGTCGAGAGGTTCGGCACGGACCGGGTCACCGTCGAGCTCACCCATCACGGCGTGGCCGAGGACGATGAACGCAACGCCGCGCTGGCCGGGCTCGCCAAGGCCACAGGTCTGCCCGTCATCGCCTCCACCGCAGCGCATTTCGCCGGACCGCCACGGCGACGCCTGGCCATGGCGATGGCGGCGGTCCGCGCCAGGCAGAGCCTGGACGAGGCGGCCGGATGGCTGGGGCCGACCGGCGGGGCGCACCTGCGGTCGGGGGCGGAGATGGCCCGGCTGTTCGCCGCGCATCCCACCGCGGTGCCGGGCGCGGCCGAGCTGGGCCGCGAGTGCGCCTTCGACCTGCGCCTGATCGCGCCCGAGCTGCCGCCGTTCGAGGTGCCCGAGGGCCACGACGAGGACAGCTGGCTGCGGGAACTGACGATGGCGGGCGCACGGCGGCGCTACGGGACCCCCGAGCGGCGGCCTGACGCCTACCGGCAGATCGAGCACGAGCTGGCAATCGTCGCCCGGCTGGGGTTCCCGGGGTACTTCCTGGTGGTGCACGACATCGTGTCCTTCTGTCACCGCAACGACATCCTCTGTCAGGGAAGGGGATCGGCGGCGAACTCGGCGGTCTGCTACGCGATCGGCATCACCAACGTCGACCCGGTGGGGAACAAGCTCCTGTTCGAACGGTTCCTCTCGCCGGAGCGGGACGGCCCGCCCGACATCGACGTCGACATCGAATCGGATCGCCGCGAGGAGGCGATCCAGTACGTCTACAACCGCTACGGCCGTGCCTATGCGGCGCAGGTCGCGAACGTCATCACCTACCGCGGCAAGATGGCGGTGCGGGACATGGCTCGGGCGCTCGGCTTCTCGCAGGGTCAGCAGGACGCGTGGAGCAAGCAGGTCAGCCGATGGACCGGGGTGAAAGACGAGACCGGCACCGATATCCCGCCCGCCGTGCTCGATCTGGCCGGCCAGATCGAGGGCCTGCCCCGGCACCTCGGCATCCACTCCGGGGGCATGGTGATCTGCGACCGGCCGATCGCCGACGTGTGCCCGGTGGAGTGGGCGCGGATGGAGAACCGGAGCGTCCTGCAATGGGACAAGGACGACTGTGCCGCGGTGGGGCTGGTCAAGTTCGACATGCTCGGACTGGGCATGCTGTCCGCGCTGCACTACATGATCGACCTGGTCGCCGAGCACAAGGGCCTCGAGGTGGACCTGGCCAGGCTGGACCTGTCCGAGGACGCGGTCTACGAGATGCTGCAGCGCGCCGACTCGGTCGGCGTGTTCCAGGTGGAGTCCCGCGCCCAGATGGCCACCCTGCCGCGACTGAAGCCGCGCAACTTCTACGACCTGGTGGTGGAGGTGGCGCTGATCCGGCCCGGACCCATCCAGGGCGGCTCGGTGCACCCGTACATCCGGCGCCGCAACGGGATCGAGCCCGTCACCTACGACCACCCGTCGCTGGAGAAGGCCCTGGCACGGACCCTGGGGGTGCCACTGTTCCAGGAGCAGTTGATGCAGATGGCGGTCGACGTGGCCGGGTTCACCGCGGCCGAGGCCGACCAGCTGCGCCGGGCGATGGGGTCCAAGCGGTCACCGGAGCGGATGGAGCGGCTCCGTGGCCGGTTCTACGACGGGATGCGCGATCTGCACGGCGTCACCGGGGACGTGGCGGACCGGATCTTCGAGAAGTTGTACGCCTTCGCGAATTTCGGCTTCCCGGAGAGTCATTCGCAGAGCTTCGCCGCGCTGGTCTTCTACTCGGCGTGGTTCAAGCTGCACCACCCGGCGGCCTTCTGCGCGGGCCTGCTGCGGGCCCAGCCGATGGGGTTCTACTCCCCGCAGTCGTTGGTCGCCGATGCCCGCAGGCACGGGGTCCTGGTGCACGGGCCGGACGTGAACGCCAGCCTGGCGCACGCCACTCTCGAGGGCGGCGGGCTGGAGGTCCGTCTGGGTCTCGGAGACGTGCGGCACATCGGAACGGCGCTGGCGGAGAAGATCGTGGCCGCCAGGCGCGAGGGCGGGCCCTACGCCTCCCTGCTCGACCTGACGGGCCGAGTGGAACTGACCACCCCGCAGGCGGAGTCGCTGGCCACCGCGGGCGCGCTCGGCTGCTTCGCCGGGTCCCGCCGCCAGGCGCTGTGGGCGGCGGGGGCGGCCGCGGGAGAGCGTCCCGACCGGCTGCCGGGCATGGGTGCCTCGACCAACGCGCCGACGCTGCCCGGGATGAGCGACGTGGAGCTCGCGGCCGCGGACGTGTGGGCGACCGGGGTCTCCCCGGACTCCTATCCCACCGAATTCCTGCGACCCCAGCTCGACGCGCTGGGGGTGACCCCGGCAGCGGGGCTGCTCGCGGTGCCCGACGGCGACCGGGTGCTGGTCGGGGGAGCGGTCACCCACCGCCAGCGCCCGGCCACCGCGGGCGGGGTGACCTTCATCAACCTCGAGGACGAGACGGGGATGGTGAACGTGGTCTGCTCGGTGGGGCTGTGGGCCAGGTATCGCACCCTCGCGCACACCGCACCCGCGCTCCTGGTCCGCGGGAAGGTGCAGAACGCGGAGGGCGCGGTCACGGTGGTGGCGGATCGGTTGCAGCGGATGGACCTGCGAATGACGGGCCGATCCCGGGATTTTCGGTGAACCGCACCGGGCCGCACGCCGGGCGGCGTGTCGAAGCTCCCGCCGCCGCCCGCCGACCCGCATAGCATCCGGATATGAAGGCACCCGCGCTCGCCACGTTCCTGATCCTGATCGCGCTGCTGGCGGGCTGCGGCGGTGGCGAGCCCGAGCAATCGCAGTCGTCGCCTGCGGTCGGCGCCGACGCGGGGGTCGCACCCGACGCGAAGCTCGCCCCGGCGCCCGCGGAGGGCCTCGCCGAACGCCAGGAGGTCACCACCGGCACGGTGTCGCTCACCGCGGCCGACCCGGTGGACGCGGGTCACGCCGTCGCCCGCATCGTCGAGGACGCGGGCGGACGCGTCGACGACCGGACCGAGCGGCCGCGGACCGACGACACCGAGCCGAGCAGCTCCCTGACGGTCCGCATCCCGGCGGACCGCCTCACCGCGACCCTCGACGAGATCTCGGGTCTCGGCGAGGTGACCGGGGTCAGCATCAGCAAGAGCGATGTCACCATGCAGTCCCAGGATCTCGACGCGCGGATCGGTGCCCTGCAGGCCTCGGTCGCACGGCTGCAGGGACTGATCGCGTCCGCCGCGAACACCGCGGACCTCATCGAGGCGGAGAACGCGCTCGCCGAACGGCAGGGGGAACTCGACAGCCTCGTCGCGCAGCGGCGCACCCTGGCCGATCAGGTCGAGCTCGCCACCATCTCGATCGACATCAGCACCGACGGGCCGGACGGCACGGATCCGGACAGCTTCTGGGACGGCGTCGTCGCCGGATGGAACGCGCTGCTGTCCGCGCTGCACGGCCTCGTCGTGTTCCTCGGCCGGGCCGTCCCGTGGGTGGGCTTCGTCGCGCTGGTCGTCCTCGTCGGGTACGCCGTCGTGCGGCTGATCCGCAGGCGCTGAGCTCGTCAGCTGTCGCTGTCGGCGGGATACGGTCCGGTGTCGCCGCCGACATCCGGCTCGGTGTAATCGGCGGGCGCCGCGTCCGGGGCGTCGGAGGCGGCGGCGTTCTCGTCGAGGACGCTGACGGTCACCCCGTACGGCAGGAATCGCACCAGTCGGCGCGCGTCGGTGTTGTTCTTGTTCGCCCGCAGCGCCTCGAGTTCGGTCGCGAACACCTGCTCGACGCGGGCGGACCCGTCGTCGTCGACGATGTAGATGGCCCAGACGCCATCGCCGGTCTCGCCCGCCGTGTCCCGCCGGGGCCGCGGCCACGAGGTGTTGCTCCCCACGCTGAACGAGTGCGAATAGGGGATACCCGCATCGTCGAGGAACCTGCCGACCTTCTCGGCTGCGTCGCGGAGCCCCGCGCTGGCCTCACGGGCGATGCGCTCGATGTCTTCGGGATCGATGCCGAACGGTCCCCTGCTGCCCATGGCGACTCTCCTGAGGTTTCGCTCCCGGCCCGCGTCGAACCGGGGATCCACCTCCAGTGTGGCCGTGCCGCGTCGACCGCGCCAGCGCCGCGGGGTCATCGAGGCGCGGACTCCTGTTCCGCAAGCGCACGGCGCGACTCCTCGTGCAGCACCTCCAGCAGCTCCTGTTCCAGGGCGACGAACTCCGGCGAGGTGACCACCGACAGTTCCCGTGGCCGCGGGAGATCCACCCGCACCTCCCGGCGCACGGTGGCGGGTCGGGCCGACAGCACGATCACCCGGTCCGAGAGGTAGACCGCCTCGCGGATGTCGTGGGTGATCATGAGGACCATCCATCGGTACCGTTGCCAGACCTGCTGCAGCCACTCCTGCATCTCGGTGCGGGTCAGCGAATCGAGGGCGCCGAAGGGCTCGTCGAGCAGCAGCAGTTCGCGGTCCTGGACCACGGTGCGCAGCATCGCGGCGCGCTGCCGCATCCCGCCCGAGAGCTGGAACGGGCGGGCGTCCTCGAACCCGGACAGGCCGAAGATCGGGAACAGTTCGCGGGCGCGCTGCCTGGCCTCCCGCCTCGTGACGCCCTGCACCTCGAGCCCGAGCGCGGTGTTGTCGAGGACGGTTCGCCAGGGGAACAGCAGATCCTTTTGCGGCATGTACGCGCTGTGCGGGGTTCCCGCGGCGCCGTCGTCGCCGACGAGCACCCGGCCCGAGTCGGGGGAATCCAGCCCGGCGAGGATGTTGAACACCGTGCTCTTGCCGCAGCCGCTGGGGCCGATGACGGAGACGAACTCCCCCGGGGCGGCGTCGAAGGACACCTGCTCCAGCACGCGACGGGAACCGGCGCGGCGTCCAGGCAGCGGATACGACTTGGTGATCCGGTCGAGCGCGATCCTCGATCCCCGTGCCCCACTCACGTCAGCCATGTCCACGCTCCATCCGGGACCAGGGCGCGACGACCCGCTCGACCGCGAATGTGAGCAGGTACAGGGCGATGCTGATGGCGGCGGTGACCAACACCGCCGCCAGCACCAGGTCGGTGCGGAACGAGTTCTTCTGCAGGCTCATGTAGATGCCGAGACCCTTACTGGCGCCGACATACTCGGCGAACACCGCCCCGACGACGGCGTAGGTGATGCCGATCCGCAGCGCGGTGAAGAATCGCGGCAGCGCGGAGGGCAGTCGCACGTACCGGAACACCTGCCACCGCGACGCCCGCATGCTGCGCAACAGCGCGCCCGCCTCCCGATCGGTCGCGGCGAAGCCCTCGATCAACCCGATCGCCATGGGGAAGAAGGTCGCCAGGGAGATGACCAGGACCTTCGGCAGCAGCCCGAAACCGAACCAGATGATCATCAGGGGAGCGATCGCGATGATCGGCAGGGTCTGGGAGGCGACGAAGAGCGGCACGAATGCGCGACGCAGCCACGGCGAGAAGTCCACCAGGATCGCCAGCGCCCACGCCAGGGTGAGCGACACCGCGAAGCCGATCAGCGTCACCGTCAGCGTGGCCCCCGCATGCACGGCGATCTCGTCGCGGTGCGACCAGCCCTGCTGCGCGACGCGCAGCGGTGATGGCAGCAGGGCCGGGCGTATCCCGCTGACGGCGACGTAGATCTGCCAGGCGGCGACGAGCGCCGCCACCATGGCGAGAGCGGGGGCGAGCCTACGAAGAGCCGAGGTAGTCATTGGTGAAGTACGTCGACCAGTCGGGTTCGGTGGTCAACGGATTGCCGTCCGGGCCGGCGAGCAGTCCGTGCTCGTACAGGAACCCGGAGTTGCCGGACCATTGCTCGAGTGTCTGGGTGCCGACCTTCCCGGTCGCATCCTTCATGTACTGGGAGGCGAGCATCCGCTGGCTCTCGGTCACCAGCGACTCGTCGTTGAAGGCGCCCGGGTTGGCCTCGATGAGCAGCTTCGCGGCCTGATCCGGGTTGTCCGCGGCGAACTGGTAGCCCCGCTGCAGCGCCTGGACGAACGCGCGGGCCTGCTCCGGGTGCGCCTCGAGCCAGTCCTCGTTGCCGTCGATCACGATGGCGTAGGCGTCCGGGAACCCGAAGTCGGTGTAGCGGAAGTACCGCATCGGGGTGCCCGCGTGTTCGGCCTCGATGCCCTCCCACGCGAAGTAGGAGACGGTGAAGTCGGCCTTGCCGGAGTAGACCGCCTCGTAGGCGGACGTGCCGAGGGTGACCGAGTTGAAATCGCCCGTGCCGCCGTCGTTTCGGATCACCTGGCGCAGCGTCTCGTTCTCGCCGGGATCGCCGAATCCCGCGTAGGTCTTCCCGTCGAGGTCCTTCGGGCTCACGATGTCGGCCCGGTCGGCGCGGACGCCGATCGCGGTCGCCCAGTGCTGCAGCGGAGCCAGCACCGACACGGTGTGCGCGCCGGAGGCCCGCGAGAACGTCGACGCGTCATGGGTGCTGATGCCGAACTCGGCGTTGCCGGCGTCGACGAGGGTGTCGACCGCGGTGTTGTTGTACGGCAACACCTCCACGTCCAGTCCGGCGTCGGCGAAGTACCCCTGCTGCTGCGCCACGAACAACCCGGTGTGGTTGGTGTTCGGCGTCCAGTCGAGCGCGAACCGGATGGTCTCCTCGGAGCCCGTGTCGGTGCCGCACGCGGTGAGCAGGGACAGCGAGGTCAGCGCGACGACGGCGCCCGCGAGCGCGCGGCGGATCCGGGCGGTCATCGGACGGGCCAGGGCTGCGGGTGGAGCGCGGTGTCCCAGAACAACAGTTCGTACCGCGTCGCGACGGTGAACGCGTCGACCATCGCCTCGCGCTCGTGTTCGGTGGCGGCCGCCGCGGCCGCGTCGACCAGGGTGCGGGCGGTGGCCGCGGCGGTCTGGAACTCCTCGGCGTCATAGGTCGACACCCACTGCGCGTAGGGGTGCCCGGGATCGGTGGCGAGCACCTTCGCCGCGCTCGCGGCCAGGTCGCGCCCCACCTCGGCATAGATCCAGAAGCACGGCAGGATGGCGGCCGCCGCGACCGGGTACGGCTCGGTGGCCGCGGCCGCGATCAGATACGAGACGTAGCCGAGGCAGGTCGGGGAGTGCTCGGGCTCCTTCTCGGCGGGCGGCAGCACCCCGCCCGAGAGCAGGCCCTCGTGCAGGGACGTCTCGACGACGGCGGCGCTGGCGGCGGAGGTGGCCCAGAATGCCGCGGTGGCCGGGTCGGGTGCCCGCGAGGCGAGCAGCGCCAGCGCCTTGGCGTACCCGCTCAGGTAGAGCGTGTCCTGCTCGACGTAGAAGCGGAAGACATCCAGCGGCAGGGTGCCGTCGCCGAGACGCCGGAGGAACTCCAGCTCGTCGATCGCGACGCGCAGCGCCTTGGTGTGGTCCCACAGGTGTTCGGTGAAGCGGTCGGGCGTATGCGAAGCCATGACATCCCTTCGTCAGCATTACCTGGCCAGGTTCTCGGGTCTGCTCTCAGCCCCGCGTCTGCGGAGCACCCCGTGTCTCAACACGGCTGACATTAGCATCCGCGCAGGCCAGGGCCGACGCCGCCGGTGGTGATATACCCCGGCGGGTACCATGGCGACGACGGATCCGGATGTGCGAACAGGGAGTGGTGAGATGACGGGTGACGAGGAGAGCATCGCGTTGGTGCTCAACAGGCTGCGCCGCGCGCAGGGTCAGTTGGCGGGCGTCATCTCGATGATCGAGAGCGGCCGCGACTGCAAGGACGTGGTGACCCAGCTCGCCGCGGTCTCGCGTGCGTTGGACCGCGCCGGCTTCAAGATCGTCGCGACCGGCCTGCGCGATTGCCTGTCCGGGACCAATCGCGACAACCAGGAGCCGATGACCGAGGCGGAGCTCGAGAAGCTCTTCCTGGCACTGGCCTGAGCCGGCGGAGTCGATCCACGAACGCCGCGGTCGGCCCCGCGCTCGAGGCGTCGCCTTGGATCGGACCGCTTCGGCAGTGTGTCGCGCGCCCCCACCTGAACGTCGGCATAGCAAGATGTAACCCGGCCGCGCGCTGAATGATTCGGCGCGCGGACGGCGATCTGTTCATACCGAATGAGGTGTTGGCGTGTCCGTGGGAATTGGGCTCAGGGTGGGCAGCATCGTGTCGCACACGGTGATCGCGTCGAACGACGCGGGGACCCCGGACCCGATAGTGATCGTCCGCGACACGGTGTTGCATGTGTGCTCTGACGGGAGCACCGTTCTCGGTGGGGTTGCACAGGACGGTGGCGAGGTGCACACGCTGTCCGGTTTCCTGTCGAGGGTCGGCGACCCCGAGGGGGTCGCGGCCAGCGACGGCACCCGGTATCGGGCGGAGGATGTGGTCGCGACCGCGATCAGCAGCCTGCTGCACGAGTGCGAGCCGCTGCCGAATCACGGTGGGCGCGACGGCGGTACACCGCACGTCGTGGCGACCTATCCGTCCCACTGGGACTCCGAGGCCGTGGCGGGCCTCCGCGAATCGCTCGACTACGGCGGCATGCCGCAGATCGCGCTGGTGTCCGACGCGGAGGCGTCGTGTGCCTGGTTCGAGTCCGAGGTCGCGGAGCAGCCCGGTCAGCTGATCGGGACGTATCACGCCGACGACGCGGGAACGACCGTGAGCCTGGTGCGCTCGGGTGTCCTGGTCGGCCGGTCCTTCCGATTCGCCGCGGGCAGCGGAACGTCGCCGACCGCGCAGCTCTCCACGGCGCTCGGCGCCTTCGGGTGGTTGCCGTCGAACCTCGATGCGGTGGTCGTGACCGGGGACGGCCTGGTGGCGCGGGATGCGGTGGCGTTGAAGGGCGTCGCGGCCGCGCTGGCGGACCGGCTCGGGGTGCACTGTGTGGTCGGTCCGGGGCCGGAGCAGGCCGCCGCGCTGGGCGCGGCGATCCTGGCCGCCGGGTTCCAGACCCCGGCCATGGCGATCAGGCGGATCGGCCTGCCGCCGTCATACGACGTCACCGAGGTGCTCAACGCGGTTCCGGGTTCGGTGCGCGAGGTGACCGACGCCCATGAGCGTTCGAGCCTGCTCACCGCGTCGGCGGTGGGGGCGATCCAGGCCGTATCGGACGTCGACGACGACGCTCTGGACGAGGAGTCCTCGGGTTCGGGGGGCAGGCCGTTGATGCTGGCGGGCGCGCTCGCGCTGATCGCCGCCGTCGCGCTGATCGGCGCGGTGCTGGTGTTCCTGCTCTGACGGCGGTCCGCGCCGGCGGGGCTCAGGGGGTGGGGGTGAGCAGCGCCCTCGTCCACACCCCGTGTGCGGTGCGGGTGGCGACCACGGCCCAGATGCCGAGCAGCAGCGCCAGCAGGGCCACGGAGAACCATTGGACGGCAACGGAATCGGTTGCGATCCCGAGCGCTCCCGCGCCGATCGCGCAGGCGCCGAGCGGGAACGTGAAGCTCCACCAGCTCATCGAGAACCGCAGCCCGCGGCTCACGGCACGGCCGGTGAGCAGACAGGCGTAGCCGAGGACCAGTACGCCCACGCCCGCGACCGCGGTGCCGTAGACCACGCCGAACGCACGCAGCCCGGTCGCCGCACCCGGCCCGACCGCGGTGTCGGAGACCCGGCCGAGCAGGTTCGCGGCGGCGATCGACTGTCCGATCACGCCGAGCGGGATCCAGACTGTCGGGATGGCCTGCACGGCGGGCAGCCCGGTGCGGGCGAGGTGACCAATCACCACCACCATCGTCACGACGGCCGCGGTCAGTGCCATCGCGAACAGGGCGTAGCAGCCGAGCAGCATGGCGAGCCGGGCCTGACCCTCCGGCAGGTGGGGGATGAGCGCGGCCCCGGTGGCGGCGGACACCATCGGCGGCACGACAGGCATCAGCCACACGGGGCTGGGCGCCCCACCCGACAGCATGCGCGGCGGAACGGTGATCGCGGCCGCCACCCCGGCCACGGTGCCGAGCGCCCACAGGATTGCCGCGACCACGATGGCGGACGGGCCGAAGATCTCGGTGCCGACGGCCGCGGTGCCTGCGCCGACGGTCAGCACTGCCATCGGCAGAGCGCCGTAGAAGGGCGCCATCGCGGGGCTGCGGGCGTAGCCCAGCGCCTGTTCCCGATACCGCACCCAGTGGACCGCGAACGCCACGGAGAGCAGCAGCATCGCGGCGGTCGCCAGCACCCAGAATCCCCGCGCGATCGAATCGCGGCCCGGCAGATCCACCGGCAGCGATGCCGCGCCCACCGCGATGATCCCGGTGCCCATCACCACCGCGAACCAGTTCGGCGTCAGGTGCGCCAGCACGGGGCTGCGGCGAGCGGGAGTATCTGCGTCAACGGTGGTGGTGAGCATGAGTAAAGACTGCCGCCCGGACGTCGGCGCCGGTAGACGGCTTGTTCTTGGTCTGTCACAACCGCAGGTTGTGACCGCCTATCCTGGGGGTATGCCGTTGTCCCCTCGCGTCCCCGAACTCGCCGCCCTCGACGTCCTGGTCTCCGTCGCCCGGCTCGGCAGCATGGGGGCCGCCGGGCGCGAACACGGGCTCAGTCAGCAGGCGGTCAGCGCGCGGATCCGCTCGGCCGAACGCCTCCTCGGGATCAGGGTCTTCGACCGCGCGACCACCGGCGTCACCCCGACCTACGAGGGCGGACTGGTGCTGGAGTGGGCGGCGGGCACCCTCGCCGCGGCCGAGGAGCTGGCGTCGGGGATCTCGGCGCTGCGGGGCGAGCGGGAGGCCAACCTGACGGTGGCCGCGAGCATGACCATCGCCGAGTACCTCGTGCCGGGCTGGACGGTGACCATGCGACGCAAGAACCCGACCGTGGTCACCTCGGTTCGGCTGCTGAACTCCACCGACGTCGCGGCCCAGGTGCTGGCGGGGGAGGCGGACCTCGGCTTCGTGGAGGGGCCGGAAGTGCCGACCGGACTGCACTCCCGGGAGGTGGCGCGCGACGAACTGGTGGTGGTCGTCCCGCCGGGGCACCCGTGGGCGGGCGCGGCGCCGATCACCCCGGTCGAGCTCGCCAGGACGCCGCTGATCCAGCGGGAGTTCGGTTCGGGCACCAGGAACACGCTCGAGAACGCCGTGCCGGGGTGCGTGGACCCGCTGCTGGAGCTGACCTCGTGCACCGCGGTCAAGGCCGCTGTGGTCGCGGGCAACGCGCCCGCCGTCGTATCGTCGCTGGCGGTGGCGGCGGACCTGACGGACGGACGGCTGGTGTCCGTGGAGGTGCAGGGGCTCTCGCTGCCGCGCCGGCTGCTCGCGGTGTGGTCCGCCGATCGCGGTCTGCGCGGGCCCGCGCGCGATTTCCTCGACATCGCGGCGGGGTGAGGGTGTCCGTGACCGGATCCCGCATCGTCGCCGCGCAGATCAAGCCGAACAGCAAGAAGGGCCCGTTGGTCGAAACCCTCGAGGACGGCACCCTGCTGCTGTACGTGCGCGCGCCCGCGGTCGAGGGCAAGGCCAACAAGGCGGCCGAGGAGTTGCTCGCCGGACACCTGGGGGTCTCGAAGAGCTCGGTTCGGCTCATATCTGGTCAAACCTCCCGCCACAAGCGCTTCGAGGTGCAGGATTGACCCGTGTCCGAATGGGACGGTGAGGGCTACGCACGGGTCAGCGGGCTGCAGCGAACGCTGGCCGAGGCGTCGCTGTCCGATCTCGAGCTGACCGGTACCGAACGCCTGCTCGACGTCGGGTGCGGCGACGGGTTCATCACGCTCGCCCTGGCCCGGCGGCTGCCGCGGGGGTCGGTGGTCGGCGTCGACGCCTCGGCGGGGATGGTCGACAAGGCCCGGTCCCGGCCGGTGCCGGACGGGGCGACCGCGACGTTCCGCGTCGCGGATGCCTGTGAGTTGCCGTTCGCGGACGAGTTCGACGTCGTGGTCTCCTTCAACGCGCTGCACTGGGTGACCGAGCAGCGTCGGGCGCTGTCCGGCATCGTCCGCGCCGCGCACCCCAGCGCGCGGGTGATCATCCAGATGGTGTGCGCGAGTGCGCGGCCGAGCGTCGAGGCGGTGGCCATGCGGGTGTGCCGGGAGCCCGCATGGGCCGAGTCGTTCGTCGGATTCGAGGCGCCGTTCACCCACCCGGACCCCGCGGGCTATCCGGAGCTGGCCGCCTCGGCCGGCCTCGTCGTGACCGACCTGCGCACCTCGGATCTGGACTGGGACTTCGGGTCCAGGGAGGAGTTCTCCCGTTGGTGCGCCGTGGGTTTCGCGGCCTGGACCGCCCGGCTGGACCCGGGTGGGGCGTCGCGGTTCGTCGACGACGTGGTGCGCGAATACGAGGAGGTCTCGGGCCGTCCCGGGCTGTTCCGGTTCACCCAGATGCGCGTGGCCTGCGCAGTCGCGACGGTGCCGCGTCTCTAGACCCCGCCCGCGAAGCCGTGCTGGCGCCAGGCCTCGTACACGACGACGGCCGCGGCGTTCGAGAGGTTGAGCGAACGCCTGCCCGGGACCATGGGGATCCGCAGCTGCGCGGTGATGTGCGGATCGGCCAGGACCTCCGCGGACAGCCCGGTCGGCTCGGGGCCGAACAGCAGCACGTCGCCGGGCTCGTAGTCGACGTCCGCGAAGGAGGTCTGCCCGTGCGCGGTGAAGGCGTACACCCGCTCGGGTGCCAGCGCGGCCCACGCGGCCTGCAGGTCCTCGTGCACCGTCACCGACGCCAGGTCGTGGTAGTCCAGCCCGGCCCGCCGCAGCTTCGGCTCGGAGAGGTCGAAGCCGAGCGGGCCGACCAGGTGCAGCTCGCACCCGGTCCCCGCGACCAGTCGGATCGCGTTGCCGGTGTTCGGCGGGATGCGGGGCTCGTGGAACATCAGTCTGAACACCGCATCAGCTTGCCACCGCCGGTGGCGGGCCGTTCACAGACCTAGGGGAGTACCGCGGTCGCCTCGACCTCGACGAGCAGGTCGGGTTCCCCCAGCGCCGCGACGCCGAGCAGCGTGATCGGCTTGACCGGGTCGACGCCCAGTTTCTCGGCCGCCCGGGCAACGCCCTCGCCCAACAGCGCCATCTTGTCCGGGGTCCAGTCCACGACATAGATGGTCAGCTTCGCGACGTCGTCGAACGACCCACCGGCCCCGGCGAGTGCCGTACCGATGTTGAGGTAGGCCTGCTCGACCTGGGCGGCGAAGTCCCCGTCGCCGACCGGACGACCATCCGCATCGCGGGCGACCTGACCTGCGAGAAAGACGATTCTCGAGCCGGAGGAGATCGAAAGTTGCCGGTATGCATCGGGTTTCGGCAGTCCTTCGGGATTGAGCACTGTCACCGGCATGTCGCTCTCCTCTGTCTCCTCGGGCACGCTGTCACGGGAAACCATAGCAATGCCATGTATTGTTTCGCCATGGTCAGGACGAAAGATCCGGCGGTGCGTCAGCTGCTGGTCGAACGGGCGGCGCGGATGCTCCGCTCCAGGCAGCCGATCACGCTTCGCTCGCTCGTTGCCGGGACAGGCGTGTCCACGATGGCCGTCTACACCTACTTCGGTGGGATGGACGGCCTGTGGATGGCGGTGCGGCAGGAAGGCTTCACACGGCTCGCGGTCGTCCTCGAGGAGGTGCCGGCGTCCGATGACCCGGTTCGAGACCTGGTTGCGCTCGGGGCGGCGTACGTGGCGAATGCCCTGGCGAACCCCGACCTCTATCGGGTCATGTTCGACGACACCATCGCGCTCGAAGACGCCGCGGCTGCGGACGAAACCCTGAATCATCTGGTCGATGGTGTGGAACGAGCACAGCGCGCCGGGCGTTTCCGCGACGACGTCGTCGCCCAGGAGCTCGCCACCCAGTGCTGGGTCATCGGCCATGGACTGTCCTCGCTCGTCGCCACCGGACCCCTGCCGCGCGGGGCGCTCGAGCACGGCGCACACATGCTGACAGCACTACTGGTCGGCGCGGGCGACGAGCCCGGACTGTGTGAACGGTCCGTGACGCGCGGATGGGGCCTCGCCGGACCGACGGTCTCGGGAACAGCGGGTGCCGCCGGCTGAGCGGGAGTCCCCGGGTGCGTCTGACACCTCCCGCGTGATCGGGCGCGCCGAGTAGCAGACCGGGTGCCCATGGCACTCGGCCACCGGAGGGCCGACCCGTCGGTGGGTGGGTGCAGGATTGACCACATGGCACCGGATCACCCCGAGGAATTCGTCGGCGAGGACTTTTCCGACGCGCGACTGCCGCGCCAGAGTTGGCAGGATCGGCACTACACCGGATGCAACTTCCGGGATGCGGACCTAAGTGAGTTGCGCACGGAACGCGTCGTGTTCACGGACTGCGATTTCACCGGCGCCGACCTGTCGGGTTCGCATCACACCGTGACCGCGTTCCGTTCCTGCACGTTCACCCGGACGCGGCTCTGGCACAGCGTGTTCCGCGGTTCCAGCCTGCTCGGGTCCAACTTCGAGGACTGCCGGATCCGGCCGATCCAGTTCGATGAGGTGGACTTCACGCTCGCCTCCCTCGGCAAGGCAGACCTGCGCGGGGTCGACCTCACCGACTGCCGCCTGCGCGAGGCCAATCTCGTCGATGCGGACCTGCGCCAGGCGGTGCTGCAGTCCGTGGATCTGTTCGGCGCCAGGACCAGCGGCCTCCGGCTCGAGGGGGCGGACCTGCGCGGTGCGCACGCCGATGCCGCGCTGTGGACCAGCGCCAAGCTGGCCGGGGCGAAGATCGAGATGACGCAGGCGATCGCGATGGCCGCCGCACACGGGTTGGTCGTCGAACCGTGACGGGCGGGGGCCTGCCTCAGCGCACGAACTCCCGCGCGAGCAGGTCCATCAGCAGCCCGTCGTCCCAGGCGCCGTCCTTGTTCATCTCGTACTCCCGCATCACCCCGACATCCTTGAAGCCCACCTTCCGGTAGCAGGCGATCGCGGGGGTGTTGGCGAGCTTCGGGTCGATGACCAGCCGGTGGAACCGGTGATCGTCGATCAGGTGCGCGCACAGCACCCGGACCACCTCGGTACCGAGTCCCCGTCCCTGAGTCTCCGACGAGAGGAACAGGTCGAGGCCGGCGTGCCGGTAGTCGGGGTCCGGTTCCTGGTACCACTGGGCGAACCCGACGATCTGGTCGCCCTCCATCACCGTGTACTTGACCGTGTCCTGCTCCTCGGCCTCGGGCCAGTCGTCGTCCGGGACCTGCCACCATCTGCACACCTCGGGCTGCCGGTGGATCTCGCGCAGCCGGTCTCGGTGTTCGGGGCGAACGGGGGTGAGCAGGACCCGCGGGCCTGCCAGTTCGGGCGGAACTTCAGGAGTCGGTGCCATGTTCTCAGTCTTACCTGAAACAATGGCGGCCGTGACTGCGACGATCCTGGATGGCAAGGCAACCCGCGACGAGATCTTCATCGACCTCAAAGCCCGAGTGGACGCGCTCAGGGCCAGGGGCATCACGCCCGGTCTCGGCACCGTCCTGGTCGGGGACGACCCCGGATCGGCCTCCTATGTGCGCGGCAAGCACAACGACTGCGCGAAGGTCGGCATCACCTCGATCCGGCGTGACCTGCCCGCCGACATCACCCAGGCCGAGCTCGAGGCCACCATCGACGAGCTCAACGCCAACCCCGACTGCACCGGATACATCGTGCAGCTGCCGTTGCCCAAGCACCTCGACGAGAACGCCGCGCTCGAGCGCATCGACCCCGACAAGGACGCGGACGGTCTGCACCCGGTCAACCTGGGCAGGCTCGTGCTCGGCAAGGAGGCGACGCTGCCGTGTACCCCGCGCGGTGTCGTGCACCTGCTGCGGCGATACGACGTTCCGATCGACGGCGCCCGCGTCACCGTGGTCGGTCGCGGTGTGACCATCGGCCGCCCGATCGGCTTGCTGCTGACCCGCCGCAGCGAGAACGCCACGGTCACGCTCTGCCACACGGGTACCAAGGACCTCGCCGCCGAGGTGAGTCGGGCCGACATCGTGGTCGCCGCCGCCGGCGTCGCGGGCCTGATCACCGCGGACATGGTCAAGCCGGGGGCGGCCGTGATCGACGTGGGCGT
Source organism: Rhodococcus daqingensis (assembly GCF_042665615.1). Taxonomy (NCBI): domain Bacteria; kingdom Bacillati; phylum Actinomycetota; class Actinomycetes; order Mycobacteriales; family Nocardiaceae; genus Rhodococcus; species Rhodococcus daqingensis. Next base: position 583,024 of record NZ_JBHTCS010000009.1, on the reverse strand, counting down.
CAGCCGCACAGCGGACGGCCTGCGCGGCGACGTCGACGACAGCGTCCGCGAGGTCGCGGGCTTCATCTCGCCGAACCCGGGCGGCGTGGGTCCGCTGACGCGAGCCTTCCTGTTGAGCAACGTCGTGGAGCGTGCAGAGCAGCTCGCGGCCGGCTCCGCGTAGGCCGCTCGATGACCACGCGGACGTCCGCCGAGCCTGCGAACCGCTGGGTGCGCTTCGCCCGCAAGAACCTGCCGCTGCTGGCCGTCTCCGCGGTGGTCCTCGTCGCCGTGGTCTTCGTGCTGGCCGATCGATGGCGGCGCGGCGCCTTCGTCTTCGGTCTGGCGACGCTCCTGGCCGCCGGGTTCCGGCTGTGCCTGCCCGCCGAGCGGGTCGGGCTGCTGGCGGTCCGCGGCCAGCGGTTCGACGTGGCGGCGCTGGCCGCGGTGGGTGGCGCGATCGTGTGGCTGGCGGTCTCGATCGACCCCCTCGGCACCGACTGAGCCGCTCTCGACGAGTCGGTGCCGCCGCCGTCACGACGGCGGCACCGGCGTCACACTGTCGCGGTGCTCGCGCGGGTGGCCCTGGCCAGCGTCAAGGTCTCATCGACCAGCGAGGCGACCCAGTCGACCTCGGTGAGGAAGCCGTCGTGCCCGGCGTCGGACCGCACCACCCGCAGGCCGTCGCAGCCCGGTAGCAGCTCCGCCATCTCCTGGAGGTGGCGGAGCGGCATGATCCGGTCCGAGTCGATGGCGCCGACGACCACCGGGACCGGGGTCGATGACAGGGCGGCCGCGATCCCGCCGCGGCCGTGCCCGACGTCGAACCGGCAGGCAGCCTCGCTGAGCACCACGTAGGTGCCGGGGTCGAAGACCTCCACCAGCTTGTCCGCGCAGTACTCGAGGTAGCTCTGCACCGCGAACCGCCCGCCCCCCGAGAGATCCTCGCCGTTCTGCATGCTGTTCTGGAACTGGTTGTCCAGGGCGGCCTCGCCGCGGTACGACAGGTGCGCGAACCGGCGGGCGATGCTCAACCCGGTGCCGGGGCTCCGGCCGGTGCCGTGGTAGTCGCCGCCCTGCCAGTTCGGATCCGCGGTGATGGCGTCGATCTGGGTGGTCTGGCCGCCGATCTGATCCGCGGTCGAGCGCGGGCCGACCGCCAGCGCCAGGGCCGAACCGACCCGGTCGGGGTGGCCGACCGTCCATTCGAGGACGCGCATGCCACCCATCGAACCGCCCACGACGGAGGCGAATCGCGCGATCCCCAGCGCGTCGGCCACCGCGACCTCCGCCTCGACCTGGTCGCGGACGGAGATCAGGGGGAAGCGGGAGCCCCAGGGCTTTCCGTCCGGGGCGGGCGAGCTCGGTCCGGTCGTGCCGTTGCAGCCGCCGAGCACATTCGTGGCCAGCACGCACCATTCATCGGTGTCGAGAGGCATACCCGGGCCGACCATGCCCTTCCACCAGCCGGGGGAGACATGCTCGTCGTCGGCCGGACCGGTGACATGTGAGTCGCCGGTGAACGCGTGCTCGACGAGCACGATGTTGTCCATCTCCGGGCTCGGCGTGCCCCAGCACTGCAGGGCGACGGTGACGTCCGGCAGCACGCCGCCGCCCTCCAACCGCAGCGAGCCGATGCTGATCTCGGTCAGACGCCCGTCCGTCGGCGGAAACGCGACGACGCCGCGAGCGGCCGGCCCCGCGATGACAGCCCCGACGGTGGCGTCGGTCGGGAGCTGCTCGACGGGGGTGCTGGGGTTGATCGCTGATGAAAGCACGGCGCCGATGTTATCGAGCGAGCGTCCAGTAGGAGGGCGATCTAGAAATCTCGCGCTACCCGGATTCGGGTTGCCCGACGGCGGCCCCGAAGCGGTCGATTCGGGCCAAATCCAGTGTCTCGCGGAGTAGTTTGGTGACCCATTTCGACTCGGTGAGAAAGCCGTCGTGTCCGTCCGCGGACCGCACCACGCGCAGGCCGTCGCAGCCAGGCAGGTGGTTCGCGACCTCTTCGAGTTGGCGCATCGGGAACAACCGGTCGGAGTCGATTCCGCCGACGATCACCGGGACCGGGGTCGACGCCAACGCGGCCGCGACCCCGCCGCGTCCGCGGCCGACGTCGTGCCGGTTGATGGCGTCGGTGAGAACCACGTAGGTGCCGGGATCGAAGCGGGCCACCAGCTTGTCGGCCTGGTACTCGAGATAGCTCTGGACCGCGTAGCGGCCGCCGCGCCACGGGTCCTCGCCCGGCTGCGGCGCGTTCCCGAAGTTGTCGTCCAGGCCCACCTCGGCTCGATAGGACAGGTGGGCGATCCGGCGGGCGATGCGCAGCCCGTTGTCCGGCGAGCTGCCGGTGCCGTGGTAGTCGCCGCCCTGCCAGTTCGGGTCGCCGGTGATCGCGGCGATCTGGGTGCTCTGGGCGCCGATCTGGTCCGCGCTCGCGCAGGCGCCGACCGCCAGGACCAGGGCCGAGCCGACCCGGTCGGGGTGGCCGACCGTCCATTCGAGGGTTCGCATGCCACCCATCGAGCCGCCGACGACGGAGGCGAATCGCGCGATCCCCAGCGCGTCGGCCAGCGCGACCTCGGCCTCGACCTGATCGCGGACGGAGATGGCGGGAAAGCGTGATCCCCATGGCCTGCCGTCCGGGGCGGTCGAGCTCGGGCCGGTGGTGCCGCGGCAGCCGCCGAGCACGTTGGTGGCCAGCACACACCATTCGTCGGTGTCGATGGGGGAGCCGGGGCCGACCATGCCGTTCCACCAGCCGGGGGTCACGTGTTCGTCGTCGGCGGGGCCGGTGACGTGGGAATCGCCGGTGAGGGCGTGCTCGACGAGCACGATGTTGTCCAACTCCGGAGTGGGGGTGCCCCAGCACTGGACGGCCAGGGTGACGTCCGGCAGCACCTCGCCGCTCTCCAGCAGGAGCGAGCCGATCGGGACATGGATCAGGGATCCGTCGGTCGGGGGAAACGCCTCGACCGCCCTGGCGGGGGTGGGGAGTGGAAGTGTCGAGATGGGGTGGATCACGGACGCACGCACGGCGCAGATGCTATCGACATGACGTGCCGGCCGAGGACGATCACGAGAATCGGCCTCGGCCGCGTGGATCAGACGCTGTCGGCCGCGGCCGCGCGGCCCGCCCTGGCCAGCGCCATGGTCTCGCCGAGCAGCTCGGTCACCCACTCCGCTTCGGTGAGGAAGCCGTCGTGACCGTATCTGGAGTTCACCACGCGCAGCCCGTCCGACCCGGGCAGGTGTTCGGCCAGCTCCTCCTGCTGCCGCAGCGGGTAGAGCCGATCGGAGTCCACGCCGCCGACGATGACCGGGACGGGGGTGGAGGCCAGCGCCGCCGCGACCCCGCCTCGGCGGCGGCCCACGTCGTGACGGTTCATCGCCTCGGTCAGCAGGACATAGGTGCCCGGGTCGAAGCGGGCGACCAGCTTGTCGGCCTGGTGCTCGAGGTAGCTCTGCACCGCATATCGGCCGCCGTGCCACGGGTCCTCACCCGGTTGCGTGGCGTTCTCGAACCTGGTGTCGAGCTCGTCCTCGGTGCGGTAGGTCAGATGCGCGATGCGGCGCGCGATGCCCAGTCCGGTGCGCGGCACCCGCCCGGTGCCGTGGTAGTCGCCACCCATCCAGTCGGGGTCGGCGGTGATGGCGGCCATCTGGGTGGTCTGGGTCCCGATCTGGTCCGCGGTCGCGCGTGCCCCGACCGCCAGGATCATCGCAGTACCGACCCGATCCGGGTGGCCCACCGTCCATTCGAGCGCGCGCATGCCACCCATCGAGCCGCCGACCACGGCCGCGAACCGGCTGATGCCGAGAAGGTCGGCGAGCGCGACCTCAGCCGACACCTGGTCGCGGATGGAGATCTCCGGGAAGCGTGACCCCCACGGCCTGCCGTCCGGGTCCAGCGAGGCGGGCCCGGTGGTGCCGCGGCAACCCCCGAGGACGTTCGTGGCGAGCACGCACCACTCGTCGGTGTCGATGGGGGCGCCGGGGCCGATCATGCCGTTCCACCAGCCCGGCGACGGGTGCTCGTCGTCCACCGGACCGGACACATGCGAGTCCCCGGTCAGGGCGTGCTCGACGAGCACCACGTTGTCGAGGGTGTCGCTCGGCACGCCCCAGGCCTGGACGGCGAGGGTGACGTCGGGCAGGACGGCCCCGCTCTCGAGCTCGAGGGGGCCGATGCCGATGCTCGTCAGGCGCCCGTTCGGCGGCGGGAACCCCGCGAGGGACGGTGTGAGTCCCTGCGGAGGCCGCGCCGAACGGGCGTCTGACTCGGAACGGACTGTCAAGACGCCGCCGCCGCGAGGCCGGCCTCTAGATCGGCCAGGATGTCGTCGATGCCCTCGATCCCGACCGCGAGCCGGACCAGGCCCGGGGTGACGCCCGACGCGAGCTGCTCGTCGGGGGTCAGCTGCGAGTGGGTGGTCGAGGCGGGATGGATGACGAGCGAACGCACGTCGCCGATGTTGGCGACGTGGCTGTGCAGGGTCAGGGCGTTCACGAACCGCTTGCCCGCATCGACCCCGCCGGCGAGCTCGAACGCCACGATCGCGCCCGCGCCCTTCGGTGCGAGCTGCTGTCCGCGCTCGTACCAGGGCGAGGAGGGCAGGCCTGCGTATGCGACCGACACGACCTCGGGTCGCGCCTGCAGGAACTCGGCGACCCGCTGGGCGTTCTCGACGTGCCGCTCGATGCGCAGACTCAGCGTCTCGAGGCCCTGGCTGATGAGGAACGCGTTGAAGGGCGACACCGCGGCGCCCACGTCGCGGAGCAGCTGCACACGGGCCTTGAGGGCGTAGGCGGGCGCGCCGAGATCGGCGAACACCGCACCGTGGTAGCTGGGGTCGGGGGTGGTGAAGTTCTGGTGTCGACCCTGGGTCCAGTCGAAGGTGCCGCCGTCGACGATGACGCCCGCGATCGCCGTGCCGTGCCCGCCGAGGTACTTGGTCGCCGAGTGGACCACGATGTCGGCGCCGTGCTCGAGCGGACGGATCAGGTACGGAGTGGCGACCGTGTTGTCGACGATCAGCGGGATGCCGTGCTCGTGCGCGACGGCCGAGACGCCGGGGATGTCGAAGACGTCGTTCTTCGGGTTGGAGATCGTCTCGCCGAAGAAGGCCTTGGTGTTCGGCTGGATGGCCGCGCGCCACTGCTCGAGGTCGTCGGGGTCCTCCACGAAACTGACCGTGATGCCGAACTTGGGCAGCGTGTAGTGGAAGAGGTTGTAGGTGCCGCCGTACAGGCGCGGGCTCGAGACGACGTGGTCGCCCGCCTCCGCCAGGTTCAGGATCGCGAACGTCTCCGCCGCCTGACCCGAGGCGAGCAGGAGGGCCGCGACGCCACCCTCGAGCGCGGCGATCCGCTGCTCGACGGCGTCCTGGGTCGGGTTCATGATCCGGGTGTAGATGTTGCCCGGCTCGGCCAGCCCGAACAGTGCGGCCGCGTGATCGGTGTTGTTGAACGTATAGGAGGTGGTCTGGTAGATCGGCAACGCGCGGGCGTTGGTGGTCGCGTCGGACGTCTGCCCGGCGTGGATCTGCTTGGTCTCGAAGCTCCAGGCGGCGGTCGGGTCGACGGTCGCGGGGGTGTTCTCGCTCATGTGTTGTCTACTCCAAGAATTTGGGGGAGAGCGGCGCAGTTCGGGCGCCAGGGGGCAAGAATGGGTCCTATCTGCGACAACAACACATGGTGAACCTCCGGTGGGTCGTGGCCCGGTTTGTGGGTCCGTCCCGACGGACCCGCGCTTGCCATCCGAACTGTTTCTCGGACAACCCGGTCATCACCCGGGGCACCCCACCGCGGATGGAGGGTTGCCGACCAGCTAGCCGGGGCTTGATGCTGGCACTCATGACCGCACTCGATATTAGCGGCTCGGGTCGCGCGGTCGACAGCTAGGGGGCGGCGATTCGCCCCTGGAGGCCGTACGGCCGAGCCCGGCGACCGCGGGTGACCTGCATTACAACGCTAAACTGCTGGGCGAATCGTCAGGTCCGGGCATTCGCCCGAGTTCGAGCACCGCGCAGGGAGACCGATAGTGAAAGCCGCCACCACGGCGCTGACCCGAGGTCTCACCTCCCGGCACATCCGGTTCATCGCGCTGGGCTCTGCCATCGGAACGGGCCTGTTCTACGGTTCGGCCGCGGCGATCGAGCAGGCCGGCCCGTCGGTGCTGCTGGCCTACCTGATCGGTGGCGTCGCGGTGTATCTGGTGCTGCGGGCGCTCGGCGAGATGGCCGTGAGCAATCCGGTGTCCGGGTCGTTCGGCGAGTACGCGAGCAAGCACCTCGGCCCGCTGGCCGGGTTCATGACCGGGTGGACGTACGCCTTCGAGATGATCGTCGTCTGCCTGGCGGACGTGACCGCCTTCGGCGTCTACATGGGTTTCTGGTTCCCGGACGTGCCGCGCTGGATCTGGGTGCTGGCGATCGTCTTCTTCATCGGCGCGATCAACCTGCTCAGCGTCAAGGTGTTCGGCGAGCTCGAATTCTGGTTCACCCTGGTCAAGGTCGCCGCCATCGTGGCGATGATCGCGGCGGGCGTCGCGATCCTGATCTTCGGGTTCGGGGTGCACGACACCGGCACCGGCATCAGCCAACTGTGGACCGAGGGCGGGTTCTTCGCGACCGGCTTCGGTGGGTTCGTCGGCTGCTTCGCGATTGTGGTCTTCGCCTTCGGCGGGACCGAGATCATCGGCGTCACCGCGGGCGAGGCGCAGGATCCGGAGCGGACCATCCCGCGCGCGGTCAACACGGTGCCGATCCGGATCATGCTCTTCTACGTGCTCACCCTCGCCGTGATCATGGCGATCAACCCGTGGCAGAGCATCGGCACCGACGGCAGCCCCTTCGTGCAGATCTTCCAGGGGCTCGGTATCGGCCCGGCCGCGACCGTGCTGAACATCGTGGTGATCACGGCGGCGCTGTCGGCGATCAACAGCGACATCTTCGGCGCCGGCCGGATGATGTACGGGATGGCCCAGCGCGGCCAGGCGCCCGCGGTGATGAAGCAGGTCTCCCGCAACGGGGTGCCCTGGATGACCGTCGTGATCATGACCGCCACCCTGCTGGTCGGGGTCCTCCTGAACTACCTGATCCCGGAGAAGGTGTTCCTCGTGATCGCCTCGATCGCCACCTTCGCCACGATCTTCGTCTGGCTGATGATCCTGCTGTCGCACTACCGGTCGCGACGGCAGATGAGCGCGGACCAGACGTCGGCGCTGAAGTTCCCGGTGCCGTTCTGGCCGTACGGGCAGATGCTGGCGATCGCCTTCCTGGTCTTCGTGATCGTCGTGCTCGCGTTCTCCGCCGACACCAGGGTGGCGTTGGTGGTCGGGGCCGTGTGGCTGATCCTGCTCACCCTCACCTACCTACGTTTCGTCCGTCCGCAGCCGGAATCGGAGCCGGAGCTCGTGCGTCAGCCGTCCTGACGGCGATTCCCCCGCGCCGCGCCCGATGTAGCGGGAGGATGTGACCATCAGCTCGCTTCCCTACGGAGGAGGCCGCGGTGGACATTCCCGAACCGGTTGTGGTCGGCGTCGGCCCCCTGACGCCCGACCAGGTGCTGCGCGTCGCCCGATCCGGCGCCCCGGTGCTCCTGGCGGACGAGGCGGTGTCCGTCATGGCGTCGACGCGGGCGCACGTCGAGGCGCTCGCGCGGGACGCCGGTCCGGTGTACGGCGTGTCCACCGGTTTCGGTGCGCTCGCCACCCGGCACATCCCGCCGGAGTTGCGCGCCCAGTTGCAGCGCAGCCTGATCCGTTCGCACGCCGCGGGGTGCGGTCCGGAGGTCGAGCGGGAGGTGGTGCGCGCGATGATGCTGCTGCGCCTGTCCACGCTGGCGACCGGTCGCACCGGGGTGCGGCCCGCGGTCGCGGGCGCCTACGCCGCGCTCGTGTCGGCGGGGATCACGCCCGTGGTCCCCGAGTTCGGCAGCCTCGGCTGCTCGGGCGATCTCGCGCCGCTCGCGCACGTGGCGCTCGCGGTGACCGGGGAGGGCCTGGTCCGAGATGCCGCGGGGACGCTGGTGCCCGCCGCTGACGCGCTGGCCGCGGCCGGGATCGTGCCGGTGGTCCTGGAGGAGAAGGAGGGCCTCGCGCTCATCAACGGCACTGATGGGATGCTCGGCATGCTGCTGCTCGCCTGCGACGACCTGCACCGGTTGCTGCCGCTGGCCGATATCACCGCGGCGATGAGTGTCGAGGGTCTGCTCGGCACGGACCGCGTGTTCGCCCCCGATCTCCAGGCATTGCGCCCGCATCGCGGTCAGGCCACGGCGGCGGCGAACATGGTCCGGCTGCTGGCGGGATCGGAGATCGTCGCCAGCCATGCCACCCCCGATTGCCCGTTGGTCCAGGACGCCTACTCGCTGCGGTGTGCTCCTCAGGTCGCGGGCGCGGCCAGGGACACCCTCGCCCATGCCGAATGGGTCGCGGCGTGTGAGCTAGCGAGCGCGATCGACAACCCGGTCGTGACCCTCGACGGCCGGATCGAGTCGAACGGCAACTTTCACGGGGCGCCGGTGGCGTACGTGCTCGACTTCCTCTCGATCGTCGTCGCGGATGTGGCCGGCATGAGCGAACGCCGAACCGATCGCTTCCTCGACGCCGCGCGCAGCCACGGGCTGCCCCCGTTCCTGGCCTACGACCCCGGGGTCGACAGCGGACACATGATCGCCCAGTACACCCAGGCGGCGATCGTCTCGGAGCTCAAGCGCCTGGCGTCGCCCGCCAGCGTGGACTCGATTCCCTCCTCCGCCATGCAGGAGGATCACGTGGCGATGGGATGGTCGGCCGCGCGCAAGCTGCGACGGTCGATCGACGGAATGACGCGGGTGCTCGCGATCGAGGCGCTCACCGCGGCACGGGGCCTCGACCTGCGGGCACCGCTGCGGCCGTCGCCCGCGACCGGTGCGGTTCGAGACGCGATCCGGCGCCGCGTCGGGGGTCCGGGGTCGGATCGGTTCCTCGCACCCGAGATCGGGGCCGTCGTCGAGCTGGCGGCCTCGGGTGCGCTGCTCCGGAGCGCCGAATCCGTGATCGGGGAACTGCGCTGACGGGACCGTCAGCCCAGCCACCACGGCCTGCCGCTCTGGGGTCAGCTCGGCGCCCGTGAGGTGACGACACGATGGATCAGCCTGGCCGCGGTCCTTGACGTGCGGTTGTCCGGGTCGAGCCTGGGGTTGAGCTCGGCGACGTCCAGCAGCGCGAGCCTGCCGCTGCGCGCGACGAGGTCACACACCCGCTGCACCACCTCGACCGGCACGCCGAACGCCGCGGGGGCGCTGACGCCGGGCGCGATCGACCCGGGCAGGACGTCGAGGTCGATGGTCAGGTGCACCAGGTCCACCGTTCGGAGGAACTCGTCGACGAACGACTCCACCGCGGGCAGATTCGCCGCGCTGCACTCGTCGTCGAGGAGGTGCCGCACGCCCAGCGACGCGGCCCGCGCGAACAGTGCCGGGGTGTTGCTCGGCTGCGCAATGCCCAGCACCGCATAGTTCAGCGAGCGACCCGCCGCCGCCTCGGCTTCGGCCATCTGCAGAAACGGCGTTCCGGAATTCGGCACGGCGTCGTTACGAAGGTCGAAGTGCGCGTCCAGGTTCAGTACCCCGAGGCGCGCCCCGGAAGCGATCGCGGTCGAACCCGACAGCCCGAGATAGCTGCCGTAGGCCACCTCGTGCCCGCCCCCGAGCACGGTGACGAAATGGCCGGCGTCGAGCAACCCGGCCACCACCTCGCCGAGTCGCCGCTGACCGGACTCCAGGTGGCCGACCGCCACCGCCACATCGCCTGCGTCGAACAACCGGATCGGATCGGCGAGCGCCATCGACGCCAGCGCATGGCGCAGCGCGGTCGGGCCTCGCGCGGCGCCCGGCCGCCCCTTGTTCCGTCGTACTCCCTCGTCGCTGCGGAAGCCGACCAGAACCGTTGCACCGGGTGCGATGTCGGGCTCGAACGCAGACACCGCCGAGTGCCAGCGCAGGTGCTCGGGCCCGGGGCCGTCGTCGCGCCCGGACCAGGTGCCGGGAATGAGATCGACTCTCGTCATTGTCGGTACCCGTCCTTCCAGACCTCATGGACCAGTGGCACGCCCGGCCGGTACGCCAGGTGCAGGTGCGACGGCGCGTCCAGTGCGATCAGGTCGGCCCGGGCCCCGACGCGAATGTGCCCGATGTCGTTGCGCCGCAGGGCAGCCGCGCCGCCGGCCGTCGCGGCCCACACGGCCTCGTCCGGGCTCATGTGCATCTCGCGTACCGCCAGGGCGATGCACAGCGGCACGCTGGTGGTGTAGCTCGTGCCGGGGTTGCAGTCCGCAGCGATCGCGACGGTGACTCCTGCATCGAGCAGGGCCCTCGCATCGGGATACCTGTTGCGCGTGGAGAAGTCGGCGCACGGCAGCAGCGTCGCGACCGTCTGGCCACCGGCCAGTGCCTCGACGTCCTCGGCGGTCGCGAAGTTGACGTGATCGACGGAGGCGGCGCGCAGGTCGACGGCGAGCCGGATCCCGGGCCCGTGGCCGAGTTGGTTGCCGTGGACCCGCGCCATCAGGCCGGCGGCGATGCCCGCCTCGAGCACGGTCCGCGACTGATCCTCGTCGAACGCGCCCTTCTCGCAGAACACATCGACCCACCGGGCGTTCGGTGCGCACGCCGGGACCATCTCCTCGCACACCATCCGCACGTACGCGTCGCTGTCCCCGGCGAACTCGGGCGGGGTCAGGTGCGCGGCCAGCAGCGTCGTCTCGGGCGTGAACGCCGCCGCGACCTCCAGGCTGCGCAGCTCGTCGACGACCGACTGCCCGTAGCCGGACTTGCATTCGATGGTGGTGGTGCCCGCGCGCAGGGACTCGGCGACCAGGCGTGCGGTGTTCGCACTCAGCTCGGCGTCCGTCGCGCCGCGGGTCGCGGCGACGGTGGTACGGATGCCGCCCGCGGCGTACGCGGTGCCGGCCATCCTGGCCGCGAACTCCTCGGCCCGCTCGCCGCCGAAGACGAGGTGCGCGTGGCTGTCCACGAATCCGGGCATCGCCACCCGGCCGTCGAGGTCCACGGTGGCGTCCGCGCCGCCCTCCGGGATGTGGGCACGCGCGCCCACCCACTGCACGATGCCGTCGCCCAGCACCACTGCGGCGTCCCGGATGAGCCCGAGCCTGCCCTCGCCGGTCTCCGGGTCGTTGGTGACCAGTGTGCCGATGTTGTCGATGACCACCCAGGGGCTGATGCTCACGGTCTCAGGCCTCCCACATGTCTCAGGCCTCCCACATCGGGATGCGGATCCCGCGTGCGGCCGCCACCTCGGCCGCGCGGGGGTACCCGGCGTCGACGTGCCGGATGACGCCGGTGGCGGGGTCGTTGGTGAGCACCCGCTCGAGCTTGCGTGCGGCCAGTTCGGTGCCGTCGGCGATGCACACCTGGCCGGCGTGGATGGACCGTCCCATCCCGACGCCCCCGCCCTGGTGGATCGACACCCACGACGCCCCGGAGGCGGTGCTGACCAGCGCGTTGAGCAGCGGCCAGTCGGCGATGGCGTCCGAACCGTCGGCCATCGACTCGGTCTCCCGGTACGGGGACGCGACCGAGCCCGCGTCGAGGTGGTCGCGGCCGATGGCCAGCGGTGCGGACAGTTCGCCGGAGGCGACCATCTCGTTGAACCTCAGTGCGGCCCGGTGCCTTTCCCCGTAGCCGAGCCAGCAGATGCGTGCGGGCAGCCCCTCGAATCGGACCTTCTCGCCTGCCAGGGTGATCCAGCGGCGGAGGTGCTCGTTTTCCGGGAAGAGCTCGAGAATCGCGCAGTCGGTGGCCGCGATGTCTGCGGGGTCACCGGAGAGCGCGGCCCAGCGGAAGGGGCCGCGTCCCTCCTCGAACAGCGGGCGGATGTAGGCGGGCACGAAGCCGGGGAAGTCGAATGCCCTGTCGCAGCCGCCCCGTCTGGCCTCGTCCCGGATCGAGTTGCCGTAGTCGAACACCTCGGCTCCCGCGTCCATGAACCCGACCATGGCCCGGACGTGCTGTGCCATCGATGCGCGGGCCTCGGTCGTGAACCAGGCGGGGTCCTCCTCCGCCATCCGGTGCCAGTCCGCGACCGCGACCCCGATCGGCAGATAGCTCAGCGGATCGTGCGCGGAGGTCTGATCGGTGACGATGTTGATCGGCGCGTTCATCGCGAGTAGTTGCGGCACCACCACGGCCGCGTTGCCGAGCAGCCCGATCGACAGCGGGCGGCCCTCATGACGGGCGAGGACGGCCATCTCCAGCGCCGACTCGACACTCTCGGTCTTGACGTCGAGGTAGTGATGCGCCATCCGGCGATTGATCCGGTCCGGGTCGCACTCGACGCAGATCGCAACACCGCCGTTCATGGTCACCGCCAGCGGCTGGGCCCCGCCCATGCCGCCCAGCCCCGCGGTCAGGGTGATCGTCCCCGCCAGCGAGCCCCCGAACCTCTTGCGGGCGACCGCGCCGAAGGTCTCGTAGGTGCCCTGCAGGATTCCCTGGCTCCCGATGTAGATCCAGGAGCCGGCGGTCATCTGGCCGTACATGATCAACCCGAGCGCCTCGAGCCTGCGGAACTCCTCCCAGTTCGCCCAGTCGCCGACCAGGTTGGAGTTGGCGATCAGCACTCGCGGCGCCCATTCGTGGGTGCGCAGCACCCCGACCGGCTTGCCCGACTGCACCAGCAGTGTCTCGTCGTCGGCCAGCGTCCGCAGTGTCCGCACGATCGCGTCGTAAGCCGCCCAGTTGCGGGCGGCGCGGCCGGTGCCGCCGTAGACGACGAGGTCGTCGGGGCGCTCGGCGACGTCCGGGTCGAGATTGTTCATCAGCATCCGGAGGGCGCCCTCCTGCTGCCATCCCCGGCAGGTCAGGGCGCTACCGCGCGGGGCGCGAACCGGTCGCGGACCGGCGTCGGTTTCCTCGGTCATCTCGATCTCCCCTCGATGACGTCCGCCCATCCATCACACCCCGTCGGAACCGGGTTGACCAGAGCCCGGCGGAATCGGCGCATGCCGGCGCCCGGGGACCTCCGAGGTCACGGCCCGGATCCGCGCTGAGCTGGGTAAAGCTACCGATCGGTAGGTTCGCCGCGGCCGGGCCAGCGGTTGCGTCCGAGTCGGTTAGCAGTACGCTCGTCTTGTTTGGTGCGGATCGACTCGGTTCGCACGGGTTGTATAGATTACTGATTGAGTCGTTCGTGGTCTCGCTCACAAAGCGGGGCTCGAGCCGTGTGACCAGGGGACACTTCCTAGGAGGACGCGAATACCACATGTCCAAGATCAAGGTTGAAGGCACTGTCGTCGAACTCGACGGCGATGAGATGACCCGCATTATCTGGCAGTTCATCAAGGACAAACTGATCCATCCGTACCTGGATGTGAATCTCGAGTACTACGACCTCGGTATCGAGTACCGCGACAAGACCGATGACCAGGTCACGATCGACGCCGCGCACGCGATCAAGAAGCACGGCGTCGGCGTCAAGTGCGCGACCATCACGCCGGACGAGGCCCGGGTCGAGGAGTTCGGCCTCAAGAAGATGTGGCGTTCCCCCAACGGGACCATCCGCAACATCCTCGGTGGCACGATCTTCCGCGCGCCGATCATCATCTCGAACGTCCCGCGACTGGTTCCGGGCTGGACCAAGCCGATCATCATCGGCCGTCACGCGTTCGGCGACCAGTACCGCGCCACCGACTTCAAGGTCCCCGGCCCCGGCAAGGTGATGATCACCTACACGCCCGAGGACGGCAGCGAGCCGATCGAGCACGAGCTGGTGAACTTCCCCGAGGGCGGCGGCATCGTCCAGGGGCAGTACAACTTCACCAAGTCCATCGAGGACTTCGCGCGGGCCTCGCTCAACTACGGCCTGCAGCAGAACTACCCGGTGTACCTCTCCACGAAGAACACCATCCTCAAGGCCTACGACGGCGCGTTCAAGGACATCTTCCAGAACATCTACGAGACCGAGTTCAAGTCCGAGTTCGACGCCGCGGGCCTGACCTATGAGCACCGCCTCATCGACGACATGGTCGCCTCCGCGCTCAAGTGGGAGGGCGGCTACGTCTGGGCGTGCAAGAACTACGACGGCGACGTCCAGTCGGACACCGTCGCGCAGGGCTTCGGCTCGCTCGGCCTGATGACGTCGGTGTTGCTCACGCCGGACGGAAAGACCTGTGAGGCGGAGGCCGCGCACGGCACCGTCACCCGGCACTACCGCCAGCACCAGCAGGGCAAGCCCACCTCGACGAACCCGATCGCGTCCATCTTCGCGTGGACCCGGGGTCTCGAGCACCGCGGCAAGCTGGACAACACCCCCGAGGTGATCGCGTTCGCGCAGCAGCTCGAGGATGTGGTCATCAAGACCGTCGAGGGCGGTCAGATGACCAAGGACCTCGCGCTGCTCGTGGGCGGTGACCAGGGTTACCTGACCACCGAGGAGTTCCTCGGTGCGCTCGACGAGAACATGCAGAAGGCCACCCGCTAGCGGGGGCGCGCACAGCAGGAAAGTGGGACCAGCCCCAGGTCGGGGCTGGTCCCACTTTCCGTTTGTCAGGGGCCGACTCGGGCAACCTCATGCGGAGTCTCCGGCGAACCGATACTATTCCGGCACCCCCCTGGCTAGGAGCGACGTTGTCTTCCGTTGTGCCCCTTTTCGAACGACCGATCTCGCCCACCGAACGTCTGTACCTGGCGATGCAGACGCTGGCCCCGCCCTTCGCGATCCAGTTGGTGATCCAGGGGACCGGCTCGATCGACGAGCGGGACCTCTCGGTCGCCGTCGCGGGCGCATCCGAATCCTGCCCCGGTGCCCGGCTCGTGCGGCGCGGTGAGCGCTGGGTGGACAGCGGCATCGCGCCCCCGGTGGTGGTGGCCGCGGAACACTCGTTGTCGGATGCCCCGCTCGACGACCACCCGATGCTGAGTCGGCCGCTGGACCCGGAACACGGACCCACCTGTGAGGTCCTTCTGCTCGGAAGTGCTCGGAACACGCTGGTGCTGCGAGCTTTTCACGGCGTGATGGACGGAAGAGGACTGCATCTCTGGGCGGCCGAGGTGTTCCGCTTGCTGCGCGGTGAGCGGACGCTCGGAGCGCGGGACGCGATCGCCGATCACAGCCTCGTCGAGTCGCTCGGGGTCGACGGCAAGCCGACCGCGCTGCTCCCCACCGCGCGTTCGCCCTTCGGGCGCGCCCGCCCGGCGCCCGGCGAGCCGGATTTCCTCTGGCGCAGGCGCACCGTGGATGGCATCTCGCCCGCCGTGGTCGCGCGGATCGCCGACCTGATCACGACGGCGGTCGGCGGCAAGACCCGGATCATGGTTCCCGTCGACCTGCGTCGGCACGACAAGGACCTGCGGTCGACGGCCAACCTGGCGCTGCCTCTGTTCCTCGACGCGGTGCCCGGTGACGGCTGGTCGCGCATCCACGCTCGACTGCTGCGCGGGATGGTGGAGTCCCGCGAACTCGGCGAGATGAACAACGGTGGGCTGCAGAAGATGCCGGTGTGGATGGCGCGGGCAATCCTGCGCACCGGCATGTCCGTCGGCGCCCGAACCGGGGGAAACCTGGTATCGGCGATCGTCTCCCACACGGGCACAGTCGATCTCGATGAGCTGAGCTGCGACGGGTTCTCCGCCTCCGAGGTGTGGGGGCTGCCGGTGCACACGGGCATGGTGCCGCTCTCGATCGCCGTGCTGGAGGCCCGCGGGCGAACCGAGCTCGTGGTGTCCTGCCGCAACGGTGCGGGGATCGGGCCCCGGCTCGAGCGCCTGCTGGACGACATCACCGGGGCGCTCGAGACGCAGACGGAGGGGCAGCCGGCCGAGACGGAACCGTCCCCGCCGGGACCGACGGTGACGAGCGTCTTCGGTGACCTTGTCCGGGACGCCCCGGATGCCCTGGCCGCGATCGGCCCGGACGGTCGGCTCAGCTACGGAGAACTCGACGCGCGCGCCGACGTCGTGGCCGCGGAGTTGCGTGCACGCGGTGTGCGTCGCGGGGACGTCGTGGCGCTGCTGGCCCGGCGGACCCTCGACGCGGTGGTGGGACATCTGGGAATCCTCAAGGCGGGCGCGGCTTTTCTGGCGCTCGATCCCAAGCACCCGGACGAGCGGATCATCGGCATCCTCGCCGATTCCGGTGTGCGTCACTGCGTCACCGAACGGGCGTCGAGCGAGCGCGCCGCGTTCGGCGACACCGATGTCCTGGTGGTCGACGACCTGCCGCATTCCGGGGCAGAGAAGGCCGCGGATGTCGCGACCCCCGACGACCTGGTCTACGTCACCTACACCTCGGGTTCGACGGGGCGGCCCAAGGGTGTCCAGGTCGAGCACCGGGGCATCGTGAACCTGATGCGCTCGGCCACCGACTGGTACCGGCTCGGACCCGAGACCCGCTACGCGCACTATCACACGCAGGCCGCGGACATGGCCTGTGCCGCACTGCTGCTTCCGCTGCTCAGTGGCGGTGCGGTGGTGCTGATCCCGGACGATGTCAATCACCTGGTCTTGTCGGAGATGCTCGAGGGCCCCACGGTGAACACGATGATGGTGACTCCGAGCCTGCTCGAGGTGATCGTCCGCCTCGAACTGCGGCCGGAGGGGATGCGCGCGGTCAGCATCGGTGGCGAGGCACTGCACGGGCCGCTCGCCGCGCGTGCCCGCGACCTGCTCGGCCCGGAGTGTCGGCTGCTCAACAGTTATGGGCCCGCGGAGATGTCGATCGTGTGCACCGCCCAGGTACTCGACGACGAGCCGTCGGCGGCGGCCCTTCCGGTGCCGATCGGGTCGCCGGCCGCCGACACCACGATCCACCTGCTCGACCGGGATCGAGCTCCGGTGCCCGACGGTGAGGTCGGTGAACTGTATTTCGGTGGTCCGCAGGTGGCGCGCGGGTACCTGAACCGTCCGGAGGTGACCGCCGAACGCTTCGTCACGCTGGCGGCGGGCGAACGGTGCTACCGGACCGGGGACCTCGCGCGCAGGCTCCCCGGCGGTGCGCTCGAGTTCGCGGGTCGCGTCGACAGTCAGGTGAAGATCCGGGGCAATCGTGTCGAGCCAGGCGAGGTGCAGGCGGCCGTCGAGCAGCATCCACTGGTCGCCAGGGCCGCGGTGGTCGCGGTCCGGCGTGCGGAGCGAGGCGACAACATCCTGGCCGCGTATGTGGTGGGCACCGCCGAGGCGGGCGGCGCTGAGCTGGCCCAGCAATTGCGGGCGTTCCTGGCGCAGAAGGTGCCCGCGTACATGATCCCGGCCGAGATCCACGTCGTGGACGAGATCCCCATGACGGCCAACGGCAAGCTGGACAGCGCGGCGCTGAGCGCCGATACGGCGGCCGCGGGACCGGGGACCGACGCCGGGTCCGGTCCCGAACCGGAGGCCGCCAGGCGCCACGAGCACGAGATCGCGGCGATCTGGGCGAAGGTCCTCGTGGTCGACGTGAGCACCCTGCGCGCTGATTCGGACTTCTTCGCCCTCGGCGGGGATTCGCTGGCCTCGGTGGAGATGCTCTCGCAGGTCTCGAGGACGGTCATCGGGCGGGCGGGGGAAGCGGCGTTCGTCGCCGAACTCGACGACCTGGTGCACCACCTCACTCTCGGCCGGGTGTGCGCGGCCGCCGCGCGGGCGCAGGGCCTCGGGGATCTCGCGTGATCCTGGTCGGGGGCGGCGCACTGCTGTGGCGCGCCGCGAGATTCGCGTCGGCATCGGGTTTCGTGGTGGATCTGGTGTGCACCGGTCCGGGTGATCTCGCTCCCGCGGGGCTCGAGCAGCTCGCACACCTGGAAACCACGGACATCGACGCCGTCGCCGGGCCGGTCGCCGACGCCTGCACCGACTCGGTGGTGTGGTCGATCAACAACTCGATGATCTTCGGGCCCGAGCTCGTGCACTCCGATCTGCGGATCTACAACATCCACAACGGCCCGCTGCCGGAGTTCCGCGGACTGCCCGCCGCCGCGATCGTGCACGCGATTCTCCAGGGGCGCACCGAGTACGCGGCGACGCTGCACCGGGTCGACTCGGGGATCGACACCGGAGCGGTGGTCGACGTCGAGCGGTTCGCGATCGCGCCCGACGATCGCTTCCAGGAGGTCATGATGAACGGATTGCGTGCCTGCCACGAGCTGTTCGAGCGGAGCCTGCCCGCGGTGATGAGCGGAGCGGAACCGTCCGTGCCCGCCGCCGCGGGCCCGGGCGGCTACTACGGCGCGGCCAGCATCCGCGACCTCGCCGTGCATCGCGGCAACGAGAACTTCGAGCGGGCCACCGCACTCGGGGTCTTCGCGCCCCGCTACCCGGCGATCGCCGCCGCGGCGGAAGGCGGCGCAGTGAGGGATTTCGAGGCCGCCGGACTGATGTGAAGTTCCACCGAAGAGAACGCCGAACCACCAGCCAGATCTACCAACCCCCAAGAGGATCCAGATGACCAAGTCGAGGTTCGAATCGATAGGCGCGTACCTCCCGTCCACGGTGCTCAGCACAGAGGACCTGCTCGCCAGGCTTGCCGCGCCGCCGAGCTTCGATCTCCAGGCCATCACCGGGGTCGTGAACCGCCGGGTCTACGACGCGAGCGCCGACACCTACGAGGATTCGTTCGTCCTGGCGTGCAACGCCGCCCGCGACGCACTCTCGCGCTCGAGCTATGAGGCGGGTGATCTCGACGTGATCATCTCGACGTCGATCTCGCGGAGCAAGGACAGGGACGTCATGTACCTGGAGCCCTCGTTCGCCTCGATGCTCGCCAAGGAGCTCGGCGTCAAGGGCGCCATCCACTTCGACCTGTCCAATGCCTGTGCGGGGATGCTCAGTGGCGTCTACGTGCTCGACCGCATGATCCGGTCGGGTGCGGTCCGCAGCGGGATGGTCGTGAGCGGCGAGCACATCACGCCGATCTCGGAGACTGCGGTGCGGGAGATCTCGGACAAGTACGATCTGCAGTTCGCCTCGCTGTCCGTGGGTGATTCGGGCGCGGCCGTGATCATGGACCGAGCGGTCGACGACGCCGACAAGATCGACTACATCGAACTGATGACGGCGTCGGAGTACTCAAATCTGTGCATGGGCATGCCGAGCGACCGCTCGCAGGGCATCGCGCTGTACACCGACAACCGCAAGATGCACAACGAATCCCGGTTCCTGCTGTGGACGAATGCTCAGCGCGAGTTCCTGGAGGCGAGGGGCCGGACCTTCGCCGACGAGGAGTTCGATTTCATCATCCACCACCAGTTCGGCGCCTCCGCCGTGGTGTACATGAACGCACTCGGGGAGAAGGAGTTCGGCACCCCGATGCCGCCGGCGCTCAACGTGGTGGAGAAGTACGGCAACACCTCCAGCACCTCACATTTCATCGTGTTGCACGACCATCTGAAGGACAAGGCCGTCCCGAAGGGGTCGAAGATCCTGATGGTTCCCGCGGCGTCCGGAATCGTCACCGGCTACGTGTCCGCCACGATCACGTCCCTGGAGGTCTGAGCAACATGGGTATCTCGATCAAGTCCACGGGGATGAGCGTGGCCACCGCGACGACGAGCGCGATCGAGCATTCGGCTCGCGCGGCACGCGGCGCCATGCGTACGGCAGGAATCGAACCCGAGCAGGTGGGCGTGCTCATCAACACCGGCGTCTACCGCGATTCGAACCTGTTCGAGCCGGCCATTGCGGCGCTGATCCAGAAGGAGGCGGGGATCGGTCTGGAGTATCCCGAGGGGTCGAGCAGGTCGTTCTCGTTCGACCTGATGAACGGGGCCTGCGGGGTGCTCAACGCGGTGCAGGTGGCGACCGCGTTGCTCGAGACCGACAGTGCGCAGTACGTCCTGGTCGTCTCGGGGGACACCCATCCCTCGCTGCAGCGTCGAAGGCCCGCCGCGGACTTCCCGTTCGTCACGGCGGGGGCGGCGATGCTCCTCGAGAAGACCGACACCCCATCGGGATTCGGGCCGGTTCAGGTCGCGGAGCTGGAGGGGACCCCGGCGACGAGGGGGTTCGCCAACACCGCCGAGATGGGCATCCACGGCCGCTCGCTCGTGACCGTGGAGCGCGAGGAGGGATTCGAGGAGCGTCTGCTCGAGGTGGCGGGTGTCGCGGCGGGTAAGGCGATCGGGGCGCACGAGGGCGGGCTGGACCTGTCCCGGACGGCTCTGATCAGCTCGCGGCCGACCGCGGGGTTCCCGGCCGCGCTGGCCGCGCGGCTGGGCATCGCGCCGGAGGCGGTGTTCGGCAGCGGTGAGGTCGAGGGTGACGCACACACAGCCGCGTTGACGGTGGCCTATCACCAGGTGGACCAGGCGATCCTGGCCGGATACGACAGTGTGCTGTTCGTCGCCGCGGGCGCCGGGCCGAGCGCGGCCGCCAGCGTGTACCGGTTGGCGCCGACGGCGTGAGTAGCGCGACGACCACGACGGCGGTGCCCGCCCGGCCCCCGGCGCACTGCGGTTCCGTCGAACGGATCCGGGCGATGGCGCTCGCGCATCCCGATCTCGAGGCGGTGATCTACCCGGACGGCCAGGGTGAGGCGGGTATCCCGGCGTACGGCCGCCTGACCTATCGGGAGCTCGACGACTGGTCGGACCTGCTCGCGCAACGGTTCGAGTCGATCGGTATCCGGCGCGGCGTGCGGACCCTGCTGTTGGTCACCCCCGGACCCGAGTTCTACGCGATCATGATCGGGCTGCTCAAGGTGGCTGCCGTGCCCGTCGTGATCGATCCGGGTATGGGTCTGCGTCCGATGCTCACCTGCCTGAAATCCGTGTCACCGCAGGCGTTCATCGGTATCCCGAAGGCGCACTTGCTGCGGTTGGTGTTCCGCTCGTCGTTCGCGACGGTGGGGGCGAAGGTGACGGTCGGCCGAAAGCTGTGGGGCGGCCATTCCCTTCGGGCCTGGGGCCGGACGCCGGACCGGCCGGTGGTCGCGAGCCAGGAGGCGCCCGCCGACGAGGTGATGATGATCGCGTTCACCACGGGGAGCACCGGCCCGGCGAAGGCGGTCAACCTCACCCACGGCAACCTCGCCGCGATGCTGGACCAGGTCGATGACGCCCGGAAGCGGGTGCCGCCCGAGACGTCCCTGATCACGTTGCCGATCTTCGGGGTCCTCGACCTGATGCTCGGCTCGCGTTGCGTGCTGCCGCCGATCGTGCCGGGGGAGGTGGGTTCGACCGATCCCGGGCACGTGGTGGATGCGATCCACCGGTTCGACATCCGGACGATGTTCGCGTCGCCGGCGGTGCTGGTCCCGTTGGTGCGGTACGCGCAGGCGCATGACGTGCGGCTGCCGTCGGTGCGGTCCGTCTTCTCCGGCGGCGCGCCGGTGCCCGACCATGCCATCGCGGCGCTGCGCGCGATCCTCCCGGCCGAGGCGGAGGTGACCGCCGGATACGGATCGACGGAGGCGTTGCCGATGTCCGCGATCGAGTCACGCGAGCTGCTCGGTGAGTTCGTCGACCGCGCCCACGCCGGAGCCGGGACCTGCATCGGTCGGCCGGCGCTCGGCCTCGAGGTGAGGGTCGTCGGCATCACCGACGACCCGATCCCGTCGAGGTCCGACGAGACGGCTGCGGGTGGGATCGGCGAGATCGTGGTGGCGGGACCGAACGTGAGCACCAGCTACGCGTGGCCGGAGTCGGCGAACGTGCTCGGCAAGATCAGGGACGGTGACCGGATCTGGCACCGGACGGGTGACCTGGGCTGGATCGACGAGGGCGGCCGGATCTGGTTCTGCGGGCGCAAGAGTCAGCGCGTCCGCACCGCGGAGGGCGCTCTGTTCACGGTCCAGTGCGAGCAGATCTTCAACACGATCCCCGAGGTGTTCCGGACCGCGTTGGTCGGCGTCCGCGGTGAGGGTGACACCCGCCCGGTGCTCTGCGTCGAGTTGATGCCGGGTGTCCGGGGGAGCGAACGGGCCCGGATCGAGGAGGAACTGCGCGAGCTCGGTGCGCAGAGCCACACCACCGAACGGATCCACGACTTCCTCTTCCATCCCGGCTTCCCGGTCGACATCCGGCACAACGCGAAGATCGGGCGCGAGAAACTGACGGTGTGGGCGGCGTCGCAACTGGTGAAGGCGGAACGATGAGTACGAAGGTCACGGTGCTGCGCGCCATCCCGGTGCTGGGATGGATCTACCTGGTGGCCGGGCTCATCCGGCCCTCCGGCAACCGCATCGCGCGGGCGGTGTGGTGGATCGACGTCGTACTCAGCGTCGGCGCGCACGCCGCACAGATCCCGGCCGCGTTGAAGGAAGGCCGAGCCAGGGGACACTCGGACGTGAAGATCGCCGCGATGACGATGCTGCTCGGCGCCACCTGGTGGCGGACGCAGTGAGGGCACTGGTGACCGGTGCGAGCGGATTCCTCGGTGGCGCGCTCGCACGCCGGTTGGTCGCGGACGGCGAGATGGATGTCTCAGTGCTGGTGCGCCGGAGCAGCAACCTCACCGATCTCGGCGACACCTCGAGGATGACCGTCGTCCATGGCGACCTCACCGACCGCGACTCCCTGGTCGAGGCGACGCGGGGAGTGGACGTGGTGTTCCACAGTGCCGCCCGGGTGGACGAACGCGGTGTCCGCGAACAGTTCTGGAATGAGAACGTGCGGGCGACCGTCGACCTGTTGGAGGCGTCCCGCCGAAATGGGGTGTCGCGCTTCGTGTTCATCTCCAGCCCGAGCGCGTTGATGGAGTACGACGGCGGCGATCAGATCGACGTCGACGAGTCGGTCCCGTACCCGAGCCGGTACCTCAACCTGTACTCCGAGACCAAGGCCGCCGCCGAGCGGCGCGTGCTGGAGGCGAACGGCGCCGACCTGATCACCTGTGCGCTTCGGCCGCGGGCGATCTGGGGTGCCGGCGACCGATCCGGGCCGATCGTCCGGCTGCTCGCGAAGGCGTCCGCGGGCTCCCTGCCGGACATCTCCGGCGGTAAGGACGTGTACGCCTCGCTCTGCCACGTCGACAACATCGTCGACGCGTGCGTGCGGGCCGCGAGCGCGGACCACGTCGGGGGCAAGCCGTACTACATCGCGGACGCCGAGACGACCAACGTGTGGGAGTTCGTCGGGGTGGTGGCGCGGATGTTCGGGTTCTCCCCGCCCAGCCGCAGGCCCAATCCTCGGGTGCTGGCCGCGGTGGTGAACGTCGCCGAGGTGATCTGGAAGGTGCCCTACATCGCGACGCGCTGGTCGCCGCCGCTGTCGCGGTACGTGATCGCGCTGATGACGCGCAGCGCGACCTTCGACACCGGCGCGGCCCGACGAGATCTCGGGTACGTCCCGATCGTGGAGCGGGACACCGGCCTGGCCCGGTTCAAGGCCTGGGTCGACGAGCAGGGCGGCATCGCGGAGCTGGCGCGGCCGCTGCGCTGAGCGCTCCGACCGCGAACCGATCGTGTGGCGAGCCGGGCGGCCGTTCAATCCCCCGCTCGGACCCGCCGCACCTCGAGCACGGCCTCGCGGACCTCTTCGGGCACCCATTCGACGCGAGCCGCGAGCGTGTGTCGACCGCGCTTCTCGGCCACGAGGGTGCAGCGGAGTGGAAGCCCGGAGCTCTCGACTTCGCTGGAGCTGCTCGATCCCGTGGTGGCCTTGCCGTCGAAGGCGCCGCACGTGGTGGAGTCGCCAGGGCCGTCACCCGGAGAGAGGGTGACGGTGAGCGTCGAGGCCTCGAGTTCGTCGTGTACGGCGTTGCTCCGGCTGCGTGAGCTGTTCGGGTAGCCGTCGGCCGTGCCCACCGTCACGTCGAGGCGGAAGGTCAGCTCGTCGCCGGCCGCGAGATCGACGGCGAGGGTGGGTGATGCCGCGCGGAGGTCCATCTCGCCGAGGCGATCGCCTCTCGGCCAGAGAAAGTAGGCAGCGAAACCCGCGATGGTCGCCAGGGAGATCCCGATCACGGACACGACGATGAGCGCGGGGTTCCGTCGCTTGACCGGCGACGCCGCTGTATCCATGCACGCAGCGTACTGAGCGCTTCGCTATTTCATCGTCGGATCACTAGCGTGTGGGCGTGCCGCACATCATCACCACCGTCAACGTCAACGGGATCCGCGCCGCAGCCAAGAAGGGCATGCTGGAGTGGATCGAGGCCACCGAGGCGGATGTCATCTGCCTGCAGGAGACCCGCGCCGACGACAAGCAGCTCGCCTCCACCCTGGCCGCAGCCCTCGAGGCGGGCTGGCATCTCGCCTCGGCGCAGCCATCGGCGAAGGGGCGAAACGGGGTGGCGATCCTGTCGCGTAGGCCTGCGGACGCGGTGCGGATCGGACACGGCGACGAGGAGTTCGCGGAGGCCGGGCGGTACATCGAGGCGGACTTCGACGACCTCACGGTGGCCAGCCTGTACCTCCCGTCGGGCGAGGTGGAGACCGACCGGCAGGCGGAGAAGGAACGGTTCCTCGGTTCGTTCGGGTCCTATCTGGCCGCGACGGCGGCGGCCGCGCAGCGGGCGGACCGGCACGTCGTGGTGTGCGGCGACTGGAACATCGCGCACACCGAGCTGGATCTGAAGAACCACAAGGGGAACAAGAAGAACTCCGGCTTCCTGCCGAACGAACGCGAGTGGATGGGTTCGGTGTTCGGCGAGTTCGGCTGGGTGGACGTGATGCGGACGCTGCATCCGGACCTGGACGGGCCGTACACGTGGTGGTCCTACCGCGGCAAGGCATTCGACAACGACTCGGGCTGGCGGATCGACTACCAGGTCTCGACGCCAGCGCTCGCCGAGCGGGCCAAGCAGGCCGTCGTCGAGCGGGCCGCGTCCTACGACCTGCGGTGGTCGGACCACGCGCCGGTCACCGTCCAGTACCGCTAGTCGGATACCGCTAGTCTTCCACCGTGACGCGGTGGACATCGTTCGTGTTGGGGCGCCGTTGGGCCGTGCTGACGGTCGTGGTCGGCGCGATGCTCCTCGGGGGGCTGTGGGGATCCGGTGTGCTGGACCGGCTCAGCCAGGGTGGTGACATCGACCCGTCCAGCGAGGCGGCGCTCGTCGACGAGCTGCTGGCCGATCATTTCGACATCCGCAGCCCGGACATCATCGCGATCTATCGCGCGCCCGACGGCGAGACCGTCGACGACATCGGCCCGGCGGTCGCCGCGCAGCTGGCAGAGGTCGATCCCGATCGGCTCGCGCAGCCGATCGAGGACTACTGGAGCGCAACGGGACCGGTGAAATCGCTACTACGCAGCCCGGACGGATCCACCGCGCTGGCAGTGGTTTTCGTGGCGGGGAGCGAGAGCGAGCGGATCGCGTCGTTCACGGAACTCGAACCGCAGCTGACCGTGCCGGGCGTGTCGACCGAACTGTCCGGGTTCAGCGCGATCGCGGACGAGGTCAACAAGGAGTCCAAGCGCGACCTGGTGGTCGCGGAGATGGTCTCGTTGCCGGTCACCCTGCTGGTACTGGTGTTGGTCTTCGGCGGGCTGGTGGGCGCGGCGATCCCGGTCGCGATCGGCGCGCTCTCGATGTTCGGCGCGCTCGCCGCGCTGCGCCTGCTGTCGATGTTCCTCGAGGTCAGCGTCTTCTCCGTGAACATCGCCTCGTTGCTCGGGCTCGGCATGGCGATCGACTACGGACTCTTCATCGTCAGCCGCTACCGCGAGGAGTTGGCTGCCGGGGCGGGCACCGACGAGGCGGTCACGAAGACGATGGTCTCCGCGGGCCGCACGGTCGCGTTCTCCGCGGTGCTGCTGCTGTGCGCATTCGCGGGAACCCTGGTGTTCCCGCAGCAGATGCTCAAGTCGCTCGGGTTCGGCGCGATGGCCGCGGTCGCGCTGGCGGCGGCGCTCTCCCTGACGGCGTTGCCGGCGCTGCTCGCGATCCTCGGCCCGCGGATCGACGCGCTGACCTGGCGTCGGGGTGCATTCGAGCGGGGTGAGGCTCGCGCGCAACGTTTCTGGGGCGCGCTCGCCACCGCCGTGATGCGTCGGCCGGTCATCATCGCCACCACCATCGTGGCCGGGTTGCTGCTGCTGACCCTGCCGCTGTTGGGCACCCGTTTCGGCGACGTGGACCACACCGCACTGCCGCCGGGCAACGAGACGCGGACGACGGTGGAGCAGCTCACCGCGCAGTTCCCGATCGCGAGCAGTGGCGCCACCGTCGTGGTGCGCGGCGAGGACGGTGCGCAACCCGATGACGCCGCGGTCGCCGAGGTGAGCAGTGCGGTCGGCGCGACCGAGGGCGTCCAGCAGGCGATCACCCTCGGAACCGCCGACGACATGGTCGCGATCCGCGCGGTGCTGGAGGACCCGGACCGGTCGGTCGCCGCGGTCGACACCGTCCACCGGCTCGACGAGATCGAGGCGCCCGCGGGTACCGAGGTGCTGCTCGGCGGGATCACCGCGCTGTCGGTCGACAGCGTGGACTCGGTTCTGCGCTATCTTCCGGTGATGATCGCGGTGATGGTGATCGCGACGCTGGTGCTGATGTTCTTCGCGTTCGGGTCGATCGCGCTGCCGATCAAGGCGGTGGTGATGGCCGCGCTGAGCCTGGGCGCGACCTTCGGCATCCTCACCTGGATCTTCTACGACGGGCACCTGACGGGGCTGCTGAACGTCACACCGGGGCCACTGATCTCGGGGATGGTCGTCCTGATCATCGCGATGGTCTTCGGCCTGTCCACCGACTACGAGGTGTTCCTGATCTCGCGGATGGTCGAGGCGCGGCGCGAGGGGGCGAGCACGGAGGAGGCGGTGCGCATCGGCGCGGCCAAGACGGGGCGGGTGGTGACCGCGGCCGCGACCCTGTTGATCCTGGTGACCGGCGCCTTCACCCTCTCCGACCTGTCCGTGATGCGTTTCATCGGGGTCGGGATGATCGTCGCGCTGATCATCGACGCGACCGTGGTCCGGATGTTGCTGGTGCCCGCGCTGGTGAAGCTGATGGGCGAGGCCAACTGGTGGGCGCCCGCATCGATGGTCCGACTGAGGGAGCGGGTCAATGTCCACTAGGTCTCGCGGTGTGATCGCGGCGGCGGTGCTGGTGCTGGTCGCGATCGTGGCGGCGCTGCTGCTCACCACCGGCGGCGACGAACCCCGCTCGTCCGCGTCCGCAGGTGTGCCCGCGGCCGCCGTCGCCACCCTCCAGAAGATCGACGCGGGCACCTGGCCGGACTCGGCCGATGCGCCCGGCACCAAGGGCGGCGAGCGCTTCGGCAACAGGGAACGCGCACTGCCGACCGAGGATGCGGCGGGCCGCGCCGTCAGCTACCGCGAGTGGGACGTGAACCCGAAGCAGCGCGGAAAACCGAGGGACGCGGAGCGCATCGTCACCGGAAGTGACGGTTCGGCCTGGTACACCGGTGACCACTACTCGAGCTTTGTGAGGATGCGCTGATGACAACGGTGGACGGATTCATCACCGATCGATCCGGGATGGCGGCCGGCCTGCTGACCGGGTCCGCGCCGGTCGGCGACACCCTCGCCTACTCGCTCTCCGAGCGTGGCTACACGGTGCGGGTGGTTCGCGGGAACAAGATGCGGACCACGGAAGCCCTGTTCGACGAGTTCGCCGCGGCCCTGCAGTTCCCGTACTACTTCGGTGCCAACAAGGACGCGTTCGACGAGTGCCTCCGCGACGTCGACGACTGGCTGGGCGAGTCGCCGGGACTGATCGTGATGGTCCGGGACGCCGGCGACCTGCTCGCCGACGAGCCGGGGGAACTGGGCTGGTTCGTCGACGCCGTCGAGGACAGCGCGCGGGATCGCCCCGGGGGGCTCCTGCGGCTGATCCTGCAGGCCGATCGTGGCTCGGCGAGCGCGCTGGCCCGCCGCTGGACGTCGGCAGGCGGGGCGCTGGCGTGGGTGGAGCCCTGATCGAATTCGAGGCGGCTGCTGCGGCATGAAAGGATCGGGGCCATGTCGAGTCCTGCATCGTCGCCGTCCGCTCCGTCATCGGATACCGCCGCATCCGGCTCCACCGCCCGGCACCGCGTGCTCTCGGGCATCCAGCCGACCGCCGACTCGTTCCACCTCGGCAACTTCCTCGGCGCCCTGCAGCAGTGGGTGCCCCTGCAGGACGAGTTCGACGCCTTCTACTTCATCCCCGACCTGCACGCGATCACGGTGCCGCAGGATCCCAAGGAGCTGCGCCGCCGCACGAAGATCGCCGCCGCCCAGCTGCTCGCGGTCGGTATCGACCCGAAGCGCTCGACGCTGTTCGTCCAGAGCCAGGTGCCCGAGCACGCTCAGCTCGCGTGGGTGCTGAACTGCATCACCGGTTTCGGCGAGGCCAGCCGGATGACGCAGTTCAAGGACAAGTCCGCCAAGCAGGGCACCGAGTCCGCGACGGTGGGCCTTTTCACGTATCCGGTGCTGATGGCCGCCGACATCCTGCTGTACCGCCCGCAGCGGGTACCGGTGGGCGAGGACCAGCGCCAGCACCTGGAGATGGCGCGCGACCTGGCGCAGCGGTTCAACACCCGGTTCGGCAAGGCGTTCGTGATCCCCGAGGCGCAGATGATCAAGGGCACCTCCAAGATCTATGACCTGCAGGACCCCACGTCAAAGATGAGCAAGTCGGCGGCCTCGCCTGCGGGGCTGATCAACCTGCTCGACGACCCGAAGGTGTCGGCGAAGAAGATCAAGTCCGCGGTGACCGACAACGAACGCGAGATCCGCTTCGACCGGGAGAACAAGCCGGGCGTGAGCAACCTGTTGACCATCCAGTCCGCGCTGTCCGGCACGAGCGTCGAGGACCTGGAAAAGGGCTACGAGGGTAAGGGCTATGGCGACCTGAAGTCCGATACGGCCGAGGTGCTCGTGGAGTTCGTGACCCCGCTGCGCGCGAAGGTCGACGGCTACATGGCCGATCCGGCCGAGCTGGACCGCATTCTGGAGGCGGGCGCGGAACGGGCCCGCGAGGTGTCCGAGCGGACTCTGGCGACGGTCTATGACAAGGTGGGGTTCCTGCCATACAAGGGGTGATCCGCGGTGCCGGACGTCAGCGGCAATTCCGGGCACGGCCCGGGTGCTCTCCTCGAGCGTCTACGTGCGGCACGACCGTGGCTTGATCACCTGATCCGTGCGGGCGAGCGGTACCAGGCGCAGAAGGGCGACTACTTCGCCGCCGGGATCACCTACTTCAGCGTGTTCGCGCTGTTCCCGCTGATGATGGTCGCCTTCGCGGCCACCGGCTTCATCCTGGTCGGGCATCCCGAGTTGTTGACCTCCATCCACGATGCGGTGACAAAGGCGATGCCGGGCAATCTGGGCGACCAGATCAACGAGCTGATCGATGCCGCGATCGCCGCGCGAACCACGGTGGGTGTCATCGGACTGGCCGTCGCGGCGTACTCGGGCCTGGGGTGGATGGCGAACCTGCGCGAGGCGCTCAGCGCGATGTGGGACCAGCGCCATCCCAAATCGGGGTTCCTGCGGACGAAGCTCACCGATCTCGCGAAGCTGGTGGGTCTGCTACTCGCCCTGATCCTTTCGGTGGGACTGTCCGTGATCGGTGAGGGCAGCACCACGGGCAGGGTCCTGGAATGGCTCGGCATCGATGACATCGGGTGGGTCGGGACCCTGGTGCGGCTGCTGTCGAGCCTGCTCGCCGTCGTGGCGACATGGGCACTGTTCGTCTGGGTGATCGCCCGGCTGCCCCGCGAGCCCATCACCGTGCGCAGCGCGGCGAAGGCGGCGTTGTTCGCGGCGGTGGGATTCGAGATCTTCAAGCGCTTGGGTGTGATCTACCTGAGGGCGGTCACCACCGGCCCGGCGGGCTCGACATTCGGCCCGATCATCGGCCTCCTCGTGTTCATCTATTTCACCGCGCGGTTGGTGCTCTTCTCGACGGCATGGGCGGCGACGGCACACGAGAACGAGGTGAAGGCGTTTGTGCCGCCGCCGGATCCGGCGATCATCGAGGTGAGGGAGGCGCCGGCGAAGGGGCCGACGATGTCCGAGGCGCTCGCCCTCGTTGGGGTGGGCGCCGCGGCTGCCGTCGGGCTCGGTGGGTTGATACGTCGGCGGCGGCGCCGCGACTGACCTCCCGGTGCGGGGGTGCCCACTCAGCGGCGACGTCGGAGTCGGCCGGCCGCCACGAGCAGCATGCCGACGATTGCCGAACCGATCACCGCGACAGCGGTTCTCGAGAACCCCGGAGTGGCGTCTTTCGGTCCGGCGGCGGTGATCGGACCGGCGATCTCCTCCTCGGGCGGTACGGCGAGGGTCACCGGTGCGGCCGTCTGCGCCTCGTCCGAATCGACCAGTGTGCCGACCGTTTCCGAGGCGGGCAGCGCGAAGCCGTAGTCGAGGAGTCGGGCGGCCTGTTCCCACGGCCGAATCGGCTTGACCTCGCCGGCCAACAGGGTCACCACGAGGGACCGGCCGTTGCGTTCGGCGGCACCGACGAAGGTCTGGCGGGCGTCGTCGGTGAAGCCGGTCTTACCTCCGAGTGCACCGTCGTAGTTGTAGAGCAGCTTGTTGTCGTTGGCGAGCGTGAAACCGGGGTGGTCCTTGTCCTCCGGGTCGGTGGGGTCCTTGGGGAATCCCGGAAACGGCACCGACTCGGTCTTGATGAATTCGGCGAAGGTCTTGTCCCGCATGGCTTCACGGAAGATCACCGCGAGATCGTAGGCGGAGCTGGACATTCCGGGTCCGTCCAGGCCCGACGGGGTGGCGGTGCGGGTGTCGAGAGCGCCGAGAGACCGGGCCAGCTCGTTCATCTTCTCGACGGTGCGCTCGTCCCCGCCGAGCTGAGCGGCGAGTGCGTGCGCGGCATCGTTGCCCGACGCCATCACGAGGCCCTGCATGAGCTGGCGGTTGGTGTAGCGCCCGTCCTTGCCGAGCCCGACCGCGCTGCCCTCGGCGTTCGCGTCGTCGGCGGTGGCGGTGATCGTGGTGTCCAGGTCGAGCTCGCGCAGGGCGAGGATGGCGAGGAGCAGTTTGATCGTGCTCGCGGGGCGGTAGCGGCCGTGCGGGTCCTTGGCCGCGATCACGGCGCCCGAGTCGAGGTCGGCAAGCACCCATCCGGTCGCGGAGATGTCGGCGGGTAGCCGGGGTGCACCGTCGGGGGCGACCGCGCCGCACTCGCCGAGGCGCGGGCCGCCGACCGGCTCGGCAGGGACTGGTAGCGGCGCGGGTGCCTTCTGTCCGGGTGCGGGCACCTCGGAAAGGTCGATGGCCCTCGGCGGCGAGTGGCGCTGCGGGCAGTTGTCGGTGTTCGGGGTGGTGAACGGCGTGGTCGTTGTCGTGCTCGAGTCCGGGGGCGCGGGGGAGGGCTGAGCCACCGCGGGCGCGCCGACCAGGGCGATCGAGGCGACAGCGGCCAGTGCGGTCAGGGCTCGTGCGGGCGCGGTCATCGAGGATGCAGGGTATTCGACCCGGTGCTCCGGTCCAAGTCTCCACTCCGGCCCGTGATCGAATCGGCTTGGCAGGGGTTCGCGGTGACCGTAATGCTGCTCCGCCCGCGAGTGACAAACAGACTGTCCATCACTTTTCGCGGGGGAGGCAACTGATGAACCGCAGACTGCTCATCACGGCCGGTGCGCTGGCGATCGGCATCGGCACGGTGCTAGCTCCCGCGGCAGGAGCCCAGGGTGGAGCCGGAGAGTATCAGCTGTGCAGTGACCAGTTCAGGGTGCCGATCGCCCAGGACGCCTGGGTGCCGGGCAATCACGCGGTCGTGTTCAGTCCCTACGGAACGGACC
Source organism: Rhodococcus daqingensis (assembly GCF_042665615.1). Taxonomy (NCBI): domain Bacteria; kingdom Bacillati; phylum Actinomycetota; class Actinomycetes; order Mycobacteriales; family Nocardiaceae; genus Rhodococcus; species Rhodococcus daqingensis. Next base: position 551,412 of record NZ_JBHTCS010000009.1, on the reverse strand, counting down.
GCATCTACTGCCAGTCGTGGCACGGATTCACCAGCGTGTACCAGCTCGATCCGGCAGGGAAGCGGCACGCGCTCACGCCGCCGGAGGCATTCGTGGGCTCCTCGCGCGGAGGCTGGAGCAAGGTGTACGTCTGGAACTTCTGACGGCGTCGGACGTGGGGTGCTGTGCGTTCGTCGACCGTCCGAAGGAGGCGAAGGCGCTGCCGCTGCGAGACGTGGCTTCGTAGTGCGTTCAAAACGGCGGCGGGTCCGGGGGAGGGTTGGGCCTTGGCGATGGGGTGTGGCCGCGGCGGCCGGTGATGTGTGGGCTGGGGGTGGTGAGGGTGTGGCTGCCGTGGGCGCCGGCGGGGAGGGTGAGGGCGGTGGTGCCGGTGTGGGAGGTCCAGAGCAGGGTGTGGCCGGGGAGGGCGGTCACCTGCCAGAGGCCGAGGGTCTTGAGCCGAAGATATGCACTATCTAGAGCCTTGTCGGTGGTCTGGGTGTCGGGTCGGCGGGGTACCGTGAGTCACAGGGTTGGACGTGGACCATCGCGAGCGGCCGATCCCTCCAAGCTAGACGGTCACATGTAGGGAACCATCGGAACCCCCGGCGCGGACATCGCGAGGCACGCCGGACGGACCCCCGGACAGCACGTCCATCGGAGTCCCCTGGTGTCCCGCTACATCTACCCCCGCACATCCCTCACCCGCAGCGCTATCGGCAGGCTCGGAGCGGCCTGCGGCAACCTGCGCCCCGAACCCGAGCGCGTCCCCGACCTCCTCCGCGACGTGCGGGCGGCTCAGCTCGAAGATCACGTCGCCTACGTCCTGTCTCAGGCACCGCCCCTGACCGACGAGCAGAGGGCGCGGATCGTGGCCCTGCTGGGGGGTGGGGAGTGATGAGCCTCGACTACGCGCGCTCCTTGATCGACTGCGGCATACCGGTATTCGTCGCCAAGCCGGATGACAGCCGCAGCACCGGTTACCGGCTTCCGTCGGGTTGGGACAAGGCCGTCGCCGACCCTGGCGCGCTCGACTGCTACCGGCCCGGCGACGCGCTGGTGATGGTGACCGGGTGCGGCATCGACGTGATCGACACGGACCCGCGTAACGGCGGCGACGCCACCCGCGCGGCACTCGGCAACGCCGGAATCATGCCGACGGTGTACGGGATGACGCGCACCCCGAGCGGCGGAACGCACGAGTTCATCGCGTCGCTGGGCGTCCGGAAAGGTAAGGCGGGCGACGGTATCGACGTGCAGGCCGGTGACGCGGACGGCGAGGGTCGCGGGCTTGTGTTCCTCCCGCCGACCGAGCGGATCTCCAAGGCCTACGACGAGACGCGGGGCTTCAACGTTCCGTACACCTGGGATCACCTCGACCTGGACCGCTGGATCGAGGATCACGCCACCGACGACAGCGGAGACGAACTCGCCGAGCTGGTGAGCCGTGGTGTCGAACGGGACAGGGCAGTTGCCGCGGGTGATCCCGGACCGGAGTACGCCCTCATGCCTGCCGAGCAGCAGCGGTCGGTGGATCGCTGGATCTCCAGAGCGCTGGAGGGCATCGCGTCCGACCTGCGGGCAATGAGCGCCTGGCCGGTCGGCTACCAGGACGGGCGCGGCCGCGGATGGGAGAAGGTCACCGCCGACGCCTGCTACCGGCTCGGAGCACTCGCGCGGGCCGCGTGGAACGCGCTGGGATTCAGGGAATGCGAGGAGCTGCTACGCCGGAACGCGCCTACCGACTCCGATTGGACCGCGGAGGACGTTGCGGCCAAATGGCGGTCGCAGAGAGGCCGGGGTAACGCGGACAGCCTGCCCGCAAGCCTCATGCAGCTGGGCACGATCCGAGAAGACCCGCCACCACGGCCGGATGTGGGAGCAGGATCGCAGGTGGCGACGGCTGAGGTCAGAACGCACGGTCAGCTTCACATCGCGGAGCGGTTCGAGGTCGAACACACCGGGAAGCTGATCCACGTGCACGGCATCGGGTGGATGCACTGGGACGGGAAGCGGTGGACCGAAGACCATCACGGACACGCTCTCCGGGCGGTGAAGCGAACTCTGCGAAAGGCTTTGGCCGACTCGATCTACGACCAGGATCTCCGCAAAGACGTGACGAAGTGCGAGACGTCGGCGGGTATGTGCGGCGTACTCGCAATCGCCGCCAGCGCCGAATGTTTCGCCAAGACGGTCGACGACCTCGACCCGGACCCATACCTGGTCAACTGCGCGAACGGCACCCTCGATCTGCGGGCCATCAAACTGCACGAACACAATCCGGCAGACCTGATCACCAAAGTGTGCAGGGCGGCATACCGACCGGGAGCCAACGCACAGTTGTGGACTGAGTTCCTGGAGAAGGTGCTGCCCGACTCCGAGGTCCGCGAGTTCCTACAGCGGTACGCCGGTCTCGCGCTGGCCGGTGCCTGCCTGGAGCATCTGCTGGCCATCTTGATCGGCGTGGGCCGCAACGGGAAGACGGTGTTCTACTCGGCGCTGCTGCACGCGTTGGGCGACTACGCCGCAATGGGCGAGCCGGACCTGTTCATGCACCGCGAGGGGGCGCACCCGACCGGGGAGGTGGACCTGCTCGGTAGGCGGCTGGTGATCGTGTCAGAGAACGACCGGGGGCGGAAGCTGGCCGAGGCGACAGTGAAGCGGCTGACCGGCGGTGACCGCATCAAGGCGCGCAGGCTGTACCGGGACTTCATCGAGTTCGAGCCATCGCACACGTCGGTCGTGGTGACCAACTTCCTGCCGAGCGTGCGGGGGGATGACCCAGCGCTCTGGGCGAGGCTGGTGGTGGTGCCGTTCGAGGTGGTGGTGCCCGAGGACGAGCGTGACCCTGAGCTGGGCGAGAGGTTGCAACTCGAAGCGGACGCCATCCTGGCCTGGGCGGTGGCAGGCTGGATCGCCTATCGGAGCGGTGGTATGAAGCCGCCCAGCAAGGTTGTCGCGGCGACCGGCGACTACAGCCGGAGGTCCGATGCGCTCGGCCGGTTCCTCGAAGACCGGTGCACCACAAGCTCGCCAGCGCTCCGGGTGAAGGTGTCCGAACTGTTCGAGGAGTGGTCCCGCTGGTGTGCCGCGGAAGGCGTCGAGCCGGGGACCAAGATGCAGCTCGGGGACACTCTGAAACAGCGCGGTTTCGATCAGGCGAAGGGTCATGCCGGGGCACGTTTCTGGGCCGGAATCGGACTGCTGCCCAGGTACGAGCCGGAGGACGAAAACACCCTCTGACCTGCACAGGTGGCAAGGGTGGCACGCCAAAGGCAACTTTCTCCATCTCCCCCCGCATGGGAAAAGCTACTTCTAGCTCGCCACCTTTGCCTCCCCCCTCGGAAGTTAGGTAACCCTAATCCACTGGTAGGCAACATGTTTCACCACACGAAAGCGAGATACGAACAGTGACAGGAAGACACGTATCGGATCGGTCTAACGACCTTCACATACGAACGTGAACAACACGAACTCGCAACAAGATTGGACCACAGAAGTGAACAACACGAACTCACAACAGGATTCATCTACAGAACTGAACGTCGCAAAAGGTGACACGAAGGCTGGACAACCGCTCCGGTTCGGCGACCTCCCCCAGGACCACCCCCGCCGGATCGCGGTCGAAGAGTCCGTCCGCGTCCTGATGGCCGTTCCGACGCCCCAGCAGCTGCGAGGGCGCACGAAAACGCCTGGCGGGCAAAACCACCAAGGGGAGCTGTCGTGAGCAACGCGCTGGCGGTGTGGATGGTCGGGAAGTGCGAGGGCGAGCGCGAGACCAAACTCCTCGCCGGGGTCCACCAGCTCCTCACCGATTACGCCGACCTGCTCCGGGAGTTCGGCGCGGAACCCTCGAAACAGGCCCTGGTCGCCGCGCTGGCGGACGTTCTGGTCCAGCCCCACCTCGACCACCGGAAGCTGTATCCGCTGATCCGTGAGACCGGCAGGCCGTTCGTCGGCGTCGTCTTCCGCCGCATCAGGATCGACGTGGCCTACTACGGCTGCGGCAGCTGCTGGATCGACGTGGACGAGAACGGCGAGGAGTACGTCGAATTCGACTCGGCCGACCTGGTGGAGGAGCTGATCGAGCGTCTGGCGTACGAGTGCGCGCACTCCGAGGGATTGTGGCTCATGGCCGGTGAGAGTCTGAACGACGAACCCGGCTGACAGGCGGTAGAATCCACCTAAGACGCTCCACCGATTTCTCCGCACCGCGAGATCCCCCGCAAGGGCTGACAACTCGCACCGCCGAACACTCCCGGGACCGTCCAGAGGGCGCGCCAATCGGCCTTGCCTGAAATCCTTTGCTATGCAAGGAAATTCCGTGATGGATGAATTTAAGGCTCAAGCCTTCAAGGCGCTGGCCGAGAAGATGCGTCGGCGCGAGGAACTGACACCGGATGATCGAGAGCTTGCGCTTGAGGGGCTGCGGCTGTGGAAAGAAGCCACGCCTGCTCAACGAGCGCGAGTAGAGGCTGCCGCAGCGCGCGGCATCGACGCCGAAATCACCGAACAGAATCGGGAAACATACATGCCGCGCATGGAAACTCGCGGTGGAGCGAACGGATTGGAAATGATACGTCTACGGGATCAGGTGCAGACCCGGGTCAACGAGCTGGACACAGAGATCCGGCACTACGACAGCAAGAAGCAGGCAAGGACTTTCACCGTCGACGACAAGCAGGAATACGACGCCCTGATCAGGGAGCGCGGAGAGGTGTCACAGCGCCTGGCAGAGCTGGAGCGTGACGAGCGCAGGGAGATCGAGGCGGGCAAGGTACGGACACCAGCGCCTGGCACATTCGCCAACGAGCGCAGGGTGGGCGGCTTCACGGTCCGCGACTCCTCGGTCTACCGGCCGGACAACGGAACCGAGGTCTCGTTCCTCCGCGACCTCTACAACGCCAGGCGCGGCGACTGGGGGGCGGCGGACCGGCTCCAGCGCAACAACCGCGAGATGCGGGCGCTGACCACCACAGCAACCGACGGCGGCGAATTCGCACCTCCGGGACACCTGGTGGAGCTGTATGCGAGGCACGCCAAGGCGTCGAGGGTGTTCGCGGAGGTCCTCGGGCCGAACGTCCTCCCGGCCGGGGTGTCGAGCATCAACATCCCTCGGGTGTCCAGCGGAACATCCGTGGCGGTGCAGGCGGCGCAGAACACCGCGCTGAGCGAGACGGATCTGGTCTCCGCGCAACTCACCTCGGGCATCGTCACCATCGGCGGTAAGCAGGTCGTGAGCCTCCAGCTGCTCAACCAGGGCGGAATCCCGGTGGACCAGGTGGTGTTCGACGACCTCAGCCGCGAGCACGCGAAGCAGATCGACACCCAGCTACTCACCGGCACGGGCGCTGGTGGACAGCTCAAGGGCTGGATCTTCACGGCGGACACCGGACCGTCCGAGGTGATCTGGACGGACGCCGCGCCGACGCAGGTGACTTTCCTCAAGAAGGTGGCCGAGCTGCTGAACAAGGTCGCGACTCAGCGGTTCCTGGCCCCGTCGTGGATCGTGATGCACCCGAGGCGCTGGTTCTGGCTGATGGCCGGGCAGGACACCACCAACCGGCCGCTGACCCCGCCCGTCGCCAACGGAACCGTCAATTCGGCTGCGGTGTCGAGTGTTCCGGTAGCGGAGGGTAGCGCCGGCTCGATCTACGGCATCCCGGTGTTCCTCGACGCGAACGTGCCGACCAACCGTGGCGCGGGCACCAACGAGGACTCGGTGCTGGCGGGAGTCGGAGGCGACTCGCTGTTCTGGGAATCCCCGTTGCGCGTGGAGGCTTTCGATGCCACGTACGCGGACAGCGCGGGAGTCCTGCTGAGGGTGCTGAACTTCAGCGCTGCCATCCCGGACAGGCAGGCAACGTCGTTGGGCTTGCTGACAGGCACCGGACTGGTGACGCCGACCTTCTGAGAAAAGCGGCGCTCCTGCCGGGTTTCCAGACCCACAAGGTGCGCAAGCAGGGGACTTTCACTCCTGCGCTCGAAGCGGTCTCGGTGGCCTTACCCCATCGGGGCCGCTTCTTCCATGTCAGGTGTCCCGAATAGGACGGGTGCGCAAAAGGATTCAGATCCGATGAAGAAGTACCCCGGCTACGGCCGCAAACACAGGGAATGGGCAAACCGACTTCCCAATCCGGAGGGCAAACCCTGCCCGATATGCCATAAGCCTATGTTCAAGGCTCAGATGCTGGAGCTGGGCCACAGCATTCCGGTAGCGCTCGGAGGCGCTGCCAGCGCGCGGAGGTGGGAGCACCGGCATTGCAATCGGAGGATGGGCGCACTCCTGAAAGCGCAACTGCACAAACTCAAACCGCGTAAACCCTTTATGCCCGATAGCCATTCAGAAGAGTGGTGAGCAATGCGTTGTGTATCAACAACACTCATGCTCTGTGTTGTATGCACCCGGTGGGCATTCGCCGCCGGACAGGGTCGGGTGAGGCTGGCAGTTGTGTGGTGTGGTCGAGGCTGGGCATTGTTGTGACACATCACAAGTCATCACCCGGATTGCCGATCTTGATGGTACAAACGATTCCGGCCTTCGCCGTCTTTTTTGGCTGCGAGCGCCGGTCACAGCCCGCCGTATGACCGAATTCCCTCCCCGGCTGTTTCATGCCCTGACCTGCGAGTTTGTACCAAGACGGGATGGGCAGGGGTTTGGAAGATCTCACAAAACAGTGCTTGTCGGGTGGGTCAATCAGGGTCGTTCCGGCAGATTCACCACTCGTGCCCGGCGAAACTTCTCCCGGTGCTCTCTGTGCTGCCGGTAGAGCTCCATGCGGGCAACCCCCTCAGCTTCCCGCTGTTGCTTGACCCGCCGCTGGCGAAGGGCGATGGTGACCCGGACAGCCGCGGTTCGCTCACGCAGGGCGCAGGCGCGTTCGGCGGCGACCTCGTCATCGAGCAGACGGCCAGCGGCGCGGTCGAGGTCTACGAGGAGGCGTTCGTAGGCCAGTCGAAGGGGTGCACCCTCGTCGAGCTGGGACATCCCGACATCCTCGATCACCTGCAGGGGGAACTGGACCGCCTCGTAGTTGGCGCGCAGAACAGCCATTGGAAGTGACCCCGACCTCACCGCAGCGATTTTACTCTTGAGGGCGCGCAATGCCTCCTCTCGCCAGGACCTCATTCGCCCTGTGACCACCGGAGGTTGGCCACGTTGTTGTTCGCCTTGTCCCCGTCGAGATGGATGGCGGTAAACCCCGCAGGCTTCGGTCCGACGAACGCCTCCAGCACCAGCTCGGCGACGAGCCGCCGCTTGCCGTCAATGATCGTGTAGAGGTTGCCGTCGGCGTCGCGGGTGAGGTCAGACAAAGGGGCTCTCCCATGGAGTGGTCGGCGACAAGTGATTCAGTTAAACATTAAACATGAGGACCTTCTCACGTTTAGCTCCAGGGGGCCTTGGGCGGCCCATCCACAGGCACTAACGAGCGGCTACTGATCGACTGCGACCGCGCCGCCGCCTACCTGCTGGCTGGGCAGCTGCGCGAGCGTGCGAACTGCAAGAGGAGCCTCCCCGGCTCGCGTCACACCTGCACTCCAGCTGCGCAGGGTCGAGCGCCACCGGCCCCACATGAAAGCCGCCGTAGTTCATTCTGTTGATGAACGTGTGTGCCAGGGCGCAAGGGGTGTCCGGGCGCAGGTCTGACTAACTGATACCGAAGTCGATGCCGAACGTCACCTTCAGCCACTTGACGAACAGCTCAAACGCCAGCCCGAAGTCGATCCCGAAAGAACCCATCTCACTCACCTCCCATGAAATCGGAAGATCCCGACCTACTGGTATATCGCTGTCGGAGGGCGGTGTGTTGCGACTCCAAGCGCATCGCGCTCGGCCCTACGCTTCGGTGCATGAGTCTGGCAATAGCGGGTTTTGTGCTGTCCGTCGTGGCACTCGTATGGAACTTTGCTCTCACATGGGTCCGCTGGCCACGTATCGGTGTCGAGTTGCGTAAAGGAGTGACGATACGGGCAGGGGAGGACGGACAAGGCACCATCGAGGACACTTGCCGACTGCTCGTCATCAACCAAGGCGCTGAGGCCGTAACCATCGGGAACGTGGGACTCATCATGACCGAGAACGGCATCGTGAGTGACTACGAGAATTTGCAGGAGAGAGGGAAACCACTGCCCGAAGGGCCGGAACTGCCAGCACGAATCGAAGGGCACGGATACCTCGCCTGGAAGTACGACGAATCGCTACTGACCTTGTTTCCATATCAATCGAAGGTGTTCGGGTACGCCGACCGCTACAAGACCTTCCGAAGGTGGCCGCGCAAGAGGCGATCCATTATCCACAGAACCAGATCCCTCTATTCGTTCGAGCGCAACGGCGGGGCACGGCGGTAGCCCCCAAAAGGCGCGGTGTTGCGGCTCCAGAGCGTTGCTCTCGGGCCTACATTTGATTGATGGAGATGTGGGGGCAGTGGGTCGAGCTGATCGGGACCGGCATCACCCTCCTCGGTCTGTTGTACGCCTGGTGGAGGGCTTGGTCGAGGTTCGACCGGTTCAGGAACTTCGTCAAGGATTGGCTCGATCGTCTGGTGAAGAAAGAACCCACTACACGAATCGTGCAGGGGTTCGACAGAGTCACGATCAGGGAAAGTGCGACGGTACTCGTCAAATCCGACGAGAGAGCGGAAACCGTCGAAGGGATGCTAGAGATCATCGGTGAGAGGGAGGCGGCGCTACGCCAGGAGCTGGATGCCGTTCGTGAAAGCATTCGCGCGGAGGTCGAGGCGGCAGGGCACGAGGTCGAGGCCTCCGCCAGGGGGTTGGTCGATGAATTCAAGGGCGAACTCGACACCAATGCGTGGAAAGACCTGTCAGTGGCGCTGTTCGGCGTCGCTATGACGGCGGTTGGAATCCTGCTCCAGATCTGTGCGTGATGGGGGGTCAGCGCTTCCAGTCGATCTCGATGTACCGCGGATCGAACCCGCGCCTACCACGGGGGCAGGGCTGGATCGTCACCGTCATCAACACACGGATGACCGCGGCCCGCTCCGCCACCTCCATCCCGCTCCAGCGTTCGCGAATGTCACCTTCCGACAGGACCAGCTCCGACAGGGGGTCGCGGGTGGCAGCGGCAGCCAGCTCCGCGTCCACCAAAGCAATGTCCGCGCGCAGGCCCGTTGTGCCGACGCGGAGCTGTGATGCCTCGATCTCACCGGACCTAAACATCTCCGCGAGCTGGTCTAGCCGCAGCTGTAGTCCGTCCCGTTTGCCTTGCAGCGCCGGTAGGTCTATGTCGTGGCGCTCGATCACCAGGTGCGCGTCGGGTGCGCCGAGCCTGCCCATCACCAGCGTGTCCACGTACCCGTCAACGTCGGTGAGTTTGCGCGCGAGGTGCTGATGCGCGCGGCACTGGTAGAACGAGACACCTTTCACCGTGTACGTCCGCACCACCGACCCGCAACGGCCGCACAGATAGGTTCCTGAACCCTGCCAGCGCCTAGGCCGTCCTGGTGTACGCCTGGAGTCGAGAAGCCCGACCAGCGCTTCATGGGTGGCCCCGTCGAGGATCGGTTCCCAGTTGCCGGGGCCGACCACGACACCTTTGTAGGTGGCGAGCGCGGCATAGGTCGGGTTGCCGAGGATCTGCGCGATACGCCGGAAGTCCCACGGCCTGCCCTGGGTGGTGGTGAGGCCAGCAGCGTTCCAGCGTCGGGCTATGGCTGCGGAGGACACACCAGCGAGCACGTCCCGGGCTGCATCCCGTATCGCCTGCGCCTCGACCTCGATGACAGCGCTGCCGTCCTGGGTGTATCCGAACGCCCTCATGGTCCCTGTCCAGCGCCCGGAGTGCGCCTTCTGCTGGTGTGCGGCGACCATGCGTTCCTGCGCGTGGGCCACCTCGTGCTGAGCGACGCTGCCGAGGATCTCCGCTGTCATGACGCCGGACGCGGTGGACAGATCAAGCTCACCGGCCTTGACGGTTCGGACCTGAGCGCGCGCCGCCCGGACCACCTCGATGAACGGGGCGAGGTCTGCCATGCGCCGGTACAGCCGGTCGGTGTGCCAGGCGATGACGGCCTCGATGCGCCCAGACCCGAGATCCGCGAGGAGACGCTCGTAGCCCGGTCTGGCCTTGCCCGAGAAGGCGCTGAGGTCGTTGTCCGTGTACACCTCGACCACCGTCCACCCGAGCTGGTCCGCGAGGTCACGGCAGTCAGCTTCCTGGCGCTGCACCCCGAGACCTTTGCCGGTGGGATCGGAGGAGATCCGCACGTAGATGCCTGTCTTCATCGGGTGCCTGCCTCAGAACTTAGATAGTGTCTAATCCCTATCCTACGTTTTGAGTTGGTGGTGGAACTGGCAGAGGCATTGCAGGTTGGATTCGATGGTCCAGCCGCCGGCGGCCGGGTTGTAGGCCCAGTATTCGATGATGTGATCGGTCTGGCATTGGGCGGCGGGGCGGGTGCAGCCGGGGAATCGGCAGTGTCCGTCGCGGGCGCGGACGAGTGCGGTGGTGGTGGCGTCGGGGCGGTAGGTGAGGGCGCCGTCGGGTGGGGTGGCGAGTCCGCCGTGCCCGTCGGGGTGCTCCGGTCGCGCCAGGGTCGGGTCGGCATCGATGGCGGCGAGGATCGCCTCGGTGATGGTGCCGACGCTGGTCGGGGCCGGTGGTGTGGTTGTGCACGGTCGCGGTGGAGCGAGTGTCCCGAAGTCGGGGACGTATCCGGCCTTTCGGCGGCTGCCGCGGGAGAGGAACGAGCGCAGGCAGAACCGCGGCGGTAGCGGGAGTGACTCGCCCGGCTCGGGTGAGTCCGCCTCGGTGTGGGCAGGCCTATTCGCCTCCGCCTCCGCCTCCGGCTCCGCCGCCGCCTCCGCGTCGGCTTCTGGTTCTTCGGAGGGGTCCGTCGCCGCTTCCGGCTCCGGCCCACTGTCATTGACGGTTCGCGCAGCCGCGCGATCGCCATCCTCGATGTCGATGTCGATGTCGATGTCGATGTCGATGTCGGTGTCGGTGTCGGTGCTGTCGTCGTGGTGGATCAGGCCGAGTTCCTCGGCGAGGTTCAGGGCCTCGGTGAGCAGTGCCTGCCAGGTTCCGTCCGCGGCCAGCGTGCGTGCCAGTTCGGGGTCGATCGGGCCGTGGCCATGCAGGTATGCGGGCTCGGACAGCAACCCGAGCAGGGTTGCGACGTCGATGGTGATCTGGGTCAGCGGCGCCCGACGCCCGGGCAGCGCGGTTCGTCCGGCCTGGGTGCAGTCCTCGCGTCCGCAGCTGCACTGCAGGTAGGGCTCGCCGTGCATGATCGCCAGCACGGCATCGACCAGCCGGCATTGCTTGCCGCGCTTGTCGTGCGGGCAGACGGTGGCGGCGAACTCGGCGACCAGCTGCATCACCTGTTCGGCCTCCTCGGGGGAGACGGTCACCTCGATGGTGGAGGTAGTGCCGCGAGCGCGTTTGACGATCCGTCGCCCCAACTCCTGCGCGGTGTTTCGCTGGGCGGCCGCCTCCTCCGCCGAGAACTCGGCCACTAGTCGGCCGATTTCCCCGGCCAGCGGACCGGGCGTCAGGTGCCGTGCGGCCGCCACGATCCCCGGCTCCAACGCGGCCACCGTCTCCGGCTTCAGTCCCGTCGTCTCGCGGCTGATCGCCCGCACCCGCGGCAGGTCCAGCTCACCCGCCTCGAACGCCGCGCGGGCCAGGGGAAGTCGCAGCCGCAGGTCCATCCCCAGCGACGCAAACGACTCGGCGACGGTCTTCGAGCAGCCCATCCGCACCGCGAGTTCGGCGATCGCATTGTTGCCGCAGTCGACGATGTCGCCCGACCCCAACCGGATGTCGCGTTCGATCCACGACTCCCAGAACCGGCCCGCCGCCAACACCTTCCGCGCCGCACACCGATTCTCGATGCGCCACGACCGACCGACCTCGTCGAGGGCGGCGACATCGGCCAGCAGCGACGCGGCCGCCGCCTCGGCGCCGGCCCTCACCTCGCCGACCTGGACCCCACCACCGGACTCGAACATACATTCGATACTACGCTTGGGGTTCGGCGTAAACAATGGGCAGGAATGGGCGAGGATTCGCTGCGGTCTGGACGCAGGCCTCGTTGGCTATCTCAATATATGAAACAATCATCTTGAATAATGGGAACTATTCTGGTGGGGTGTGGGCAAGCGAAGGGGGTCGTTGTGGAGTTGCTGGAGTGGGACGCCCGAACGTATGACTCGCTGCCGTTGCCGCATCGGCGGTGGGGTGCAGCCGCGATCGCGCGGTTGGCGTTGGCCGGCGACGAAACCGTGCTCGATCTCGGCTGCGGGACGGGACGTGACGCAGAACTGCTCCTCGGATTGCTCCCGCACGGCCACGTGATCGCCCTTGACGGCTCTGAACAGATGCTGAGCGAGCTGCGCAAGCGGCTGGCCTCGCAGCTGCACCGGATCACCGTCCTCCAGGCGGATTTTCGCCAACCGGTCACCCTGCCGCGATCGGCAGACGCGGTCTTGAGCGTGGCAACATTGCATTGGCTGCCTGACCATTCCGAGGTATTTCGCAGTGTGGCGGCGGCCCTGCGGCCAGGAGGTCGGTTCGTGGCCGAGGCGGGTGGCGCAGGCAACCTCGCGACTTTCCGCGCCGCTTTGCGAGCCGTGAGCGGCGCCGACGGTAGCGAGCTCTGGAACTTCGCCGATATCGCCGAAACGGCCGGCCGCCTGGAGGATGCAGGATTCACCGACATCGACGTTCGCCTGGTCGCGGACCCGGCGAGGCTGCAGCGCGGAGAGCAGCTGGAAGCGTTCATCGCCACTGTGCTGCTCGCCGCACAGCTCCGAGACCTGCCCGACAAGGAGCGTCGGCCGTTCGTGCACTCCGTCGCCGAACGGCTGCCCGATCCGGTCATCGACTATGTCCGCCTGCAGATCAGTGCGAGACGAGGCTGACGCTGCGTCGATCCCCAGAAGCCAGCCCAGCAGGAAGGAATCCCGACCGTGAACCCGATCTCCGATCGCTACCGCCGTCGCGCCGAGGCGTTCGAACGAAAGATCGCTGCCGTTCGACCGGGGCAGTGGTCCGATCAGTCCCCGTGTGAGGCCTGGACCGCTCGCGACGTGGTGGCGCACATCGTCGTCATGCACGCCGCCGTGCTGCGTCCGGTCCAACGCAATCTCAGTCCGGCGCCCTCGGCCGGCGACGATCCGCTGGCCGCGTTCAGGGCCGCCCGCGCCGATGTCCAGCAGGTGCTCGACTCTCCGGACCTGGCCGCGACAGAGTGCGATTCCCCGGCCGGGTGGATGTCGGTCGAGCAGCAGATCGACGAGGTCCTCAGCGACGATCTGGTGCTGCACGGATGGGACCTCGCCCGCGCGACCGGCCAGGACGAAACGATGGATCCAGACGATGTCGCCCGGCTATGGGCGACGGTATCCGCGACCCCGCCGGAGCTGATGCAGAAGTATCGGACGCCGGGCGCGTTCGGCCCCGGCATCGAGGTGTACGGACCGGAGGTGCCGGTGCCCGACGACGCCCCGCTCCAGGACCGGCTACTCGGGCTGATCGGGCGCCGCCCCCGCTGACCCGGACCTGCCGATGATCGAGCGCGGCACCATGTCCACCTCGATCCGGTCCCAGGTCTCCAGCGACCGGATCCCTGCCGCGCACACCGCCGCGGCTGCGTACCCGTCCCACGATCCCGGGCCGTCGACACAGTCCCCGGATCGACCGCCCGCATGGATGGCGTCCACCCAGCGCTGGACCTCGCTGTCGTAGGCCTGCCCGAAACGTTCGCGGAAGCCGGGCGTGATCTGACCACCCCAGCTGCCGGGCTCGGTCCGTCGCACGAGCCCGACGTCGAGTCCGATCATGGCGCTACCGCGCTCGCCGACGACCTCGGTCCGTACCTCGTACCCGACTCCCGCGTTGACGAAGACCTCGATGTCCACCATGCGGCCGGTCTCGGTCTCGAGTATCACCAGCTGCGGATCCTGAAGTCCTTCGGCGGCGTGGGAACTCGGGGTCGGACGCAGCACGGTGATCGCCATGATCTCCTCGCCCAGCAGGAACCGCGTCGCGTCGATCTCGTGGACCACCGAGTTCGTGATCACCGCGGCACTGTCGCACCGTGGTGACACCGCCGGGTTTCGGTGTGCGCAATGCATCATCAGCGGCTGGCCGAGATCGCCCGTGTCGATCAGCGACTTGAGGCGCTCGTGCTCGTGGTCGAAGCGGCGCATGAACCCGACCTGCACGAGCCGCCGGCCGAGTTCCGCTTCCCGCCTGACGATTTCGAGTGCACCCTCGGCATCGGTGGCCAACGGCTTCTCGCAGAGCACCGGCTTGCCCGCGTGCAGGCAGGCGAGGACCTGCTCGGCATGCACTGCACTCGGCGTGGCGAGCAGGACCGCGTCGACGTCCTCCACGGCGATCGCCTCGAACGGATCGGCCACCAGTTGGGCGTCCCGCGCCGTCGCTCCGACCTGCGCGGCCCGTTCCGGTGAGGCGTCGCTGATCACCGTGACCCGTGCGCCGCTGATCCGCCTGTTGATCCGGTCCACGTGATCGGCCCCCATGACGCCGACGCCCAGCACGGCCACCCGCAGGTCCTGAGTATCAGACATGGTGTGCTCCTTGTGATCAGTCGAACCGGAGAGCCGGGACTCCGCATCCCGACAGGTACTTCTGGGTGCGCGCGGCGATCGGCAGCGGCACGTCCCCCGCGCACGGGTACAGGTCCTGCTCGACGATGGCGAACACGTCCACCTCCAGCTTCTCCACCGCGGCGAGCAGCGGGGGCAGTTCGGGGACACCGCGCGGCGGTTCGACCATCACCCCGAGTGTGACGGCCTCGCCGAACGTCAGGCCCTGCTCGTCCGCCTTGGCGACGATGGCCGGGTCCACCTGCTTGAGATGCAGGTAGCCGATGCGGTCCGGGTACTCGCCGATGATGGCGAGGTTGTCGCCCCCGCAGTAGCTGATGTGGCCGGTGTCCAGACACAGGTTCACGAAGCGTGGATCGGTGTCCTCGAGAAGCCGGACCACCTCGTCCTGCCTGCCGACGTGGCTGTCGGCGTGCGGGTGATAGCGCAGCGCCACCCCGAACTCCTCGAACATCGCCTGTCCGAGACGGTCGACCCCGGACGTCTTGGCGCGCCACAGCTCCGGGGTGAGATGGCTGTCCTCGCGGACGACCCCGGTCGCGGGATCGCGCCACATCTCGGGGATCACCACCACCTGCGTGCCGCCCGCCGCGGCCGTCAACGCGGAAACCCGGGCGACCACATCCCACACCGCATCCCAGGAACCCGGCTGGTGCAGGCGCTCGAAGACGGTACCGGCGGACAGCCGCAGATTCCGCGCACCGAGCTCGTCCAGGAGCCGCTGTGGGTCGGTGGGCAGATATCCGAAGGGGCCCAGTTCGATCCACCGGTAGCCGGCCGCGGACACCTCGTCGAGGAACCGGCCATACGGCACCTGTCGCGGGTCCGTACCGAACCACACACCCCAGGAATCGGGGGCCGATCCGACCCGGATCACGCTCATCGTGACTCCTCTCCAGATTGCTCGCTGTGGGGCCCTCGGTTGTCGGACGGGCGTAGACAGTGCCGTTGTGCCCGCTTGCGGAACTCGTACTCATCGCGGGCCCGGCGGGTGGACGGCAGGGTCGAGACCTCGGAAACCGGTACATCCCACCAGGAGCCGCTGTCCGGGGCGGAGGCCATCGGGTCCGTCTCGACGTACAGCACCGTGCTGCGCGCGCTCGCCTTGGCGGTCTTGACGGCGTCGGTGAACTCGCTTGCGGTGCGGGCCGAGATGACGTCGACGCCGAGACTGGCGGCATTCGCGGCGAGGTCGACGGGCAGCGGGCCGCCGTCGAGTCGCCCGTCCGGCGACCGGTACCGGTAGCGGGTGCCGAAGCGCTGCGCGCCAACAGATTCCGACAGCGATCCGATCGAGGCGAAACCGTGGTTGTCGACCAGCACGACGATCACCTTGATCCCCTCCTGGACGGCCGTGACCAGTTCGGTGGCCATCATCAGGTACGAACCGTCACCGACCATCACGAACACGTCCCGTCCGGGACAGGCCATCGCGACACCCAGCCCGCCCGCGATCTCGTAGCCCATGCAGGAGTAGCCGTACTCCACGTGATAGCCGGCGCGGTCGCGCACCCGCCACAGCTTGTGCAGGTCGCCCGGGAGCGATCCCGCCGCGCACACCACCACGTCCGTCGGGTCCGAGAGCGTGTTCACCAGCCCGATCACGGCGGTCTGGGTGAGTCCCTCGCCCGCCGATCGGTGCGCGGCGTCGACGGTGGCGTCCCAGGCCGTCACCAGATCGGTTGCCCGAGTCCGGTATTCCGTCGACACCCGGTGGTCGTGCAGTTCGGTGGCGAGGGCGTCGAGTGCCTCCCTCGCATCAGCGATCACGCTGATGGCGGATTGCTTGGCGGCGTCCACCGAGGCGACATTGATGTTGACGAACCGCACTCCCGGGTCGGCGAACGCGGACCGGGAGGCGGTGGTGAAGTCGGTGTACCGGGTGCCGATCCCGATCACCACGTCGGCCGCGGCCGCGAGGGCGTTCGCGGCGGTGGTCCCGGTGGCACCCACCGCGCCGACGGACTGCGGGTGCGCGGAGTCCAGCGCACCCTTGCCGGACTGGGTCACCGCCACCGGGATCCCGGTGATCTCGGCGAACCGGGCCAGCGACTCGGATGCGTCCGAGTAGAGGACGCCGCCGCCCGCGACGATGAGCGGTCTGCGTCCCGAGCGGATCGCCTCGGTGGCGCGGTCGAGCGCGGAGCGCTGGGGCAGCGGGCGCCCCACATGCCAGACCCGCTCCGCGAACAGTGATTCGGGCCAGTCGTACGCCTGGGTCTGCACGTCCTGGGGGATCGCCAACGTCACGGCGCCGGTCTCGACCGGATCGGTGAGCACCCGCATCGCGCCGAGCAGGGCCGCGGGCAGCTGCTCGGGCCGCCACACCCGGTCGAAGTACCTCGACACCGGGCGGAACG
The DNA here is from genome assembly GCF_042665615.1 of Rhodococcus daqingensis. Lineage (NCBI taxonomy): Bacteria > Bacillati > Actinomycetota > Actinomycetes > Mycobacteriales > Nocardiaceae > Rhodococcus > Rhodococcus daqingensis. The sequence goes on along the minus strand of NZ_JBHTCS010000009.1, from coordinate 534,475 downwards.
CGTCGTTCACCGTGACGTCGCCGCTCGAGGGCAGCTCCAGCTCCTGCAGGACCGGGGCGCCGACCCGGCTGGCGAAGGTGTCGGCGGGCAGCAGCAGCACCGGCAGGTGGTTGATGGTGGCGAGCGCGGCGCCGGTGATCATGTTCGTCGCACCCGGTCCGACGCTCGTGGTCACCGCCCAGGTCTGCAGCCGACCGCGCGCCCGCGCGTACGCGGCGGCGGTGTGCACCATCGCCTGCTCGTTGCGCCCGAGCACGTACGGCATCAGGCTCGGGTCCTCGAGTTCGGTCTCCAGCAGCGCCTGGCCGAGGCCGGCGACGTTGCCGTGACCGAAGATCCCGAGAAAGCCCGCGATCAGCCGGACGCGGTCGCCGTCGCGCTCGGTGAACTGGTTCGCCAGGAATCGCACGGCGGCCTGCGCGACGGAAAGCCGCACCGTCGCTTCGGTGTTCGGTACTTCCGGTCGCTGTGCCACGTTCAGGCTCCTGTGGTCCGGGGCAGGGGCAGTCGGGGGTCGATGTCCTGGTCCCGCCAGGTCTGTCTGATCCAGGCGTGGTCGGGATCGTCGACGATCCGCCAGGACCGCCCCGCGCCCGTCCCCGACATCACGTTCAGGTAGTACATGTCGTAGCCGGGCGCGGCCACCGACGGCCCGTGGTACCCGTGCGGCACCAGCACCGCGTCCCCGGTGCGTACCTCGGCCAGCAGGTCGATCGGCCGGTCCGGGGTGCCGTACACCCGGTGGAATCCGAACCCACGCCGGTCGAGATCCACCGACCGCGTGCCGGCCTCACCGATCTCGAAGTAGTAGATCTCCTCGAGGGCGGACTCGTGCTCGGTGTCCTCGTCGTGCTTGTGGCTCGGGTACGACGACCAGTTTCCCGCGGGGGTGATGACCTCGCAGGCGAGGATCGAATCGGCGGCGAAGGTGTCGGTCATCGCGAAGTTGTGTACCTGACGACTGCACTGTCCGGCACCGCGCAGTTCGACCGGGACCTGCGCGGCCCCGACGTGGCGGAACGGGAACTCTGTTTCCGCCCGCGCGCCGCACAGGGCGAAGCGTCCGCCGCCCCGGCTGGCGACGGTGAACGCGTGTCCGCGCCCGACGTAGCCGAAATCGCTCGGGCCGTCGAACACCGATCGTCGACCCGCGAGGGCTATCTCGCGGCCGCCGCACTCCACCGATGCGGACCCCGCGAGCGGCAACACGATGACCTCGTCGTCGCCCGATTCGCGCTCTAGGTGCCCGCCGGGTGGCAGCTCGAGAACCCACAGGCTCGACGCGTGCCAGCCCGCCGAGCGCGGGGTGATGGCCAGGGTGAACGGGCCGTCGCCCGCGGTGCCCGCGGGTAGGTGGTTCTCGTCAGGCATCGACGGCCCCCACGGCGGACTGTTCCACGAGCCCCGCGATCTCCTCCGCCGTCGGCATCGCGGTGGAGCATTCCAGGCGCGAGGCGACGAGGGCACCCGCCGCATTGGCGTGGCGCAGCGTCTTCTCGAGCGGCCAGCCGGCGAGCAGCCCGCGGCAGAGGCTGCCGCCGAAGCCGTCGCCCGCACCGAGCCCGTTCACCACCTCGACGGCGACGGGCGGCACGGTCACCGATTCGTCCCGGGTCCGCGCGAGCACCCCCGCGGGTCCCTGCTTGACGACCGCGAGTTCGACTCCCAAATCGAGCAGCGCGTCGGCCGCCCGGTGCGGATCTCGCTCGCCGACCGCCACCTCGCACTCCTCGATATTGCCCACCGCCACGCTGACCTGGTGCAGTGCCCGTTGCGCGGCGGAGGCGGCCGCGGCGGGGGAGTCCCAGAACACCGGCCGGTAGTCCAGGTCGAGCACGGTGTGCCGGGCGCGCCCACGTGCCCGCCACGCGGCGAAATGTGCGTCGTGGCTCGGCTGCTCGGACAGGCCGGTCAGCGTCGACCAGTACAGCGCCGCCGACCGCACGGCGGCGGTGTCGATCTCCTCGGCCCGCAGCTGCAGATCCGGCGCGCTGGGGCGGCGGTAGAAGTACAGCGGAAACCGGTCGGGCGGGAAGATCTCGCAGAAGGTGATCGGTGTCGGGTATTCGCCGTCGATCCGGACGTATCTGTTGTCGACGCCGAGGCGGGCGAGTTCCGTGCGCACGAAGATGCCGAACGGATCCTCGCCGACTCCGGAGATCAGGGCGCTGCGCAGGCCCAGGCGTGCCGCCGCGACGGCCACGTTCGCGGCGCTGCCGCCGAGGAACCTGCCGAAGACGCTGACGTCCTCCAGGCCGACACCGGTCTGCATCGGGTAGAGATCGACGCCGCAGCGCCCGATGGCGAGAACGTCGATCATCCGATTAGCCGTGTTTGCCAAGAGGGACTCCCGAAGTTGATGGAGACTGATCTCTGATGCAAACTCTGCGCCACGTCGCGGGGGAATGTCAACCGTTTGTCCTAACATTCTAACTTTCGGTCAACTGGTGTTAATCTTCGCCTCAGCCTGCCTTTTCGGTGGCCGCGCGGGCGCGGTCGCCGTCGATGATCGGAGCCGAGAGTGGCTGCACCGCTTGCCGTTGAGCTCGACCGGTCGAGTCCGGTGCCGCTGTACTTCCAGCTGGCACAGGCGATCGAGGGTGCGATCCTGGGCGGTGATCTGGGGCCGGGCGACCGATTCGAGAACGAGCTGGACCTCGCGAAGCGGCTGAATCTGTCCCGGCCCACCGCCAGGCGCGCGATCGCCGAACTGGTGGACAAGGGACTGCTGGTGCGCAAGCGCGGAGTCGGCACCCAGGTGGTGCAGGGGCCGGTGCACCGGCCGGTCGAGCTGACCAGTCTCTTCGACGACCTCGCGCGGGCCGGCCAGAATCCGACCACGACGCTGCTCGAGTACCGGGTCGGCGCCCCGACCGAGGAGCTCGCGCGGGAACTCAACCTCTCGCGCGACGAGGAGGTCACCACGATCCGCCGGCTTCGGCTGAGCAATGGCGAGCCGCTGGCCCTGATGACCAATCATCTGCCCGCCGCTCTCGCGCCGGGGCCCCAGGAGCTGGAGACGCACGGGCTGTACCAGTCGCTGCGCACCAGTGGGGTGCACATCCGCCTCGCACGTCAGCGGATCGGAGCCAAGGCCGCGGACAGGGAGGAGGCGGCCCTTCTCGAGGAGAAACCCCGCGCGCCGTTGTTGACGATGAACCGGACCGCATTCGACGACGAGGGCCGGGTCGTCGAGTTCGGCAGCCACGTCTACCGCGCGAGCATGTACCACTTCGACATGACCGTGGTCGACCGGTAGATCCGCTCACGGCGGTCCGGGGTGACTACCGTGGAACTGGGTGATTGACGAATGGCCGAGACCATCGTGCTGTTCCTCGCCGGGGACGTGATGACCGGCAGGGGTGTGGACCAGATCCTGCCGTGTCCGGGCTCGCCCGCGCTGCGTGAGCGCTGTGCTCACGACGCGCGCGAGTACGTCTCGTTGGCCGAGCGCGTGAACGGCAGGATCGCCGCGCCGGTCGACTGGGACTGGCCCTGGGGCGAGGCGCTGCCGGTCCTCGACGAATCCGAACCGGACATCCGGGTGATCAACCTGGAGTCCACCGTCACCACATCCGATGACTACGCGCCCAAGGGGATCAACTACCGGATGCACCCGTCGAACGTCGGTGTCCTCACCGCCGCCGACATCGACGTCTGCGTCTTGGCGAACAACCACATCCTGGACTTCGGCATCCGCGGTCTCGAGGAGACACTGCGGACGCTTCGCAGCGCGGGCATCCGGCAGGCGGGCGCGGGGCACACCGCCCAGCAAGCGTGGGCTCCGGCGGCGGTGAGGACCGGCGCGGGTCGGGTGCTGATCTGGTCGATGGGCGCGGAGTCGTCCGGTGTCGCCCGCCGGGATGCGGCCAGGGGAGGCCGTCCGGGATTGGCGCTGCTCGCGGATGTATCGGATGCGGGTGCCGACGCTGTGATCAACCGGATGCTGCGGGTACGCCACGAAGGCGACGTCCTGGTGGCTTCCGTTCACTGGGGATCGAACTGGGGCTTCGGCGTGCCCGCGACGCAGGTCCGGTTCGCGCACCGGCTCGTCGACGGCGGCGTCGACATCGTGCACGGTCATTCCTCGCACCATCCGCGGCCTGTCGAGATCTACCGCGGCAGGCCGATCCTGTACGGCTGTGGCGACCTGATCAACGACTACGAGGGGATCGGTGGGTACGAGCGGTTCCGCGACGACCTCAGGCTGCTGTACCTCGTCGCCCTCGACGCGCGGACGCACGATCTGCGCGAGCTTCGGATGGTGCCGATGCAGTCCCGGCGGATGCGGCTGCGCCGCGCGTCGGCCGCCGATACCGCATGGCTACGCGAGGCCCTCGACGGGCTCGGCCGCGACTTCGGGACCCGGGTGGACGCGGGCCGCGGCGGGCTCTTCGCCCGAGCGGACCGGGGGAGGGAATGACACGAGGCGCGGTTCCCGTCGCCGGGAACCGCGCCTCGAGTGTCTGAACTGTCTACTACCGCGCGCTGTATCGGTAGGTCGCGCTAGCCGCTTCGCTACCGCGCGAACAGGAGAGCGCGCTTGACTTCCTGGATCGCCTTCGTCACCTGGATGCCACGGGGGCACGCGTCGGTGCAGTTGAAGGTGGTGCGGCAGCGCCACACGCCATCCTTGTCGTTCAGGATGTCCAGACGCTCCGAGGCGCCCTCGTCGCGGCTGTCGAAGATGAACCGGTGCGCGTTGACGATCGCGGCGGGGCCGAAGTAGGTGCCGTCGCTCCAGTACACCGGGCACGAGGTGGTGCAGCACGCGCAGAGGATGCACTTGGTGGTGTCATCGAAGCGCGCGCGGTCGGCCTGCGACTGGATGCGCTCGCGGGTCGGCTCGTTGCCGGTGGTCATGAGGAACGGCTTCACGGCGCGGAATGCGTCGAAGAAGGGCTCCATGTCCACGAGCAGGTCCTTCTCCACCGGCAGGCCCTTGATGGGCTCGACCGTGATGGTGAGGGTCTTGCTCGGGTCCTTCGGCAGCATGTCGCGCATCAGGACCTTGCAGGCGAGCCGGTTCACGCCGTTGATGCGCATCGCATCGGAACCACAGACGCCGTGCGCGCAGGAACGACGGAAGGTCAGCGTGCCGTCCAGGTAGCCCTTCACGTAGAGGAGCAGGTTCAGCAGCCGGTCGGTGGGCAGGGTCGGGACCTGGAAGCTCTCCCAGTGCTGGCCCTCGCCGTCCTCGGGGTTGAAGCGGGCGATCTTGAGGGTCACCATCACGGCGCCCTCGGGAACGGGCGGCAGCGCGGGGGCGTCCTTGTCTACAACGGGTGCGGACATCAGTACTTACGCTCCATCGGCTCGTAGCGGGTCATGACTACCGGCTTGTAGTCGAGACGGATGTCGGAGAGCAGACCGTCGCCTTCCTTGTAGGCCATGGTGTGCTGCATGTACTCGGCATCGTTGCGGTCCGGGAAGTCCTCGCGCGCGTGGCCGCCGCGGGACTCCTTGCGGTTGAGCGCGCCGACGACGGTCACCTCCGCCATCTCCAGCAGGAAGCCGAGCTCGACGGCCTCGAGCAGGTCGCTGTTGTAGCGCTTGCCCTTGTCCTGCACGGTGATGTGGTTGTACCGCTCCTTGAGGGCGCGGACGTCCTTGAGCGCATTGGTCAGCGTGGTCTCGGTGCGGAACACGGACGCGTTGTTGTCCATGGTCTGCTGCAGCTCGGTCCGGATGTCCGCGACCCGCTCGTGGCCGTGGTCGGAGAGGATGACCGCGAGCCACTCCTCGACCATCTTCGCCGGGTTCTCCGGCAGCGGCACGAAGTCGGTGTTCTCCGCGTGCTCGGCGGCGGCGATGCCGGCGCGACGGCCGAACACGTTGATGTCGAGCAGCGAGTTGGTGCCGAGACGGTTCGCACCGTGCACGGAGACGCAGGCGCACTCGCCCGCGGCGTACAGGCCGGGGACGATGTCGTCGTTGTTGCGCAGCACCTCACCGCGGATCTTGGTGGGGATGCCGCCCATCACGTAGTGGCAGGTCGGGTACACGGGCACCAGCTCGGTGACCGGGTCGACGCCCAGGTAGGTGCGGGCGAACTCGGTGATGTCGGGGAGCTTCTCCTCGAGCACCTCCTCGCCGAGGTGGGTCACGTCGATGTAGACGTAGTCCTTGTTCGGGCCTGCGCCGCGGCCCTCGAGCACCTCGAGCACCATGGAACGGGCCACGATGTCGCGGGGCGCGAGGTCCTTGATGGTGGGGGCGTAGCGCTCCATGAAGCGCTCACCGTCCGCGTTGCGGAGGATGCCGCCCTCGCCTCGGACGGCCTCCGAGATCAGGATGCCGAGGCCCGCGAGGCCTGTCGGATGGAACTGGTGGAACTCCATGTCCTCCAGGGGCAGGCCCTTGCGGAAGATGATGCCCATGCCGTCACCGGTGAGGGTGTGGGCGTTGGAGGTGGTCTTGTACATGCGTCCCGAGCCGCCGGTGGCGAACACGATGGACTTGGCATGGAAGACGTGGATCTCGCCGGTGGAGAGCTCGTAGGCGATGACACCCGTCGCGACGGGGCCCTCCTCGGTCTCGGTCAGGGCGATGTCGAGCGCGTAGAACTCGTTGAAGAACTCGACGTCGTGCTTGACGCAGTTCTGGTAGAGCGTCTGCAGGATCATGTGGCCGGTGCGGTCCGCGGCGTAACACGCACGGCGCACGGGCGCCTTGCCGTGGTCACGGGTGTGTCCACCGAAGCGGCGCTGGTCGATCTTGCCCTCGGGGGTCCGGTTGAACGGCAGACCCATCTTCTCGAGGTCGAGGACCGCGTCGATGGCTTCCTTGGCCATGATCTCGACCGCGTCCTGGTCGGCGAGGTAGTCGCCGCCCTTGACGGTGTCGAAGGTGTGCCACTCCCAGTTGTCTTCCTCCACGTTCGCCAGCGCGGCGCACATGCCGCCCTGGGCCGCGCCGGTGTGGCTGCGGGTGGGGTAGAGCTTGGTCAGGACCGCGGTGCGCACCCGAGGGCCGGCCTCGATGGCGGCGCGCATGCCGGCGCCGCCGGCACCGACGATGACCACGTCATAACGATGTTCCTGCATGAAGTTTCTGCTCCCCTAGCTCGCGACGATATTGGGGTCGAAGGTGAAGATGACGTAGGTGCCCAGGCCCATGATCAGGATCATCGACACCACGAGAACCGTGTTGAGCCAGAAGCGCGTCGAATCCTTGCGCGAGTAGTCCGCGATCACGGTGCGCAGGCCGTTGCCGCCGTGCAGCTGGGCGAGCCAGAGCATGGTGAGGTCCCAGAACTGCCAGAACGGGCTGGACCAGCGGCCCGCGACGAACGCGAAGTTGATGCGGTGCACGCCGCTGTCCACCATCAGCATGATGAACAGGTGCCCGAGAACCAGCACGATCAGCGCGAGTCCGGACAGGCGCATGAACAGCCAGGCGTAGAGCTCGAAGTTGTTCTTCGCGACGCGGCGCGGCGAACGCGGGTTCTCCAGGCTGGCGGGACGGTCGTAGGACGTGCCGAGAGTCTTGGCTTCAGTCATGTCAGTGCCCCGCAAACATGTTGTAGAAGATGCGGCCGGCGCCCGGGATCATCACCAGGAACCAGATCGCCAGGATGATCCAGAGCATCGGGCGCTGGTACTGCGGGCCCTTCGACCAGAAGTCGACCAGCATCACGCGGACGCCGTTGAGCGCGTGGTAGAGCACCATCGCGACCAGGCCGAGCTCCATGAGCCCGACGAGCGGGTTCTTGTAGGTCTCGATGACCGCGTCGTAGGTGTCCGGGTTGACTCGCACCAGCGCGGTGTCGAGAACGTGGACGAAGAGAAAGAAGAATGTCGCGACTCCGGTGATCCGGTGTAGAACCCAGGACCACATGCCGGGGTCGCCCCGGTATAGCGACCGTGTGCGCTCCTTCGCCGGAGCGGCTTCAGTCGTGCTACTCATCGAGTGCTGTGCCTCCAACGTCTTTGGTGGACGTGTCGCACCCCGTTTGGCTGTTTCATCTGGGACGACCCTGGAGTTTTCAGCCTTGGCGCGACGTGTACCTGAACCGACTGTCTGAACTGTAATCCCCGTCGAATCGGGGAACTAATTCGACGGGCGGTTCGTACGACGGGGTGACGAGCTTCTTAGGTTTGCCTGTCCAATGGCCTCGGGGGGCGTTCCGGGGATCTTCTGCATCCATTCAGTGGGCATGCTTGGATGGCGAACTGTGGCCGAAATTGATTGGAAAACGTTGCGCGACAATGCTGATCGCGCCATGAGATCCGCCTACGCGCCCTACTCCGGGTTCCCGGTGGGCGCGGCGGCCCTGGTCGACGATGGACGAATTGTCGTCGGATGCAATGTGGAAAATGTCTCATACGGACTCGGCCTCTGCGCCGAATGTGGACTGGTCAGTAACTTGCATTCCTCGGGCGGCGGCACCCTGATCGCCTTCAGTTGCCGGGACGGCAGCGGGGAGACACTGATGCCGTGCGGTCGCTGCAGGCAGCTGCTGCTCGAGCACGGCGGGGGTGACCTCCTCGTCGACGCTCCCGGCGGGCCCGTGCCGCTCGCGGAGCTCCTACCTGCTGCTTTCGGGCCGCAGGACCTGGACCGGGTGCGGCAGGAGCGGAGCCCGCGGAGCGACCATGAAACGGAGCGGAGCGACCGGGGGTCGAGGTCATGACCGATCCCGTCTCCATCATCACAGCCAAGCGGGACGGCCGTGAGCTCAGCGCGGCGCAGATCCACTGGGTGATCGACGCGTACACCAGGGGCGAGGTCGCCGATGAGCAGATGTCGGCGCTGGCCATGGCGATCGTATTCCGCGGACTCACCAGGGCGGAAACCGTCGCATGGACGGGTGCGATGGTGGCCTCGGGCGGACGGATGGATTTCTCGCGACTGCGCAGGCCGACGGTGGACAAGCACTCGACCGGCGGTGTCGGCGACAAGATCACCCTGCCGCTGGCCCCGCTGGTGGCGGCCTGCGGCGCGGCGGTCCCGCAACTGTCCGGGCGCGGCCTCGGCCACACCGGGGGCACCCTCGACAAGCTCGAGTCGATCCCGGGCTGGCGGGCCGACCTCGGGGCCGAGGAGATCCACTCGATCCTGGCGGACCCCGAGGTCGGCGCGGTGGTGTGCGCAGCCGGTTCCGGGCTGGCACCCGCGGACCGCAAGCTGTACGCGCTGCGCGATGTGACCGGCACCGTCGAATCCATCCCGCTGATCGCCAGCTCGATCATGAGCAAGAAGATCGCGGAGGGGACGGGGGCCCTGGTGCTCGATGTCAAGGTCGGCTCCGGCGCCTTCATGAAGAAGCTCGACGACGCGCGCGAATTGGCTTCCACCATGGTCGATCTCGGCGCGGATGCGGGGGTCCGCACGGTCGCACTGCTGACCGCGATGGACAGCCCGCTCGGCAACACCGCGGGCAACGCCCTCGAGGTGGCCGAGTCGCTCGAGGTGCTCGAGGGTGGCGGGCCCGCCGATGTCGTGGAACTGACGCTGACGCTCGCGCGGGAGATGCTCGCGGCGGCGGGCCTCGACGGGATCGATCCGGCGCAGGTGCTGACCGACGGGCGGGCGATGGATCGCTGGCGCGCGATGGTCCGCGCGCAGGGCGGGGACCCACACGCCGCCCTGCCGACCGCCCACCATCACGAGGTCGTGCGGGCGCCCGAGTCCGGCGTGCTGACCCGGCTCGACGCCATGGCCGTCGGTGTCGCGGCCTGGCGGCTGGGCGCGGGCCGCGAGCGTCAGGGCCAGGCCGTGCAGGCCGGCGCCGGGGTCCGCTGGCACGCCAAACCGGGCGACGCCGTCGTCGCGGGTCAGCCGCTGTTCACGCTGTACAGCGACACCCCGCGCCTGTTCGAACCGGCGTTGGCCGCGCTGGCGGGCGCGTGGGATGTCGGCGACACGCCGCCGTCGACGCCGCTGGTCTTCGAGCGGATCGGCCTGAGCGGGTCTAGCGTCGGAGCATGAGCCCGCTACCGCTCGATCTCGCGCACATCAGGACCGCGCCCAAGGCGCTCCTGCACGATCACCTCGACGGGGGACTGCGGCCGGCCACCGTGCTCGAGCTGGCGCACCAGGCCGGCTACCGCGGACTGCCTGCCGACGACGCCGACTCGCTGGCGCTGTGGTTCGCCGAGGCCGCGGGCAGCGGTTCCCTGGTGCGCTATCTGGAGACCTTCGAGCACACGGTCGCGGTGATGCAGACCCCGGAGGGACTCGCCCGGGTCGCCAGGGAGTGTGCCGAGGACCTGGCGGCGGACTCGGTGGTCTACGCCGAGGTGAGGTTCGCCCCGGAGCAGCACCTGGAGGCGGGGCTGAGCCTCGACGAGGTCGTGCACCACACGCTGCTCGGGTTCGAGGAGGGTGTGGCCGCGGCGCGTGAACTCGGACGCGAGCTCCGGGTCGGCTGCCTGCTCACCGCCATGCGGCACGCCGCCAGGTCGCGGGAGATCGCGGAGCTGGCCGTGCGGTTCCGGGACCGAGGGGTGGTCGGGTTCGACATCGCAGGCGCCGAGGCCGGGCACCCGCCGAGCCGGCACCTCGACGCGTTCGAGTACATGCGGACGAGCAACGCACACTTCACCATCCATGCGGGCGAGGCCTTCGGGCTGCCGTCGATCCACGAGGCCATCGCGTTCTGCGGCGCCGATCGCCTCGGACACGGGGTGCGGATCACCGACGACATCGCCGTGGCGTCGGATGGCGTGGCGACCCTCGGACGGCTCGCGAACTACGTGCGGGACAAGCGCATCCCGTTGGAGCTGTGCCCGAGTTCGAACGTGCAGACCGGTGCCGTGGAGAGCCTGGAGAAGCATCCCTTCGACCTATTGGCGAGGGAGCGCTTCCGCGTCACGGTGAACACCGACAACCGGCTGATGAGCGCGACCAGCATGAGTGAGGAGATGCTCAAACTGGTCACGACCTTCGGCTACGGCTGGAGCGACCTCGAGCGGTTCACGATCAACGCGATGAAGTCCGCGTTCATCCCCTTCCCCGATCGGCTGCGCCTGATCGACGAGGTGGTCAAGCCGGGCTACGCGGTGCTCATCGGCTGAGTCGTCTCATCCGCTGATCACTCGACCCGCAGCCGGGCCTCGAACTCGCGCTCGAGGGCACGCCAGGCCTCGGACTCGGCGTCGAACGGCGGGTTCGGTGCCAGTCGGGAGGGGTCGGGATTGAGCGTGTAGGAGACGTACCAGCCGAGCGGGGTGGAGGTGGCGAGAGCCTGCTCGGTGGAGTCGTCGTCCGCGTAATCGGCTGCGTCGGTGAACAGTTCGACCGCCAGGTCGAGCTGGTCGGCGTCGACCGACTGAGGTCCCTGGGCGAGATCATCGGCGAGGCCCGGCAACACGTAGACGTTCTCGTCGGTGACCTCGATCTCGAGGGCGCCGTCGACTGCCGCGGTCTGCACATCCGAGTAGGTGCTCAGCTGCGCGAGGTCGTGATCGTGGTTGTCGGCCAGGTAGCGGGCCAGTGCGCGCTCGGAGGTGAAGACCAGGATGCGTCCCGACCTGCCGAGGAAGATCGGATCGTCATCGAGGTAACACCGCAGCGTGTAGTAGACGGCACCCGAGGTGATGATCTTGATCGGATCGATGCCGACGGACGTCCAGAACGATTCGTCCTCCGCGGCGAGTGCGATCGGGTCGACGGTCTCGTCGTCGAGGTCGACCGTCATGAACTCGAGTTCGTCGTCCTCGTCCGATTCCTCCGCGGCGTCGTCCGCATCGACGATATTCTCCTCTGCGGCAAGGATTTCGGCCTCGGCGACGGCAACGGCCGCCTGGTCGACCTCGGGGGTCGCCACGATCGCATCGATCGCGTCGAGAACGTCATCCCAGCCGTCGGCGACGGCAGTGCCGATCTGGATCCACAGCTGCTCGCCGTCGCGCCCGGCGAAGGCGTTCACGCCGCCGGGCAGCGCCCCGAGGACCGGGTGAGCGCCGAAGAACTTGGTGACGGTGTCGAGCTCGCACACCTCGCCGATCGTGCGCACCATCTCGAGGGTCTCCTCGAGTTCGGTGATGGTCAGCGCATCGGGATCTCCCGCGGCGAGCTCGGGCACGCCCACCAGGTCGTAGACGTGCGTCTCGTCCGGTTCCAGCTCCGAGGCCCCCAACGCCGACAGCGTCGACCACGACGGGTGCTCGACCAGGTCATTGTCCGAGTTGGTGCGGGTGAACGCTGCCAGTTCGGCGACCGATTCGAAGGCGTACAGATCCTCGTCGTGACCGAGGAACGCCTCCCACTCGTCGTCCCCCTCACGCCACCGGGGAGCCCACAACGTGACGAGGTCGCCATCGGTGAGACCGAGCTGGATCGGGACGATGTCTCCTGCCATGGCTGGCAGCCTAGTCGGTGAACGCGGCCTGCAGCGACGTCAGTATCCGTTCTCGTCGGTCGGCCACCATCTGCGCGGCCCTGGCGGCGGTCGTGGTGATCATGGTGGCCAGTTCACGGGCATCGACGTGGGCAATCGACTCGGAGATCCACAGGCCGCTCATCCCGCCGTTCCGATCGACCTCGACGCTGACCAGGCCCGAGTCGTGGGTCACCCGGGCCCGTGCCCGGGTGAGGTCGTGCAGCGCGTTCTCAAGGTCGTCGACGCGGCCGCTGGCGCGCTCGACGATGAGGTCCATCTGGTTGTCGGTGTTTCGCTCGCTCACAGCTGTCGCATCCAACTCGTCGGGGCGGCTTCTTCCTCGGCCTCGGCCTGCTGCACGGCGGCCAGCTCGTTCCTGGTCGGCAGGCCCAGCTTGTCGAGGACCTCGGCGGGCACCCCCTGCTCGGTCAGGTCGGCGCGCCTGCGGACCTGCGCCTCCCGTGTGGACCGCGTGCAGACCTCGAGGATTGCGGCGGCCAGTTGCGTTCCGCCGTAACGCAGTTCGCGCTGATCGATGCGGATCTCCAACGGAAGGCCCTGATCGGTGGCACGGACGGTGATGCTGCCTGCCCGGTTTCCCACCGTCGCGACCGACACGTTCGCCGGCACCTGCTGCCCGGCGCTCATTCGGTCGGCCTGTAGAAGCCCTGGAAGCCCATGCCGATGTTCTCGGTGCGGACCGAACTCACCTGGACCGGGTCCCCGGCTTCCACCATTTGATTGTTCCCGATCACCATCGCGACGTGGCCGTCCCAGACGGCCAGGTCGCCGGGCTGCAGGTCAGACTGGTTCACCGGGATGCCCACGCTCTGTTCCTGGGCGAGCCGGGGGATCTCCACACCCGCCTCGCCGTACGCCCACTGCGTCAGCCCGGAGCAGTCCAGACCCTGACCCGGCGTGGTGCCACCCCACTCGTACGGCACGCCCTGCTGGCTCAGCGCGTTGCGGACCGCGTCCGCGGCCTCGCGGTTCGGTGCCATCGCGGTGCTGCCGTCCGGCAGGAAGATCTCGACGCCCTCGCTGCTGCCCAGCGAGTCCGAGCTGCTCCCGGTGCGCGGGCGGGTGGGGGCCTTGCCGATCTCCGGTGGAGCGGTGCCCGAGCCCCGCCCGAGCGGGTTGCCGCCGCCGAGCCCGCGTCCGGTCTGGCCCATCGCGCCGCTGAAGCCGGAGTAGCCGTTGCCGGGCGCGGACGAGGCGGCGTTGCCGAAGCTGTTGCCGAAACCGCTGAAGGCGTCGCCACGCTGCTGCAGCGACGACGCGGGCGTGGTGGCAGCGGTCGAGGCCGCGGGGCGCACCGAGGCCTGTGCCGCACCGGGATCTGCAGGGTCGCCGGTCGCCTCGGGGGCCGTCAACGCCGTCATCTTGGCGGTGTGCACGGTCAGCTCGGCGCGGACCCGCGCGACCACGGCCAGCCCCCGGGAGAGGTGATCGATGGCGGCGGCGATGATCATGATCTGGCCCGGTGGCGTGGTCAGGGTGGGACCGGCCGCGACGGCGACCGAGATGAACGACTGCAAGATGCCCTCGAGCTCGACCATTCCGGTGTTCACGTCGCGGGAGGCGACGGTGAGCACGTCCGCGATCTCGTTGCCGCGGTCGGAGAGCTGGACCTGTTGCGCCTGGGCCTGGTCCGCTTTGGCCACGGCGGCGTCGGACGCGACACCGGTCCACACGCCGCCGAGTTCGGCGATGCCGAGCTTGCCGACCGCATACGCGGAGTCGAGGGCGATCGAGGCGATCCTGATGGCGTCCGCAGGCCCGCCGGACGGCATCACTCCGGTGCCGAAGGTGTCCACCAACTCGATGATGGGGCGGGCGAGCAGGTCGATCCCGATCATGCTCAGGCCTCCAATCCGTTGCCCGTGGCACTGAGTCCCGACGCCGCGCCGAGGTCGGCGGCGTCATAGGCGGCGGCAGAGGCGTGCGCGGCCTCGCTCATGCTCCCCAGGACCCGCGCGAGGTCGGTCAGCGCGGCCGCGTGACCGCCGTGCGCGGTCGCGAAGGCGGCGACGAAGTCGCCGCCGATCAGCCCGAACGCGGGGCCGAGCAGGACCGGGCCCGCCGCCGCCGTCCCGAGCGCGGCGGTCTCGACCTGGGCCGCCATCGACCAGGCCGTCGCGCCGTAGGCGCGGATGCCCTCGGTCACCGCCGAAAATTCACTCATGTCGTTCCCCCGGAGTCAGAACTGTGCATTGCCTGGTTGGACGCCGCCGACGCGGCTCCGGTTCCATCGAAGCGAGTTTCGCGCATATTCTTTCGGCCATGGACACGCATGTGGTTGATCACCCCCTGGCCGCCTCGCTGCTGACCACGATGCGCGATGCCGACAGTGACAACCCGACCTTCAGGTCGGCGCTGCGGGAACTGACCCAGATGCTGATCTACGAGGCCATCCGCGACGCCGAGATCGAGGTGTTCGAGGTGCAGACCCCGGTCGCGGCGGCCCGCGGCGTCCGGCTGGCCACGCCGCCACTGCTGGTGCCGGTGCTGCGGGCCGGTCTCGGCATGGTCGAGCAGGCGAGTTCACTGATCCCGCAGTCGCAGGTCGGCTTCGTCGGCATGGCCCGCGACGAGCAGACCCATCAGCCGGTGCCGTATCTCGAATCGCTGCCCGACGACCTGTCCGGGATCCCGGTGTACGTGCTCGACCCGATGCTCGCCACCGGCGGGTCGATGGTGCACACCATCGAACTGCTCGTCGCCAGGGGCGCGGGCGACATCACCGCGGTCTGTGTGGTTGCCGCGCCGGAGGGCGTCGCGGCACTCGAAGGCTCGGGGTTCCCCGTCCGGTTGGTCACCGCGAGCATCGACGAGGGACTCAACGAGGACGCGTACATCGTCCCCGGCCTCGGTGACGCGGGGGACCGGCAGTTCGGCCCGCGCTGGATCTGAGGTCAGAGCCGGCGCGCGTAGTCGGCCAGCTCCCGCAACCGAGTCGCCGCCTCTGCCCGCGCGCGCTCCAGATCGGATCGGTCGTCGACGTCCACGACGACCTCGAGATAGCACTTGAGTTTGGGCTCGGTTCCGGACGGCCGCACCACCATTCGGGTGTGGTCGCCGCGTAGCACCACCGCGTCCGTGCGGAGCGCGCCGCGCCGGGCGAGCAGGTCCTCGGCGGTGACGTCGTCGCCGGCCAGCGATCGCGGCAGGGCGGCCCGCAGCCGGGACATCAGGTCCTCGAGCTCGCGCTGGTGCCCGACCCGTCGCGACACCTGGTCTCCCGCGTGCACCCCGAACTCGACCGCGTAGTCGTCGAGGACGTCCTGCAGGGCTCGGCCCCGCGCCTTGAGCCCGGCCGCCAGGTCTGCCACCAGCACGGCGGCGGAGATCCCGTCCTTGTCGCGGACGGCCTCCGGGTCGACGCAGTGCCCCAGGGCCTCCTCGTAGGCGTAGACCAGGCCGGCCCCGGCCCGGACCAGCCACTTGAAGCCGGTGAGCGTCTCGGCGAAGCGCGCACCCCTGGCCGCCGCGACCTTCGCCAGCAGCTGTGACGACACGATCGTGGTCGCCAGGAGTGGATCGGGCCCCGCAGTGGAGAGCACGTGGTCGCCCAGCAGGACGCCGGTCTCGTCCCCGCGCAGCATCCGCCACCCGTCCGGTCCGGGTACGCCGACCGCACAGCGATCCGCGTCCGGGTCGAGCGCGATGGCCAGGTCGGCGTCGACGTCGTCGGCGAGCTCGAGGAGGGCGTCGGTGGCGCCGTCCTCCTCGGGATTGGGGAACCGCACGGTGGGAAAGTCCGGGTCCGGATCGAATTGCCTTGTCACGGTGTGCACATCGGTGAAGCCCGCGGCGGTCAGCGCGGCGAGCGCGGTGTCGCCGCCGACGCCGTGCAGCGGGGTCAACGCGATGCGCAGGTCGCGGCTGCTCCCGCGCGGTAGCGCGGCGACCCGGGCGAGGTACTCGGCGACCAGCGCGTCGTCGGCCGGTGCGACCGGGGCGCGGCGGACCGCGGACGCGGGACCGGCCGCCTCGATGGCGCGCTCGATCTCCCGGTCGGCGGGGGCGATGAGCTGCGCCCCGCCGTCGGTGTACACCTTGTAGCCGTTGTCTGTCGCGGGATTGTGCGAGGCGGTGATCTGCACGCCTGCGGCCGCCCGGAGCCGGCGGACCGCGAAGGCCAGCACCGGTGTCGGCAGCGGTCGGGGCAGTGCCACCACCTCGAACCCGGCGGCCGCGAGCACCTCCGCGGTCGCGGCGGCGAATTCCTCCGAACCGTGGCGCGCGTCGCGGCCGACCACCACGGTCGAGCCGCCGAGGCAGCGCGCCTGCAACCAGGACACCAGCCCGGCGGTGGTCCGCACGACGGTGTCGACGTTCATCGCGCCCCGGCCGGGTCCCAGCGGCCCGCGCAGTCCGGCGGTGCCGAAGGTCAGCGGAGTCACGTTCTCGTCCGTCACAGCCGGGCGACCAGCGCGCGGAGCAGCTCGCCCATCCGTCCCGCCGAGGCGGCACCCGCCGCGAGCACCTCGGAGTGGTCGAGTGGTTCGCCGGTGATGCCCGCGGCCAGGTTGGTCACCAGCGACAGTCCCAGCACCCGTGCGCCGATCGCCCGGACCGCGATCGCCTCGTGGACGGTCGACATCCCGACCAGGTCCGCGCCGAGCACCCGCAGCATCCGGATCTCGGCAGGCGTCTCGTAGTGCGGTCCGGGCAGCCCGGCGTACACACCCTCGGTCAGTGCCGGGTCGATCTGCCTGGCGAGCGCGCGCAGGTCGGGGGAGTACGCGTCCACCATGTTCACGAACTCGGCGCCCACCAGCGGCGACCTGGCCGTCAGGTTGAGATGGTCGGAGATCAGGACCGGCACACCGACACTCATGCCCTCCCGGATCCCGCCCGCAGCGTTCGTCAGGATCACGGTTCCCGCGCCCGTGGCGCAGGCGGTCCGGACGGGGTGCACCACCCGGGTCAGATCGTGTCCCTCGTAGGCGTGGGTGCGGCCGAGCAGCAACAGCACGTGGGCGTCTCCGACACGCACCGAGCGCACCTGCCCGGCGTGCCCGGACGCGGACGGCGCGGCGAAGCCGGGCAGCTCCGCCATCGGCACCGTGGCGGACGGGGCACCGAACGCATCGGCCGCGGCCTGCCATCCGGAGCCGAGCACCACCGCCACGTCGTGGGCGGGCACCCCGGTGCGTTCGGCGAGCACACTCGCGGCCCGCGCCGCGGCGCCGAACGGGTCGGCGGCCAGATCGGAATCGTCCATGGCCGCTATTGTGCCCATATGCCATTTCTTGAGCGCGACGGCGACGTATTCATCCTGTACCTCGGTGACGAGGGGCAGAGGGACAGCGAGAACCGCTTCCATCCCGACTGGATCACCGAGATCCACGCGAAGCTGGACGAGGTCGAGGCCCACGAGGGTCCCGCCGCCCTGGTCACCTACGCCACCGGCAAGTTCTACAGCAACGGACTCGACACCGACTGGCTGTTCGGCAACCTGGACAAGTCGCACTGGTACCTGGATCAGGTGCACACCGTGTTCACCCGGCTGCTGACCTTCCCGATGACCACGGTGGCCGCCGTGCAGGGGCACGCCTTCGGTGCCGGCGCCATGCTCGCCACCTCGCAGGATGTGCGCGTGATGCGCGCGGACCGGGGTTTCTACAGCCTGCCGGAAGCGGCCCTGAACATGCCGTTCACCATCGGCATGAACGCGCTGATGACGACGGCCCTGCCCCGGCAGACCGCGGTCGAGTCGATGACCACGAGCCGCCGGTACGGCGGCCCCGACGCCCTGGCCGCCGGGATCGTGAACCAGACCGCGGACGGCGACGGCGTGCTGGCCGCGGCGGTGGCCCGCGCGGCGGCGACGACGGCGCTGCACGGACCGAACCTCGCCGGGATCAAGGCGGGCATCCACCGGCCGGTCCTCGAGGCATTCGCCGTGCCGACGGACCCGTCCAATCTCACCTTCGGGTAGCCGCCGGGCCCGCACGGGCGGGTGACGCAGGACACGGATGAGATACTGGACCCGTGAATTCGGAAGTGGTCGGTACGGTTGCGACAGCGGCGTCCGACCTCGTCGCTCTGTCGCATTCGATTCACGCGGAGCCGGAGCTCGCGTTCGAGGAGCATCGCAGCGTCGCGAAGATCGCGGAACTGCTGTCTCAGCGCGGTTTCGACATCGAGACGCCGGTGGCCGAGTTGCCGACGGCGCTGCGTGCGAGCTACGGCAGCGGCGACCTGGTCGTCGGGATCTTCGCGGAGTACGACGCGCTCCCGGAGATCGGACATGCGTGCGGGCACAACATCATCGCGGCGTCGGCGGTCGGCGCGGGTCTCGCGCTCGCGCCGCTCGCCGACCGCCTCGGCATCACGGTCCGGGTGCTCGGCACGCCGGCGGAGGAGAGCGGCGGCGGCAAGGTACTGATGCTCGAGCGCGGGGTCTTCGACGATCTCGGCGCGGCATTGATGGTGCACCCGGGGCCGGAGGACATCGCGGGCGCCGCCTCCCTGGCGATGGCCGACCTGGCCGTCACCTTCAGCGGCCGTGAGGCGCACGCCTCGGCGGCGCCGCAGCTCGGGCGCAACGCGGCGGATGCGGCCACCGTCGCGCAGGTCGGACTCGGGCTGCTGCGTCAGCACCTGTCCGCGGGGCAGCAGATGCACGGGATCATCAGCGACGGTGGGGTCGCGCCGAACATCGTCCCTGCCAGGACCGAGATGCACTACTACCTGAGGGCGCAGACCTCGGATTCGCTCGCGGACCTGACCGAGCGGGCGCTGGCCTGCTTCGAGGCGGGCGCGCTGGCGGCCGGGTGCACGCACGAGATTCGCACCGTCTCACCGAACTACACCGAACTACGGCCCGATCCGTGGCTGGTCCGGTCCTATCGTGAACTGATCGTGGAGATGGGGCGCAGTCCGCTGGCCCCAGCATTGGAAGGATCGCGTCCCTTGGGCAGCACAGATATGGGCAACGTCACGCACGTGTTGCCGGGGATCCACCCCGTGATCGGTATCGAGTCGGGTGGCGCGGCCACCCATCAGCCGGCGTTCGCCGCGGCGTGCGTCACCGACTCCGCGGACCGTGCGGTGACCGATGGCGCGGTGGCGCTGGCGTGCACCGCGATCCGCGCGGCGACCGATCCGGCTGCGCGCGAGCGGCTGCTCGAGGGCGCACAGCGGAGGGCGGTGGCCGGCCGATGACCGAGTGGATCGACCGCTGGGTCGCCGAGCACACCGAGGACCTCTCGTCGTGGCGACGCCACATCCACGCGCACCCGGAACTGGCCCGGCACGAGTACGCCACCACCGAGTTCGTGGCGACACGTCTGATCGCGGCGGGGCTGGAACCCGAGATCCTGCCCGGCGGAACCGGTTTGACGTGTGATGTCGGTCCGGATGGTCCGCGGGTCGCGCTTCGGGCCGACATGGACGCGCTGCCGCTGCAGGAAGCGACCGGAGCGCCCTATGCGTCGATGGTCACCGGGGTCTCGCACGCGTGCGGTCACGACGCACACACCACCATCCTGCTCGGCGCCGGTCTCGCGCTCGCGCAGGCGCCGGAACTCCCGGTCGGGGTGCGGCTGATCTTCCAGCCCGCCGAGGAGGTGATGCCCGGCGGCGCGCTGGACGCGGTGGCCGCCGGTGCGCTCCAGGATGTGTCGAGAATCTTTGCGCTGCACTGTGACCCGCGCCTGGAGGCGGGGCGGGTCGGTGTCCGGCTCGGTGCGATCACCTCCGCGGCGGATACCGTCGAACTGATCCTCGACTCGCCGGGTGGGCACACCTCTCGGCCGCACCTGACCACCGACCTCGTCTACGCCCTCGGCACGGTGATCACCGGGCTGCCGGGGATGCTGAGCAGGCGGATCGATCCGCGCACCAGCACCGTGATGGTGTGGGGCGCGGTCACCGCGGGCCAGGCTCCGAATGCGATTCCCCAGTCCGGCAGGTTGGTCGGGACCGTGCGGACCGGCGACCACGACACGTGGGCGCTGCTCGAACCGATGGTCCACGAGATCGTGGACGGTCTGCTCGCCCCGACCGGAGTCCGTTACCAGCTCAACTACCGGCGCGGGGTGCCGCCGGTGGTGAACGACGAGGTCTCCACCCGGCTGTTCGAGAGTGCGATCGCCGCGATCGGGCCCGACGCGATGTCGGACACGCCACAGTCCGGGGGCGGCGAGGACTTCTCGTGGTATCTCGAGGAGGTTCCTGGCGCGATGGCCCGGCTGGGCGTCTGGTCCGGTGTCGGGCCACAGCTCGACATCCACCAGCCGACCTTCGACCTCGACGAGCGGGCCCTCGGCGTCGGCGTCAAGGTGATGGCGAACCTGCCGCTGGCCGCCGCGGGCGTTCTCTAGCTCGGGTAGCCGGGGGTCCCGGGGCCGACATTGCGGCTGTTGCGGGTCCTCAGGTCGCGCACGTACTCCGCCGGTGCGCCCGCGATCTCGGCGGCCTCGGCCATCACGCCGAGGTAGCGCGCGGAGGGCAGCCCGCCCTCGTATGCGTCGAGGACGTAGAGCCACGCCAGCACCGGCTCGCCGTCCGTGTCGACGCGGAGCCGGATCTTGCGGTGGATGCCGAGCTCGGAGCCCTCCCACCGGTCGAGGCTCACCTCGTCCTCGTCGGGGACGTCGTAGAGCACCACGAAGACGCTGGAGTCGGGGTCCTCGACGACGGTGGCCAGCGCACCTTCCCAGCCGATGTCGCCGCCGCTGAAGGTCAGCCGCCAACCGTGCAGCCAGCCCGTTCCCGCCATCGGCGAGTGCGGGCAGCGCTTGAGCATCTGCTCGGGATGCATGTTGGACCCATACGCGGCGTAGATCGGCACGGCGAAAGCCTAAACCGTGGCGGCGTGACTGCAGAACCGCACACAGCAAATCGGAACCTGTTCGCCGCAGGGAACCGGTGTCGACGTGCGTCGGAGTGGGCCGGTGCAATAGCGTGGTTTGCACCGACAACTGTGTGACAGCTCCCGAACAACTGGAGGATGAATGACCCGGATCGTGATCATCGGCGGCGGACCGGCCGGGTACGAGGCGGCGCTGGTCGCCGCGCAGCACGGTGCGACGGTCTCGCTGATCGATTGCGACGGAGTCGGCGGTGCCTGCGTGCTGTGGGACTGCGTGCCCTCGAAGACGTTCATCGCCTCGACCGGCGTGCGCACCGACATGCGCCGTGCCACCGACCTGGGCATCAGCCTCGAGCCGTGGCAGGCCACCGTCTCGTTGCCGCAGATCCACGCCCGCGTCAAGAGTCTCGCGCAGGCCCAGTCCTCGGACATCCGGGACCGCCTCCAGACCGTCGGCGTCGAGCTGCTCGCCGGGCGAGGGGAGCTGATCGACCAGGAGCTCGGGATGGCCGCGCACCAGGTCAAGGCGACCCTGCACGACGGGGGCGAGCGGGTGCTCGACGCCGACGTCGTGCTGATCGCCACCGGCGCGAGCCCCCGTGTCCTGCCCAGCGCGAAGCCCGACGGCGATCGCATCCTGAACTGGCGCCAGCTCTACGACCTCGACACGCTGCCGGAGCACCTGGTGGTGGTCGGTTCCGGCGTCACCGGCGCCGAGTTCGTCTCCGCCTACACCGAGATGGGTGTGAAGGTGACGATGGTCTCCAGTCGTGACCGGGTGCTGCCCCACGAGGATGCCGACGCCGCTCTCGTGCTCGAGGAGGCGCTGTCCGAACGCGGTGTGACCCTGGTCAAGCACGCGCGCGCCGATGCCGTCGAACGCACCGCGGACGGAATCGTGGTCACGCTGGCCGACGGTCGCGCCGTCACCGGTAGCCATGCCCTGATGACGGTCGGTTCGATCCCCAACACCGGCGGCCTCGGACTCGACCGGGTGGGCATCGAGCTCGACTCCGGCGGCTACCTGCGGGTGGACCGCGTCTCGCGGACCTCGGTGTCGGGGATCTACGCGGCCGGGGACTGCACCGGCCTGCTGCCGCTGGCCTCGGTCGCGGCGATGCAGGGCCGGATCGCGATGTATCACGCCCTGGGTGAGGGCGTGAACCCCATCAAGCTCAAGACCGTCGCCTCCGCGGTGTTCACCCGTCCCGAGATCGCCACGGTCGGCGTCAGCCAGGCCGCGATCGACGACGGCGAGGTGCCGGCACGCACCGTGATGCTCCCGCTCAACACCAATCCGCGGGCCAAGATGTCGGGCCTGCGTCGCGGCTTCGTCAAGATCTTCTGCCGCCCCGCCACCGGTGTGGTGATCGGCGGCGTCGTCGTCGCGCCGACGGCGTCGGAGTTGATCCTCCCGATCGCCATCGCGGTGCAGAACAACCTCTCGGTGAACGATCTGGCGCAGACCTTCTCGGTGTATCCGTCGCTGACCGGCTCGATCACCGAGGCTGCCCGCCAGCTGATGCGCCACGACGACCTCGACTGATCGCGAACGTTCCCACGATGTGAACAATTGAGTTCACATCGTGATCGGGCCTGTGTGATAGTCGAGGCATCGGCCGCAACCATCGGCCTCGCTCTCGCGCCTCCCGCCCCGCGGATCCGGGACCTGCTCACCATCACGGCTCGGCCCGAGATCGTCAGCCTCGCGGGCGGGTTGCCGGACCCGGACCTCATTCCGCGGACACGGATTCGAGAGGCAGGCGCGGAGGCGCTCGCCCGTCCGGATGCTGTCCAGTACACCGAGACCGCGGGCTGGTTCGGCCTGCGGGAGGTGATCGCCGCGCGGGAGTCGGCGGCGGGATCGCGTTCGGTGGACCCGCGCGAGGTGGTGGTGACCCACGGGTCCCAGCAGGCGCTGAGCCTGCTCGCCCAGGTGCTGCTCGACCCCGGCGCCACCGTCGTCGTCGAGGAACCCGCCTACACCGGTGCCCTCCAGGTGTTCCGGCTCGCCGAGGCGAGGATCCTGACGGTGCCGCTCGACGCCGACGGGATGCGCACCGACCGCCTGGAGGAGCTCCTGGACGCGGGTGAGCGGCCCGCGCTGGTGCACACGGTGAGCAACTTCCACAATCCGGGCAGCGCGACGATGTCCGCCGCGCGCAGGCGGCACCTGGCCGCGCTCGCCGATACGTACGGGTTCTGGGTGATCGAGGACGACCCGTACGGCGAGATCTGGTTCGATGCCGCGCCGCCCGCGCCGGTCGCGGACCACTCGGATCGGGTCATCCGGCTCTCGAGTGCGTCGAAGATCCTGGCGCCCGCGCTGCGGGTCGGGTGGCTGCGTGCTCCCCGCCCGGTCTGCGCGGCCGTCGAGCTGGTCAAACAGGGCGCGGACCTGTGCGGTTCGACGTTGACCCAGCGGATCGCGGCGGTCATGCTGTCCGACGGACCGTGGCTCGCCGGGCATCTGGAGCGGATCCGGGGTGCCTATGGCGCACGCGCCGCGGCGGTCGCAGGCGCGTTCGGCGATCGCGTGTCCGCGACGGTGATCGGCGGCGGCATGTTCTGCTGGCTCGAGTTCCGCGACGGCACCGACACGGCGGCGCTCCTGGAGGCCGCTCTCGACCACGGGGTCGCGTTCGTGCCCGGATCGGCCTTCGCCGTCGGAGGCGACCACCGGGCCACCGCGCGGCTGTGCTTCACCACCAATGACGAGTCGGCCCTGGCCGAGGCGGTGGACAGGCTGGCCGCGGCGCACGCGTCCGCTGACCGGCGGCGAACTCAGTCGACCCAGTCGTAGGTCCGCTCGACGGCCTTGTTCCACTCCCGGTACAGCCGATCACGTTCGGCCGCAGCCATGGTCGGATTCCAGGTGCGCCCGACGGCCCAGTTGTTGCGGATGTCGTCCTCGCCGGCCCAGAACCCGACCGCGAGCCCGGCTGCGTAGGCGGCGCCGAGCGCCGTGGTCTCGTTGACCACCGGCCGGATCACCGGGACGTCGAGGATGTCGGACTGGAACTGCATCAGGATCTCGTTGAGCACCATGCCGCCGTCCACCTTGAGGGCGGTGAGCTCGACCCCGGAGTCGGCGACGCACGCCTCGATGACCTCGCGGGTCTGAAATGCGGTGGCCTCCAGTGCGGCCCGAGCGAGATGACCCTTGTTGACGAATCTGGTCAGCCCGACGATCGCCCCGCGCGCGTCGGGGCGCCACCGCGGTGCGAACAGGCCGGAGAACGCCGGCACGAAGTAGGCGCCGCCGTTGTCCTCGACGCCGGCGGCGAGGCCCTCGATCTCCTTGGCGGAGTTGATGATCCCGAGGTTGTCACGCAACCACTGGATGAGCGATCCGGTCACCGCGACCGAACCCTCGAGCGCGTACACGGCCGGTGCGTCGCCGATCCGGTAACAGACGGTGGTGAGGAGTCCGTTGTTGCTGGGCATCGGAGTGGTGCCGGTGTTGAGCAGCAGGAAGTTGCCGGTGCCGTAGGTGTTCTTGGCCTCGCCGACGCTCAGGCAGGCCTGCCCGAACGTGGCGGCCTGCTGGTCGCCGAGGATGCCGGCGATCGGCACCCCGGCCAGGGTGCCGCGCTCGCGAACCTGCCCGTACACCTCGGAGGAGCTGCGGATCTGCGGGAGCATGGAGATCGGGATCCGGAAGTCGGCGCAGATCTGTTCGTCCCAGGTCAGGGTCCGCAGGTCCATCAGCATGGTCCGGGAGGCGTTGGTCGGGTCCGTGACGTGCAGCCCGCCGTCGACGCCGCCGGTGAGATGCCACAGGATCCAGGTGTCCATCGTGCCGAAGCAGAGGTCGCCCGCGTCGGCGCGCTCGCGGGCCCCCTCGACGTTGTCGAGGATCCAGCGGATCTTCGGTCCGGAGAAGTAGGTCGACAGGGGAAGTCCGGTGCGCTCGCGGTAGCGCCCAGGGCCCTGGTCACCGGCGAGCTCGGCGCAGAGTTCGTCGGTGCGCGTGTCCTGCCAGACGATCGCGTTGTACACCGGCTTGCCTGTTGCGCGGTCCCAGACGACGGTGGTCTCGCGTTGGTTGGTGATGCCCACCGCGGCGATGTCGTGCCGGGTCAGATCCTTCTTGGCGAGCGCGGCCGCGACGACCTCGCGGGTCGCCCGCCAGATCTCCTCCGGATCGTGTTCGACCCACCCCGCACGCGGGAAGATCTGCTCGTGCTCCTTCTGCGCTGAGGCGACCACCATCCCGGCATGATCGAAGATCATGCAGCGACTCGAGGTCGTGCCCTGGTCGATCGCGGCGACATACACGGCTAAAAGCTACTAAAGCGCGCGTCACAATTCACGTTGATCGTGAGACACCGCCCTTCTCGGGCGTCGTGCCGGTCCTGAACACCACGCGTTCGAGGCAGCGAAGACCGGTCGACATGGCCTAGCCTTGGTGCTGATTCGCCGACAACTCACAGGAGCCCGCGTGACCAAGCAATCGGGAGCACAGTTTCTGGGCCCACAGCAACGCAAGGATGCGTGGGACCAACTGGGTTCCGAGCAATTCGACGTCGTCGTGATCGGT
The DNA here is from genome assembly GCF_042665615.1 of Rhodococcus daqingensis. NCBI lineage: Bacteria > Bacillati > Actinomycetota > Actinomycetes > Mycobacteriales > Nocardiaceae > Rhodococcus > Rhodococcus daqingensis. Next base: position 508,777 of record NZ_JBHTCS010000009.1, on the reverse strand, counting down.
GGCGGGGTCGTCGGCGCAGGCATCGCGCTCGACGCAGCCACCCGGGGGCTGAGCGTCGCCCTGGTGGAGGCGCGCGACTACGCGTCCGGGACCTCATCGCGGTCGTCGAAGATGTTCCATGGCGGACTGCGCTACCTGGAGCAGCTCGAATTCGGACTGGTGCGTGAGGCATTGCGTGAGCGCGAACTCTCGCTCTCGACGCTGGCGCCGCACCTCGTCAAGCCGCTGAAGTTCCTGTTCCCGATCACGCACCGGGTGTGGGAGCGCCCGTACATGGCGGCCGGGATCTTCCTCTACGACACGATGGGCGGCGCGAAGTCCGTCCCGGCGCAGAAGCACCTCACCCGATCGGGTGCGCTCCGGCTGGCCCCGGGCCTCAAGCGGAACTCGCTGGTGGGCGGAATTCGCTACTACGACACCGTCGTTGACGACGCCCGTCACACCATGACCGTGGCACGCACCGCGGCGCACTACGGCGCCGTGGTCCGCACCTCGACACAGGTGGTCGGGTTCCTGCGGGAGGCCGACCGGGTTTCCGGTGTGCGGGTGCGGGATTCGGAGGACGGCAGCACGGCCGAGGTGCGCGGTCACGTCGTGATCAACGCCACCGGTGTGTGGACCGACGAGATCCAGGCGCTGTCCAACCAGCGCGGTCGGTTCCGGGTGCGCGCGAGCAAGGGGGTGCACATCGTGGTGCCCCGGGACCGGATCGTCAGCGAGGCCGCGATCATCCTGCGCACCGAGAAGTCGGTGCTGTTCGTGATCCCGTGGGGCAACCACTGGATCATCGGAACCACCGACACCGACTGGAATCTCGATCTCGCGCACCCCGCCGCCACCAAGGCGGACATCGACTACATCCTCGGGCACGTGAACAAGGTGCTGGTCACCCCGCTCACCCACGACGACATCGACGGCGTGTACGCCGGACTGCGGCCGTTGCTCGCGGGCGAGAGCGACGAGACCTCGAAGCTCTCGCGGGAGCACGCGGTGGCACGGGTGGCGCCGGGGTTGGTGGCGATCGCGGGTGGCAAGTACACGACGTACCGGGTGATGGCGGAGGACGCCGTCGACCTGGCGTCCGAGGACATCCCGGCCCGCGTTGCACCCTCGATCACCGAGAAGGTGCCGTTGGTGGGGGCGGACGGCTACTTCGCGTTGGTCAACCAGACGACGGCGGTGGGACATCAGTACGGGCTCCATCCGTACCGGGTCAAGCACCTGCTGGACCGCTACGGCTCGCTGATCCACGAGGTGCTCGATCTCGCGACGTCGACGCCGGAGCTGCTGCAGCCGCTCACCGACGCACCCGACTACCTGCAGGTCGAGGCGGTATACGCGGCCGCGGCCGAGGGCGCGCTCCATCTCGAGGACATCCTCGCGCGGCGCACCAGGATCTCGATCGAGTACGCGCACCGCGGGGTGAACTGTGCCGAGCAGGTGGCCCAGCTGGTGGCTCCCGTCCTCGGCTGGGACGCGGCCACCGTGGACCGCGAGGTGGAGACCTATCGGGCGCGGGTGGAGGCGGAGGTCCGCTCCCAGGCGCAGCCCGACGACTCCGCGGCCGACGCGCTGCGGGCGGCCGCGCCGGAGGCGCGGGCCGAGATCCTGGAGCCGGTGCCGATCTCGCGCTGATCGGCGGGGCCGGCGGTCAGTGCGTCAGCACGAGCTTGACGGCGACCACCGCGATGGCGACGAAGGCCAACAGGCTGCACGCGACCAGGGTCTGCCTGCTGAGCTTCTCGCCGCGCAGACGGGTCATGACGATGCCGAGGCCGGCGATGCGGCTGACCACCCAGAGCTCGGCGAGCAGCAGCGCGGTCTGCTGCTCGAGCACGCCGAGCGCGTCGAGCCCGACCACCGCCGTGGGAACCACCCCGGAGGTCAGGACCGGCACGGAGTCGCGGAGCTCCTCGAGGTGTTCGGACCGAGTCAGCGGGCGCCCGATACGGGCACTCCTCCCGACGGATTCGGCGAAGGCGTGCGCGACGAAGGTCGACAGCACGGTGCCGATGACGACCAGTCCGGCGCGGGTGGTGCTGGCGTCGTGCAGCGGGATGAGCGCGGCGAGCACCAGGATGTTGCCGTAGACGTACGCGCTGATCCGGCTCGCGGAGTCCTCGACGTCCAGGGGGGTTCGCTCCATGGACGTAGAGCTTTCCACGTCCGGGTGGGTCAACGCGTGCGGACCACGGTCGAGGGAACCGAACGAGCGGCGAGGCCGGACAGGGCCATGGCGGTCAGGACGATGAAGACGAGCGGGAATGTGATCATGGGTCAAGGATCGCGGGCGAACCCTTGAGGCACATCAGCGCCAGGTGTGAACTCGCTGAGAGTCGGGTCAGCCCTGGGGTGGACGCAGCCCGGCGGTGAGCGTCCGGATACAGCGCGCGGCGATCTCGGCGGGCGTCCCGTCGTTTCCGGCCGTGGCATCCGAATCCGCCCAGGTCTGGATGGCGATCCGCATGGCGCTGTTCCCGGCCACCGCCATCATGCGCACGTCCAACGGGTCGGCGTCGGGGCCCATCAGGTCGCGCAGGATCTCGACGAGGGACTCCTCGGTGTCGTTGACGATCCGGAACCAGACGGACTCGAGTCCGGGATCGCCGGGGATCGCGCGGAAGAGTTCGTGCGTCAGCCGGAGCGAATCGAGGCCGGCCTGGTCGGTGCGGGAGAGGGCGCGCCGAGCTGATCGTTCGAGCGCCTCGGCCGCCGGGAGGTTCCGGGGTCCCCGCGCGAGGTCGTGGATCCAGTCCCGCACGCCACCGGCGAGCATCGGGGCGACCGCCTCCTCCTTGGTCCGGAAGTACCGGTAGAAGGTCCGCAGGCTGATCCCGGCGGCGGTGGCGATGTCCTCGGCCGTGACTGCGGACGCCCCGCGGGCGGCGAACAACTCGGCGGCGCAGTGTGCGATCTCGAGCTGGGTCTGGAGCCGCCGTCGCTCGGTGAGAGGGAGGGGGGCTTGTGCGACTGGGTCCGCCATGGTCACCATCATGGCACGTTGTGCCATCTCGGCGTAACGTGCAACTGAGATCGGGAACACAACCTCTACCCAGCAGAAGGAGATCAGTTCATGAACCGCTTCGAGGGCCGCAAGACGCTCATCACCGGGGCCGGGTCCGGCATCGGACAGGCGACAGTTGCCCGGATTCTCGAGGAAGGCGGCGTGGTCGTCGCCGCCGACATCAACGCGGACGGACTCGAGGTCACCCGGCAGCGGGCCGAGGAGGCCGGCACAGCCGACCGCCTGAGCATCACGACCGTCGACATCTCCAACGAGGACTCGGTCCGGGAGAACATCGGTGGCGCCATCGAGCGGCTCGGCGGGCTACAGGTGCTGGTCAACGCCGCCGGCATCCTGCGGGCATCGCACACTGCCGAGACCTCCCTCGAGTTCTGGAACACCGTGGTCGGCATCAACCTCACCGGCACCTTCCTGGTGACGCGGCAGGCGCTGCCCGCCCTGCTCGAGAACGGCCAGGGCGTGGTCGTGAACTTCAGCTCCACCTCCGCGCACTTCGCGCACCCGTACATGGCGGCATACGCGGCGACCAAGGGCGGCATCCGGTCCTTCACCCACGCGATCGCGCTCGAGTACGCCAAGCAGGGGCTGCGTGCCGTGGCGGTCGAGCCCGGTTCCATCGCGTCCGGCATGACCAGCAACCCGGGCTTCCCGGAGGAGGGCGTGGACCCGACCCTGATCGGCAAGCTGTACCCGTGGATCGGCGAGGGCTTCGCGCCGCCGGAGGACGTCGCCGGTGTGATCGCGATGCTCGCCTCCGACGACGGCAAGTTCGTCACCGGCACCGAGATCCGCATCGACGGCGGCACCCACATGTGACGTGCTCGCCGCCCCGAATCCCTAGACTCGGGGCAGTGAGCACCGAACGCCGCAGCTGGGCAGGCACCGACCTGGAACAGCGACAGAGGGCCCGCCGCGAGAAACTGCTCGCGGCGGGCGTCGACCTGCTCGGCGGGGCGGACGGACCGGCGGTCAACGTGCGCGCGGTCTGCCGCGCCGCGGGCGTCACCGAGCGGTACTTCTACGAGAGCTTCGGCGACCGCGAGGAATTCGTCCGCAGTGTGTACGCCGACGTGGGGGAGCGCGCCCGCGAGGCGTTGATCGCCGCGGTCGGCTCCGCCGAGACGCCCCGCGAGCGGGCATCGGCCGCGGTGCTCGCGTTCGTCGAGCTGATGGTCGACCACCCCGAGATGGGGCGGGTGCTCCTGCTCGCCCCGATCACCGAGCCCGCGCTCGGCGGGCGTGGCCTCGAGCTGGCGCCCAGTTTCGTTGTGCTGGTTCAGGATCAACTCGGATCGGTGGCCGACCCGGATGAACGGCAGATGGTCGCCGTCGGGCTCGTCGGGGCCCTGACGAGCCTGTTCATCAGCTACCTCGACGGCACGATCACCACCGACCGCGAGCGGTTCGTCGCCCACTGTGTGGAGCTGTTGACCGGGGCGGGCGAGCGCGTTCCCGGAGCCTGAGCCCGGTCAGCTCTGGCAGCGGGGACAGAAGTAGATGTGCCGTTCGCTCGAGGCGTCCTCACCGAGAACTCCGCCGCGGACCAGCGTTCCACACCGCAGGCACGGCTTGCCGGTGCGCCCGTACACCCAGGACCGCCGGCCGGGCCGTCGATCCCCGGTGGTGGTCCGGGCAACCCGGGACCTGTTGGCCACCATGGTCCGGTGTGCCAGGTCGACCAGCCCCGCCAGGTCCGCAACGGTGCCCACGGGACGCTCCGGGCGCAGTCCGCGCAGGAAACAGAGCTCACTGCGGTACTCGTTGCCGATCCCGGCGAGTACCCGCTGATCGAGCATGGCCAGGCCGACGGGCCGTGCGGGATCCGCGGCCAGATTCGACGCCGCCACGGCGGGATCCCAGTCGGGCCCGAGCAGATCCGGCCCGAGGTGGCCGACCACGAGATCCTCGTCGCCGCGCGGCAGCACCTCCACGATCCCGAGCTGGAATCCGACCGCCACTCGCTTCGCGGTGCCCAGCAGGATGCGCGCCTGCCACGCGGGCCGCCGCCAGCGCGCGCCCACCGGATACACGTGCCAGTCGCCCTCCATCTTGAGGTGGGTGTGCACGCTCTGCTCGCCCACCCGGATCAGCAGGTGTTTGCCGCGGCTGACGACCTCGTCGACCGGTCCGGGGGTGAGATCGACCGTCGCGAAGCGCGGGACCCGGATGTCGCAGACGGTGAGGGGCTCGCCGACCAGCGCCTCGCGAAGCTGCCCCGCGACCCGCCACACCGTGTCGCCCTCAGGCATGGCGGGACCGCTTGCGGAGGCCGCGCGGAGTGGCGGAGAAGCCGGCCTCGACCAGCACCGGCGACAGGCGGCTGGAATGGACGGATTCGCCGTCGACCTTCTCGATGACGATCTTGTCGGCGCCACCCCGATCCACCACCGCGGCCAGGGATTCGGCCGCGCCGTGCAGTGCGCCGGGGTCGTCGGTGAAGGTGAGCACGGTCTTGCCGCCGCGCTCGACGTACAGCGCGAGCTCGCCGTCGACGAGGACCACCAGGGCGCCCGCCTTGCGCCCCGGGCGGTGACCCCCGGCGGCAGCGGGCCAGCTCAGTGCCGCACCGAACGGATTCGCCGGGTCCGTTGCCGCGAGCGTCACCGCGGCGGGCGCGTTGGCCGGCCCGACACGCTCGCCGTACGCCCGCAGCCGGTCGACCACCTCGGAGGTCGAGAACTGTGCGGCGCCAAGGGTGTTGACGAAATATCCGCGGCGGCACCGCCCGTTCTCCTCGAAGCCCCGCAGCACCTTGTACATCACGGCGAACCCGCCCGGAACCGACTCGCTGACCACCGACCCCCGCGTGAGCACCCCGTACCGGTCCAGCAGCACGTCCGCTCGCGCGTGCGCCCGGATGGTGGGGTCCGGTTCGAGTTCGGGCAGCAGCGACCACCTCCCGCCGACGGTCGGCGGCCCGGTCCGGCTCGGCATCGCGGGGCGCGCGAGCGCCCGATAGGGCCGGGCCCGCGGCGCGCGGCGCGGCGTCCGGTGGCTCGGTGCGGAGCGCGACGGTCCCGACAGCAGGGCGCGCAGCGGCGCAAAGGTGTCGTTGCTGAGGTAGCCGGCCCACACCAGGTCCCACAGGGACGCGGCGAGGACGGCGTCATCGGTCGAGCCGATCAGGTCCGAGAGGTTCCGGAAGAAGTAGGCACCCCCGGGGGCCAGCGCGTCGAGGATCTGGCGCTGCTGCTCGGACAGCTCCGCGTCCACGGGTGGGGCCAGCGTGAGCGGTGCGGCGTCGGCAGGGTGCAGGCACACCCAGCCGTCGCTGCCGGAGATCGCACCGGCGCCCGACCACAGCACTTCCCCGGTTGCGGTCAGCTCGTCGAGCATGGCCGGCTGGTAGTCGCGCACCCGCGCGCGCAGGATCATCGGCTCCCAGGCGGAGGCCGGAATCGGGACGCCCGCAAGCTGTTCGATCACCGCGGCCACCCCGTCGATGCCGCGCAGGCCGCCGCCGATGTGCTGCCAGTCCGGCAGGAACCGGCCGAGCGCGGCCGGCTCGACGGGCTCCACCTCCTTGCGGGCCGCGGCGAGCGAACGTCGGCGCAACCGCCGCAGCACCTCGGCGTCGCACCATTCACTTCCGGTGGCGGCGGGCCGGTACTCGCCCTCCAGCACGCGCTTGTCGGCGGCGAGGCGGCGCAACACGTCGCGGACCACGGAGGTCCCGAGGCCGAACCGGGCGGCGGCGTCGGTGAGCGCGAACGGCCCGTGGGTGCGCGCGTAGCGGGCGATGAGATCGCCCAGCGGATCGTCGACGGGTTCGATGAACGCGGCCGGGGTGCCGATCGGCAGTGGCACGCCGAGCGCGTCGCGCATCCGGCTCGCGTCCTCGATCGCCACCCACCACTGCTCGCCCGCGAACCCGACCCGCATGGCCCGACGCTGTGATTCGAGGTCGCGGATCCACGACGCGGCATCGCCGTGCGTGCGGCTCGCGATCTCCGCGTCGGTCAGCGGTCCGAGCAGGCGCAGCAGGTCCGCGACGCCCTCGGCGTCCCGCGCCCGGCGGTCCGGGACCAGGCGTTGGAGCTCGCGTTCGGTGAGGTCGATGACGTCGGCATCGAGCAGCTCGCGCAGTTCCACCCGGCCGAGCAGCTCGGCGAGCAGGGTGGAGTCGAGGGACAGGGCCGCGGCCCGGCGTTCGGCCAGCGGGCTGTCGCCCTCGTACATGAACGCGCCGACGTAGTCGAAGAGCAGCGCGCCTGCGAAGGGCGACGGCGTCGCCGTCTCGACCTCGACGAGCCGGATCTGCTTGCGGCCGATGCCGTCGAACAGCCCGGTGAGCGAGGGCAGGTCGTAGACATCCTGCAGGCATTCGCGGACCGTCTCCAACAGGATCGGGAAGGTCGGGAACTTGCGCGCCACGTCGAGCAGCTGGGCGGAGCGCTGCCGTTGCTGCCAGAGCGGGGCGCGCTTGCCCGGGTTGCGCCGCGGCAACAGCAGGGCGCGGGCGGCACACTCGCGGAATCGCGAGGCGAACAGCGCGGAATTGCTGACCTGCTCGGTGACGATGTCCGCGATCTCGTCGCGGTCGAACACGAACAGCTCCGAGCCGGGCGGAGCGTCTTCGGTGTCCGGTAGCCGCACGATGATGCCGTCGTCGGATGCGGTTGGCGCGGAATCGATCCCGTACCGGTCCTGTAGACGTGCGCCGACCGCCAGGGCCCACGGCGCGTGTACCGGAAGGCCATAGGGCGAGTGCAGCACCAGGCGCCAGTCGCCGAGTTCGTCGCGGAACCGCTCCACCACCAGGGTGCGGTCGGTGGGCACCTGCCCGGTGGCGGTGCCCTGCTCCTCGACGAGGGCGAGCAGGTTCTGGGTGGCGTTGGCGTCGAGGCCCTGATCGGCCAGACGGGCCCGCAGGTCCGGGTCCGCGCCGAGGGACATCTCGCGCAGGAACTCGCCGAGTGCCGCGCCGAGCTCGGCGGGCCGGCCGAGTCCGTCGCCATGCCAGAACGGGAGTCTGCCCGGCAGCCCGTACGCGGGGCTGACGAGGACCCGGTCGTGGGTGATCTCCTCGATCCGCCAGCTGGTGGCGCCGAGCGCGAAGACGTCGCCGACCCGCGACTCGTAGACCATCTCCTCGTCGAGTTCGCCGACGCGCGAAGCTTTCTCGCCGACCATGTACACGGCGAACAGCCCGCGGTCCGGGATCGCCCCGCCGGAGGTGACGGCCAGCCGCTGCGAGCCCGGGCGTCCGGTGAGGACGTCGGCGTCCCGGTCCCAGACCAGCCTCGGGCGCAGCTCGGCGAACTCGTCGGACGGGTAGCGGCCGGCGAGCAGGTCGAGGGTGGCGTCGAAGGCGGATCTCGGCAGGGACGCGAAATTGCCGGTCCGGCGGACGGCGTCGAACCAGGCCTGCACGTCCAGTTGGTCGAGGGCGCAGGCGGCCACCGTGTGCTGCGCCAGGATGTCGAGCGGGTTGGCGGGCACGGTGAGCGCCTCGATCCGTCCCGCGGTCATCCGTTCCACGGTGACCGCGCAGTGGATGAGGTCGGTGCGGTGCTTGGGGAACAGCACGCCCCGGGAGATCTCGCCGACCTGGTGCCCGGCTCGTCCGACCCGCTGCAGGCCGCTCGCCACCGACGGTGGCGCCTCCACCTGCACGACGAGATCGACCGCGCCCATGTCGATTCCGAGTTCGAGACTGCTGGTGGCCACCACGCAGCGCAGCCGCCCGGACTTGAGGTCGTCCTCGATGATGGCGCGCTGGTCCTTGCTCACCGAACCGTGGTGAGCGCGGGCGAGCAGCGGCTCGGCGCCGTGCCCCACCTCGGTGGGGGATCCGATCTGTGCGGCCGGCCCGTGCACCGTCTCGACCGGGGCACCGAGTCGTTCGGTGTAGACCTCGTTGAGCCTGGCGGTGAGCCGCTCCGCGAGCCGGCGGGAATTGGCGAACACGATCGAGGACCGGTGCTCGAGGACTAGGTCGACGATCTGCTCCTCCACATGAGGCCAGATCGAACCCTGCTGCGGGGCAGGGGAACCGGACTCCTCGTCCGGCGTCGTGACGCCCAGCTCCGTCATGTCCTCCACCGGAACCCGCACCGTCAGGTCGAACGTCTTCGGTGAGGGTGGGGAGACGATGTGGATCGGCGCGGACCCGGTGAGGAAGCGGCCCACCTCCTCGTGCGGGCGCACCGTCGCGGACAGCCCGATCCGCTGCGCGGGCCTCGCGAGCATCATGTCCAGCCGTTCGAGCGAGAGGGCCAGGTGCGCACCGCGTTTGGTCGCCGCGACCGCGTGCACCTCGTCGACGATCACGGTCTGCACGGTGGCGAGCGATTCGCGGGCCGCGGAGGTGAGCATGAGGAACAGCGATTCCGGGGTGGTGATCAGGATGTCCGGCGGCTTCCGCACCAGTAGGCGTCGGTCGGCGGGCGTGGTGTCGCCGGAGCGGACGCCGACGGTGATCTCCGGCGGAGTGAGGCCGAGCCGCTTGGCGGTCTGGGTGATGCCGACCAGCGGTGCGCGCAGGTTCCGTTCGACGTCCACCGCGAGGGCCTTGAGCGGTGAGATGTACAGGACCGTCGTGCCGGGCGGACGCTGCTCGTCGTGCGGGCGGGCGGCGAGCCGGTCGAGCGCCCACAGGAAGGCGGAGAGGGTCTTGCCGGAGCCGGTCGGTGCGACGACCAGCGCGTGGGAGCCGTCCGAGATGGCATCCCACGCCCCGAGCTGCGCGGCGGTGGGGGCGGGGAAGGCACCGGCGAACCACTCCCTGGTGGGGGCGGAGAACCTGCCGAGCACCGTGTCCATGGTGTCCATAGTGCCCCGGCCCCCCGACACGGGGCGCACACTGAGGGTGGCGCACCGCCCAGATCACGACCACGTGGAGGTGTCCATGGCGCCGAAGGTCCTGGATTCGCCCGGCGGTCCGCCCACCGCGGGGGTCGACGACGGCGGGCCGCCCGCGTCCGGCGAGCACCGGAGGCTGCTGTACGTCACCCTTCCCGGGTGTTGGGGTGCACTCGTTTTCGCATGCCTGTCGTTCACGCCGTCGCTGCTCCCGCGCGGCGGCCTCCTGCAGGGAGTGGTCGGTGGGATCACCGCCGCGATCGGGTACGGGCTGGGGGTGTTCGCGGCCTTCGTGTGGCGCGCGTTCGCCGACCGAGCGCCTCGGCGTCCCCGACGCGGCGCCTGGCGCGCCTTCCTCGTCGGTGCGGTGGCGCTGTTCGCCGTCTCGTTCGGTGTCGGGCAGTACTGGCAGCACCAGATCCGCGCGTTGATGGGAGTCGCCGAGTACAGCATTCCGCTCGTGGTTCTCGCGCCATTCATCGCAGCGGCGGTGTTCTGCGTCCTCCTGGCGGTCGGGCGCGGCATCCGCGGCCTGTATCGCTGGAGCGCGGGGCTGCTCGACCGGTGGATCGGGAGGCGGGCGGCGACCGTTCTCGGGTGGTTTCTGGTCGCCGGACTCGTCTACGCGGTGGTCTCGGGGGTGCTGCTCGGCGGCCTCGTCGGCGTTGCGAACGGGGCCTTCTCGTTGCGCGACACGAAGACCCCCGAAGGCGTGCAGCAGCCGGTGACCGGCCTGCGATCGGGTGGCCCCGGATCGGTGGTGCCGTGGGATTCGCTGGGGTGGCAGGGGCGCAGCTTCATCGGTGCAGGCCCGTCCACCGATCAGATCGACCAGTTCGCCGGCCACCCGGCTATGGAGCCGATTCGCACCTACGCCGGTCTGGCGTCGTCGGCGGACTCCGAGTCCCGGGCGGCGTTGGCGGTCGAGGACCTCACCCGCGCCGGAGGTTTCCAGCGCGCCAACCTGCTCGTGGTGACGACGACCGGGAGCGGCTGGGTGGACCCGGCCCTGGTGGACACCTTCGAGTACCTCACCGGTGGCGACGCCGCGACCGTGGCGATCCAGTACTCGTACCTGCCGTCGTGGATTTCGTATCTGGTCGACCAGTCGAAGGCCCGGGAAGCCGGGCGCGATCTGTTCGACGCGGTCTACGACGTGTGGTCGAAACTGCCGCAGGACGACCGTCCCCGGCTGTTCGTCGCGGGGGAGAGCCTGGGTTCGTTCGGCGGCGAGACCGCCTTCAGCGGTGAGTACGACCTGCGCAACCGCACCTCGGGAACGTTGTTCGCCGGCCCTCCCAACTTCAACACCCTGTTCCGTGAGTTCAGCGATCGGCGTGATGCCGGGAGCCCGGAGGTCGAGCCGGTGTACAAGGACGGGCGAACGGTGCGGTTCAGCAACGACCCCGAGAGCGGAATCCCTCCGTCGGGGCGGCCGTGGGACGGCAGCCGGGTCCTGTACCTGATGCACCCCTCCGACCCGATCGTCTGGTGGAGCCCGAACCTGATCCTGAGCGAGCCGGACTGGATCGGTCAGCCGCCCGGGCGGGACGTGCTCGAGGAGATGGTCTGGATCCCGTTCGTGACGTTCTGGCAGATCACCGCCGACCTGCCGTTCTCCACAGGCGTTCCGGGTGGTCACGGCCACAAGTACACCGGCGGGTACGTCGACGGATGGAATGCGGTCCTGCAACCCGCGGATCTCACCGCCGAGCAGCTCGCCACCCTCCGAACCGTCATCGGCGCCGGCGGGTAGCGTCAGCCGGCCGCCCCGCCGAGTCGATCCAGCAGCGCCGCGCGCATCTGCGGCCTCGAGGCCGCCACCAGCGTCAACGTCGCCTCGCGCATCAGCCGCTCCGCGGTGGCCCCGCTCACCGCCGCGGAGCTGCCCGTGGCCGTCACCAGCGCGGCCGCGGCCCGGATCGCCAGTTCCGACGCCTGCGCGCGCGCCACGAAGAGGTCGAACCCGCCGCCGAGCGCGGCGTCGAGGTTCGCCCGCACCGCCGAGGCTTCCGCCGCGAACCCGGTGGTGTCCACACCCCTGTCGGTGAGCTCGGTGAGGCAGCGCCGGACGACGCCCATCGCCATGCACGCGTTGAGCCAGGACCCGAATCCCTGACCCGCCGTGAACTGCTCCTGGGTGACCACCGCGCTCACCCGCTCGTCCGGCACCTCGAAACCGTCGAAGCGCATGCGGACGGTGTTGCTGCCGCGCGCGGCGATCAGCGGCAGCGCCTCGATCGACAGGCCCTCGCCGGGCACCGCGTCGACGATGGCGTGCACGATCGAGTCGTCGAACTCGTCGCGGGCGCTCAGCTGCAGGATGTCCACGATGCCCCAGCCGGTCACGAAGGGCGCCACACCGTCGAGCACGTATCCGCCGTCGACGCGGCGCGCGTACAGCAGCGGCGGCTGCGGGATCGCGCCCGCGAAGGCGACGCCCGCCCGGACCGATCCGTCCATCAGGCCGTCCCAATACTCATCGCGCAGATCATGATTCGGACTCGCCGCCAGGCCGGCGACGACGCCGTGATGCTGCAACCACGTGAAACATGTGGCGAGGCAACCACCGCACAGGGTCTCCACGACCGCCACCAGGTCGTCGAGGCCGAGCCCGGGTCCGCCGAACTCGGGCGGTGCGGCGATCCCGTAGAACCCCTCGGCCGCCAGCGCCTCGAAGTGGCTGAGCGGGATCTCGCCGTCGGCGTCGACGCTGTCGGCGGCGGGGAACAGCACATCCTCGGCGATCTCGCGCGCGAGCTCGGGCCAGTTCGTCACGCCTGTGAGGGTAGATCCGTCGAGCCGGCAGCGGTGAGAAGCGCGCGGAGGTTTCGGGTGACGATGCCCGTCGAGATCGTCGGGTCGATGGCGCGCTGGATGCCGAGGCCGACGCCCATGCTGAGGACGCTGGTCGCGGCGTCGTCGACCGACATCGGCAGGGTGACCTCGCCGGAGGCCACGAGCGCACCGAGCATGGCGGCCACGATGCCGCGCGCCATGCCGAGGCTGGACACGAGGGCGGCGCGCAGCTCCGGGTCGTGGCGCGCCAGCACGATGAACTCGAACTCGAGTGTCGTCCAGCCGACGTCGCCGAGCGTCCGCTCGGCCCAGTTCTCGAACGCCGTCAGCCGTTCCTCCAGCGGTGCCTGCCGCGACATCACCTCGGCCACCTCGGCGCCCTTGGTGACGTGGATCAGCTGGAGCACCTCTAGGCACAGCTCGTTCTTGTTGCGGAAGTTGGAGTACACCGCACCCTTGGAGTAGCCCGCCTCCTCGGCGACCTTCTCGAGCGAGGTCGCGGCGTACCCGTCAGCGAGGAACAGGTCGCGCGCGGTCGCAATCAGGTCGGCCCTGGTCTTGGCCTGACTCTCCGACCTGGTCATTCGCGCCATCGCAACTCCGTTCCGAGAAAACTCCAGATTTGGTATACCCATCGTATTCGAATACTGCTAGTTTCTGAATATGACTTCGAGTGACAGACAACTTCGTCGGGGCCTGGTGATCGGCTGCGGCGGGACCCTGGGCGCGGCGTGGACCGTCGCGGCGCTGGCCGCGGTCCGCGACGAGCTCGGCTGGGACCCCCGCGAGGCCGCGGTGCTCGTCGGTACGTCGGCAGGCGCGGAACTGGTGACCATGCTCGGCAGCGGGGTGGGGGTGGACGAGCTGCTCGCGATGCAGCTGGGGGAGCAGGTCACCCATCCGGCGCTGCGCGGTCACCTCGCCGACGCCCCCGGCCGGATGCCGCCGCTGCCGCGGTTCGGACTCGGCTCGCCACGGCTGGCGCGCGCAGGCCTGCGCCGCGAGGTCGCGCCGGTGACGGCGCTGAGCGGGCTGCTGCCGCCCGGTGGTGGGGACGCGGGTTGGCTGCACCGGCTCGCGCTCGGCATGGCCCCGGGTCGCATGTGGGTGTCCCACCCCGCGACCTGGCTTGTCGCGATGGATTACGACAGCGGAGAGCGCGTCGCGTTCGGCTCGCCTGGTGCCCCGGAAGCGACTCTCTCGCAGGCTCTTCGGGCCTCCTGGGCGATCCCGGGCTGGTTCCCGCCCGTGCGGGTCGGCGACCGCCGCTTCGTCGACGGGGGCGCGGCCTCGACCGCGTCCGCGGACCTGGTCGCACCGCTCGAACTCGACGAACTGGTGGTGCTGGCGCCGATGGCCTCCACCGGACGGGTCCCCGGCCGCGGCGCAGCCCGCGCCGAGCGCCTGGTCCTGCGCGGCTGGATGAGCGCGGGCCTGGACGCGGAGGTCGCCGCCGTCGAGGCGGCGGGCACCCGGGTGATCCGGCTCGACGCGACCGCAGAGGACCTGGCCGTGATGGGCCCGAACTTCATGGACGACCGCAGGCGCCTGGCCACGTTGGAGGCCTCCCTGCGCACGACGCGAAAGGCACTGTCATGACACAGACATCGACCCAGCACTTCGAGGTCCTCATCGTGGGGGCCGGGATCTCCGGGATCGGTGCCGCGATCACCCTGCGGCAGATGGGGATCACGGACTTCGCCATCCTGGAGAAGGGTGATTCGCTCGGCGGCACCTGGCGAGACAACGACTACCCCGGGTGTGCCTGCGACGTCCCCTCGGGCCTGTACTCGTTCTCGTTCGCGCCGAACCCGGAGTGGACCCGGCTGTTCGCGGGCCAGGACGAGATCCGCCGGTACATCGACCGAACCGCCGCCGAACACGGCGTCGGCGACCACGTGCGCTTCGGAACCGAGCTCGTCCGCGCGGACTGGGACGAATCGGTGCACCGCTGGGTGCTGCAGACCTCGAACGGCACCTTCACGGCGAACTCGGTGGTGGCGGCCGCCGGCCCCTGGAACGAACCGCTGGTGCCGCAGATCCCGGGCCTGGACACCTTTGGCGGCAAGGTGTTCCACTCCTCGCGGTGGGATCACGACTACGACCTGGCGGGCAAGCGTGTCGCCGTCGTCGGCACGGGGGCCTCCGCGGTGCAGTTCGTACCCGCGATCGCGCCCCTGGTCGAGGAGCTGCACCTCTACCAGCGCACGGCTCAGTGGGTGCTGCCGAAGCCGGACCATCACGTCCCGAAGGCGGAACGATGGGTGATGCGGCGGGTTCCGGGTGCGCACCGCGCGCTGCGGGCGATCGAGTACTCCATCATGGAGGCGCTCGGGCTCGGGTTCCGGCACCCGTGGATCCTGCGGATCGTTCAGCAGATCGGCAAGGCGCAGTTGCGCGCCCAGGTCCGTGACCCAGAACTGCGCAAGGCGCTCACCCCCGACTACACCCTCGGATGCAAGCGGCTGCTGCTGTCGAACTCCTACTATCCGGCGCTGACCCGCCCCAACGTCGAGGTGCACGCGAATGCGGTGACGGCCATCAGGGGCAACACCGTGATCGGGGCCGACGGTGCCGAGCGGGAGGTCGACGCCATCATCTTCGGCACCGGCTTCCACATCCTCGACATGCCGATCGGGGGCAAGGTCTTCGACGGAGAGGGCCGCAGCCTCGACGAGCACTGGAAGGGCAGCCCGCAGGCCTACCTCGGCACCACCATCGCCGGCTTCCCGAATGCCTATGTGCTGCTGGGCCCGGCGCTCGGGACCGGCCACACCTCCGCGTTCATGATCCTCGAGGCGCAGCTCGGCTACGTCGCCAAGGCGATCGCGGCGGCCAGGGAGAGCGGCTGGACCCGGATGGTGCCCCGACCCGATGTGCAGGCGGCGTTCAATGCCGAGGTGCAGCAGGCGCTGGCCACCACCGTCTACAACGCAGGCGGATGCCAGAGCTACTTCCTGGACGTCAACGGGCGCAACAGCTTCAACTGGCCGTGGTCCACGGCGCGGATGCGCAACCGGCTCGGCGAGTTCGACGAGCGTGCGTACGAGACCTCCACCGACCTCCCCACAGAAATGGTGACCCGATGAACCTCACAGCAGAGCAGCGTTACCCCGCGATCGACCTCGCCGGCGCCGTCGTCCTCATCACCGGTGCCGGGCGCGGGATCGGGCGGGCCACCGCGCAGGCCATGGCCGCGCGCGGCGCCAAGGTCGCGGTCGCCGACCTCGATCGCGCCGCGGCCGATGAGGTGGTGGCCGAGATCGGTTCGGCGGCACGGGCATACACGCTGGACGTGCGGACGCGGGCGTCCTGGGACGCCTGCGTTGCGGCCGCCGTCGCCGACCTCGGTCCGATCGACGTCCTGGTCGGCAATGCCGGCGTGATGCCGGTGGCCCCGTTCCTCGAGGAGCCGGACGAGATCGGCGAGGCGACGATCGACGTGAACGTGTGGGGGCTGATCCACGGCATGCGGGCGGTGGCGCCCGGGATGATCGAGCGCCGTCGCGGCCACATCGTCAATGTCGCCTCGCTCGCCGGGAAGATCGCCATCCCCGGGCTGGCCGTGTACAACGCCAGCAAGTTCGCCGCCGTGGGCCTGTCCTCGGCGGCGCGGCTGGAGTTCGCCGACCACGGGGTGAGCGTGTCGACGGTGCTGCCGAGCGCGGTGCGCACCACGCTGACCTCGGGGCTGCCGCTGGGCAAGGGGCTGCCCACGGTGGACCCGGAGGACATCGCCGCGGCGGTGGTGCGGACCTGCCGCACCCGGCGCGCGCAGACCCCGGTGCCCGGCTACCTGGCCGCCCTCGACGTCGCGCTCGCGCTGGCGCCGGAGTCACTGGTCGGGTTGGTCCGCAAGGCCGTCGGCGGCAACCGGGCGGTGACGTCCGTCGACTCGGCCGGCCGGGCGGGCTACGACGAGCGGGTGAAGTCGATCACCCGAACCTGACGCCCTGCGCGAGAGGAAGCTGATCGGAGTAGTTGACGGTGTTGGTGGCCCGGCGCATGTACGCCTTCCATGCGTCGGACCCCGACTCGCGGCCGCCGCCGGTCTCCTTCTCGCCGCCGAACGCGCCGCCGATCTCGGCCCCGGAGGTGCCGATGTTCACGTTGGCGATCCCGCAATCGGAGCCGTCGGCGGCGAGGAAGCGCTCGGCCTCGCGCTGGTCCATGGTGAAGATCGCGGACGACAGGCCCTGCGGCACATCGTTGTGCAGGGCGATCGCCTCGTCGAGTGTCTCGTAGGTGAGCACGTAGAGAATCGGGGCGAAGGTCTCCTCGCGCACCACCGCCGTCTGGTCGGGCATCCGGACCAGCGCGGGGGTGGCGTAGTGGCCGCCGCCCGACTCCACCCGTTCGCCGCCACACGCCACGATGCCGCCGTCCGCTCTGGCCTTGTCCAGCGCCGCCTGCATGGCCTCGAACGCGGTGCCCCGGATCAACGGGCCCACCAGGACGCCGTCCTCGAGCGGGTTGCCGACCCGCAGCTGGCCGTAGGCCTTTGCGATCCGGTCCACCACGGCGTCGGCGATCGAGGAGTGCACGATCAGCCGGCGCAGGCTGGTGCACCGCTGGCCCGCCGTGCCCGCCGCGGAGAACACGATCCCCCGCACGGCCAGGTCGAGGTCCGCCGACGGGGCGACGACGACCGCGTTGTTGCCGCCGAGTTCGAGCAGGCACCGGCCGAAGCGCTGCGCGACCCGCGGCCCGACCTCCCGGCCCATCCGCACGGAACCGGTCGCGCTGACCAGTGCGACCCGCGGATCGTCGACGAGTTGCTCGCCGACCGGTCCGGCGCCGAGCACCAGGCGGTGCACCCCGGTGGGCGCGCCGACGTCTTCGGCGGCCCTGCGCAGCAACGCATCACACGCGATCGCGGTCAGGGGGGTCAGCTCGGAGGGCTTCCACACCACGGTGTCCCCGCAGACCAGGGCGACCGCGGTGTTCCAGGACCACACGGCCACCGGGAAGTTGAACGCGGAGATCACCCCGACCACGCCCAGCGGATGCCAGGTCTCCATCAGCCGGTGCCCGGGGCGCTCGGAGGCCATCGTCCTGCCGTAGAGCTGGCGGGAGAGGCCGACCGCGAACTCGCAGATGTCGATCATCTCCTGGACCTCGCCGAGTGCCTCGGAGGTGATCTTTCCCGCCTCGAGCGTGACGAGGGTGGCGAGGTCGGACTTGTGCTCGGTCAGGAGCTCGCCGAGCCGTCGGACGAGCGCGCCGCGTTGCGGTGCCGGCACGGTCCGCCACCGCGCGAAGGCGTCGTGCGCCTCGGCTATCGCGTCCGCGACCTGTTCGGGGCCGCTGGGCGTCAGGGCGCACAGGACCCCGCCGGTGATCGGCGAGCCTGCGATCAGGGTGCCGTCGGCGGAAGGGTGCTCGTCACGGGCACCGCAAGCGCGCAGCGCCTCCTCGGCCATCGTCCGCAAGGTCTCGGTCTCGGGAAGGTTCATGGTCTCCTCCTGTGCGTGCCTGCTCCAGTGTCCGCTGAGTTAGCCTGCCTTGGTGCCGGACACACTGGACGAGATCGACACCCTGTTGGTGCGTGAACTGATCGCCGACGGCAGGGCGACCCTGGCGACGCTGGCCGAGAAGGCCGGTCTCTCGGTCTCGGCCGTCCAGGCTCGGGTGCGCAGGCTCGAGGCCCGCCAGGTCATCAGGGGCTACTCGGCGAAGGTCGACCCGGAGGCGTTGGGAAACGAGTTGTCGGCGTTTGTCGCGATCACCCCCCTCGACCCGTCCAGCCCCGACGACGCTCCCGCTCGGCTCGAGCACATCCCCGGGATCGAGGCCTGCCATTCGGTCGCGGGGGAGGAGAGCTATGTCCTGCTGGTGCGGGTGGCCTCGCCCCGGGCCCTGGAGGCGCTGCTGCAGGAGATCCGGTCCACTGCCAACGTGCGGACCCGCAGCACCATCATCCTGCAAACATT
The DNA here is from genome assembly GCF_042665615.1 of Rhodococcus daqingensis. Classification (NCBI taxonomy): domain Bacteria; kingdom Bacillati; phylum Actinomycetota; class Actinomycetes; order Mycobacteriales; family Nocardiaceae; genus Rhodococcus; species Rhodococcus daqingensis. Next base: position 490,216 of record NZ_JBHTCS010000009.1, on the reverse strand, counting down.
TTACGAAAGCTGAACATCGTGCAGGCAATTTTTCGTCGCTGGGTGACCTTGGCAGGATTATTCACATAATCTTGAGGTATGAGCACGGCGATCCGGCGTTCTCGGCCCGTCCCCGACCTCGCCCCCGACGAGGTTCACGAGGTGCTGCGGGAGAGCCTGCTGGTCGACGGATTCGATCTGGTCCTCGATCTGGAACGGTCCCACGGCCGTCGGCTCGTCGATCAGCGCGACGGCACCGCCTACCTGGACATGTTCGGCTTCTTCGCGTCCTCCGCGCTCGGGATGAACCACCCGGACCTGGCGACGGACGAGACCTTCCTGGCCGAGCTCACCACCGCCGCCGTGAACAAGCCGAGCAACTCCGACATCTACTCGGTGCCGATGGCAGAGTTCGTGCGGACCTTCGTCCGGGTCCTCGGCGATCCGGCACTGCCGCACCTGTTCTTCGTCGACGGTGGGGCGCTCGCGGTGGAGAACGCGCTCAAGGTCGCGTTCGACTGGAAGAGCCGGACGAATGAGGCCCGCGGGCTCGATCCGGCGCTGGGCACCAAGGTGCTGCACCTGACCCACGCGTTCCACGGCCGGAGCGGGTACACGATGTCGCTCACCAACACCGACCCGAACAAGGTCGCCCGGTTCCCGAAGTTCGACTGGCCCCGCATCGACGCCCCGTACCTCGAGCCCGGCCGCGACGCCGACGAGGCCGACGAACGGGCGCTGACCCAGGCGCGACTGGCGTTCGACCGATATCCAGACGACATCGCGTGCTTCATCGCGGAGCCGATCCAGGGTGAGGGCGGCGACCATCACTTCAGGGCCGAGTTCCTGCAGGAGATGGCGGCACTCTGCCACGAACGCGACGCGCTGTTCGTGCTCGACGAGGTGCAGACCGGTGTCGGACTGACCGGGACCGCCTGGGCCTATCAGCAACTCGGCCTCGTCCCCGACGTGGTCGCGTTCGGCAAGAAGTCCCAGGTGTGCGGGATCATGGCCGGCGGCAGGGTGGACGAGGTGCCCGACAACGTGTTTCGGGTGTCCTCGCGGATCAACTCCACCTGGGGCGGCAACCTCACGGACATGGTGCGGGCCCGCCGCACTCTCGAGGTGATCGAGCGGGACCGGCTGATCGACCGCGCGCGGCTGCTCGGCGTCCACCTGGTCTCGAGGCTCGTCGACCTGGCCGAGCGGCATCCGGCCGTCACCGATCCCCGCGGCCGCGGCCTGATGTGCGCGTTCACGCTGGACTCGACCGACAGACGCGACGCCGTCGTCACCGAGCTACGCGAGCGCGAGCACGTGCTGATCCTGGGGACGGGGTCGCGGGGGATCCGGTTCCGGCCGCCGCTCACGGTGACGGTGGCCGAGCTCGATTCCGCGGTGGACGCGCTGGGCCGGGTGCTCGACCGGTAGCGGTCTCAGTCCCGGGACAACTCCCGCCCGAGGCGCTCCAGACGCGACGGGTCGGCGAGGATGTACATGTCGACGATCCGGCCGTTGGTGACGGTGACCGACATGACCGACTGCACCCGGCCCTTCGGGGCATTGACGAGTCCGAAGGCGCCGTTGACGAGCACCGGCATCGAGGCCTGGGCGAACCGGGCGAAGCTGAGCGCCTGCGCGGAGACGGCCGCCGCCCCGCGGACCACCTTCAGGATTCCCACGCCGGTGTCGGCCCTGAGCACGACGTCCGGGTCCAGGAGCCCGACCAGCGCGTCGAAGTCGCCGCCGCGGGCGGCCGCGAAGAACGCCTCCACGATCTCCCGCTGTCGCGCGAGGTCGGGATCGGGAACCGGGGTCGAATCCTGGACGCGGCGGCGCGCCCGGCTGGCGAGCTGCCTGGTGGCGGCGGTGGTCTTTCCCACGACGAGCGCCACGTCCTCGAATGGCACCGCGAACATGTCGTGCAGGACGAAGGCGAGGCGCTCGGCGGGGGTCAGGGTGTCGAGAACGACGAGCAGCGCGAGTCCGACCGAATCACCCAGCAGCGCCTCGTGTTCGGGGTCGGTGCCCTCCACCACGCTGACGATCGGGTCGGGCAGGTGCTGCTCGCCCATGGACTCCTCGCGACGCACCTTGCGAGAGCGCAACATGTCCAGGCACACCCGACCCATGACGGTCGTCAGCCAGCCGCCGAGGTTCTCGAGGCTGTCGGCGTCGGTGCGGCTGAGCCGGAGCCAGGTCTCCTGGATGGCGTCGTCGGCGTCGCTCAACGAGCCGAGCATCCGGTAGCCCACCGCTCGCAGGTGGGACCGGTGTTCCTCGAAACGCAGCGCCAACCAGACTTCGTCCATCTGCCACATCCTCCCGTCGAGTTCCGCCGATGCCGTGACGGACGAAAACGCCGATACCACTGGAGGAGTCATTATGCAGGCACGAACGGACCGGCCGGCAAATGCTCAGGCTTCGACGGCCCGATCGAAGACGGCCTGCGCGCGGCGCGCCATGTCGGCGCCGATCTTGTGGCCCTCGGCGATCAGTTGCTCGTGCACGTGCGGGTCCGCCGTCTCCGCGCCGAAGAGCAGCCGCACGGACGACTCGTCGATCCGGGAGTAGCCGGCGATGCCGTGCTGCAGCTGGGTGGTCATCGCCTCCCGGTAGCCGCGCCGATCGTAGGTGCCCTCGTCGACGGCGGCGACGCCCACGAAGTGCAGCTCGTTGATCGCGCTCGGACCGCCGTCCGGACCGTCGTCGTAGGCCCACCCTCGGGTGAACACACGGTCGATCCAGCCCTTGGCGAGGGCTGGCATGGCCCACCAATACACGGGGAAGAGGACGACGATCACGTCGGCCGGATCCAGCAGCTGCTGTTCGCGCCGGACGTCGGCTGGCGCATCCCCGCCGTTCCGGTAGTGCTCGAGATCCTGCTCGCCGAAGACGGGATCGAACCCCGCTCGGGAGAGGTCGTGTGTGGTGACCGAGGCGGTCCCGTCGGTCCGGATCCCCTGTTCGATCGCGCGGCCGATGGCCCAGGTGGCCGAGTTCCGATCGGGGTGCGCAACCACGAGAACCACGTTCGCTGTGCTCGTTTCGTTCGTCATGCGGCCAACGTAAAGTATGACACCAACGTCAATGTCAAGGTGGAGGACGAATGCGGATCGGTGAGTTGAGCGCGATCACGGGCGCGAGTGCGCGGATGCTTCGTCACTACGAGAACGCGGGTCTGCTGTCGCCCGGCCGCGACCTCAACGGCTATCGCCACTACGGGCCCGAGGACGCGAAGACGGTCCACGACGTCCGATGCCTGCTGGCATCGGGCATGTCCCTCGCCGAGGCGTCGTCCATGCTGCACATCGTGTGCGGTGACGAGCGGGATGTATCGGACGACGAACGCGCGGCCGCACTGGACAAGCTCGACGAACGGAGTCGCCAGCTGGACGCGGCGATCGCGCGCCTGCGCGCCGAGAAGGCCGGCATCCATGAAATCCGTTCAAACATCGAACGAAATTACGGGCGGGCCTGAGTGCGGCGTGCGATCGTGGTCTACCGTGCTGGTATGAGCACTCCCTCCACGGTCGGCGCCAGCATCCCCATCGCCTCGGTGCCCAACCTGCGCGACATCGGTGGTTACCCGACGGCAGACGGGTCCAGGGTTCGGACCGGTGTCGTCTATCGCTCCACCGATCTCGGCCGGGTGGTCGACGGCGACGTCGCCGCGTTGGAGGCGCTGGGGATCACCACCGTCTTCGACCTGCGGACCGAGGCCGAGCGGGCGCTGCTGCCCGACCGGATCCCGGCCGGGGCGAGGGAGGTGGCGCTGGATGTGCTCGCGGACACCGATCCGAGCGCGGCCCCGGCGATGATGCAGCAGATCCTCACGGACCCGGAGCTGGCGGAGCGGCTGCTCGGCACCGGCGACACCAACGAGTACCTGCTCAAGAGCTACGGCGACTTCGTCACCCTGCCCAGCGCGGTCGCGTCCTATCGCGGCCTGTTCACCGACCTGGCGCGGGCGCAGAGCACTCCCGCGTTGATCCACTGCACCACCGGCAAGGACCGGACGGGCTGGGCGAGCGCTGCGCTGCTGATGTTCCTCGGGGTCAGCGAGGAAGACGCATTCGCCGACTACCTGCTGACCAACGAGCAGCTGCTGCCCGCCTTCGAGCCGGTCTTCGACAAGTTCCGCGCCGCGGGCGGCAACCCCGACATCCTGCTGCCCATCCTCGGCGTGCGCAGGGCCTATCTCGAGGCGGCGATCGAACAGGTCCGCTCCGCATTCGGGGACGTCGAGGGCTACTTCGAAGACGGTCTCGGGCTCGCGGCCGCGGACCGCGAGGCGCTTCGCGCGAAGCTGCTCACGTAACCGTCAGGTCCAGCGCCCCCTCGGCGAACCGGCGGATGACGGTCGTCGCGGTGCTGAGCGCGTCCTCGTGCCCGGCGCGGGCCCAGCCGACCAACACCGCTCGCGGCCCGTCCAGGGTCAGGCCCACCTCGGCGAGCAGTTCGCCGGTGTTCGGCTGGCACACCGCCCACGAGTAGTGCTCGTCGGCCGCCCACTGCGCTGTGCGGGTGGCGACGTAGTCCGGGTCGTCGATCCCGCCGTCGGTGAGGGCGGGCCGGTCGTCGACCCGCTCGTCGGCGCGCAACGCGCGCAGGTACCAGGCGCCGGCGTTGACCTCGATGGGTTCCATCAGTTCTGATCCTCGTCCCTTCAGCGCCGAACGCCCCCGATCGCGTGAGCGATCGGGGGCGTGAGCGGCGGTGCTTGTACTACTTGAGCTCAGCCAGCACGGTGCCCTGGGTGATGGCGGCGCCCGGCTCGACGGCGAGTCCGGTCACGACGCCGGCCTTGTGCGCGTTGACGGGGTTCTCCATCTTCATGGCCTCGAGTACGGCGATCAGATCGCCCTCGGCGACCTCCTGGCCCTCCTCGACGGCGACCTTGACCACGGTGCCCTGCATGGGGGCCGTCACGGCGTCACCGGACGCCGCTCCGCCCGCGCCGCCGCCACGCTTGCGCGGCTTCGGCTTCTTGCGGGTGGCGCCGTTGGTGGAACCGCCTCCGCCGAGCGAGAACTGTCCGGGCAGCGACACCTCGACGCGGCGTCCGCCGACCTCGACGACGACCGACTGACGCGGCAGCGCCTCGTCCTCGTCGAGTGCCTCACCGTTGGTGAACGGCTCGACGGAGTTCTTCCACTCCGTCTCGATCCACTTGGTGTAGACGTCGAAGCCCTCGCCGTTGCCGATGAACGCCGGGTCCTCGACGATGGCGCGGTGGAACGGGATGACCGTCGCGAGGCCCTCGACCTGGAACTCGGCCAGCGCGCGGCGGGCTCGGGCGAGCGCCTGGTCGCGGGTGGCGCCGGTGACGATCAGCTTGGCCAGCATCGAGTCGAACTGGCCGCCGATGACGGAGCCGGACTCGACGCCCGAGTCCATGCGGACGCCGGGGCCGGTGGGGGCGACGAACTTGGTGACCGGTCCGGGGGCGGGCAGGAAGCCGCGGCCCGCGTCCTCGCCGTTGATCCGGAACTCGAAGGAGTGGCCGCGCGGAGCCGGATCCTCGGTGAACTCCAGCTCCTCGCCGTTGGCGATCTTGAACTGCTGGAGCACGAGGTCGATGCCCGAGGTCTCCTCGGTGACCGGGTGCTCGACCTGCAGGCGGGTGTTGACCTCGAGGAACGACACGGTGTCGCCCTGCACGAGGAACTCGACCGTGCCGGCGCCGTAGTAGCCGGCCTCCTTGCAGATCGCCTTGGAGCTGGCGTGGATGCGGGCGCGCTGGTCGTCGGTGAGGAACGGCGCGGGCGCCTCCTCGACCAGCTTCTGGAAGCGGCGCTGCAGCGAGCAGTCGCGGGTGCCGGCGACGATGACGTTGCCGTGCTGGTCGGCGATGACCTGGGCCTCGACGTGGCGGGCCTTGTCGAGGTACTGCTCGACGAAGCACTCGCCGCGGCCGAAGGCGGCGATCGCCTCGCGGGTGGCGGAGTCGAAGAGCTCGGGGATCTCCTCGATGGTGTGGGCGACCTTCATGCCGCGGCCACCGCCACCGAAGGCCGCCTTGATCGCGACCGGCACGCCGTACTTCTTGGCGAACTCGACGACCTCGTCGGCGTTCTTGACCGGGTCCTTGGTGCCCGCGGCCATCGGGGCGTTGGCGCGCTCGGCGATGTGCCGGGCGGTGACCTTGTCGCCGAGGTCGCGGATGGACTGCGGCGAAGGACCGATCCAGATCAGCCCGGCGTCGAGGACGGCCTGGGCGAAGTCGGCATTCTCGGACAGGAAGCCGTAGCCGGGGTGGATCGCGTCGGCACCGGACCGCTTCGCTGCGTCGAGGATCTTGTCGAACACGAGGTACGACTCGGCGGATGTCTGGCCGCCGAGGGCGAAGGCCTCGTCGGCAAGGCGCACGAACGGCGCGTCGGCATCCGGCTCGGCGTACACGGCGACGCTGGCCAGGCCTGCGTCCGCTGCCGCCCTGATCACACGCACGGCGATTTCGCCGCGGTTGGCGACGAGCACCTTGGTGATGTGCGCGCTGGCATGACTGGGCACTGAGCCTCCTGTTTGTCGCAAGGGGTACCCGCTGTTCGATCCCCTCGCGGGGGTCGTACCCGGCGGGGTGGTTACGGGCATCACATCGGAGTGTAGGCACCGCCCCCCGGCCCGATGTAATCGGATAGCGAATTCGTCCCGATGGCCGCCCGGGCGGGTCAAACACTACTGACCAGTAATTCTTCCGGTCACCCGGTGATGCGGTCCGTGAGCGCGCAGGTTCCGGTGCCGACGACCTCCTCCATCAGGTTCCCGAGCCGGCCCAGATAGCGGTGCACGTTGTCCGCCGCCTCGTCGGTGTCGGGGTACCGGGCGGCGATGTTCACCCCCTTGGGCGTCCGGTTGACCCAGATGTGCACGTCGTGCTCGTACTGCTTGCTGCGCAGGGCCCGTGCGTTCCACTCCGGCCACTGCGTCGCCGCCGGGACGAACCGCAGGTCCATGTAGGAGACGACGAACCGGGGCCGGGCGGCGGTGGTGAGCACCTCGCTGACCCGCTCGTAGGGATACCGTGCCGCGGGCTTGGCCGCGGCGATCTGTTCCTGGGCGCGCGCGGCGAGCTCGCCGAACGACTGGGCGCCGCGCACGTCGAAGCAGATCGGGCCGAGCCCGACGTACCAGCCGACCGAGGCGGCCAGCTGCGGATCGTTCCGGGTGTGCATCGGGGTGACCGCCTCGAATCGTGGTTCGCCGGCCAACTCGGCGCCGACGATGCCGAGGCACGCGAGGGTGCCCGCGAAGAAGCTGTGCCCGAGCTTGCGGCAGGCCAGCGTGAACGCGTCCGCGCCGTCCGCGTCGAGCGCCCAGGTGGACACCCCGCTCTGCGGCACCGGGCCGGGTTCCGCGTCGCCGAGGCCGAGCGGGAACTCGGGTAGTGACCCGCCGCCGCTGTCGAGGGTCGACCGCCACAGCTGGACCACGGGGTGCCCGGTGTCCAACTCGGCGGCGCCGTCGCGTTCGCGCGCACCGAAGTCCACGTAGCTGCCGACCGGGAACAGGTCGGCGTCGACACCCTCGCGGGCCTGCCGGTACAGCGCCTCGATCTCCTGCGCGACGATCACGACCGACAGACCGTCGATGATCGCGTGGTCGGCGGCGAGGAACACGGTGAAACGACCGTCGGGGCCGGGCGGCACCACCGTGGCGAAGGCGTAGGAGGGCCAGGACAGCGGGGAGGTGCAGCCGTCGAACAGCTCGGCCAGCGCGGAGTGGTTCTCGGCGCCGTTGCTGCGGTAGCCGTGACTGCGGGCTCGCACCCGGACCCGCCCGGTGGCGATCGTGTGACGACTGACCTCGCCGGTGCTCGGGCTGATGCCGGCGTGACTTCGCAGCGCCTCGTGTCGGTCGATCCATTCGGTCAGTGCCCGCTCGAGGGCAGTGGCGTCGAGCGGCCCGGCGATCTCGAAGGCGGTCCCGAGCCACGATCCGTGTTCGGGCCCGGTGGTGCGGGCGGCCTCGCGCAGACGGGCCTCGTGCACATAGGAGGCGGGCCTGGGATCGTCGAACCACGGTGACGATCCGGCGTCGAACGGTGCGGACGGAAGCCACTCGATCAGGGTGCCCGCGGAGATGGGGTAATCGGCGAGTTCGGTGAATTCCATTGGCAGCATCCAATTCTTGCGAGTGGTGTGCTGACGGATGGGGAGGGCTACGCTGACCCGCCCGCCCGGGAGTCTACCGGCGGGCGGGTCGGCGTGCAGGTCTCGATCAGTCCGAGAGGTGTCGCTTGATGCGGGTCAGCATCGCGGACATCCCGCGGAGCCGGAGCGGGCTCACCGCCTCCGCCAGACCCAGTGCCGAGTAGAAGTCGGCGGGGACATCGAGAATCGCCTGGGCGCTCTGGCCGTCGAGGCCCTGATGCAGGATCGACGCGAAACCCCGCGTGGTCGGAGCCTCGGGCGGGGCGCTGAAGTGCAGTCGCACCTTGTCCCGGTCGCTGGCGTCGACCGAGAGGAACAGCGGCGACTGGCACTCCGGCACCGGCTCCATCGCCGCCTGCTCGAGTTCGGCGGGCAGGTCGGGGAGTTCCCGGCTGAACTCGAGCAGCAACTGCAGCTTCTGCTGACCGTCGACGGCGGCGAAGTCGTCGACGATCTCGGCGAGCGGTGCGGGCAGGCTCATGCGGTCGCGGGGACCTCTCCGGGCTCCTCGCCCTTGGCGATGGGGACCCGCACCGCGTTGCCCCATTCGGTCCAGGAGCCGTCGTAGTTGCGGACCTTCTCGAAGCCGAGCAGGTAGGTGAGCACGAACCAGGTGTGGCTCGACCGCTCGCCGATCCGGCAGTACGCCACCACGTCGTCGGTGGGCGCGTAGGCGCCGTAGATCTCCTCCAGCTCGGCGCGGGAGCGGAACCGGCTGTCGGGGGCCGCGGCCTTGGCCCACGGGATCGACACCGCGGTGGGGATGTGGCCGCCGCGGAGCGCGCCCTCCTCCGGGTAGTCCGGCATGTGGGTGCGCTCGCCGGTGTACTCCTGGGGCGAGCGGACGTCGATCAGCGGTCCCTTGCCCAGATGGCCGAGGACGTCATCCTTGAACGCGCGGATCGCGGCGTCGTCGCGCTCGACCACCGGGTAGGAGGTGCGAGGGTTCTCGGGTACGTCCAGGGTGGTGCCGCGGTCCTCCGCGATCCACGCGTCCCGCCCACCGTCGAGCAGTCGCACGTCCTCGTGACCGAACAGGGTGAACACCCACAGCGCGTAGGCGGCCCACCAGTTGCTCTTGTCGCCGTAGATCACCACGGTGTCGTCGCGGCTGATGCCCTTGCGGCTCATCAGCTCCGCGAAGGCCTCGCCGTCGATGTAGTCGCGGGTGACCTGATCGTTGAGGTCCAGGTGCCAGTCGATCTTGACCGCGCCCGGGATGTGACCGACGTCGTAGAGCAGAACGTCCTCGTCCGACTCCACGATCTTGACGCCCGGTGCGCCGATGTGAGCGCCAAGCCATTCGGAGGTGACCAGTCGATCGGGATGGGCGTACGCCGCGAAGGAGGGGTTCGGGTCGGGCGCTACGGGCACTGGGGATCTCCTGAGGCTGTGTCGGATGGTGCAGGTCCGCCGTCGATTCTAGACGCGGCGGAGCGGCAGTACCGACTGAGCAGTCCGCGGGAGGCTAGCGAGGCCCCCACAGCTCGGACACGCCTATCCCGACCTCACCGAGCAGGCGTCGCACGAGGGGCAGCCCGATGCCGATCACGCTGGAGGGGTCGCCCTCGATGCGGTCGATGAACCAGCCGCCGAGTCCGTCGAGGGTGAAGGCGCCCGCGACCTGCATCGGTTCACCCGATTCCAGGTAGGCCTCGAGGTCGTCGCCGGACGGGGTCCCGAAATGCACCACGGTGGCGCTGTCCGCACTCGACTCGCCGACGGTCGCGCCGTCCCGCACGCGCAACACGCAGTGCCCCGTGAGCAGGGTGCCGCTGCGGCCCATCATCGAACGCCAGCGGGCCCGGGCGATGTCGGCGGTGTGCGGCTTGCCCTGCAACGTGCCGTCGATCAGCAGCATCGAATCGCAGCCGATGATCACCGCGTCGGCGGCGACGTCGGCGGGCAACTCCGTGAGCACGGCCGTGGCCTTCGCCCGCGCCAGCTCGGTGACCACCCGAGACGGGGCGGCCGAGGGTCCGAGCGCCTCCTGCACCGCATCCTCGTCGACACCCGAGACCACGACGAACGGCTCGACCCCGGCCTTGCGCAGCACGGTCAACCGTGCCGGCGAGGCCGAGGCCAGGACGAGCGTGGTCACCGACGGTTCGGGTACGCGTACGGGGACAGGGGGGCGGCGCCCCGGTGCATGGAGGTGGGATCGCCCCAGCGCTCGGCCGGACGGGTGTCGGCCGGAGCCTCCTCGGCGCCGGAGGCGGCCGCGAAAACGGTCACGAGTGCCGCCAGCTCGATGTCGTTCGGTGAGCCCTTGACCACCTTGATGACCGGCAATGAAGAGCCCTCGCTGTCGGCAGCCACGATGTCGACCGTAGCGGAGTCCACTGCCTCGGCGGCTGCGGAGAGCACCTCGACGTCTTCGAGTGTCGTTTCCCTCGTCGCTGTCATAGCGGGATGTTCCCATGCTTCTTGGGCGGAAGGGAAACCTGCTTGCGCTCGAGCAGGCGGAGCGCCGCCACGATCTGGCCGCGGGTGTGCGACGGCGGGATGACCGCGTCGATGTAGCCGCGCTCTGCCGCGACGTACGGGTTCACCAGGGTGTCCTCGTACTCGTTCTGCAGCTTCAGGCGCAGCGCGTCGACGTCGGCGCCGGTGGCCTCGGCCTCCTTGAGCTGCTTGCGGTAGACGAAGCCGACGGCGCCGGAGGCGCCCATGACCGCGATCTGCGCGCTGGGCCAGGCCAGGTTCAGGTCCGCACCCATGTGCTTCGAGCCCATGACGTCGTACGCGCCGCCGTACGCCTTGCGGGTGATGACGGTGATCTTGCCGACCGTCGCCTCGCCGTACGCGTAGAGCAGCTTGGCTCCGCGGCGGATGATGCCGTTGTACTCCTGCTCGGTGCCGGGCAGGAAGCCGGGCACGTCGACCAGGGTGATGATCGGGACGTTGAAGGCGTCGCAGGTGCGCACGAAGCGCGCGGCCTTCTCGGAGGCGTTGATGTCGAGGCAGCCGGCGAACTGGGTGGGCTGGTTCGCGACGATGCCGACGCTGCGGCCGTCGACGCGGCCGAAGCCGACGATGATGTTCGCGGCGCGCTCGGCCTGCACCTCGAGGAACTCGTCGTCGTCGAGGATGCGCCGGATGACCTCGTGCATGTCGTACGGCTGGTTCGGCGAGTCCGGGATCAGGGTGTCGAGCTCGTGGTCCTCGGCGGTCAGCGAGTCCTCGATGGAGCCGACGATCGGATCCGACGGGGCCAGTCGCGGCGCGGCGGCCTGGTTGTTGCTCGGCAGGTAGCTGAGCAGGTCCTTGACGTAGTCGAGGGCGTCCTGCTCGCCGGAGGCGACGTAGTGGGCGACACCGGACTTGACCATGTGGGTGTGCGCGCCACCGAGGTCTTCCATGGTGACGTCCTCACCGGTGACGGTCTTGATCACGTCGGGTCCGGTGACGAACATCTGGCTGGTCTGGTCGACCATCACGACGAAGTCGGTCAGCGCGGGGGAGTAGACGTGCCCGCCTGCCGCGGGGCCCATGATCAGCGAGATCTGCGGGATGACGCCGGAGGCCTGGACGTTGCGGTGGAAGATCTCGCCGTAGAGGCCGAGCGAGACCACGCCCTCCTGGATGCGGGCGCCCGCACCCTCGTTGATGCCGACCAGCGGGCGGCCGGTCTTGAGCGCCAGGTCCATGACCTTGACGATCTTCTCGCCGTAGATCTCGCCGAGGCTGCCACCGAACACGGTCGCGTCCTGCGAGAAGACGCAGACGTCGCGGCCGTCGATGGTGCCGTAGCCGGTGACCACGCCGTCGCCGAAGGGGCGGTTCTCGGCGAGGCCGAAGTTCACGCTCCGGTGCCGGGCGAGAGCGTCGAGCTCTACGAAGGAGCCCTCGTCGAGCAGCGCGGTGATGCGCTCACGGGCGGTCAGCTTGCCCTTGGCGTGCACCCGCTCGACGGCGGCTTCGCCGCTCGGGAACTTCGCTTCTTCCTGGCGTCTGCGCAGGTCGGCGAGCTTTCCGGCCGTCGTGTGGATATCAGGGGTGTTTGTCGCCTCTGGCGCAGTGGGCTCCTGGACACTGGTCATGGGGACAGAGCTTATCCAGCCGGTCCCGGTGCCCGTTGACCGAGGTCAGGTTGCGTTCAATCATTGAACCCAAGCTACTGGCCAGTACGAAATTGTGATCCCTGCCGCAGCGGCCGGAGCCCATAGGCTGATCGGCATGTACACCGATCTGAATCGGCCCCCGCTCGTCGTCGATGCACTGCGCAGGGCGCTCGTGCGCGGGACGGCCGGCGGCGACCCCGACGCCTTCTACTCGAGTCTCGACGTCGTCACCGAGACCGGTTCGACGAACGCCGACCTGTTGGCCAGAGCGGCGGACTCCGCCCTCGACCGCGCGGTGCTGATCTCGGAGTTCCAGGACCACGGCCGGGGCAGGCACGCCCGATCCTGGGTGGCCCCGCCCCGTTCGGCCGTTTCCGTCTCGGTGCTGCTGCGGATGCCGGGGATCGATCCCGCCGACCTGGGCTGGCTCCCGCTGCTCGCCGGAGTCGCCACGGTCGACGCCCTGCGCGCGGTCGCCGAGGTGGACGCCGTTCTGAAGTGGCCGAACGATGTGCTGATCGGCGGGCTCAAGGTGGCGGGCATCCTCGCCGAGGTCGCCGCGACCGCACCGGTCCCGTCGGTGGTGCTCGGTATCGGGTTGAACGTCAGCCTCACCGAATCGGAGTTGCCGGTGCCGACGGCGACCTCGCTCGCGCTGGCGGGTGCCGCCACCACCGATCGCGACACCGTGGTGCGCGCACTGCTGCGCGCGCTGGCGTCGGAATGGACGAAGTGGCACCGGAACGGTTGGGACACAACGGCCCTCGCCGCGGCGTACCGGGAGCGGTGCGCCACGATCGGGCAGCGCGTCCGCGCGGAACTGCCGGGCGGGGGCGAGCTGCTGGGCACCGCGAGCGGGATCGATGCGCAGGGCCGGATCGTGATCGACCCGGCGGGCGGCCGGGAGCCGGTGGCGGTGTCCGCGGGCGACATCACGCACCTGCGTCCGCAGGAATGACGAAGGGAGGGCACGGGCCTCGGCCCGCGCCCTCCCATCGTCAGCCGCGGTGGGGCTAGTCGTTGTCCCACGTCGCGATGGCCCAGATCACGACCACGTCGAGGGCGATGATCAGGATCGACCACCACGGGTAGTAGGGCAGCCACATGAAGTTGGCGATGATCGAGAGGGCCGCAAGGAAGATGGCCGCGATCCGCGCCCAGGTCGCGCCGGTGAGCAGACCGAAGCCGGTCAGCGCGATGAGGATTCCCACGATCAGGTGAATCCAGCCCCAGCCGGTGGTGCTGAGCTGGTAGGTGTATTCCGGCCCGACGATCAGGACGTTGTCCTTGGCCAGCGCTGAGATCCCCTGGAAGACCTGGAGGATGCCCACGGTCAGCAGCAGGACCGCCGCCGCAATCGAGCCGCCGGCCGCGAATCCCTGCTTGACGCTGTTGTCCGCGCGGTTTGCCGTCATAGCTGTTCCTCTCTCATATATGGGAGTGGTGCTTCGACAAGCAGTGTGAGTCCCGATCTGCGGATGTGCCTCATCCGTCGTGGGTGAAGCGTGCGTCGTGCGTCCGATGCGAGGCTCGACGGTGAACGACCGTGAGCTTCAGGAAGGGACAGCAATGACGAGCTATCCGGGTGGGTCCGGCATCTCCGGCACCCCAGGAGCGCCCACGCGAGGCATCGCCGGGGGGAAGTACTGGGCGGGTGCCGCGGCCGCGTCGCTGGTCACCGCCCTGAGCGCGCTGGTGGCCACGGTCATCCTCCGGGTGTTCGGTCTGATGCCGCTGTCGCCGAACTGGTTGCCCGAGGCAACCGTCGCGATCCGGTTCGCCCTGCTCGGGTTCATCGGGGCACTGATCGCCGCCGGCCTCCTGTACCTGCTGCTGCTGACCACCCCGGGTGGCGACTCGTTCTTCGGATGGATCGTCGGCCTGATCACCCTCGCCATGGCCGTGTTGCCCTTCGCCTATGACGCCACGACCGGCGATCGGATCGCCACGAGCCTGATCCACCTCGCCATCGGCCTGCCGATTCTCGGGCTGCTGCCCGGGGTCGCTGATCGAGCCGCGGTGTGGAAGTGAGTCGATCGGTGACCACGGCGCCCGCGTCCGCCCCTCCCTCGCCGGTGCCGCCCTCGACGCTGCCGCGCGGGCTGATCGTGCTGCTCGGCCTCGCGGCCGCCGTGGTCACGGTGGCCGGCACCAAGGCCTTCGCCGGAATCGTGGGGCCGGTGTTCCTGGCGCTGATGCTGGTGGTGGGTGTGCAGCCGCTGGGCGACTGGCTGCAGCGCAAGGGTGCGCCCAAATGGGTTGCGGTGATCTCGACACTGACGGCCGTCTACCTGATCCTGCTCGGTCTGGTTGCGGCGCTTGTCGTTTCGATCGCGCAGTTGGCCACCTTGCTGCCTCAGTACACCGACAAGGCCGACGAGCTGATCGCCAATCTGCAGGACCGGTTCGCTCAGCTGAACATCGGCTCCGAGCAGGTCGAGAAGGCGCTCTCGAGCATCGATCTCGGCAAGGTCATCGGGCTGATCGACGATGTGCTGGTCGGCCTGCTCGGGGTGTTCTCGAACCTCTTCTTCATCCTCGCCCTGCTCATCTTCATGGCGATGGACGCCAGTTCGTTCGGTGAGCGGATGCGCGCGGTGGCCTACTCTCGCGCGGACATCGCCTACGCGTTCTCCTCCTTTGCCAGCGGCACCCGCAGCTACCTCATCGTCTCGACGGTGTTCGGCCTCATCGTCGCCGTGATCGACGCGGGCGCGCTCTGGGCCATGGGCATCCCGCTGCCGATCCTGTGGGGCCTGCTCTCCTTCATCACCAACTACATCCCGAACATCGGGTTCGTCATCGGTCTCATTCCGCCCGCGCTGATCGCCCTGTTGGAGGGTGGTCCGACGTTGATGCTGTGGGTGATCGTCGTCTACAGCGTCATCAACGTCATCATCCAGTCGGTGATCCAGCCCAAGTTCGTCGGCGAGGCCGTCGGGTTGTCGGTGACGCTCACGTTCCTGGCCCTCGTGTTCTGGGGATGGGTGATCGGGCCGCTCGGTGCGCTGCTGGCGATTCCGATGACCCTGCTGGCCAAGGCCCTGCTGCTGGACATCGATCCGTCGACGCGGTGGGCCAACGCCCTGATCACCGGCTCCCCGCCGACCGCGGAGGAACTGGCGACGGCCGAGGCCGAGGCCGCACGGCAGGCCGCGGAGCTGCAGTCGGAGGCAGAATCCGCGGTCGAGGGTGCGGTGGAGAGCGCGAACTAGTCGATACGCTTCCCGCATGGGATACCCGGAGGACGCCCTCGCCTCGGACGAGGAGCTGCTGCTGCACCGACACCCGCATTGGAAGATGCTGGTGCTGCCCGCGTTGACGTTCATCGTGGCGACAGCGCTCGCCGGGTTCGCGCTCGGGCTCGCCCAGGATCGGCTCGAGGGCACCGCCCGTTCCGTCGCCTTGATCGTGGTGGCGGTGGCGTGGCTCGGGATCGTCGGGTGGCGTTGTGTCGGACCGCTGGTGAGTTGGAAGTTCACCCATTTCATCGTCACCGACCGCCGGGTGCTGATCCGACACGGCGTGATCACCCATACGGGGATCGACATCCCGTTGGGACGGATCAGCAACGTGCAATTCCGGCACGGACTGGTCGACCGGATGCTGCGGACCGGCACCCTCGTGATCGCCTCGGCGGCCGACGATCCGCTGGAGTTCGACGACATCCCCGACGTGCAGCGGGTGCATTCGCTGCTCTATCACCAGGTGTTCGACGCGATGAATCTCGATTTCGGTCCGCCGACCGATCGTGGCGAGGCCGCTCCGTAGTCTGGGGTGGTGACAGCCGTACTGCTTGCCGAAGACGACGAGGCCATCGCCGCTCCGCTCTCCCGCGCCCTTGGCCGAGAGGGCTACACGGTCACCGTCGAATCGACCGGTCCGGGAACCCTGGAACTCGCGCTGAGCGGGTCGTTCGACCTGCTGGTTCTCGACCTCGGCCTACCGGGCATGGACGGGCTGGAGGTGTGCAGGCAGCTGCGCGCGGATGGATCCGATCTCGCGGTGCTGATGCTGACGGCGCGCACGGACGAGGTCGACTTCGTGGTGGGTCTCGACGCGGGCGCCGACGACTACGTGGGCAAGCCGTTCCGCCTGGCGGAGCTGATGGCCCGGGTCCGTGCGCTGATGCGCCGCCGCGGCGGCTCCGAGGACACCACCATCGCGGTGGGCGACATCCGGCTCGAACCGGCGGCCAGGCGGGTGCTGGTCGGCGGCTCCGAGGTCGTCCTCGCGAACAAGGAGTACGAACTGCTCAAGGTCCTTCTCGACCGCGCGGGCGAGGTGGTCTCGCGCGATGTCATCCTGCAGGAGGTGTGGGGGGACGCGGACCTGCGTGGATCCAAGACCCTCGACATGCACATGTCGTGGCTGCGCCGGAAGATCGGCGACGAGGGTCCGGTCGCCGAGCGGCGCATCGCAACCGTGCGCGGCGTCGGCTTCCGGCTGAACACCTAGCCGGGCGCAGACGTGCGCCGCCGAATCCTGCTGTCGATCCTGGCCGTCGTCATCCTGATCGCGCTGCTGCTCGGGCTGCCGTTGATGTACACGGCCTGGCTGTGGGTGGAGGACATCACCCGGGGTGGCATGCAGGCCAGGCTGGATCGGATGGCGGCGGAGATCATCTCGCAGGAGGGCGAGCAGGGCGTGATCGTCGGCGCCCTCGATGCGGCGCCCCTGCGCCTGGTGGTGCCGGACGGGGCGAAGCTGTCGGTGACGTATCCGACCCCGGGCGACTTCGAGGTGCAGGTCGACATCGGCGAGTCGACGGTCGAGCGCCCCCTGGTCGAAGCGCTCTCGATGGGCCGATCCGGTTCGTTGCGGCTCGAGGAGCCCTCGGATTCGATGCGGTCTCTGCAACAGCAGGCCGTCGGTGCGGTCGCGCTGGTGGTGCTGGCCTCGCTGGGGGCCGGTACGGCGGTGGCATCGGTGACGGCCCGGCGGCTCGCGGACCCGCTCCGGGACGTCGCGGATCGGGCGGCCCGGCTGGCGGAGGGCGACTTCCGGAAGGACCCGCGCAGACACGGGATCGCCGAACTCGATCGCGTCTCCGACGTGCTCGACGCGGTCACCGTCGAGATCTCCGGGCGGTTGCAGCGCGAGCGGGCCCTGGTGGGTGACGTCTCGCATCAGCTCCGCAGTCGACTCACCGCGGTGCGACTGCGGCTGGACGAGTTGTCCGCGCATCCGGACCCGGCGGTGGTCGACGAGGCGACGGAGGCGCTGGCCCAGGTGGACCGGCTGACGGTCGCGATCGACGAGCTGGTCCGGTCGTCGCGGATGGCGGGTGGCGGGCCCGAGCCCATCTCGGTGGTCCGCGAGCTGGCCGCGGTGGTCTCCGAGTGGCAGCGGCCGTACCGCGAGGTCGACCGCGCCCTCGTGCTGCGCGGCGAGGCTGCGCTGATGTCGACGGCCAGGTCCTCGCGACTGCGTGAGTGCGTGTCCGTGCTGGTCGACAACGCGCTGATGCACGGCGGGGGCACCTGCACCGTGGCCGTGAGGTCGGTGCCGGCGACCCCGGGGCACGAGGCGATGGTCTGTGTGGAGGTCGGGGACGAGGGCGAGGGCGTCAGCGACGAGCTGGCCCCCCACATCTTCGACCGGGGCTTCTCCGGCGGCGGTTCGACTGGGGTCGGTCTGGCGTTGGCCAGGGCCCTGGTCGAGGCGGACGGCGGCCGGCTCGACCTACAGCGCAGGCGTCCCGCGGTGTTCGCCGCCTTCCTGCCGGTCGCGCCCGACGTCGAGCCGCGTTAGAGCGCCTTCCGCATCGTTGTGCGGGGCGTCCCTCAGCTGTGGCCGAGTTCTTCCTCGGCCAGTTGTTCCGGGGTCGGGTCGAAATCGGTGGATCCGCCCGCCGCGCCCCTGGCGTTCTCCTCGGGGAACGCGAACCGGCGCAGCGCCCAGAACCGGAAGATCATCTGCAGCAGGTTGCCGATGATGTAGTTGAGCACGAAGTCGACGATCACGAGCGTGGTCAGGCTCGCCGACGCCCGGATGTCGAAGATGTTGTTCGCGATGAACAGCGGGGCCGCGGCGATGACGACTCCGATGCCGCTGATGGTGAAGAACAGCAATGCCTCGTGGTGCCGCTCCCGGCCGCCGCGGTTCTTGAACGACCACTCGCGGTTGAGGATGTAGCTCAGGATCGTGGCCATGACGCCGGAGATGATCTTGGCGACGACGGGCTTCTGTTCGAGGATGGTCAGGCTCAGCGAGTAGAAGATCGCGAGGTCGAAGACCATGGTGGTGCCGCCGACGATCGCGAACTTGATCAGCTCGTGATGGCGAAGGACCACGTCCCGGAAGGGCTGGGGTACGCGGCTGACCGCCTGATCGACTAAAGACACAACGACCGAGTGTACGAAAAGGGGCAGTGAACCGGCGAACTGACACTCCGATCGCAGGTCCTGAGTCAGCCATGACACCATTGACTGCCGTGAGCGTTGATTCCGGATCCCAGCACCGCCCCAGCACCCCCCGCGGCCCGAAGGCCGGATTGCCGGTGGTCGCGATGATTGGCGGCGGGCAGCTGGCCCGGATGACCCATCAGGCCGCGATCGAGCTCGGCCAGAGCCTGCGCGTGCTCTCCGGCCGCGACGACGAGCCGGCCGCCAAGGTGTGCTCGGACGTCGTGATCGGCAGCCACACCGACCTCGAGGCGCTTCGGGCCGTCGCCGTCGGCGCGAGCGCGCTGACCTTCGACCACGAGCACGTGCCGACCGAGCATCTCGAGGTGCTCGTCGCGGAGGGCGTGAACGTCCAGCCGCCGCCGCAGGCGCTGATCTACGCGCAGGACAAACTCGCGATGCGGCGGAGGCTGGCGGACCTGGGCGCGCCGGTACCCGCGTTCGCGGAGATCACCTGGGCCGGCGACGTCGTGCGCTTCGGGGACGAGCACAACTGGCAGATCGTGATCAAGGCGGTCCGCGGCGGCTACGACGGGCGCGGGGTGTGGATGCCCACGGATTCCGACGAGGCCGAGGCCATCGTCACCGAGCAGCTCGACAAGGGCGTCGCGTTGATGGTCGAGCAGAAGGTGCCGATGCGGCGCGAGCTGTCCGCGATGGTCGCGCGCTCGCCGTTCGGGCAAGGGGCGACCTGGCCGGTCGTCGAGACGGTGCAGCGCGACGGGCAGTGCGCCGTGGTGATCGCGCCTGCACCCGAGCTGTCCGACGCCCTCGCCCTGGAGGCCGAGCAGTTGGCGCTGCGCATCTCCGCCGAGCTCGGTGTCGTCGGGTCGATGGCCGTGGAGCTGTTCGAGACCACCGACGGCAGGCTGGTGGTGAACGAGCTGGCGATGCGCCCGCACAACTCGGGGCACTGGACCCAGGACGGGGCGCGGACCTCCCAGTTCGAGCAGCATCTGAGGGCGGTGCTCGACTACCCGCTCGGCGACACCACGCCGACGGCCCCGGTCACCGTGATGGCGAACGTGCTCGGCGCGGAGACCGCACCGGAGATGAGCATGGACGAGCGCCTGCACCACCTGTTCGCCCGGATGCCGGACGCGAAGGTGCACCTCTATGACAAGGGCGAGCGCCCGGCACGCAAGATCGGGCACGTCAACGTGGTCGGCGGTGCACGGGGATCGCTCGCCGACGACGCTTACGTGGCGGCGGTGCGCGAGCGTGCCGAGCGGGCGGCGCACTGGTTGTCGCACGGCGAATGGACCGACGGTTGGGATGTGCATGAGGGCGAGCGGAGCGACGGGGGAGTGACACGGTGAGTGATTCGAATGGGCCCGCTGTCGGTCTGATCATGGGCAGCGACTCGGACTGGCCGACGATGGAGGCGGCCGCCGAGGCGCTCGCCGAGTTCGGGATCCGCTTCGAGGTCGGTGTCGTCTCGGCGCACCGGACCCCGCAGCGCATGCTCGACTACGCCCGCGAGGCCGCCGATCGCGGCATCAAGGTGATCATCGCCGGAGCGGGTGGGGCCGCGCATCTGCCGGGCATGGTGGCGTCGGCGACCCCGCTCCCGGTGATCGGGGTGCCCGTGCCGCTCAAGTACCTCGACGGCATGGACTCGCTGTTGTCGATCGTGCAGATGCCCGCGGGTGTCCCGGTCGCGACGGTGTCGATCGGCGGCGCCCGCAACGCCGGGTTGTTGGCGGCGAGGATCCTGGGCGCGTCGGACCCCGCGCTGCGCGCGGCGATGGCGGAGTTCCAGGCCGGCCTCGAGGCGATGGTGCTGGAGAAGGACGCGGCCCTGCGGTCGAAGCTGCTCGGCTGAGTATCCGGTGGCCGCCGAGCGGCCACGGCGGGCCGGTTCTGTCAATCGGCTGACCGGAGCGGAGTCCCGGGGTTAGATTTGCGGTGTCCGGATTACGTTTGACGCTGTAACGAATCCCCCGGGAGTGTTCTCATGGTTGCGCCGCTCGATGAATACCCGATCCACCAGACGCCGCTGTCCATGGCGCGGGTCGCCTCCAGTGACAAGAACTTCTACGACCGGTCCTACTTCAACGCGATCGACACCGAGGGCGAGCTGTTCCTGGTGAGCGGATTCGGCGTGTACCCGAACCTCGGTGTCACCGACGCGTTCGCCACCGTCCGCAAGGGCGACCGGCAGTGGGCGGTCAAGTTCTCCGACGCGCTCGAGCAGCGGTCGATCGACCTCGCGGTCGGCGGCTATCGGATCGAGGTGCTCGAGCCGCTGCGCAGGCTGCGGATGGTCTGCGAGGGCGACGGCGAGGGCGGGCTCGGTTTCGACCTCACCTGGGAGGGTTCCTGCCCCGCGGTCGCGGAGCAGCCGCACCTGCTGATGAGCAAGTTCCGGCCGACCCTGGACGCGAGTCGTTTCGCGCAGACCGGCACGTGGTCGGGGGTGCTCTCGGTCGACGGCGAGGACGTCGTGGTGAGCCCGGATCGGTGGATGGGCACCCGGGACCGGTCCTGGGGAATCCGCCCGGTCGGCGACGGCGACCCGGCCGGACGGCTCGCCGACGAGCCGTCCGAGGGCTTCTGGTGGATGTACGTGCCGTTGCGGTTCGAGGAGTTCTCGATCATCGTCATCCTGCAGGAGAACCCGGACGGATTCCGGACGCTGAACGACGCGACCCGGGTGTGGAACGACGGCCGGATCGAGCAGCTCGGCTGGCCGCGATACGACATCAAGTATCACTCCGGCACCCGTCGTCCGTTCGCCGCCACACTGCACCTGACGGCCGCCGACGGAAGTCCGGTGACCGTCGAGGTGACCCCGCGCAGCGGTCTCGCACTGCACGTCGGCGCGGGCTACGGCGGCGACCCGGAGTGGACGCACGGCCAGTGGCGCGGCCGTGACTGGAGTTCCCGATCGGTCTACGACCTCACCGACCCCGCGATCGCGGCGCGAATTCCCTACGGCGTCAACGAGTATCCGGCGAGCGTCACCTGCAACGGTGTGCCGGGGGCCGGCATGTTCGAGCACGCGAGCATGGGCAGGCACGATCCGACCGGATTCGCGGACTGGAGCTCGGTGGCGCCATAGGCGCTGCGCGCCCGTGCGCGGTTGACGAGTGCAGGGACTCGTCAACCGCGCACGGGCGGCGGAGCCGCCTAGGCTGTTGCTCATGCCAGACGACACAGACCGGTTCCGTCTCCAGGTGGTGTCGGAGGCGCTTCGGCTCTTCTCCGAGAAGGGTTACGAGGCGACCAGTGTCGACGAGATCGCCGAGGCGGCGGGCATCTCGCGACGGACCTTCTTCCGGCAGTTCCGGTCCAAGGAGGACGTGGTCTTCGCGGATCACGAGATCCTGCTCGGTCAGGCGCAGGAGTATCTCGCGGCCGACCACGAGGATCCGTGGGATGCGGTGTGCGACGCGGCGATGATCGTCTTCGAGCGGTTCTCGCACTGGAACGACATGGCGACCCGGCGCTACGCGGTGGTGCACGAGGTGCCCGCGCTGCGGGATCGGGAGATCGTGACCGGATTCCGGTACGAGCGGTTGTTCGTCGAGTATCTGCGCCGCGCGCTGCCCGACGAGCCGGACCTGGCGATGGTGCAGTTCTCGGCCTCGGTCACCGCCACGCACAACTACCTGCTGCGGCGGATGGTGCGCGACGGCGCCGAGACCACCTCCCAGGACCTGCGCGCGGCGTTGGCCGACCTCCGGCAGGGCGTGGGTCGCCGCGACCATCCGGCGCCGGATGCGGACGGCGAGATGGTGGTGGCGGTGTTCCCGCGGGGCACCGCGCCGCGTCGGGTGGCCGAGTTGCTGCGACGCAGGCTCGAGGAGGACGAATGAGATTGGCACTCGGTGCCGTGGGGTTTCACGTCATACCTGGCGGGTGATCCTGCGGGTGCGGTACCATGGCCCGTGAATGGCACTGAGTGCCGCGCCCCGAGACCTTCCATGAGGAGCAACCAGATGGCTGGCAACCCCGACTTCGACCTGTTCAAGCTCGCCGACGAGCACGATGAGCTGCGGGCCGCGATCCGCGCGCTGTCGGAGAAGGAGATCGCGCCGTACGCGAAGGACGTCGACGAGAACGCGCGGTTCCCGGAGGAGGCGCTCAAGGCGCTCGTCAACTCCGGATTCAACGCGATTCACGTCCCCGAGGCCTACGACGGTCAGGGCGCCGATTCCGTGGCCACCTGCATCGTGATCGAGGAGGTCGCCCGCGTCTGCGGTTCGTCCTCCCTGATCCCCGCGGTGAACAAGCTCGGCACCATGGGTCTGATCCTGAACGGTTCCGAGGAGCTCAAGCAGCAGGTGCTCCCGTCGCTCGCCTCCGGTGAGGCGATGGCGTCCTACGCGCTGTCCGAGCGTGAGGCCGGCTCCGACGCCGCCAGCATGCGCACCCGCGCCAAGGCGGACGGCGACGACTGGATCCTCAACGGTTCCAAGTGCTGGATCACCAACGGCGGCAAGTCGACCTGGTACACCGTCATGGCCGTGACGGACCCCGACAAGGGCGCCAACGGCATCTCCTCCTTCATGGTCCACAAGGACGACGAGGGCTTCGTCGTCGGCCCGAAGGAGAAGAAGCTCGGCATCAAGGGCTCGCCCACCGCGGAGCTGTACTTCGAGAACTGCCGCATCCCCGGTGACCGCATCATCGGCGCCCCCGGCACCGGCTTCAAGACCGCCCTGCAGACGCTCGACCACACGCGCCCGACCATCGGCGCGCAGGCCGTCGGACTCGCGCAGGGTGCGCTCGACGCGGCGCTCGCATACACCAAGGACCGCAAGCAGTTCGGCAAGTCGATTGCCGACTTCCAGGCGGTGCAGTTCATGCTCGCCGACATGGCGATGAAGGTCGAGGCCGCCCGACTGATGGTGTACACCTCGGCGGCTCGCGCCGAGCGCGGGGAGGCCAACCTCGGCTTCATCTCCGCCGCGGCCAAGTGCTTCGCGTCCGACGTCGCGATGGAGGTGACCACCGACGCGGTGCAGCTGTTCGGCGGCGCCGGCTACACCACCGACTTCCCGGTCGAGCGGATGATGCGTGACGCCAAGATCACCCAGATCTACGAGGGCACCAACCAGATTCAGCGTGTCGTGATGTCGCGCGCGCTGCTCAAGTGAGCTGACGTCTGAACCAAGCCTGTGGCCGGTGAGCTCACTCACCGGCCACAGGTGCATTTCAGGTGCCGTGTCTACGCTGGGGTCCATGCCCCGATTCCCACTGAGCGAGCGCTGGTACCGCTGGAGCGCCGGTCACGTTGTCGGGATCGACCGCACCGTCGCGGCGTTCTTCGCGCTCATCGGTGTGGCCGCGTCGATCGGCCTCGGGCCCGTCGACGTGGTGATCGCGTTGGGACTCACGGTGCCGTTGGCCTGGCGCCGCATCCGGCCGGTCGCGGCCGCCGCGGCGGTGGCGCTCTTCTCGGTGGCGTATCTGATCGTCTCGGGTGATCAGACCAATCTCGTCATGCCCGGCATCTGCGTGCCGATCGCGCTGTACGCGCTCGCGGCATACGGACCGAGGTGGGCGAGCGGCTGGGGCCTGGCCGCGGCCATCGTCGGTGTGACCGTGGCCGGCTTCCGGTATTTCGGCGGCGAGCAGTCCACGTGGCAGGCGCACGCATTCCTGATCGCGTCCCTGATCGTGTACGTCGTCGCGGTGTGGGCGTTCGGCGACCTGCGCCGGGTCCGCAACCAGGAGCTCGAGGGACTCACCGAGCGGGCCCGGCTGCTCGAACTGGAACGGGCGCAGGAGGCGGAGATCGCCGCCATCAACGAGCGCACCCGGATCGCGCGGGAGATGCACGACATCGTCGCGCACTCGCTGACCGTCGTGATCGCGCAGGCCGACGGCGGTCGGTACAGCGCGGCCGCAGACCCCGCAGCTGCGGTCACGGCGCTGGAGACCATCTCCCAGACCGGACGGCAGGCGCTGACGGACATGCGCGCGCTGCTGTCCGTGCTGCGGGAGGACCGGCCGCGTGAGTACTCCTCGACCCCAGGGGTTTCCGATATCGACACGCTGATCGAGGAGGTCCGCAAGGGCGGTCTCGGCGTGCAGCTCACCACGGACGGCGAGCGACGCGTGCTGTCCACGGGCGCCGAGCTGACGGCGTACCGGATCGTGCAGGAATCGCTGACCAACGTGCTCAAGCACGCGGGACCAGCGGCCAGTGTCGAGGTCACCGAGCGCTGGACCGACGAGGCACTGGAACTGACGGTTGCCGACGACGGCAGAGGAGCGTCCGGCGCCCTGGTCGCACCGTCCGCCGGCGGGCAGGGTGTGCTCGGGATGCGCGAACGGGCGGAGTTGTACGGCGGCAGCTTCGAGGCCGGACCCGCCCCTGGGGGCGGTTACCGGGTGCACACCGTGCTGCCCTATTCGAGAGGTGAATGACATGTCCGATGCCGCAACGGGTCCGATCCGGATCGCGATCGTCGACGATCAGCAGCTGGTCCGCGCCGGGTTCCGGATGGTGATCGATTCCCAGCCCGACATGAGCGTCGAGGTCGAGGCCTCGGACGGCGAGCAGGCGCTGCGCGAGCTCGCGCGGGTTCCGGTCGACGTGGTCCTGATGGACGTGCAGATGCCGAACCTGGACGGCATCGAGGCCACCCGTCGCCTGACGGCACTCGAACACTCGCCGAAGGTGGTGGTGCTCACCACTTTCGACAACGACGAGTACGTGGTGGCCGCGATCTCCGCGGGTGCCAGCGGCTTCCTACTCAAGGACGCGCAACCGGAGGACCTGCTCGCCGCGCTGCGAACCGTGTACCGAGGCGACGCGGTGATCGCCGCGCGGTCGACCCGTCGGCTGCTCCAGCACGTGGGCCCGATGCTGGCAGGCACGTCAACGGTCGAGCGCCCCCCGCTGCCCGATGACCTGACGCCCAGGGAGGTGGAGGTGCTCGAGGCGATGGCGCACGGATTGTCGAACACCGAGATCGCGGCGAAGTTCTTCGTCTCAGAGGCGACCGTGAAGACGCACGTGGGACGCGTGCTGGCGAAGACGGGGTCGAGGGACCGGGTACAGGCGGTGGTGTTCGCGTATCAGACCGGGCTGGTGCAGCCGGAGGACCTGCTCGGCGGGTAGCCCGGAGTCACGTCACAGTCTGTGAGTGAAATGCGCGAAACCTCGCGAAACGCGTACAGAGTGTGGGCTCGGTCCGGGTTGTCCACACCCGGGACTACATCCACAGGCCGTGGCATTCGCCCAGGGCGCTGCTGATGGACATCCCAGCCCGGGCGCGAAGGTCGTGCCATGAATCCCTTCGGAGTACGGACCCGAGTCGAACTGCTCGAGGCGGGTGTCGCGAGCAGCACCATCCATGACCGGTGCCGCAGCGGCCGGTACACGCGGTTGGCGCCGGGCATCTACTGCATCTGTGAACCCACCCCGCACGCACTGTGCTCGGCGGCGGTCCTGTGGCAACCGACCGCGGTGCTGAGCCACTGCACGGCTGCCTGGATCTGGAACATGCTTCCGGCTCCCAGCATCATCGAAGCCTCCGTGCCCGCCCATGTCAGTGTCCGACCACCGAGTTGGCTTCGGCTCTACCGCCGAGCGGTCGCGGCCGAGAACGTCACGTCGGCATGGGCGATGCCGACGGTGGATCCCGAACGCGCCATGCTGGATTCGGTGGCGGTGCTGCCGCGACACGAGGCAGACGCCATGGTCGATGGGCACATCCGGACCACCGTGAACGCAAGAAAGCTGCAGCTGATGTGCGACGAGGACGCCGGACGGGTCGGGGTCCGGGAGCAGCGGAGGCAACTGTATGCGGCCGCCGGCTGGGCGGCCTCCGAACCGGAGCGGAAATTTGCCCGCGCGCTCGCCGCGCGTCGTTGCAAGCTGGTGCCGAACCACCCGGTGGGCGCCTACTACTGCGACTTCGTCGACGAGCGCTCCCGAACGATTGTCGAGATCGATGGCCGCGAATTCCACAGCGAACCCGAGGTGTTTCGAAAGGATCGGCGCCGCCAGAACTGGCTCGTTCTCGACGGTTGGCTGGTGTTGCGGTACGCGGCGTATGACGTGTACCAGCACCTGGACGAGATTGCGGATGAGACGGTGCGGGTGGTGAGGAAACGCAGACGGGCTCGTCCGGACTGAGCGCACACTCTGTGTGCGATTCGACAGCTTTCGCGCATTCGGGCGACAGAGTGTGAGAAGAATCCGGGCCCCGTCCTACCCAGGTATGACGCGGGCGCCCTGAGGATCCGTCCGCACGCCGACGCGCCGGGACGGCCGTCGTTCGTAGCGTCGAGGGCATGAACGCACCCACCATCACACGAACCGCTGCGGTCCGCGGCGTCGGCCTGAGCAAGAGCTACGGCGAGGGCGAGGCGGCCGTGCGCGCACTCGACGGAGTACACACAGAGTTCGCCGGCGCGGCCTTCACGGCGATCATGGGTCCGTCGGGGTCGGGCAAGTCCACTCTGATGCACTGCCTGGCCGGCCTCGACACGGCGACGTCCGGGCAGGTGTACCTGGGCGACACCGCGTTGACCGGGCTGAGCGACCGGGAGCTGACCGAATTGCGTCGCTACCGAATCGGATTCGTGTTCCAGGCCTTCAACCTCCTTCCGGTGCTCACCGCGGAGGAGAACATGCTGCTGCCGATGCGCCTGGGCGGAGTGGCACCGGATCCGGAGTGGATGGCGGAGGTCGTCGGTCGGCTCGGACTGGCCGAACGACTCGGGCACCTGCCGCACGAGCTGTCCGGCGGCCAGCAGCAGCGTGTCGCGGTCGCGCGGGCGCTGCTGCCCCGGCCCGACGTCATCTTCGCCGACGAACCGACGGGCAACCTCGACTCTCGTTCGGGCACAGAGGTTCTCGAGCTGCTGCGCTCCAGCGTCCGGGAATTCGGACAGACGGTCGTGATGGTCACCCACGACCCGGTGGCGGCGTCCTATTCGGACCGGGTGGTGCTGATCGCCGACGGGCGGATCGCCGGTGAGATCGACCGCCCGACCACCGATTCGG
The DNA here is from genome assembly GCF_042665615.1 of Rhodococcus daqingensis. Taxonomy (NCBI): domain Bacteria; kingdom Bacillati; phylum Actinomycetota; class Actinomycetes; order Mycobacteriales; family Nocardiaceae; genus Rhodococcus; species Rhodococcus daqingensis. Next base: position 462,639 of record NZ_JBHTCS010000009.1, on the reverse strand, counting down.
TGATCGAGACCATGCGCGAGCTCGGGGCCCGAGCATGCTGAGGCTCACCCTCGCCCAGGCGCGCGCGCATTTCGGGCGATATCTGGCCGCGATGCTGGCGGTGCTGATCGCGGTGGCCTTCGTCGTCGCGACCCTGGTGCTGAGTTCCACGGCCACCGCAGGCGTCACCAATTCGCTTGCCGGGCAGTATCGGAGCACCGACCTGGTGGTCTCCGACCTCGGGGACGGCACGCAGGCGCAGCGGGCGGCGGACGCGATCCGGGCGGTGCCCGGCATCCGAGCGGTGACCACCGACGTCAGTACGCCGGTCAAGGTGACGGCCGCGGGATCGGGCAAGTCGTTCGGCACGGCCACCTCGCTGGCCGCGGACGCGGACCTACGGTGGCAGACGCTGGCCGAGGGCCGCCTCCCGAGCGCCGCGGGCGAGATCGCGGTCGGCTCGAACGCGGACCTGCCCATCGGCACCCGCGTCGCGGTGACGGCGCTCGGTGAGTCCACCGGGTCGGAGGCCGCCGACGCCGTTGTCGTCGGCAAGGTCGACCTCGACGGCAGCGCGCAGCGCATGGACGGGATCTCGGTCTTTGCCGCCGCGGCGGACATCGAGGGGTGGTCGGGCGGTCAGGCCGCCCGCGAGATGCGCATCGCGGGAGGGGACCGCGCGGCCGTCGCCGGTGCCCTGCCGCCCGGGGCCACGGTGATCACCGGTGCCGAGAAGGCCGAGGACGTCTCGGCGAGCTTCCTCGGCAGCAGCGACATGCTGCGCAACGTGCTGCTCGCGTTCGGCGCCCTCGCGGTGGTGGTGTCCGGCCTGGTCATCGCGAACACCTTCGCGGTGCTGCTCGCGGCACGAACCCAGGAGCTGGCGTTGCTCCGCTGCGTCGGCGCGACGAGCGATCAGGTTCGCCGCAGCGTGCGCATCGAGTCGCTGGTGGTGGGACTCGTGGCCTCGGCGGCCGGCCTCGTTGCCGGCGTGGCGATGGCCGCGGCCGTCACCGAGGTCGCGGGCGCACTGGATGTCCCCATTCCACTGGACCACCTGTCCGTCCCGCCCTCCGCCCTCGCGATCGGCATGCTTGTCGGGGTCGTCGTCACCTACCTGGCCGCGGTCGCGCCTGCACGGGCGGCCACCGGGGTGTCGCCGCTCGCCGCCATGACACCGGCCGAAGCCAAGCCCGAACCCGCGGGCGCGTCGCGGCTGCGCCGGCTCGCCGGTGTGACCGGTCTGATCGGTGGTACCGCGGTGCTGGTGGTCGGTGTGCTGGGCACGCAGGTGCTGGTGGCGGCCGCGGGTGCGCTGGTCTGTTTCGTCGCGGTGATCCTGCTGTGCCGGTATGTGGTTCCGGCGGCGGTCGCGGTGTGCGGAAGGGCGCTGGGGCGTGCATCGGGTCCGTTGGGGGAGCTGGCGGCGGGCAACGCGGGCCGCAATCCCCGCCGCACCACGGCCACGGCGACGGCATTGCTGATCGGCGTCACCGTGACCGCGACGATGATCGTCGGGATCGCGACCGTCAAGGCCAGCGCCCCCGGCGCGCTCGACGAGCAGTTCCCCGTCGATGTGTCGGTGGCAGGCGACCAGGGTTCGGCGCTACCGGCGACGATGGGCGAGCGGATCGACGACGTGGACCGGGTCACGGCGGTCGCGGCGCTCTCGCGCGGCGAGGTGAGCACCCCGTCGGGGCGGGACCTGACCGTCACCGGCGTCGATCCGGCGGAGGCGGCTGCGGCGCTGCGCGTGTCGATCACGCTGCCGAAGTCCGGCCAGATCGTCTTGCCGCCTGAGCTTCTCGAGGAGTTGGGTGCACGCGCCGGGGAACCGATCGACATCCGTGGCGTCGGCGCGGCCCGGAGCCTGACGGTGGTGGCCGGATCGGAGGGACCGCCGCCCCTGATGGTGCGCGAGGACCTGGCCTCGGTCACGGCGAACCCGGCACTCGATTCGTTGTGGATCCGGTTCGCGGATGACCTGACCGACGACGAGATCGCGGCCGTGCAACGGGAGGTCACCGCGCTGGCCACCGACATCGTGCCCACCGCGGAGATCGGCGGCGCGGTGTCCATGCGTGCGGCACTGAACTCGGTCCTCGACACCATGTTGATGATCGTGGTGGGCCTGCTGTCGGTGGCCATCCTCATCGCGGTGATCGGGGTGGGCAACACGATGGCGCTGTCGGTGATCGAACGGCGACGTGAGAGCGGTCTGCTGCGCGCGATCGGCGTCACCCGCGCCGGACTGCGCACCCTGCTGATCTATGAGGCCGTCCTGGTGTCGGTGGTCGCGTCGGTGCTCGGGGTCGCGCTCGGGCTGGCGTTCGGGCTGTCGGGAACGGCCTCGGTGTTCGGTCTCGACGACCTGGTGCTGCCGTCACTGCCCTGGCTGGAGTTGGCGGCGACCGTGTTGGTCGGCGGGATCGCGGGCGTGGTCGCGGCACTGCTGCCGGCCAGGAGTGCCGCGAAGGTGACGCCCGTGGAGGCCATGGCGACCTAACCTGGACACGTGCCCGCTGGATCGAGTTCGCTGCGACGCCAGGCCCGGACCGGTCGACTTCGACTGGTCCGGGCCTCACGGGGCAGCGCAGGCGCCATGGTGGCGACCGCCGCGGCCCTCGCGTATGCGGGGGTGCTGCGAGCCCGGATCGTCTTCGACGAGGAGTTCGACCTGTTCGTCTGCGCCGGAATGCGGTTCGGCTTCGCCAGGGGAGGCACCACGATCGGCGGGGCGTACCTGACCGGACGGAACACCGGTGCCGCGACGCTGCGCCACGAGGCGGTCCATGCCGAACAGTGGGCCCGGTACGGTCTCGGATTCGGGGTCCGCTATCTGATCGAGGAGATCCGGCATCCGATGCACCGCAACCGGTTCGAGATCGAGGCCGGGCTCGTCGACGGTGGATACGCCCGACGTCCCAAGCGCCCGATAACCTAGACCGGCCTGGTCCCGCCCGGTTCCCCCGCGGTAACTCGGTCTCGCCGAAGTGCCGTCTTCCGCTCGCCTCCGGGACGGCGCATGCTGGCGTCGGTTACGCAAAGGTACCGAGACGGGAGATGGGCATGAAGGTCACGTCGTTCGCCACGCTCGAGGAGGAGTTCAATGCGTTCGTCGGGTCGATCGTCTACGCGACGATGGTGACGGTCGACCGCAAGGGACGGCCGAGGACCCGGGTGCTCATCCCGGTCTGGGAGGTCGTCGACGGCCGTCCGCTCGGCTGGTTGGCCACCTACAAGACCCCGGTGAAATCCGCACACCTCAGCGCGAACCCACACACGAACTTCTCCTACTGGGCGCCCGGCAACTACTCGGTCGCGGTCGACACCGTCGCGGAATGGATCGACGACCGCGCCACCACTCGGCACGTGTGGGACCTCTATCGCCAGACCAGCCCGCGTGGGGCGGGATACGACCTCGGCAACTTCTGGCGGTCACCGGACGATCCGACATTGCACATCCTGCGCCTCGATCCCTGGCGCATCCAGGTGATCAGGGGGCGGGATCTGCGCAGCCGGATCTGGACGGCGGATCACGCCGAGGACCGGCTCAGCGTCGGATCGTGATCTTCTCGGTGCCCATCCGCCGGGCCATCGCGTCGTCGGCCGGGTGGGCGACCTGGACCAGCGAGGCGCCGGCGGCGAGCACCGCGACCAGCCCCTCGATCAGCTCCGTCGAGGTGTCCCAGCCGGCGCTCGAGAGCACGCGATCCGTCCGATCGATGGACTGGGCCGCCGCGGAGTCCGTTGCCGCGGTGAGGACCTCGGCGATCGACAGCCCGTCGAGCGCGGACCGCGCCCCACTGTCGGGGCGGAATTGGTCGCCGTGCACGCGCACCGAGGTGGCGTAGTCGGTGACGCCCACCGGAAGTCCCTCCGCGGGCCTGCCGAAGGCGTCCAGCGAGAGCACCGCGACCTCGGGGACGTCCTCGACCTCGGCGAGCCGGTCCGCCGAGACCATCGCGAGGTCCGCGTCGTCCGCCGGTGTCAGCAGCACCTCGGCGCCGGCCCACCAGCAGCCGAGGAGGACGGCCGCGCTCTGCCAGTGCGCGGGCAGCAGCACACAGATCCGGGCGCCCGGCAGCAGGCCGAACTCGTCGCGGATCAGGTTCGCGGTCTTGGCGGCCCAGTTGGCGAGGGTGAGGGCGGACAGTTCGATCCGTTCACCGCTGGCATCGTCGTAGTAGGTGATGCGAGGGCCCGCCGGGTCCTGCTGCAGGATCGGATCGAGAAGGGCAGCAGTGAGGTTGTTCACCGCGGTGTTCGGGTTGGGCACTTCGCCGCCGTTCTCGTTAGTTGACGCACCGGGGTCCCTTGCTCCCGGCGTCGATCGCCGGACCGGGAGGAGCCGGGGTGGGGCTGGTGCCCATGTCGACGATATCCGAGGTCGGTTCGGCGGCGGAGTCGGAACCGGGACCGGCGTAGTCCGCCGCGATCAGGACCTTCACCGTGCCCTGTGGCAGCGTGCTGTCGGTGACGATCGTCAGGTCGCCGAGCGCCGCTGCGACGGCCTTCGCAGCATCGGAATCGGGGTCTGCCGCGAGGACCCGGCTGGTGCTGACGGTGGTACCGGTGTTGTTCCCGACCACTCCCTGCGCGTAGCCCCGCTCGGTCAACGCCTCGGACACCCGGGACGCCAGACCGCCGATCCCGCTGTCGTTGGACACGTCCACGGTGACCGTCGAGGTGTCGATCGACGGCGGTTCGCTGCTGGCGGGCCCGTCGCTGTCGCTCTCGCCGTCGCCGACCAGGCCCGCGACGAAGTCGCGGACGGCCTTGGGTTCGACCTGGACGATCGATTCGCCGTAATCGGTCATCGCGTTGAGGTCGACCACCGGGATGGTCTGGAACTTGACCTCTCCGCCCGCCAGACCCTGCAGTTGGCGAGCGAAATCGATGATGTCCCAGTCGTCGTCGAGCACGACCGACCGCTGCACGGCGGAGGTCAGCTGCTTGAGCTTGCCGGGATTGCTCAGCGTCTTCGCATTGAGGACCTCGTGCACGAGGGAGGCCATGAACACCTGTTGACGCACGATGCGGTCGAGGTCGCCGCGGGGCAGGTCGTGCCGCTGCCGGACGAAGGACAGCGCGTTCGATCCGCTGAGGGTCTGTTCGCCCGCAGGGAATCTCGCGCCGGACATCCATTCGTCGACCGGGTTGTTCAGGCACACGTCGACGCCGCCGACCGCGTCGGTGAGCAGCACGAAGCCCAGCAGACCCACCTCCGCGTAGTGGTCGACGGTGATGCCGGTGAGGTTGGCGACCGACTTGATCAGGGCCTCGCGGCCTGCCTGGGTTGCCGCCTTGTCGGCCGCGTCCTCGGACTCGCCCTCGTCGAGCAACCGCTGCCGCTCGGTGGCACGGGTGGCGCCGAAGGCCGCGTTGATCTTCGAACGGCCGATGCCCGGGACCTCGACGTACGAATCGCGTGGGATCGAGACGGCCGTCGCCGAACTGCCGTCGGTGGGCACGCGGACGAGCACGATGGTGTCGGTGTTGTCGGCCTCCGCCTCGCCTGCCCTGAGCGAGGCCAGTTCGTCGGCGGAGAGCGGATTGCCGTGCGCGTCGGTGCGGCTGTCGGTGCCGACCATGAGGATGTCGACCGCGCCGTCCTTGCCTCCGTCGCCCAGTTCCAGCCGCGCGGTGGCGAGGTTCGACGCGAGCGCATCGACGCTGCGCCACGCGAATCCGGTGATGAGGAGGACGAGGACGGAAGCTGCGGCGACGGCGATCTGGACCCGACCGAAGGCGGTGCGCCTCGCCGTCGGCGTTCCCTCGTTGTCCGGCACCTGATGCCCCCTACTCTGCATGTGGTTCACCCGACCGAGGTCCAGATTACTGGTGGGGACGCGCGGTGCCGGTGTCCGCGGACCGGCGTGCCAGACTTTCCGGTGTGAGAAAGATCCTTGTAACCGGGGCCGGCGGTCAGCTGGGCACGCAGTTGCTGCGACGGGGTGCGGCGGCCGGCATGGAGGTGGTCGGCTTCGGATCGCGAGACCTCGACATCACCGATGGTGAGGCGGTCGACAGGGTTGTCGAGCCCGGCACCGTCGTCATCAACTGTGCCGCGTACACCGCAGTCGACGCAGCCGAGTCCGATGAGCGGGCCGCGGCGCGGGTGAACGCGGACGGGCCGCGGAATCTGGCCTCCGCGACCGCGCGTGTCGGCGCCCGCCTGATCCACGTGTCGACGGACTACGTCTTCGCGGGCGATGCGGTCGCCCCGTACGAGGCGGACTCGGAGACCGGTCCCCGGACCGCCTACGGCCGGACCAAGCTCGACGGCGAGCGCGCGGTGCTCGCCGCTGATCCGAACGCCCTGGTGGTGCGGACCGCGTGGGTCTACACCGGGGTGGGCGCGGACTTCGTGGCCACGATGCTGCGGCTGCAGCGCGAGCGCGACACCGTGGACGTGGTCGACGACCAGGTCGGTTCTCCGACCTTCGCGGGCGATCTCGCCGACGGCTTGCTGCAGTTGGCGAGGTCGCCGGAGCTGCCGGGTGGGGTGCTGCACGCGACGAATGCGGGTCGGGCGAGCTGGTTCGATCTGGCCAGGGCGGTGTTCGCCGGTGTCGGTGCGGACCCGGAGCGGGTGCGCCCCTGCACCAGCGCCCAGTTCGTGCGACCCGCACCCCGGCCGGCGTATTCGGTGCTGTCGGATGCCTCCTGGGTGAGGGCCGGGCTGACCCCGTTGCGGCCCTGGCAGGAGGCGTTGGCGGCGGCCCTGGCGCAGTTGCCGCCGGCCAGCGACTAGGGTTGCCGGCGTGAGTTCGCAGCTGGCCGTGGTGACGGTGACCTATTCGCCGGGCAAGCATCTTCAGAGTTTCCTCGACACCCTGGAGGGAGCCACCACGTCGAAAACCCAGGTCATCATGGCCGACAACGGGTCGACGGACGGTGCTCCCGAGGCGGCACTCGAGCAGAACTCGAATGTGCGGCTGCTGCGAACGGGCGGGAACATCGGTTACGGCGGAGCGATCAACCGCGCGGTGGCCGAGCTGGACCCGGAGGCCGAGTTCGTGGTGATCGCCAATCCCGACCTCCGCTGGGGCGCCGGCTCCATCGATGTGCTGCTCGACGCGGCGCGGCGTTGGCCGCGCGCAGGCGCATTGGGTCCGCTGGTGCTCGAACCGGACGGCAGCGTGTATCCGTCGGCACGGCAGGTGCCCGGACTCGTCTCGGGAGCCGGCCATGCCGTCCTCGGCAGCGTCTGGCCGTCGAACCCGTGGACTCAGCGGTACCGGCAGGAGAACGAGGAGATCTCCGAGCGCCCCGTGGGGTGGCTCTCGGGTTCCTGCCTCCTGGTGCGTCGCGCCGCCTTCGACTCGATCAACGGGTTCGACTCGCGGTACTTCATGTACATGGAGGACGTGGACTTCGGCGATCGGCTGGGCCGAGCGGGCTGGCACAACGTGTTCGTGCCCTCGGCCGAGGTGACCCACGCCAAGGGACATGCGGCGGGGCGGCATCCCGAGTTGATGCTGCCGGCACATCACCAGAGCGCCTACCGCTTCCAGGCCGATCGGCATCCGCATTGGTGGCAGGCGCCGCTCCGGTGGGCGTTGCGCGGCGGTCTCGCGGTGCGATCGAAGGTGGCCGTCGCGGCGGCGGTACGGAGTAGGGCCAAGGACGAGGGGACTGCACACGATGGCGAATGACACGGTGACGAGCGAACCGAACGTGGACGCGGTGGTCCTCGTCGGCGGCAAGGGCACCAGGCTGCGGCCGTTGACGCTCTCCGCGCCGAAGCCCATGCTGCCGACGGCGGGTCTGCCCTTCCTACAGCACCTGCTGGCGCGGATCGGCGCGGCCGGGATCAAGCACGTCGTGCTCGGCACCTCGTTCAAGGCCGAGGTGTTCGAGGAGTACTTCGGCGACGGTTCCTCGATGGGACTGGAGATCGAGTACGTCACCGAGACCGAGCCTTTGGGTACCGGTGGCGGCATCCGGAACGTGCTGCCGAAGCTCCGCGCGGACAACGTGATCGTGTTCAACGGCGACGTGCTCGGCGGCACCGACCTGCGGGCGGTGCTGGACACTCACATCACCACCGAGGCGGACGTGACGATGCACCTGGTCCGGGTGGGGGATCCGCGGGCCTTCGGTTGCGTGCCGACGGACGAGGACGGCCGGGTCACCGACTTCCTCGAGAAGACCCAGGATCCGCCGACCGACCAGATCAACGCGGGCTGCTACGTCTTCAAGCGCGAGATCATCGAGAAGATCCCCGCCGGACGTCCCGTCTCGGTGGAACGCGAGGTGTTTCCCGGGCTGCTGGGCGACGGTCGGCGTGTTTTCGGGCATGTCGACGCCTCGTACTGGCGTGACATGGGCACGCCGGAGGACTTCGTTCGTGGTTCCGCGGACCTGGTGCGTGGCATCGCACCCTCACCCGCGCTCGACGGCCCGCGGGGCGAGTCGCTGGTGCATCCGGGCGCGGGTATCGCCCCGGGCGCCGTGCTGATCGGCGGCACCGTCGTCGGCCGCGGGGCCGAGATCGGCGCGGGCGCACGGCTCGACGGCGCGGTCGTGTTCGACGGCGCGGTCATCGAGGCGGGCGCGACGGTGGAGCGGTCGATTATCGGCTTCGGCGCCCGGATCGGTCCGCGTGCTCTGGTCCGCGATGCGGTGATCGGGGACGGCGCCGACATCGGTGCCCGCTGTGAACTACTGCGTGGCGCACGGGTGTGGCCGGGTGTGACCCTGCCCGACGGTGGAGTGCGGTTCTCCACCGACGTGTAGCCCGTACAGGTGTGACCCGGCCCATGCTGGCAAAATCGATGCGATGAGTACGCCGGAACCTGTATTTCATCGCTACGTCGCGCTCGGGGATTCCTTCACGGAGGGACTCGGCGATCGCGATCCGAAGCGGCCCAACGGACTCCGGGGCTGGGCGGATCGGGTAGCCGAGCAGCTCGCAGCCAAGAACACCGATTTCCGGTACGCCAACCTCGCGGTCCGCGGCAAGCTGCTGGGGCAGATCATCGACGAGCAGCTCGACCAGGCGCTCGCCCTGGGCCCGGATCTGGTCACGATCTACGGCGGCGGCAACGACCTGATGCGTCCGTCGGTGGACATCGACGCGATGGTGGACCGCTACCACGAGGCGGTCGGCAGGCTCACCGCGAGCGGGGCGACCGTTGCGTTGTGGACGGCTTACGACGCCGGCTGGTCGGCCGTGTTCGGGAAGATCCGCGGCCGCACCGCGATCTACAACGAGCTGGTGCGCGAGGTCGCGGATCGGCACGGCGCCGTCGTCGTCGATTTCTGGCGGTTCGACGGCTACGACGACGAGCGGATGTGGGATTGGGATCGCCTGCACATGTCGACTCCCGGGCATCAGCGGATGGCGGTCGAGACGCTCGACGCGCTCGGGGTGAGCCATGACCTGGTGGCCCCCGATCTGGGACCGGCGCCGGTTCTGGACAAGGCCGAGCGACGGCGGGTGAACTACATCTGGACCAAGGATTTCGTCGGTCCGTGGATCGGGCGGCGGCTGACCGGCAAGTCGTCGGGCGACACCGTCGCTGCGAGACGTCCTGTGCTGGAGTCGATTTCCGTGGAGGGCTAGCGGAGCGGGGCTGTCGATGCGGTGCCGCGAGTGGTCACCCTCGGATGGAAAATGATTCACCCTTGGGTGCCGACTGTCAGCACTAGGGGTGTGGTCGTCCTCGTGGAGGAGGACAAGGGTTGGGGCTATCCACATGGCATTCCGCAATCCGAAGGGTGCCCTGGCCCCCACACAGAAGATGTCCAATCCGATGGAACTGACCAAAGCAATCCTCGAAAAGATCCTCTCGGCCGGAACGTCCAAGTTGCCTGAAACAGCCGCTGCTCTCGGCTACAGGAACGTAGATGAACTCCTGCTGGATATGGCGATGGAGAGGACGAAAGGGGGGGAACTTGCGGATATGGCGAAAAAGGTCATCGAAAGGAGAAAGATCCTCCTGGACCTCGAGGCCGCCAAAGCCGCTCGCGAGGCCCAGCTTGCCGCCAACGCCGCAGCCAGGGCTCACCAGGCCAACAGGGCAGCGCAGGGCGTCAGAGTGGCCAGGACACTCAAGGTTGTCAAGCGGGCGCGGGACGCCAGGGTGCTCCTCGGCTTCGGACTCGTCGGCGCTTTCGCGTTCACTCTTCTGGTCGCAGGCACCATCATCTACGTGATGCAAGACGACGTGGAGGGTGCGCCCACTGCCGACCCGGGCGCCGGGGCACCCGCCGCGGTGGTCGTCGAGGAACCCGGTCCCGGACAGGGGGTCGCGCCGCCGGAGCCTGCGTCCGATCCGGGGATTGCTCCGGAAATGCCCGCGCCGGATCCGGGCGATCCCGGACTTGTTCTTCCCGCCGCCTTGCCTGACCCCGCATTGCCTGACCCCGCCGAGGCCGCCCCGGTGCCCGCCCCCGTGCCGGCCCCGGCACCGCCGGCTCCGCCGGAACCCGGGTCCGATTCCGCTCACCGCGCTCCGGCGGAGCCCGCGTCGGCTCCTGCGGACTCAGCTCCCGTCGCTCCTGCTCCGGCGAGGGACGCGCCCGCGGTTCCTGCCGCGCCTGCGGCGCCGGCGGTACCGATGTCCAACCCCGGGCACGTCGCGGGTGCCGGAGCTGCCGGTGCTGGTGGGGATGCAGGGAGCGTCCCGGCACAGGTCGCGCCCGCGCCCGCACCGGTGGACCCGATGTCCGGCGCCGGGCACGATGGAACCGCCTCCGCGGGTACGTCATCCGGTGTTGACGGCGCGGGTGCCGCAGCCGGTTCCGGTGCGTACCCGGATCCCGCTGCGGGTTCGGCGACCGGTGACGCCGTGACGGATGGTGCGGGTACTGGTGGGTACACCGATCCTGCTGCGGTGAGCCCACAGCCTGGTTCGGTGACCAGTGACGCCGTGACGGCCGGCTCGGGCGCCGGTGGTGACGTCGGAGGAACCGGGGCCGATCAGGGCGGGGCTGCGGCAATTCCCAATGGGTACACCTACTCCGATCCTTATGCGGGGCTGCCGCGGGATGCCGATGGCTGGGCAGTAGACGGCGACGGAAACTACGTCGATGCCGACGGGTACGTCCCCGATCCTTCTCAGATCTCCCCGTTGTATCCCAGTGAGGATGGATCAGGTTCCGGTGGCTCGACATCCGGCGGCTCGACATCCGGTGGCTCGACTTCCGGTGGTGCGTCGAGTTCCAGTGGTTCGACTTCCAGCGGCGGTTGACGCACCGACCCACCTGAGGCCGCTCGACACTGTGGCCTACCACCTACTGCCGGTCCGCATTTCCCGCCGGCGGTAGGTGTGTGCGATACCCCCCGCCGCACTCGGAGATCGCCGCACTCGTAGGTCTCAGCGCAGCGCTGCCAGCTCCACCAGGTGATCGATGGTCTCCCGCTCGGCCGTCTCCGGCAGCGCGTCGACTGGCCACCACCGCAGATCGGTTGACTCGTCGCTGACGACGATCGGCGCGTCATTCGCTGCACGCACGAGGAACAGCAGATCCAGGTGCCGTGTCGGCCGGCCCAGCGAGCAGGTGATCGGATGCGTGTGCGCGGAGAGCAGGACGGGGTCGATACGCAGTCCGTCGATGCCGGATTCCTCGGTGGCCTCTCGGAGCGCCGCGCCGACGACGGTCTCGTCGCTCGGCTCGCAATGACCGCCGAGCTGGATCCAGCGCCCGACCCGCGGGTGCAGGGTCAACAGCACCTGCCGTCCGTCCTCGCTCAGGACCAGGGACGACGCGGTGATGTGGCCGGGTGCGTGCTCGCGCAGGCAGCCCAACGGCGCCGAGTCGAGGAACGCGAGCATCGTGTGCCGCAACGAGTCGTCGGCCGCGTTCGGCGTCTGCCAGCCCAGCAACGTCTCACACGCCGACCGGTGCAGGGACTGTGCGCTCACATCTCCACCAACAGGTCCCCGGGCTCGCGCGGTGGACGCGGCGCGAGGGGCTCGAGCGGATGACCGACGGCGATCGCGCCGAGGGCTTGCCAGTCCGCGCGCAGGCCGAGCTCGGCACGCACGAGGTCCGCCGCGAAGATCGTCGACCCGATCCAGCAGCTGCCGATTCCCTTGGTGGCCAACGACACCAGCAGCCCCTGCACGGCCGCGCCCGCGGCGACGGTGAACATGGTCTGTTCGGCCCTCGTCCTGGCCTCGTCGGGATAACTGTGCGCGCCCTCCGGCACGCAGAACGGGATCACCAGTTCGGGGGCGTCGAACAGGATGTTGCCCCGATCGAGCCGCGCGTTGATCTTCTCCAGGCTCAGCCCGTCCGCGGTGAGGTCCGCGCGCCACTGCTCGCGCATCGCGTTCAGCAGTCGCCTCCGGGTCGCGGCCGTGCGGATCCACACGAAGCGCACCGGTCGGGTGTGGTGCGGCGCAGGCGCCGTCAGCGCTTCGGCGATGGCGTCTCGAAGAGCCTGCGGATCAATCGACTCGGAGGAGAACTCGCGCACAGATCGGCGCAACAGCAGGGCCTCGTTCCTGCCCCGCTCCAGTGCCTCGTTGGAGCCGAGCCAGAACAGGTCTTCCTCGCCCTGTCTCAGCAGATCCCGCGCAGCCGAACCGTCGTCCTCGAACTCGAAACCGCGGACCACGGCGATCGGCACGCTGCCGACCTTGCCCTTGACCAGGTCGCCCGCCGCCGCCAGCTCGTCCGCGACGGCGACCGCCGTCACGTAGAGCTCGTTGCCCTGGGCGTCGACGGATCCCGCGTACCCATGCAGCACCGGCAGCCCGGCCGCTCCGATCGCGGCGTCGGTCTGCCCGACCCGCCAGGCGCGGCCCATCGTGTCGGTGATGACCACCGCGACGCTGACGCCCAGCAGTTCGGACAACCGTTCGCGCAGCCGCCGGGCACTCGCGTCGGGATCCTCCGGCAGCAGAGCCAGTTCCGCCGGGTCCACGTTCGATCCGTCGATGCCGGACGCCGCCTGGATGATGCCCAGTTTGTTCTCGGTGATCAGGGTGCGACCCCGGCGGGCGACGATGCGGACCGCTTCCTGGTCCACCAGGCGCCGGCGAACTGCGTCGCGTTCGTCGGGGTCGGTGGGGGAGGCCACGATTCGGCCCTCGACCTTGGAGACGATCTTGCTCGTGACGATCAGGACATCGCCGTCGACGAGCCACGGCGCCTGCGCCGCGATCGCAGCCGCCAGGTCATCGCCCGGCCGGAACTCGGGAAGGCCTGGCACGGGCAGGATCTCGATGGATCCGCCTGCCCCGTGATCGCCGGTCACACCGTGACTCCGGCCAGCCGCAGGGCCGCTCGCGCCATCTCGGCCGTCGTCGCCGGGTCGGTCATCAGCAACGGCACGGCCTCGACCTGCACTCCGGGCACCTGTGCGGTGTCGGTCTCGTGGATCAGCCAGCCATCGAGGATCCCGGTCTCCGATCGGGCGCCGTAGAAGCGCCCGATCGCCTCTGCGGACGTCTCCACCCCGATGACCTCGAGGCACTCGTCCGCCATGCCGCGCAACGGCTTTCCGTCGATGACGGGGGACAGGCCGACGACCTTCGCCTTGCCGGTTCGCAGCGCGCCGCGGATACCGGGCACCGCCAGGATGGCGCCGACGCTGACCACCGGGTTGGACGGGGCCAGCAGCACCGCGTCCGCGTTCTCGATCGCCTCGACGACCCCGGGTGCCGGGGTGGCCTTGTCGGCGCCCACGTGCACGAAGCTGTGCGTCGGAACCTGGGCGCGATGCCGAACCCACCATTCCTGAAAGTGGATTGCCCGCTGCTCCTCGTCGGCCGGATCTGTGATGACCACATGGGTCTCGCTGCGATCGTCGGTCACCGGGAGCAAGCGCACACCGGGCTGCCAGCGATTGCACAGCGCCTCGGTGACGGCCGACAGCGGATAGCCGGTGCGCAACATCTGGGTGCGGATGAGGTGTGTGGCGATGTCCCGGTCGCCGAGGCCGAACCAATCCGGCTTCGCGCCATACGCCGCGAGTTCCTCTTTTGCGTTCCAGGTTTCGCCGACGTGGCCCCAGCCACGGTCGGGGTCGATTCCGCCGCCGAGCGTGTACATGCAGGTGTCCAGGTCCGGACAGATGCGCAGTCCATGCATCCACACGTCGTCGCCGACGTTCACGACCGCGGTGATCTCGTGCGTGCCTGCGGTATCCGATTTTTCGAGCAGACTTCGAACACCTTGAAGGAAACGGGCTCCGCCGACACCGCCGACCAATACTGTGACTCTCACAGTTCTAGAGCCTAGGCGTCGCGCGGCGAGGTGTCGGACTTGCACCGGTCGATCCACCGCAGCCGGCGCGACACGCGGATGACGCGCACGAATGCGCCGTCGAGGCGATTCCGGGGCGGGTGGTGGTAAGGGGAATTGCCCAACAGCTTGACCCCAGCGCTCGGAGCCGTGTCTAATCACAGGTATGTCATTCCCCCGTCGCCACGCGAGATCAGTTGTGGCGAACCTTTTTTCGAACGTTCGTTCGGGGTGGATGGCTAGGTCGGGGGATGAAAGTGACCGGAATTTTCTGCGCAATCCAAGGTGAGGAGGCGGAACGATGCCCAACCAGTACGAGGGATCACGACTTCTGAGCGCGCTTGATTACGAACCGCAGACCGATTTCACAGCGAACGCAGTGGAGGGTGTTGGCGAACTTTTGGGGGAGAGCGAGCCTGTACGGCCCCAGCTGAGTCTGGTCGCCGGATTCGATGAGATGTTCGAGAACATCGAAGACCAGTGGCAGGAGCGCGCTCTGTGCGCTCAGACCGATCCCGAGGCGTTCTTCCCCGAGAAGGGCGGTTCGACCCGCGAGGCGAAGCGAATCTGCCTCGGGTGCGAGGTGCGTGACGAGTGCCTCGAATACGCGCTCTCCAACGATGAGCGTTTCGGCATCTGGGGGGGACTCTCCGAGCGCGAGCGGCGCCGGCTCAAGCGGGGAATCGTCTAGCGCCGGATCGTTTAGAGCTCAAGCACATTCAGTCCTCTGGTTCGCCGCCGAGCTCCGGATCGATGACTTCTGGATCGACTCCGAGATAGGTGGCAACCTGCCGGACCAACACCTCGTTCAGCAGATCGACGAGGTCTTCCTGACGCTTGGCGCGCAATTCGAGGGGCCGGCGGAATAGGACCAGTCGTGCTCGCGTGGCGGCGCCGTGCCGGTCCACGCCGGCCGGTACCAGTCGCGAGAGCGGCACCGGTCCCTCCGCCACCACCTCCGGCGGCCAGGTGACCGAATCCGGGTCGAGTGCGCGAATCTTGGGCACCTCGTCGACGGCGATGTCGAGTTTGGTGATCCGCTCGTGCCAGCGGGCGTCGATCGGGGCGAACGCCTCCAGGACCAGCATGTCGAACTTCTCTGCCCGGCTTCGCCATGCGGGCACGTTCGTCGGGAGCACCGGCCCGCGGATGCCACGTCCGCGTCGAGCCGCCGATCGGGAGGTCAACGGTCGTCCGTGTCGGGCTCTGCGCATGAAGGTCAATCCTACCGACACCCATCGGCTTCCGGTGTGTCCGAGTAGGAGCCTGGGGGTCTGCCAGCTACCCTCATCAGCGTGAGAGCACTGCGTCGATGCTGCCGGCCTGGGTGTAAGAACCCCGCCGTTGCGACGCTGACGTATGTCTATTCGGACTCGACGGCAGTGGTCGGTCCTCTGGCGACTGTCGACGAGCCGCATTCCTGGGACCTGTGCGAGACGCACGCCTCCAGGATCACCGCGCCGAAGGGCTGGGAGTTGGTCCGCTACGAGGGTGGGTTCTCCTCGAGCACCCCGGACGAGGACGACCTGACCGCCCTCGCCGAAGCCGTCCGCGAGGCGGGCATGGCGGAGCGTGGATCGGTCGATTCCGCGACCTCGGGTTCGGCGGATTCGACGCACACGGTGGTTCAGGCGCCGCGCACCGGCCGTCGGGGTCATCTCCGGGTTCTGCCCGATCCCACGAACTGACCCGCGCGGCACCTGGCACTAGGCTGGCGGTGCACCGATCAAGACCGTCCCCGAACGCAGGAGTTATCGCAGTGGCACGTCCCGCCGAATCCGTCCATGCCGTCATCAAGGCATACGACGTCCGCGGAGTGGTCGGCGAGCAGATCGATGTCGACTTCGTGCGTGACGTCGGCGGCGCCTTCGCCCGCCTGGTCCGCGACGTCGAAAATCCAGCGGACCGCGTGGTGATCGGCCACGACATGCGCGATTCGTCGCCGGAGCTCGCGAACGCGTTCGCGGACGGGGTGACGGCCCAGGGGCTCGATGTCGTCCTGATCGGTCTCGCCTCCACCGATCAGCTGTACTTCGCGTCGGGGCTGCTCGACTGCCCGGGTGCGATGTTCACGGCGAGCCACAACCCGGCCAAGTACAACGGGATCAAGCTGTGCCGGTCCGGCGCCAAGCCCGTCGGTCAGGACACCGGGCTGGCGACCATCGCGGCCGAGGTCATCGAGGGCGTGCCCGGATTCGGTGACACGACCCGAGGCTCCGCCCGAGGAGGCGGCGAGGCCGGCTCGGTCAGCGAGCAGGACGTGCTCGCCGAGTACGCGGACTTCGTGCGCGGGCTCGTCGACCTGTCGTCGATGAAGCCGATGGCGGTCGCGGTGGACGCGGGTAACGGCATGGGCGGGTACACCGTCCCGGCGGTGTTCGCGCCGCTGCCGCTGACCGTGGATCCGATGTACTTCGAGCTCGACGGCAACTTCCCGAACCACGAGGCCAACCCGCTCGACCCCAAGAATCTCGTCGATCTGCAGGAGCGGGTCCGCACCACCGGAGCGGACATCGGACTCGCCTTCGACGGTGACGCGGACCGCTGCTTCGTCGTCGACGAACTCGGCAACCCGGTGTCCCCCTCCGCGGTGACGGCACTGGTGGCCGAGCGGGAGCTGGCCAAGGAACCCGGTGCCACGATCATCCACAACCTGATCACCTCGCGCGCGGTGCCCGAGCTGGTGACCGAACTCGGCGGCACGCCGGTCCGGACCCGGGTGGGACATTCCTTCATCAAGCAGCAGATGGCGGAGACCGGCGCGATCTTCGGTGGCGAGCACTCGGCGCACTACTACTTCCGTGACTTCTGGGGCGCCGACTCCGGCATGCTCGCCGCGCTGCACGTGCTGGCCGCGCTCGGTGAGCAGGACCGCCCACTGTCCGACCTGATGAAGAGCTACGAGCGCTACGAGGCGTCCGGGGAGATCAACTCCACCGTCGCGGACGCCGCGGAACGGACCGCAGCGGTCCTCGCCGCATTCTCGGGCCGGACGAAGTCGGTCGATCGCCTCGACGGCGTGACCGTCAACCTCGGCCAGGGCGCGTGGTTCAACCTGCGCGCCTCGAACACCGAGCCGCTGCTGCGACTGAACGTGGAAGCGCGGACGGTCGAAGAGGTCGATGCGCTGGTGGCTGAGATACTTGGCGTCGTGCGCGCCTAATCGGCGCCGGAAGAGCCGTAGAATTCTTGCCCCGGGCAGAGCGAGAGAGGAAGGACGCCATGACGGCTCCGTCACACCTTCTCGACCTCGATGACTCCGCAAGCGTCACCGCAGCAGATTCCGAGGGGGCACTGCGGTCCGCGGCGCTCGGCGGTGCGCAGGTGCGGGCCACCGCGGAGGCGGTCAGCGAGGGTGCCCTGGATCGGATCAGGGACCTGCGCCCGCGCAGCATCGTCCTGGTGACCGGCGGCGGCCGGGCCGGCCGCGCCGCATCGGTGCTCACCAGTTCACTCGGCGCCAGGATCGGTGTGCCGATCCTGCACCTACCGGCTGTCCCGCCCTGGGTCGGCTCGCTGGATGTCGTCGTCGTCGCCGGTGAGGACGCGGGGGATCCGCGGCTGCTCACCGCGGTCGACTCGGGGTTGCGCCGGGGTGCCGAGGTGGTGATCGCGGCACCCGATGAGGGGCCGCTACGCGCGGCCGGGGCCGGACGGGCGATGTTGCTTCCGCCGCGGATCCGGGTCGCCGACCAGCACGGGTTCCTGCGATACCTGTCCGCGGGTCTGGCGGTGCTGACGGCGCTGGGGTCGACGCGAGCCGACGACCTGGTCCCGGATCTGCACGAGCTCGCCGATGCGGTCGACGCCGAAGCGTTGCGCGGTCACCCTGCCAACGAGGTGTTCCACAATCCCGCGAAGTCGCTGGCGGTCCGCATGCGTGGGCGCCGCGTGGTGCTGGCCGGGGACGGTCCGTCCACCACGGCGCTCGCGCGGCACGGCGCCGATGTGCTCATGCGCACCGCGGGGGCGGTGGCCGCGGCGGCCGACCTGAGCGATGTGGTGGTCTCGGCCACACGATTCGCGTCCGGCGAATCCGGCGGGCAGGCAGCTGGATACGATCCGATCTTCCATGACGAGGAACTAGACGGTCCGCCGCCGAGCAATCCGGTGCGGGTCTTCGTGCTGTCGAGCGCGGCCAACAGGCCGGCGGCCTCGCGCCGGATGTCGGTCCTGCCGGACGCCGAACTCGTGCTCGCGGTGGGGGACGAAGAACAGGTCGACAAGGGGGGTCAGGCGATGGCTGGGGAGCGCACCGAGATCGAGCAGCTGGCGGTGACGACCGTGCGGCTGGAGATGGCCGCGGCCTATCTGCAGTTGATCGGTGGTAGCTAGTGCACTTGCTTCAGGGTGCGCTGCGCACCTATGCCTGGGGCTCCCGCACGGCGATCGCTCAACTGTGTGGCAGGCCCGTGCCGTCGAACCATCCGGAGGCCGAGGTCTGGCTCGGTGCCCATCCGGCCGATCCCGCGCGATTGCTCGGCGCAGGGGGCCCTGTCTCCCTGCTGGAAGCGGTCGACGCGGACCCGGCGGGCCAGCTCGGTGACCGGGCGCGGGCCGAGTTCGGCGACCGGTTGCCGTTCCTGCTCAAGCTGCTCGCCGCGGAGGAACCGCTGTCGCTGCAGGCGCACCCGAGCGCCGTTCAGGCCAAGGAGGGCTTCGCGCGGGAGGAGGCCGCCGGGATACCGCTCGACTCTCCGGTGCGCAATTACCGCGACGACAGCCACAAGCCGGAACTGGTGGTGGCGCTGACCCGGTTCGAGGTGCTCGCCGGCTTCCGGGATCCGCATCGGACCATCGAGTTGCTTAGGGCGCTCGAGGTGCCCGCGCTCGATCACTACATCGCACTTCTTGCGGGACAGCCCGATTCGTCCGGGTTGCGGGCGCTGTTCACCACCTGGATCACCCTGCCGCCGCCCGCGCTGCACGCTCTGCTCCCGCAGATCCTCGAGGGCTGCGTGCGGTATCTGTCGGGCGCGACCGGTTCGCGTCCGTACACCGCGGAACTGCGGACGGTGCTGGGGCTGGGCGAGTCCTATCCGGGCGACGCGGGCGTGCTCGCGTCGTTGTTGCTGAACCGGATCACCCTCGCGCCGGGCGAGGGCCTCTACGTCGCGGCCGGGAACCTGCATGCGTATCTGCACGGGCTCGCCGTCGAGGTCATGGCGAACTCGGACAACGTGTTGCGCGGTGGGCTCACCCCGAAGCACGTCGACGTCCCCGAGCTGTTGCGGGTGCTCGACTTCGAGCCCCTGACCGGTCCGGCGCTGACGCCGTCCGCGGTTCCCGGTGCCGCCACGGTCGTCTACGAGACGCCCGCCCCCGAGTTCGCGCTGACCCGGGTGGACCTGGACCGGACGGGCGATCGGCATCCCGCCTCGGTGGAGTTCGAACTCGCCGGTCCGCGGATACTGTTGTGCACCTCCGGATCTGTCACGCTTCGGAGCGGCGGAAAGACCCTGGAGCTCGAGCAGGGCGGCGCGGCGTGGATCGCGGCCTCGGATCCCGAGGTCGTAGCCGTCGCGCAGACCGAGGCCGCACAGGTGTTCAGCGCCGCCGTCGGGTGACACCCCCGGACAGATCGGTGCCCGGACCACCCGCCGACGCGCCACCGCGGCGAAACCTCGTGTGAGGCGCGCCCCGCGCAATAGGCTTGATCCCATTCCTTCACGAGGAGGCAGCGATGGGTTCCGGGATATTTCGAACGAAGTCGGTCGAGCAGTCGATCGCGGACACAGACGAACCGGACAGCAAGCTACGCAAGGATCTGACGGCCTGGGACCTCACCGTCTTCGGTGTCGCGGTGGTCGTCGGTGCGGGCATCTTCACGCTCACCGCGCGCACCGCGGGCAATGTCGCCGGTCCGTCGGTCTCGCTCGCGTTCGTGCTCGCGGCCATCGCGTGCGGCCTGGCCGCGCTGTGCTACGCGGAGTTCGCCTCGACGGTCCCGGTCGCCGGCAGCGCGTACACCTTCTCCTACGCGACCTTCGGCGAGTTCGTCGCCTGGATCATCGGGTGGGACCTGATCCTGGAGTTCGCCCTGGCGGCCTCGGTGGTGGCCAAGGGATGGTCGCTGTACCTCGGGAACGTGATCGGCGCCGAGGGATCGACCGTCGTCGAGCTGGGCCCGGTCGACTTCGACTGGGGATCGGTGCTGCTGATCGCGGCGCTGACCGTGATCCTCGCGACCGGAACCAAGCTCTCGTCCCGGGTCTCCGCCGTCATCACCGCGATCAAGGTGGGCGTCGTCCTGCTGGTGATCGTGGTGGGAGCGTTCTACATCAGCAAGGACAACTACTCGCCGTACATCCCGCCGTCGCAGCCCGGGGAGACCGGCGAGGGCATCCACCAGTCGCTGTTCTCGTACCTCACCGGGGCGGGCGGCAGCACCTACGGCTGGTACGGACTCCTCGCCGCATCCAGTCTGGTCTTTTTCGCGTTCATCGGATTCGACGTCGTGGCCACCACGGCGGAGGAGACGAAGGACCCGCAGAAATCGCTGCCGAGGGGCATCCTCGGATCCCTGGCGATCGTGACCGTCCTGTACGTCGCGGTGACGCTGGTGCTCACGGGAATGGTCAAGTACACCGATCTCGCCGGTGAGAGCTCGACGCTCGCCACGGCATTCGAGATCCACGGCATCACCTGGGCGCAATGGGTGATCAACCTGGGTGCCCTCGCCGGTCTCACCACGGTCGTCCTGGTGATGCTGCTCGGTCAGACCCGGGTGCTGTTCGCGATGTCCCGGGACGGACTGATGCCCAAGAAGCTCGCGCACACGGGCCCGCACGGGACCCCGGTGCGGATCACCGTCATCGTCGGTGCGGTGTCCGCAGTGCTGGCCGGCTTCTTCCCGATGGGGACGCTCGAGGAGATGGTCAACATCGGCACCCTCTTCGCGTTCGTGCTCGTGTGCGTCGGGGTGATCGTCCTTCGTCGCACGCGGCCCGACCTGCCGCGCGGTTTCACGGTGCCCCTGGTGCCGCTGGTCCCGATCCTCGCGGTCCTCGCCTGCCTGTGGCTGATGCTCAACCTGTCGGTGGAGACCTGGATCCGCTTCGTCGTCTGGATGGCCATCGGCGTCGTCATCTACTTCCTCTACGGCTACCGGCACTCGATGGTGGGTCGCCGGGCCACGCCCCCGCCCGGGGTGGAGTCCGAGGCGCTCGGGCATCTCGGCGGACCCGCGGGGCCGGGCGGAGTCGGGCTCTGACCCTGGCCGATCAGGCCGAACCTTTGTGCTGCGAACACCCCGCCGGATCCCACCGGCGGGGTGTTCTGCGTTTACCGGTTGCAGTGTCCAGTTCGTGAGCTCGACGGAGGTGTGTACAAATCACTAGATTTGTATAGACGGCGGACAAGATATGGCATATCGTCCATAACTACGTGGTTCACCTCACAGTCGTGGGCCCGCCGCAGAGGAGGCAGTCGTGGCAATGCAGGTCGATCCGGGGGCGCAGGCGCCCGCCGAGCAGTGGCGAGACAAGAAGCGGTATCTCTGGCTGCTCGGGCTGATCCCGCCGACCGCGGTCTTTCTCGCGGCCGGACTGGTGTGGGGATTCAACGAGCTCGGCTGGTCCGTGGTCTCGCCGGTGTGGTGGTGGATCGGGCCGATCCTGGTGTACGGCCTGCTGCCGGTGCTCGACATCTTCTTCGGGCCGGACGGACAGAACCCGCCCGAGGAGGTGATGGAGCAGCTGGAGAACGACAAGTACTACCGCTACTGCACCTACGTCTACATCCCGTTCCAGCTCGCGAGCCTGGTGTTCGCCTGCTACCTGTGGACCGCCGACAACCTCGCGTGGCTCGGCATCGAGGGTGGGCTCGGGCTCGCCTCCAAGATCGGGCTCGCGCTCAGCATCGGCGTCATGGGCGGAATCGGGATCAACACCGCGCACGAACTCGGCCACAAGAAGGACGAGCTCGAGCGCTGGCTGTCGAAGATCACCCTGGCCCAGACCTTTTACGGGCACTTCTACATCGAGCACAACCGCGGTCATCACGTCCGGGTGTCCACCCCGGAGGACCCGGCCAGCGCTCGGTTCGGCGAGACCTTCTGGACCTTCCTGCCGCGCAGCGTCTGGGGCAGCCTGAAGTCCTCGTGGGAGCTGGAGAAGACCCGCATGGAGCGCCTCGGCAAGCGCACGTGGAGCATCCACAACGATGTGCTCAATGCGTGGTTGATGTCCGTGGTCCTGTTCGCGGCGCTGGTCGCCGGCTTCGGCTGGGAGGTGCTGCCCTTCCTCCTGATCCAGGCCGTCTACGGATTCTCGCTGCTGGAGACCGTGAACTACCTCGAGCACTACGGACTGCTCCGCCAGAAGACGGCGAGCGGACGGTACGAGCGCTGCGCCCCCGTGCACAGCTGGAACTCCGATCACATCTGCACCAACATCTTCCTGTACCACCTGCAGCGGCACAGTGACCATCACGCCAACCCGACGCGGCGCTACCAGACGCTCCGAAGCATGGACGGTGCGCCGAACCTGCCGAGCGGATACGCCAGCATGATCTCGCTTGCCTACTTCCCGCCGATCTGGCGCGCGGTGATGGACAAGCGCGTCCTCGATCACTACGACGGCGACATCACCCGGGTGAACGTCCAGCCGGCCAAGCGCGAGCGGATCCTCGCCCGGTACGGGGCGGCGTGACCATGGCTGCGTATCGGTGTCCCGTCTGTGACTACATCTACGACGAATTGAAAGGTGCCCCGCGAGAAGGGTTTCCGGCCGGAACCGCATGGGATTCGGTTCCCGATGACTGGTGCTGCCCGGACTGCGGTGTGCGGGAGAAGATCGATTTCGAGAGGAGCGCGTGATGAAGCTGTATCGCTGTGTCCAGTGTGGATTCGAGTACGACGAGGAGTTGGGCTGGCCCGAGGACGGGATCGCTCCCGGCACTCGCTGGGACGACATCCCCGAGGACTGGAGCTGCCCCGACTGCGGCGCGGCCAAGGCCGATTTCGAGATGGTCGAGGTTGCCCGCTCGTGAGCTCCATCGTGATCGTCGGTACCGGGATCGCAGGGATCACCGCTGCCGAAACGCTTCGGGCGGAGGGCTTCTCGGGAACGGTGACGGTGATCGGCGACGACCCTGCGCACCCGTACCGGAGGCCGGCCCTGTCGAAGGACCTGCTGCTCGGGGTCATGCCCGAGGAGAAGGCCCGGCTACGCGGGGCCGACTACTGGAGCGAGCGCGGGATCGAGTTCCGCACCTCGGTGGCGGTCATCTCGATCGAGGTGGCCGCACGGACGGTCCGGCTCGACACGGGTGAGGAGTTGCCGTACGACGCACTGCTCCTCGCCACCGGTGGCCGTGCTCGCAGCATCGAGCACTCGGGCGGCGACGCGGTGTACGCGCTGCGGTCCATGCACGATGTCGCGCCGTTGCGCGGCGCCATCGAACGAACGAACTCGATCCTGGTGATCGGTGCCGGCCTCATCGGTTCGGAGGTCGCCGCCACCGCGCGGACGCTCGGGGCCGAGGTGACGATGCTCGAGGCGGCGCCCGCCCCGCTGCACCGGGTACTCCCGCCGCAGATCGGCGCTCTGTACGAGCAGATCCACCGCGAGCAGGGCGTCGCGCTGCACACCTCGGTGCAGCTCACCGGGCTCGAGTCGGACGGCGCGGGCGGGGTCCGTGCCACCGCCGCGGACGGTAGGACGTGGTCCGCGGGCGCGGCCCTGCTCGCCGTCGGAATGGTGCCGAACACCCTTCTCGCCGAGCGGGCGGGCCTGGCCGTCTCCGACGGGATCGTGGTGGACGAGGGCCATGCCACCTCGGAGCCGGGGGTGTACGCGGCAGGTGACGTCGCCAACTGCCCGAATCTCGTCCTGGGGGGTCGTCATCGAACCGAGCACTGGAACTCCGCGCAGGCGCAGGGCGCCGCGGCCGCGCGGGCGATGCTCGCCGGCCTGGCCGGCGCCGAGGCCGAGCCGGCTCGCGAGGTGCCGTGGTGCTGGTCCTCGCAGTACGGGCTCAACCTCCAGGTCGCGGGATGGCCGCAGGCCGACGACGAGATCGTCCTGCGGGGCGACATCGCCGAGCGCGACTTCACCGTGCTCACCCGGCGCGGCGGCCGTCTGGTCGGGGCGGTGACGCTGGGACGGCCCAAGGACCTCCGCGCGGCGAGGGTGCTGATCGCCGGGTGCCCGACGATCGATCCGGCGCTGCTGGCGGACGAGGGCGAAGACCTGACCGCGCTGAGTCAGCGGGTTCCTGTTTGACGCCCCGCACGCTTGCTGCCACTCTCGCCACCATGGCCCCGACGAACCGAGTCCCGTTCCAACAGGCGACCCGCACGCTGCTGCGGGATTCGGTTCTCGGCGCGATGCGGGACCTGCTGTCGGCGAACGACTGGTCCGAGGTGACCATGACCGACGTCGCGGCCGGCGCCGGGGTGAGCAGGCAGACCGTCTACAACGAGTTCAAGTCCCGGCAGGGTCTCGCGCAGGCGTATGCGTTGCAGCTGGCGGACCGCTTCGTCGGCGCGATCGAGGATTCGATCTACGGCAACGCGGGGCGGCCGCACGAGGCGCTGGTCGAGGCGTTCACCACGTTCTTCCGTCAGAGCGCCTCCGATCCGCTGGTCCACTCGCTGCTCACCGGGGAAGCCAAGCCGGACCTGCTGCGGTTGATCACGACCGACAGTGCCCCGTTGCTCGAGCAGGCCTCGACCAAGCTCGCGGAAACGTTGGAGCGCAGTTGGGTTCAGGCCTCGCCGGAGGACGCCGGGATCCTGAGCAGGGGGATAGTCAGGCTGGCGATCAGCTACATCTCGATGCCGCCGGATTCGGATCGCGACGTGGCCGAGGACCTGGCCCGGATCTTCGTGCCCTTCATCGACGTGATCGTCGGCGCTCAGGCCTAGCTCGCGCGCCCACTCCCGGAGCCAACCCGATAGCCTTACCCGAGATATCGGCAACCAGGAGAGGCAGATGACGACCTCAGTGTCTGAGAACAAGCTCGAGGCGGATACCCGCAACGGAATCGACTACAAGGTGGCGGACCTGTCGCTCGCCGAGTTCGGCCGCAAGGAGATTCGTCTCGCCGAGCACGAGATGCCGGGCCTGATGGCCCTTCGTCGTGAGTACGCCGAGGTCCTGCCGCTCAAGGGTGCCCGCATCTCCGGGTCGCTGCACATGACGATCCAGACGGCCGTGCTGATCGAGACGCTGGCCGCGCTCGGCGCCGAGGTCCGTTGGGCCTCGTGCAACATCTTCTCCACCCAGGATCACGCCGCCGCGGCCATCGTCGTCGGCCCGCACGGCACCCCGGAGGAGCCCAAGGGCATCCCGGTGTTCGCCTGGAAGGGCGAGACGCTGGAGGAGTACTGGTGGGCGGCCGAGCAGATGCTCACCTGGCCGGGCGAGCCCGCGAACATGATCCTCGACGACGGCGGCGACGCCACCATGCTTGTCCTCAAGGGTGCGCAGTTCGAGAAGGCAGGCGTCGTGCCGCCCACCGACGAGGAGCACGACTCCGACGAGTACAAGGTGTTCCTGGCGCTGCTGCGCAAGTCCCTCGAGGCCGACAAGGGCAAGTGGACGACCATCGCGGAGTCCGTCAAGGGCGTCACCGAGGAGACCACCACCGGCGTGCTGCGGCTGTACCAGGTCGCCGCCGCGGGTGAGCTGACCTTCCCGGCGATCAACGTCAACGACTCGGTCACCAAGAGCAAGTTCGACAACAAGTACGGCACCCGGCACTCGCTGCTCGACGGCATCAACCGCGGCACCGACGTGCTGATCGGCGGCAAGGCGGCGCTGGTCTGCGGCTACGGCGACGTCGGCAAGGGCTGCGCGGAGGCGCTGCGCGGTCAGGGCGCGCGGGTCGCGGTCACCGAGATCGACCCCATCAACGCCCTGCAGGCGCTGATGGACGGCTTCGAGGTCAAGACCGTCGAGGAGGCGATCGGCTGGGCCGACATCGTCATCACCTCGACCGGCAACAAGGACATCATCACCTTCGAGCACATGAAGCAGATGAAGCACCAGGCGATCCTGGGCAACATCGGTCACTTCGACAACGAGATCGACATGGCGGGCCTGGAGCGGGCGGCCGACGTCACCCGCGTCAACATCAAGCCGCAGGTCGACGAGTTCACGTTCGCGGACGGCCACTCGATCATCGTGCTGTCCGAGGGACGCCTGCTGAACCTGGGCAACGCCACCGGCCATCCCTCGTTCGTGATGAGCAACAGCTTCTCCAACCAGGTCATCGCGCAGATCGAGCTGTGGACGAAGCCGGACGAGTACGACAACGAGGTGTACCGCCTGCCCAAGCACCTGGATGAGAAGGTGGCGCGCATCCACGTCGAGGCGCTCGGCGGTTCGCTGACCAAGCTCAGCAAGGACCAGGCGGAGTACATCGGCGTGGACGTCGAGGGCCCGTACAAGCCCGAGCACTACCGGTACTGAGCAACACCACAGTGGGAACACTGATCGCGCTGGAGGGTCTCGACGGCGCGGGCAAGCGGACGCTGGTCGACAAGCTCGTCTCCGAGCTCACGTCGGCCGGCGTCCGCGTCGCGGTCCACACCTTCCCCCGCTACGGCGCCTCCATTCACGCGGACCTCGCGGCCGAGGCGCTCAAGGGGGCCCACGGTGACCTGGCCGAGTCGGTGCACGGCATGGCCGTGCTGTTCGCGCTCGATCGCGGCGGCGCCGTGGCGGAACTGACGGACCTGCTCGAATCGCACGACCTCGTGCTGCTCGACCGCTATGTGGCCTCCAACGCGGCCTACGGGGCGGCCCGCCTGCGGCAGGAGCCGGACGGCGAGTTCGTCCGGTGGGTGGGCGAGCTGGAATTCGACCGTCTGGGACTGCCTCGCCCGGCGCTGCAGATGCTGCTCGACGTCCCGGTCGAGCTGGCGCGGGCGCGGGCACTGGCGAGGGAGGCATCGGATTCCACACGCGAGCTCGACGCCTACGAGCGGGACTCGGACCTGCAGGCCCGGACCGGCGCCGTGTACCGCGGGCTGGCGCAGCGGGAGTGGGTTTCGAGGTGGAAGGTGATCGACCCGAACGTCGATCCGGCGGCACTCGCCGCGGATCTGGCACAGTGGATATGAGCGACACACTGCGCCGGACCTCACACAACGACGGGTTCCGGCGTCCCGAGATGACACGATAGGGATATGAAGCCACGCATTCTGGTTGTCGATGACGACACGGCTCTGGCCGAGATGCTCACCATCGTGCTCCGTGGGGAGGGCTTCGAGCCCTTTGTCGTCGGGGACGGCACGCAGGCGCTGACCGCGGTCCGAGAGATCCGGCCGGACCTGGTGCTGCTGGATCTGATGCTGCCGGGGATGAACGGGATCGACGTGTGCCGGGTGCTGCGCGCCGATTCCGGGGTCCCGATCGTGATGCTCACCGCGAAGACGGACACCGTCGACGTGGTGCTCGGCCTCGAGTCGGGCGCCGACGACTACATCATGAAGCCGTTCAAGCCGAAGGAACTGGTGGCCCGGGTGCGGGCCCGACTGCGGCGCACCGAGGACGAGCCGGCCGAGTTGCTCAGCATCGCCGACATCGTCATCGACGTGCCCGCGCACAAGGTGACCCGGGAGGGGCAGCTCATCGCCCTCACCCCACTCGAGTTCGACCTGCTCGTCGCCCTGGCCCGCAAGCCGCGCCAGGTCTTCACCCGCGAGGTCCTGCTCGAGCAGGTGTGGGGCTACCGCCACGCCGCGGACACCCGCCTGGTCAACGTGCACGTTCAGCGGTTGCGCGCCAAGGTCGAAACCGATCCGGAGAATCCTGAAGTGGTGCTCACGGTCAGGGGGGTCGGCTACAAGGCCGGACCGCCGTGATCCGTTTCTCTCGTACGCGGCGGCGTATCAACGGAACGTTCACGCCGCTGCTCCGCCGCTTCAAGAACCTGAGTCATTCACTCGGGCACCTGTGGCGGCGCTCTCTGCAGCTACGGGTCGTCGTGTCGACCCTGACGCTGTCGCTGGTGGGCATCACCATTCTCGGCGTGGTGTTGACCAGCCAGATCACCGATCGTCTGCTCGAGGCGAAGATCACCGCCGCCACCGAGGAGATGGACCGGGCCAGGTCGACCGTGCAGGCCGAGCTCGCGGGCGCCGACGACGGCACCTCGCTCAGCACCCGACTCGACGGGGCCCGGGCGGCACTGACGAACCGGGACGCCGACGCGGGCGCTGCCTCGGGCGCGGCGGGCACCTTCGATTCCGTCCTGGTGGTGCCCGCGGACCCGCCGCGGCAACCCACCTCGAGCGGGCCGATCGAGCAGATCCCGGACAACCTCCGCGATTTCGTCAAGAAGGACCAGGTCAGCTACCAGTTCGCGACGGTCTCGGATCCGGACGGCTATGCCGGCCCGGCGCTGATCGTCGGCAGCCCGGCCTCGGCCGACGTCTCCAACCTCCAGCTGTACCTCGTGTTCCCGCTGGCGGCGGAGGAGAAGAGCCTGTCGTTGATGCGCGGCACCATGCTCATCGGCGGTGCCGTGCTGCTGGTGCTGCTTGCCGCGATCTCGATGCTGGTCGCGCGGCAGGTGGTGCTCCCGATCCGGTCGGCGTCGCGGATCGCGGAACGATTCGCCGACGGCAGGCTCAAGGAGCGGATGCCGGTCCGTGGCGAGGACGACATGGCCAGGCTCGCCGTCTCGTTCAACGACATGGCGGAGAGCCTGTCCAAGCAGATCACCCAGCTCGAGGAGTTCGGCAACCTGCAGAAGCGCTTCACCTCAGACGTCAGCCACGAGCTGCGAACCCCGCTGACCACCGTGCGGATGGCTGCCGAGCTGATCCACGACGGCAGCGCCGACCTGGATCCGGCGATGCGCCGTTCGTCCCAGCTGCTCGTCGCCGAGCTCGATCGGTTCGAGTCGCTGCTGAACGACCTGCTGGAGATCAGCCGCCACGACGCCGGTGTCGCCGAGCTGTCCAACGAGCAGTTGGACCTGCGGATGAGCGCGCGGGCCGCGGTCTCCACGATTCGTCACCTCGCCCGCGAATCCGGGACGGAGCTGATCCTCGATCTCCCGGACGAACCGGTGATCGCCTCCGTCGATCCACGCCGCGTCGAGCGCATCCTGCGGAACCTGCTGGCCAACGCGATCGACCACGGGGAGGGCAAACCGGTGCTGCTCCGGCTGCGCGCGGATGCCGACGCGGCCGCGTTCATCGTGCGAGATCAGGGGATCGGTCTCCGCCCCGGTGAGGAGAAGCTGGTGTTCAACAGGTTCTGGCGGTCGGATCCGTCACGGGTGCGTCGTTCCGGCGGTACCGGTCTGGGCCTGGCGATCAGCGTCGAGGACGCGCGACTGCACGACGGCAGGCTCGAGGCGTGGGGCGAGCCGGGGGAGGGTGCGTGCTTCCGGTTGACGCTGCCCCTGGTGCGCGGCCACAAGATCACCAGCAGCCCCCTGCCGCTCAAGCCCTCGACGCGCAAACACGCTCAGGGACAGCCGATTCCGGGGACCGCCCGGTCCGACGACGGACTCGAGGTGCGGAGCGAGTCGCTCGACCCCGACGAGGCGAGCAGCGTGCCGATGCTCAGGGAGCGGCCATGAAGGTGAGCATCGTCGCGGCGCTGGCGGCGGTCTTCGTGCTCGCCGGCTGCGCCAGCCTCCCCGACTCGTCGACCCCGCAGGCGATCGGCACCATCGCGCCCAGCCCGGTCACGGGCGAGGTGCCGGTGCCGACCCCGGGCCGCGAGCCGAACCTGTTGCTCCGAGACTTCTTCGGGGCGAGCACGGACCCGGTGAACCGGCACCATGCCGCGCGTCAGTTCCTCACCCCGGCCGCCGCCGACCGCTGGGACGACGGCGCGAGTATGACCATCGTCGACAAGGTGGATGTGCTCCAGGACGAACGCAACGGCGACCGGGCGAGCTTCACCATCCGCGCGAACAAGGTCGGCCAGCTCGAGCCCGGCGGGTCCTACCTGGCGACCGAGGGGAGCTTCGAGGCCAAGATCCAGCTGCGCAGGATCGACGGGCAGTGGCGGATCGACGAGCTCCCGCCCGGGGTGATCATGGACCGGCCCCAATTCCTCAAGTCCTATCAGCGCAATGCCCTGTACTTCCTCGATCCCGGCGAGGCCGCGGTCGTGCCCGACCTGCGCTGGATCTCGGCCCGGCAGGAGAATCTCCCGGAGCGGCTGGTCGACCTGCTCATCACCGGTCCCAAGCCGGTGCTGGCGAACGCGGTCGGAAATCAGCTCGGAAACCTGTCGGCCGCGCCCATCACCAAGGCCGACGGCCGGGCGGAGGGTGTCGGCACCGGGTTCGGCGGCGTGCGGATCGACTTCCAGGGAGCTGCGGGACTCGACCAGCGTCGCCGCGAGCTGCTGGCGGCGCAGGTCGTGTGGACCCTCGCCGCCGCCGAGATCTCCGGACCGTACGTCCTGCTCGCGGACGGCAAGCCGCTCGACGAGCGCTTCCCGCAGGGGTGGACCACCGCCGACGTGGCGTCGACCAACCCGACGGCCTCGGCGAGTGCAGGCGTCGGTCTGCACGCGCTGCGGGACGGGGCGCTGGTCACCGTGACCGACACCGGCGTGCTCCCGCGCCCCGGTTACTTCGGCTCGGCGACGAGCCTCGAGTCGATCGCGCTGTCCCGCGACGGCAAATGGGCCGCCGGGGTGTCGACCACGGGGCACGGGCCGGAGACGGTCCGCACGCTGATGGGGGGCCCGATCGACGGCGACGCAGTGCCGTTGCTCAAGGGTGGCGCCATCACCAGGCCCACGTGGTCGCCGGGTGACGGCTCGGTGTGGGCGGTGGTGGACGGCACCCAGGTGATCCGCGCGGATCGAGACCCGAACTCCGGTCAGATGTCGGTCCAACCCGTCGACTCCGCCGCGACCGCGGGCCTGGGTGGGGCCATCACCGAATTCCGGCTGTCCCGAGACGGGGTGCGGGCCGCGATGATCGTCGACGGCAGGGTGTACGTGGCGGTGGTCGAACGGAATCCGGACGGCCGATACCAGCTCATGCATCCGCGGCCTGCTGCGGTCGGCCTCGGTAGTCCGGCGCTGGCGCTGGACTGGAGCGGTGGCGACTCCGTGGTGGTGGTCCGGGCGGCATCGGAGATCCCGGTGGTCGTGGTGTCGCAGGACGGCTCCCGGATGGACGCGCTGCCGAGCCGGAACCTCACGCCGCCGGTCGACTCGGCCGATGCCTCCCCGACGACGGTGTTCGTGGGTGACGAACGCGGGGTGTTCCAGCTCAACAACAACGATCCGGCGGGAGACCGGTACTGGCGTGAGGTGCCGGGACTGACCGGGGTCAAGGCCACGCCGGTCCTGCCGGGCTGACTGTCGTGGTGCGGGTGCACACTGCGGTGCATGCGCGCGCTCTTCGACCTGATCCTGCCCCGCGAGTGCGGTGGCTGCGGGACCGTCGGCACCGACTGGTGTGATCGATGTCGGGCTGAACTCGCCGTCGATCCCATCCGGCTCGCGCCCCGGCTCGAACCGGGGGTTCCGGCGTGGGCGCTCGGCCCGTATTCGGGTCCGCGCCGGAGTGCGGTGATCGCAGCCAAGGAGCGCGGGCGCCGGGATCTGGCGAGGCCGCTCGGGCAGGCTCTGGCCGGCGGCCTGCGGAGGCTGAGAGAACTCGGCGAGATCGACCCGCCGGAACTCGCCGTGCTGGCGCTGGTGCCGGCACCGACCCGGACGCGGGCCGCGAGGGCGCGCGGGGGAGATCCCGTGGCCCGGGCGGCGCGTGAGGCGGTGTCGGCGCTGGCGCCCGAACCGGCTGCGGTGCTGCCGATGCTGAAATTCGCTCGGGGAGTTCGGGATTCGGTCGGACTCTCGGCGCGGGCACGCGCCAGGAACCTGTCGGGCCGGATCGCGGTGGTGCCGGGTGTGCGAACCGGACGGTCCGGATGCGTGGTGCTCGTCGACGACGTCCTGACGACCGGGGCGACGGCCTCGGAGTCCGTTCGATCCCTCGCCGCGAGCGGTGTGGTGGTGGACGCCGTGCTCGTGATCGGCGCCGCATGAACCAATCCCCGAGAACGCTGGCACTCGCGTCCAAGTCGGACTAGCGTCGCCAACACAGCCGACGACACAGGTGGGAGGTGATACCCCGAACCTGGCGCCGGGCGGTCCCCTCCCGACGCAGATCACCCGCCGACCGTCACCGCGGTGACTCGGCCGTAACCTGGAGGTACCGTGACGACCCCTTCAAAAGCCTCGGTTTTTTTCGAAGAAGAGACGGACTCGGTCGGGCAGCCCGAGGGCCCCAGCGCCGACATTGTGGTGAAGGGCCGCAATGTCGAGGTCCCCGACCACTTCCGTGTATATGTCGCAGAGAAGCTGGCTCGACTCGAACGCTTCGACCCCACGATCTACCTCTTCGACGTGGAGCTCTATCACGAGCGCAATCGACGGCAGGCCAAGAGCTGCCAGCGCGTCGAGATCACTGCCAGGGGCAAGGGCCCTGTTGTCAGGGCTGAGGCCACCGCCGACAGTTTCTATGCGGCATTCGAGGGTGTCACCGCCAAGCTGGAGAGCAGACTGCGCCGCACCAAGGATCGGCGCCGCGTCCACTACGGCGACAAGACCCCGGTCTCGGTGGCAGAGGCCACCGCGGCCCTGGCCGAGGACGAGTCCCTCGCGATATCGCCCGACGTGTCACTCGAATCCGAGACCGCGCCCCCCGACGGCCCGGGCCAGGTCGTGAGGACCAAGGTGCACACCGCGGCGCCTATGAGTGTCGATGACGCCCTGTACGAGATGGAACTGGTCGGCCACGACTTCTTCCTGTTCCACGACAAGGAGTCGGATCGACCGTCGGTGGTCTACCGACGGCACGCCTTCGACTATGGCCTCATCCGACTGGCCTGATCCCGGTCAATTGAGTTAGCGCCTACCATGGGAGCCGGTCGGGGGAGAACTCTCCCGACCGGCTCCACCGTGTACACCACCTGCCCGCCGAGGATTGAGGACGTTTAAGCCCGTGCCGTCGTTGTCGCTGTCGAAGCTGCTCCGTGTTGGTGAAGGTCGCATGGTCAAGCGGCTCAAGCACATCGCCGAGCACGTATCCACCCTCTCGTCCGACGTGGAAACCCTGTCCGACGCCCAGCTCCACGCGAAGACCGCGGAGTTCAAGGAGCGGTACGTGGGCGGGGAGACCCTCGACGAGCTGCTGCCCGAGGCGTTCGCGGTCGCGCGGGAGGCCTCCTGGCGGGTCCTCGGTCAGAAGCACTACACCGTGCAGGTCATGGGCGGGGCGGCCCTGCACTTCGGGAACGTGGCCGAGATGAAGACCGGTGAGGGCAAGACCCTGACCTGTGTGCTCCCGGCCTACCTCAACGCGATCGCCGGCGACGGCGTGCACGTGGTCACCGTCAACGACTACCTGGCCAAGCGAGACTCCGAGTGGATGGGCCGCGTGCACCGTTTCCTCGGTCTCGAGACCAGCGTGATCCTGTCGGGGATGACCCCTGCCGAACGGCGCACGGCGTACGCCGCCGACATCACCTACGGCACCAACAACGAGTTCGGTTTCGACTACCTGCGCGACAACATGACGCACTCGCTCGACGACCTCGTCCAGCGCGGGCACAATTTCGCCATCGTCGACGAGGTCGACTCGATCCTCATCGACGAGGCGCGCACCCCGCTGATCATCTCGGGACCCGCCGATGCGTCGTCGAAGTGGTACGGCGAGTTCGCCCGGATCGCGCCGCTGCTCAAGCGCGACGTGCACTACGAGGTGGACATCAAGAAGCGCACGGTCGGTGTGCACGAGGCGGGCGTCGAACTGGTCGAGGATCAGCTCGGTATCGACAACCTCTACGAGGCCGCGAACTCACCGCTGGTCAGCTACCTGAACAACGCGGTCAAGGCCAAGGAGCTCTACCAGAAGGACAAGGACTACATCGTCCGGGACGGCGAGGTCATCATCGTCGACGAGTTCACCGGACGAATCCTGGTCGGCCGCCGCTACAACGAGGGCATGCACCAGGCCATCGAGGCCAAGGAAAAGGTCGAGATCAAGGCCGAGAACCAGACGCTCGCCACGATCACCCTGCAGAACTACTTCCGCCTCTACGACAAGCTCTCGGGCATGACCGGCACCGCCGAGACCGAGGCCGCCGAGCTGCATCAGACCTACGGGCTCGGCGTGATCCCGATCCCGACCAACCGTCCGATGGTCCGCGTCGACCAGGGCGACCTGATCTACAAGACCGAGGAGGCGAAGTTCGCCGCCGTCGTCGACGATGTGGTCGAGCGCCACCAGAAGGGCCAGCCGGTCCTCATCGGCACCACCAGCGTCGAGCGCTCCGAGTACCTGTCGAAGCAGTTCACCAAGCGCGGCGTCGCACACAACGTCCTCAACGCGAAGTTCCACGAGCAGGAGGCGACCATCGTCGCCGAGGCGGGCCGCACTGGCGCGGTCACCGTGGCCACCAACATGGCAGGCCGTGGCACCGACGTCGTGCTCGGCGGCAACCCCGACATCCTTGCCGACCTGCACCTGCGTAAGCAGGGGCTGGACCCGATCGAGACCCCCGACGAGTACGAGGCCGCGTGGGAGCCCGCCCTCGAGGAGGTCAAGGCCCAGTCCAAGGCCGACGCGGAGAACGTGCGCGAGGTGGGCGGACTGTACGTGCTCGGCACCGAGCGGCACGAGTCCCGACGCATCGACAACCAGCTCCGAGGCCGTTCCGGCCGTCAGGGCGACCCGGGCGAGTCCCGCTTCTACCTGTCGCTCGGCGACGAGTTGATGCGACGGTTCAACGGCGCTGCGCTCGAGTCGATCATGACCCGCCTCAACCTGCCGGACGATGTGCCGATCGAGGCGAAGATGGTCTCCAAGGCCATCAAGAGCGCGCAGACACAGGTCGAGCAGCAGAACTTCGAGATCCGCAAGAACGTCCTCAAGTACGACGAGGTGATGAACCAGCAGCGCACGGTCATCTACGCCGAGCGCCGCCAGATCCTCGAGGGTGAGGACATGGAGGGCCAGGTCGAGGGCATGATCACCGACGTGGTGACCGCGTATGTCGACGGAGCCACCACCGAGGGCTATGTCGAGGACTGGGACCTCGAGCAGCTCTGGACCGCGTTGCGCACGCTCTACCCGGTCGGCATCGATCACGTCGAGCTGACCGGCGTGACCGAGGTGGGCGAGCGCGGCGACCTCACCCGGGAGGAGTTGCGCGAGGCGCTGCTCGCGGACGTGCGGGCGGCCTACGACGCGCGCGAGCGGCAGATCGACGAGATCGCGGGCGAGAACGGCATGCGCGAGCTCGAGCGTCGGGTGCTGCTCTCGGTGCTCGACCGCAAGTGGCGCGAGCACCTCTACGAGATGGACTACCTCAAGGAGGGCATCGGCCTGCGGGCGATGGCCCAGCGTGACCCGCTGGTCGAGTACCAGCGCGAGGGCTACGACATGTTCACCGCGATGCTGGACGGGCTCAAGGAGGAGTCGGTCGGGTTCCTGTTCAACCTGCAGGTCGAGGCCGCACCGGCCGCCGAGCCGGCGCATTCGGGTTGGACCGCCGCCGCGACGGCTGCCCGTCAGGCGCCCGCCGCGTTGCCGACCGAGGAGCCCGCGGCACCGGCCGCCCCGGCGGCCCCGGCCGCGTTGCGTGCGAAGGGGCTCGATGCCTCCGAGGAGACCAGGCTGACCTATTCGGGTCCCGCCGAGGACGGCAAGGCCCAGGTCCGCCGGACCGCCGCGGGCGCGGGGGAGGGTTCCCGGCGCGAGCGCCGACAGGCCGGACGGGCCAAGCGCAAGAAGTGATCGGCTCAGCCGATCTGTAGCGATGTGACACGCCAGCCGCCGGGAGGGGGAGCGGAGCCTGCGGAGTGACCCGGAGGCGCAATCCCGGCGGCTGGCGTGCGTTCGAGGCGAGCCGCCACTGCGAACATCCGCTGCCCGCGGGAGTAGCTGCCGAACACCTCGACGGTGTCGGCGTCGCTCGCTCGTAGGTGCACTCGCTGCAGGCAGGCGACGCCGAGTCGGCGGGCCGGGACGGGTTGCCGGGACAACGTGCCGACGAGGCCCGCCAGCGACGGGGCCAGCAGCGGTCGAAGCTGTGCGGGAGGACGGCGGCGGTCGAGCACCTCGAGCGTGACCCGCAACGCGTGCTCCGCCGATCGCCTGGCCTCGGGGTCGACCGTGAGTGCCTCTGCGGGTGGCCGCGCGGGGCCGTGGTTCCGGAGGGGTGAGCGCCCGCTGTGCGGCGACCGGGTGGGTGCGCGGTGCGCGGTGGCCCGCGACTCCGACCGCCCCGCCACGGGTGGTTCGCACGGCGGGGCCTGGGTCAGGAACCTCGAGGGCTCACGCATGAGGGACATCTCCTGTCTCGACCGGGCGGCTCGTGACGAGCCGCCGTGAGGGCGGTGCCGAGTCCGAGGAGAGGCCGGACGGTCTGAAGGATCGCACGGATCGGGATGCGGCGCGCGGGTTCTCGCGATCCTCATCGCGCGCGGACGCTCCCGGAGCCATAGGGTGGGCGGATGCGAGGGTTGGTGGTGGACTTCGGCGGCGTGCTGGCCGGGACGGGCTCGGACCGGGCGGGATTGACCGCGATCATCGGGGCGTTACGCGCGGCCGGCGTCCGGACGGCCATCCTCAGCAACGATCCGGGGGGCCCGGCCGCCGCGGACCTGCGCGGGCTCGGCGCAGGCGAACTGGTCGACGAGGTGGTGCTCTCCGGCGATGTCGGATTCGCCAAGCCCGACCCACGCATCTACCGGCTGACCGCGGAGCGGCTCGGACTGACGGCCGCGGACTGCGTGTTCGTCGACGATCTCGCGGTCAACGTCCGCGGCGCCGCCGCGTCCGGGATGGTCGGGGTGCACCACGTGGATCCCGAGACCACGGCGAGGGAGCTGCGGATACTCTTCGATCTCGGGCAGGGGGCGCAGGCGCAATGGTGAACAGGCTGACCACCCTCGACGCCTCGTTCTACTTCCTCGAGGCCAGCAACACCCCGATGCACCTCGGTTCGCTGGTGATCCTGCAGCCGCCCCGGGCGGGTCTCGACTACGAGGACCTGCTGACCCGCGTCGAGACCCGGCTTTCCCAGGTGCCGCGGTATCGGCAGCGGGTGCGGGAGGTGGCCTTCGGCCTGGCACGGCCCGTGTGGGTGGACGACCGGGACTTCGACATCACCTATCACGTCCGGCGCTCGGCGCTGCCGAAGCCGGGGTCCGACGAGCAGCTGCACGACCTGGTGGCGCGGCTGACATCGCGACCACTGGATCGGTCGCGGCCGCTGTGGGAGATGTACCTGGTGGAGGGCCTGTCGAAGAACCGGGTCGCGATCTTCACCAAGTCGCACTCCTCCCTGGTCGACGGCGAGCACGCGCTCGAGATCGGCCAGGTGCTGCTCGACCCCACGAAGACCCCGCCGCCCGCCACCGAGGAACTGTGGATGCCCCGCCGCGAACCGCGCGAGGCGGAATTGGTGCTCGATGCGGTCGCGGAGATGGTCGCGCGCCCGAGCGAGGGTGCGGCCACCCTCCGGATGGCCGTGGGTGACCTGATCGGTACGGCCACCGAGGTGGCCGGCAACATCGCCGCCGTGGTGCGGACGGCCGCGCACACCGCGCCGACCAGCCCGTTGAACGCCCCGATCTCCAGGAACCGGCGTTTTGCCGTGGCGAAGACGAAGCTCGCGGACTACCGGTCCATCCGTGACAAGTACTCGTGCACGGTCAACGACGCGATTCTGGCGGTGCTGACCGGGGCGCTGCGGAACTGGCTGCTGTCCCGTGGTGAACCTGTCACCGCGTTCACGACGGTGCGCGCCCTGGTGCCGATGGCGGTCGATTCCGGCGTCGCCGAGCGGGGTGTGTCTTCGTTCCTGGTCGACTTGCCGGTGGGCGAGTTGAACCCGGTCGTCCGGCTCTCGCACATCGCGCACTCGACGGAGGCGCACGCGAAGCAGAGTCGCTCGGCCGCGTTGCCGCTGGCCCGGATGTCCGGACTCGCGCCCGCGACCCTGCACGCCATGGGGCTGCGGGTGGCGAGCGGGCTGTCGCAACGGGTGTTCAACCTGATGATCACCAACGCCCCCGGCCCGCAGACCCCGCTGTACCTGGGCGGGGCGAAGGTGCTCGAGATGTACCCGGTGTCGCCGCTGCTGAAGAATCAGACGCTCAGCGTCGGCCTGACGTCATATGACGGTCACGTCTACTACGGTTTGAATGCCGACCGCGATGCGATGTCCGATGTGGATGTGGTGACGGCGCTTCTGTACGAGTCGCTCGAGGAGCTGTTGGATGCCAGTAATTGAGGATTGCGCATGAGGGTCTACATCCCGGCGACCGTCACCATGCTGCAGCGGTTGGTCGCGGATCAGGAGTTCGACCCGGTGAGCCGCACCGCCTTCGCGGTCACCCCGGCACTGCGCGAGGCGTACGCCTCGGGTGACGATGAGGAGTTGGCCGAGGTCGCGATGACCGAGGCGGCACGCGCCTCGCTGCGACTGCTGGCCGCGGAGGGCGACGACAAGGGTGAGGAAGGCGGGGCGCCCGTCTATCGCCGTGCGGTCATCGCCGCCGATGTGGACGAGGTGAAGCTCCGGCCCGATCTCGATGACGCCGTGGTGCGGTTGGCGGCGCCGGTGACCCTGGCCGAGGTGGCGTCCGTCCACGTCGATCTGGCGGAGGCGGAGTCGGCGATCGCCAAGGCCGTCGAGGCGATCGACGCGGCCGATCTGGGCGATGTGGATGCCGAGTTCGTGCTCGGTGACGCCGAGGACCACGAGCTGGCCTGGTACGCCACCCAGGAGCTGGCGTTCCTGCTCGATCTGATGTGACGGTCCACGTGACAGCGGGGCACCCGGGTAGGTAACCTACGGTTCCGTAACCTACGCGAGTGGATGGATTGTTGATGGGTTTGAGGAACTGGCTCGAGGCGCCTGCTGCCGACATCTCGGCGCCCCGCCGGCCGAAGCTGAACATGCTGCGCGGGGCGGTGACGCGGGTGACCACGCCCCTGTTGCCGGACGACTTCCTGCACCTGGCGAACCCGCTGTGGTCGGCGCGTGAGCTACGCGGCAAGGTGATCGAGGTCCGCAAGGAGACCGCGGACTCGGCGACCCTGGTGATCAAGCCGGGGTGGGGCTTCGATTTCGACTACCAGCCGGGCCAGTACATCGGCATCGGGCTGCTCGTGGACGGCCGTTTCCACTGGCGTTCCTACTCGCTGACCTCCCCGCCGAACTGGGAGAAGAAGCGGATCTCGATCGCGGTCAAGGCGATGCCCGAGGGCAAGCTGTCGAGCCACCTGATCAACGGCGTCCCCTCGGGGACGGTGATCCGGCTGGCCGCGCCGCAGGGCAACTTCGCTCTTCCCGAGCCGCCGCCGGAGAAGATCCTGTTCCTCACCGCGGGCAGTGGCATCACGCCCGTGATGGCGATGTTGCGCGCGATGGTGCGTCGCGACGAGCTGCCGAACGTGGTGCACGTGCACTCCGCGCCCACGGCCGAGGACGTGATGTTCGGCGAGGAGCTGGCGGAGCTGCACGAGTCGCATCCGAACTTCGTCTCCAAGGTTCAGCACACGCGGACCGGTGGCCGGTTCCGGCTGGCGGACCTGGACGCGTTGTACCCGGACTGGCGGGAGCGGCAGACCTGGGCGTGCGGGCCGGCGCCGATGCTCGACGAGATCGAAAGGGTCTGGCACGAGGAAGGTCTCGCCGACCGGCTGCACACCGAACGGTTCGCGATCTCGCGCGCGGACGATGCCGGGCAGGGCGGCACGGTGACCTTCACCAAGACGGGCCGCAGCATCGAGATCGACGGCGCGACCACGCTGCTCGAGGCAGGCGAGAAGGTCGGCGTCCAGATGCCGTTCGGATGCCGGATGGGTATCTGCCAGACCTGCGTGGTCCCGCTCGTCGCCGGTCACACCCGGGACCTGCGGTCCGGCCGTGAACACGGCGAGGGGGAGAGGGTGCAGACCTGTATTGCCTCGGCGGCGGGTGACTGCACCTTTGATCTCTAGATTCGTCGCCGCTTCCTGTTCACCAATGTCGGCTATCGTTGTCGGCATCGGATACGCCGCGGGGGCCTCCGCAGGCAATCTATCTATCCCCATCGGAGGGCCCTGATGGCCATCACGGACATCAAAGAATTCTCACACCTCACCGAAGCCGACATCGAGGCGCTCGGGCGCGAACTCGACGAGATCCGACGCGACGTCGAGGATTCGCGCGGCGAGCGCGATGCGCGGTACATCCGCAATGTCATCCGGCTCCAGCGCGTTCTGGAGGTCGGTGGCCGGCTGACCCTGTTCGGCAGCAAGTACCGGCCTGCCTGGTTCGCCGGCACCACCATGCTGGCCCTGGCCAAGTGCATCGAGAACATGGAGCTGGGCCACAACGTGGTGCACGGCCAGTGGGACTGGATGAACGATCCGGAGATCCACTCCACGACGTGGGAGTGGGACATGACCGGTCCGACTTCGCAGTGGAAGCGCGCGCACAACTACTCGCACCACACGTACACCAACATCGTCGGGATGGACGACGACGTGGGATTCGGGATCCTCCGGATGACCCGCGACGAGCAGTGGCGACCGATCAACCTGCTGCAGCCCGCGGCGAACGTGCTGCTCGCAACGACCTTCGAGTGGGGCATCGCGCTGCACGACCTGGGGAACGCCAAGGCCGAGGACGAGAAGCGCGGCGGCGCCAACGTCGACCAGCTGAACCGGGAGTTCTACGCGAAGGCCGCCAAGCAGGTCGCCAAGGACTTCGTGCTGTTCCCGGCGCTGACGGGTCCGGCGTGGAAGCACACGTTGACCGCGAACGCGACCGCGAACCTCGCCAGGAACCTGTGGGCGTACGCGGTGATCTTCTGCGGCCATTTCCCGGACGGTGCGGAGAAGTTCACCGTCGAGCAGTACCGCCACGAGACGAAGGCGGAGTGGTACCTGCGGCAGATGCTCGGCAGCGCCAACTTCAAGGCCGGCCGGGTGATGGCGTTCATGAGCGGCAACCTCAGCTTCCAGATCGAGCATCACCTGTTTCCGGATCTGCCGAGCAACCGGCTTCGTGAGGTGTCGGTCCGGGTCCAGGCGCTGTGCGACAAGTACGACCTGCCGTACACGACGGGCTCGCTGGCGCGGCAGTATCTGTTGGCGCTGCGGACGATTCACAAACTGGCCCTGCCGGATCGGTTTCTGACGGCCACCGCGGATGACGCGCCGGAGACCAGTTCGGAGCGTAAGTTCCGCTCCGAGGGTTCGCTGAATCCGCTTCGGGTCGACCCGGTCACCGGCAGGCGCAGTGGCCTGAGGTCGGCGCTGCGCGAGCTGCGAGATCGTCGTCGCTAGCCGGGCGGCGCCGGTGATTCAGCGTCGTCGCTAGTCGGGCGGCGCCAGTGAATCAGCGCCGTCGCTGAGTCTCGCCGTGAGTTGGATCACACCCTTGATTCATGTAACCTACGGAGCCGTAACTTACGGTACGGTAGGTCGGAACTGAGGAACTGATCGACTGCGGGGAGAGCCGGAATGGCGATTGCGGACGTCAAGGAATACGCGCACCTTACCGAGGCGGATGTGGAAGCGCTCGGGATTGAGTTGGATGCGATCCGTCGTGACATCGAGGCGTCGCGCGGCGAGCGCGATGCCCGCTACCTGCGCAACACCATCCGCCTCCAGCGCGGCCTCGAGGTCGCGGGCCGGGCCGTCCTCTTCGGCAGCCGCAAGCGCCCGTTGTGGCTGCTGGGTGCCGGACTGCTCGGCACGGCGAAGATCATCGAGAACATGGAGCTCGGCCACAACGTCATGCACGGCCAGTGGGACTGGATGAACGATCCCGAGGTGCACTCGAGCACCTGGGAATGGGACGTCGTCGGGCCCTCCGCGCACTGGAAGCAGACGCACAACTACCTGCACCACAAGTACACCAACATTCTCGGCATGGACGACGACGTGGGATACGGCCTGCTCCGCGTCACCCGGGACCAGCGGTGGAAGCCGTTCAACGCCGGCAACCTCGCCTACAACACCCTGCTCGCGCTGTTCTTCGAGTTCGGCATCGCCGCGCAGCACGTCGAGCTCGGCAAGGTCGCGAAGGGCCGCGACGACCGGGCCGAGACCAGGCGCAAGCTGCGCGAGGTCGGTGAGAAGGTCGGCAAGCAGGTCGTCAAGGACTACGTCCTGTTCCCGGCCCTGACCGGCAAGGCGTGGAAGTCGACGATGACCGCGAACCTGACCGCGAACGTGATCCGCAACGTGTGGACGAACGCCGTGATCTTCTGCGGGCACTTCCCGGACGGTGCCGAGAAGTTCACCAAGGACGATGTCGACAACGAGACCCAGGCTCAGTGGTACCTGCGGCAGATGCTCGGCAGCGCCAACATCAGCGGCGGCCCGGTGATGGACTTCATGACCGGCAACCTCAGCTACCAGATCGAGCACCACATCTTCCCCGACCTGCCGTCGAACCGGTACGCCGAGATCGCGGTGCGGGTGCGGGAGCTCTGCGACAAGTACGACCTGCCCTACACCACCGGCCCGCTGCTGGTTCAGTACGCGAAGGCCTGGCGCACGATCGCCAAGCTGTCGCTGCCCAACAAGTACCTGCGCGACACGGTCGACGATGCGCCGGAGACGGCCTCGGAGCGTCGGTGGGAGGGAACCCCGGCGGTACTGACGGTCGATCCGGTCACCGGGCGCAGTCGTGGGTTGCGGACGGCGATCCGCGAGGCGAAGAAGCGTCGGTCCGTGCGGGGATTGTTCTCACGCGCGGCCGGCTGATGTCCGGGTGGGTGCGCCGTCCTGGGGGACCGCGCACCCACCCGGATCGGGCGAGCTCAGTCGGCGGACCCGGCCAATGCGGAGCCGGTGTCGATCAGCGTCCCGAAGATGCTCCGGAGATCGCCTAAGATGGCCGATCCGGCATTGATGATCAAATCTTCACTACCCATTTGAAACTCCTTGTGTCGTGACCGGTGAGATCGGCTGATCCCGGTGTGTCTTGACCGTGAGGTGATTCGAATCAGGTTGAGCCCACACAGTGTAAAAACACGGTTACTACAAACTTGGGATTTCACAGGGGAGTTGACCCGACCGTGACCTTCTGAGGTATCGAAACCGTTACCAGGCCTCGTTGGAATTGAGCGCGACCAGCAACAAGCGCACCGCGGCGACCCGGCGCGCGGCCTCGCCCTCGAGGCGGTCCAGCGCGCACTCGGGGTCGGCAGGCGGGCCCAGGTGGCTGCAGCCCCGCGGGCAGTCCTCGATGGCCGAGGCCAGGTCGGTGAACGCACCCAAGACGTCGTCGGGCGAGATGTGCGCCAGGCCGAACGAACGGATGCCCGGGGTGTCGATCACCCAGCCCCCGGAGCGCCCTGCGCCTGACGGGTCGGGCAACGGCAGGGCCACCGACTGGGTCGAGGTGTGCCGTCCCTTGCCGACGCCCGAGACCACGCCGGTGGCCCGATCGGCATCCGGCACAAGACGATTGACGAGGGTCGACTTCCCGACTCCCGAGTGGCCGATCAGTGCGGTGACCTTCCCGGTGAGCGCGGTCTGGGCGGCGTGCAGTGGGTCGTCCTGACCCGCCAGGATGACCGGCACGTCCAGATCGGCGAAGGCGGCGGCGAACTCGGCATGGTCGGCCAGATCGCCCTTGGTCAGGCAGAGGATCGGTGCGAGCCCGCCGACGTAGGCGGCGACCAGCGCCCGCTCGACGAACCCGGTGCGGGGTGGCGGGTCGGCGAGGGCGACCACGATCAGCAGTTGGGAGGCGTTGGCCACCACGATCCGCTCGAACGGGTCGGTGTCGTCGGCCGTTCTCCGCAACACCGTCGAGCGCTCCTCGACGCGCACGATGCGCGCCAGCGTGTCGGTGCGGCCGGAGACGTCGCCGACCACCCCGACCTGATCGCCGACGACGATGGGCGTCCGGCCGAGCTCGCGGGCGCGCATGGCGACGACCAGTCGGTCCGGATCGTCGCCGAGCACGCAGCCCCAGCGACCGCGA
This sequence comes from Rhodococcus daqingensis, assembly GCF_042665615.1. Taxonomy (NCBI): domain Bacteria; kingdom Bacillati; phylum Actinomycetota; class Actinomycetes; order Mycobacteriales; family Nocardiaceae; genus Rhodococcus; species Rhodococcus daqingensis. Next base: position 418,508 of record NZ_JBHTCS010000009.1, on the reverse strand, counting down.
TCGACGGAGACGACCATCGCGGTCTCGGCGCTCTTGTGTTCCGGCCTGGTCTTGGTACGCGGCCGCGAACCCTTGCCCGGGCGGACCCGGACATCGGACTCGTCGTACCGGCGCGCAGTCAGGAGGGCGCCCCGATCTGCTCGGCGCTGCTCGGCTTCAGCATCGTCTCCCAGAGCGCCTCGAACCCTGGCAGGGTCTTGGCGGTGGTGCCTATGTCCTCGATCTCCACGCCCGGCACCACCAGGCCCAGGATCGCGCCCGCGGTCGCCATCCGGTGGTCGGCGTAGGAGTGCCACGCGCCGCCGTGCAGCGGGCGCGGCTCGATTCGCAGGCCGTCGTCGGTCTCGGTGACGGCGCCGCCGAGGTTGTTGATCTCGGTGCGCAGGGCGGCGAGCCGGTCGGTCTCGTGGCCTCGCAGGTGGGCGATTCCGCGCAGCGTGGACGGGCCGTCCGCCAACGCCGCCAGGGCAGCGACGGTGGGGGTCAGCTCGCCGATGTCGTGCAGGTCCACGTCGATGCCACGAAGGCTACGCGGCCCCCGCACGGTCAGCGTCGAATCCGCCAGCGACACGTCGGCGCCCATGTCTGTGAGGATGCCGCGGATGGCATCGCCCGGCTGCGTGGTGCGGGCGGGCCACAGCGGCACGCCGACCGAGCCGCCGGTGACCGCGGCCGCCGCGAGGAACGGGGTGGCGTTGGACAGGTCGGGTTCGATCACCCAGTCGACCGCGTCGACAGGTCCCGGGAACACCCGCCAGGTGTCGGCGTCGCCCCCGTCGCCGGGGGTCTGGACCCGGACGCCCGCCTCCCGCAGCATCTCCACGGTCATGTCGATGTGCGGCATCGAGGGCACCGAGCGGCCCTCGTGGCGCACGGTGACGCCCAGGTCGAACCGCGCGGCGGACAGCAGCAGCCCGGACACGAACTGGGATGACCCGGAGGCGTCGATGGTCACGACCCCGCCGGAGACCTGGCCGTGCCCGTTCACGGTGAACGGCAGGCCGTCCCCGTCGATGTCGACACCGAGTCCGCGGAGCGCGTCGAGGATCGTGTTCAGGGGTCGGGTGCGGGCCTGCTCGTCGCCGTCGAACGCGACGGCGCCGTTGGAGAGCGCCGCCAGCGGTGGCAGGAAGCGCATCACGGTTCCGGCCAGACCGCAGTCCACCGTGGCCGAACCGAGATCGCCTGGGGCCACGCGCAGGGTGGTGGCCCCGGCGTCGCCGTCGATCCGCGCGCCGAGGGCGCGCAGCGCATCGATCATCAGGTCGGTGTCGCGGCTGCGGAGCGCGCCGGTGATCGTCGACGGGCCCGAGGCGAGGGCGGCCAGGATCAGCGCCCGATTGGTGATCGACTTGGACCCGGGCAGGGTCACGGACGCGTGCACGGGCGATGCGGCGACGGGCGCCTTCCACAGACTCACGTCCACCATCTTCCCAGAGTGTCGGTGGTGGGAGACACAATGGTCGTATGTGCGGCAGATACGCGACGACGGTCGACCCGGCGCTGCTGGCGGTCGAGTTGGACGCGCTCGACGAGACGTCCGGCGCGGGGGGCGAGCGGGAACCGACCGAGAACTACAACGTGGCGCCGACGGATCCGGTGCTCGCCGTGGTGAGCAGGCACTCGCACGAGCACCCCGACGACATTCCTGTCCGCCGGATCCGCCGGATGCGGTGGGGCCTGCTTCCGTCGTGGACCAAGGCGGCCGCACCGGGCGTGCCCGCGAAGGGGGCGCCGCTGTTCAACGCCCGCGCCGACACCGCCGCCACCAAGCCGGCCTTCCGCAGCGCGCTCAAGACCAAGCGCGCGCTGGTGCCGATGGACGGCTGGTACGAGTGGCTGACGGAGCCGACGGCGACGGGCAAGGCGGCGAAGGTGCCGTACTTCATGTCGCCCGCGGATGGCTCACGGCTCTTTGCGGCCGGCCTGTGGTCGGTGTGGCGGGACCGGGAGGCCGACAGCGCACCACTGCTCAGCGTCACGATCCTCACCACCGACTCGGTCGGCGAGCTGCAGTCGATCCACGACCGGATGCCGCTGATCCTGACGCCCGATCGGTGGAAGCGCTGGCTCGACCCCGATGCGGACGCGCCCGACGACCTGCTCGATCCGATCGACGCGGCGGTCGCGGCGGGCATCGAGATCCGGCGGGTGTCGGACAGGGTGAACAGCGTCCGCAACGACGGCCCGGAACTGATCGAGCCCGCGGGCCCGGCCGGGTCCGGCGTGGGCGAGCAGATCACCCTGTTGTGACCAGCCCGCTGACCTCGGCGACCAGCTCGAGCGAGCGCAGCCAGGCCGCCCGATCGGTGGCCGAGGAGACGACCATCAGCTCGTCCGCCGCGGTCTCCTCCGCGAAGCGGTCCAGGTAGTCGCGCACCACGGTGGGCGTGCCGACCGCCGAGTACCGCACCATCTGCAGGACCTGTTGGCCGGCGGGGGATTCGAGGATCATGTCCGCCTCGTCCGGGGTGAAGGTCCGGCCGCGGCCCACGAACAGCCCGACACGTTTGCGCTTGGTCTCGAGGAACAGCCGGTCCGCCTCGTCCTGGGTGTCCGCCGCGATCACGTTGACGGCGGCGATGACGTACGGCTGGGCGAGCTGGGCGGACGGCCGGAACTCGCGCCGGTAGATCGCGATCGCGTCGAGCAGCGCATTCGGTGCGAAATGCGAGGCGAAGGCGTACGGAAGTCCCAGTGCGGCGGCGAGTTTGGCGCCGAACAGCGAGGAACCGAGGATGTACAGCGGGACTCCGGTGCCCCTGCCGGGCGTTGCCTCGATCCCCGGTATCCGGGAGGGGCCGGTCAGGTAGCCCTGCAGTTCCAGCACGTCCTGGGGGAAGGACTCCGCGGAGCTGGGGTCGCGGCGCAACGCCCGCATCGTTTTCTGGTCGCTGCCCGGCGCGCGACCGAGCCCGAGGTCGATCCGGCCGGGATGCAGCTCGGCGAGCGTGCCGAACTGCTCGGCGATGGTCAGCGGCGCGTGGTTGGGCAGCATGATGCCGCCCGCGCCGAGACGGATCCGCCGGGTGTTCGCGGCGATGTGCGCGATGAGCACGCTGGTAGCCGAGGAGGCGATGGACGGCATGTTGTGGTGCTCGGCGTACCAGATCCGGTGGTAGCCCCACTGCTCGGCGCGTTGCGCCATCTCCACGCTCGACCGGAAACTGTCGCCGGCGGTCTCGCCCTCGCCGATGTGCGCCAGATCGAGAATGGAGTAGGGGACCGTCACGGTGGTACCGCCTTCGTTCGGTGACAACTGTTGCTCGCGGGCATAGGTGCCCGGTGGTGCAACCGACGACGGGCCCGGAGTATTTCTGGTCAGCCCGCCGTGATCGGTGCCAGCACCGCACCGGTCAGCCGGATCAGGTCGGCCGGTGCCAGGTCGATCTCCAGCCCGCGCCTGCCCGCGCTGCACAGCACCCGGTCCCAAGTGGCGGCGGAGGCGTCTATCACGGTCGGCAGCTTCTTGCGCTGACCGAGCGGGGAGATGCCGCCGAGCACGTAGCCGGTGGAGCGTTGTGCCTCGGACTGTTCGGCCATCGCCGCTTTGCTCGACCCCAGCGCGGCCGCCGCGGCCTTGAGGGAGAGCTTCTCGGGGACCGGGAGCACCGCGACCGCGAGCTTGCCGTCGGAGGTCTTGATCACCAGCGTCTTGAGGATCTGCGCCGGCTCGAGGCCCAGCTCGGCGGCCAGTGCGTCGACCGCCTCGGCGCCGTAGGAGGAGCTGCTCGCATCGTGCTGGTAGCTGTGCACGCGGTGTGCGATCTTGCCCTTGGTGAGCGCCTGCGTCGCGGGGGTGGAGGTGCCGGCCATGGCGCCGACTCTAGTTCTCCGGGAACACGCCGTGACCACGTCGTGGGAACACTTGGCGGCGACCCGGCGTTGCACCCAGCACGTTGGTCCATCTCGAAAGGAGTCGTAGGTGTCGGTGCAGTGCCTCGAGCGCCCCGCTGGCCGCAGTCCCGTCGACCGGGTAGCGGTAGCCTTGATCCCTATGGCGAGCGAAGGGATCAGCGTGCCTGACGACCGGCCCGAGAACGATCAGCCACCGACGGACGAGCCGAGCGGCGATCTGACCGCGCGGTTCGAGCGCGACGCGCTCCCGCTGTTGGACCAGCTCTACGGCGCTGCGCTGCGGATGACGCGCAACCCGGCCGACGCGGAGGACCTGGTCCAGGAGACCTACATCAAGGCGTACTCGGCGTTCCGGTCCTTCAAGGAGGGCACGAACCTCAAGGCCTGGATGTACCGGATCCTGACGAACACCTACATCAACTCGTACCGCAAGAAGCAGCGCCAGCCGGCGCAGTACCCGACGGACGAGATCACCGACTGGCAGCTCGCGGCCACCGCCGAGCACACCTCGCAGGGACTGCGGTCCGCGGAGGTGGAGGCCCTCGATTCGCTGCCCGACGACGACATCAAGGCGGCCCTGCAGGAGCTGCCCGAGGAGTTCCGGATGGCGGTGTACTACGCCGACGTCGAGGGCTTCCCGTACAAGGAGATCGCGGAGATCATGGGCACGCCCATCGGTACCGTGATGTCGCGCCTGCACCGCGGGCGCAAGCAGCTGCGCGGGCTGCTGGCCGATGTGGCACGAGAACGTGGATTCAACCGGAGCGGCGCCGCGGCGGCGGCCCAGGAGCAGGAGGCGACCCGGTGAGCGAGCAGGACGAGTTCGAGCGGTTGGACTGCTCTGCGGTGATCGCGGACGTGTGGCTGATGCTCGACAACGAGTGCGACGAGACGACGCGCGCCCGGCTGCGGCGGCACATGGAGGACTGCGGTTCCTGCTTCGAGGCCTACGGCATCGAGGAGAAGGTGAAGTCGCTGGTGAACCGCAAGTGCGGCGGGGAGCACGCGCCGGACGGTCTGCGGGAGCGGCTGAAGATCCAGCTGCGGAGCACCACGATCATCACCCGGGTCGACCCCGAGTAGACACAGGACATACGAAAAGCGAGCCGCCCCAGAGAATTCCGGGGCGGCTCGCTTCATGTCGGGGCGGGGGATATCGAAGGATCGGGCGGGAAGCCGGATCAGCTGCCGTAGCTCACGCTGCCGACGATCGGGTTGCACTCGGCGGGGGCGAGGTGGCCACCCTCGCAGAGAATCAGGTCGATGGGATCGGTGGTTCAGCTGCCGAACAAGCCCCGGCTTGTCGAACAACGCTTGTAGCAGCTGACGGGCATACCCATGTCCGGCTTGGCGACGATCCCGAGGCCGGGGACGTCGAGCGCAACACCGGTGTCGATGTTGTCCTCTACCCATCCGGTGCCGATCAGGATCTCGCGATCGGTTCTCCATCGGTAGGTCGTCTCGAGGACCAGGGTCTTGGCGGCCGAGATCTGCCAACCGGCTGTCGAGAGTTCCCAGCCGGATCGCGTCTCGCCTCTCGGCAGCGTCCATGTGTTCCAGGTGGGGTGGGCGGCCTCTGTCTTCCGGGTTCCGTCCGCCGCCGTGTAGCTGACTTTGGCGGACCCATCAACGGGGACGAGGGTGCCAAAGGGGGATCCGGGTTCGATGGCGAGCAGCCGGGTGACCTCACGGTTGGAGCCGTCGGCGGTCGTAACCGTGGTGCGGTAGGTGAGTGTTTCGCCGGCGACCCGGGCATCGCGGCCGATGATCGCCTTGGTCACCTCGAGGTTGCCGAAGGTTGCGGTCGCCGATGTGCCGATCGGACCATACGCTGTCGGGTTTCCCGACGAGCCGGGGAAATGCTCCCAATCCCAGTCGACGTCGCCGTTCAGCGTGCCTTCGAGGATGGCGGATCCGCCATCGGAGCCGAAGCCGTCGGCGGAGCCTTGGGCCGCGGCGCTGCCTGCACCGGCGACGAGGCCGCCGGCCAGAAGCGCGGTGGCGGCGAGGCCGGCCGCGACGCGCCGGAATGCGCGGTTGGACAGAGTAGTGCGGGACACGGGTTGCCTTTCGATGACGGACGGAATTGCGTCGGGAAAAGGGTTCGCGTGCCCCCCGACCGCATGCGCGTCATCGTATGGACAGGTGTCCGAGCTGAGGGGTGGATTGGTGAATCTCGCCGTAATGTCTAACCAAAAGCCATCCGCGCCAATGATTCTGATGAGTGGATCGGCCGCCAGGTGTTTGACGAAACGAGGGCCGGCACACCCATGGTGTACCGGCCTCGCGTGTGCCCGGTGTCTAATTGCTGGAACCGAAGTTGTTCGCCATCGCGGGCAGCGAAAGGTAGCTCGAGCAGCCGTAGAGGCAGGTCACCGTGACGCCGGTCGGGGACCATTTCAGGGTGTCGAGGCCGGTAGCGTCGATCGACACCCAGTTGTCGATGTTCTCCGTTGGCCAGTAGGAGTCGTAGCCGATCGCGAAGCCGAGAGAAGGGTCCTTGAACCGGTAGGTGGACTCGTAGACCACCGTGGTGCCGGTCGCGGCGTCGACCGGCCATGCTCCGACCGCGCCGTCAGGGGCGTACGGGACCTTCTCGGTGACAACGGAACCGGAGGGGTCGGTGTAGGTGACGTTCGCCTCCTTGAATCCCATCGGCGGTCGCCCGTACGACGTGTTGACCGCCTCGTAGATTCTCGTCACCTGCCGTGCCGGTCCGTCCGTGGCCGAGAACGTCGTTCGGTACGTCACGGTGTCTCCTGCGACGCCGACGTTGTTGCCGACGATCGCGCGAGTGATCGACAGATTGCCGTGCGTGATCGTCGCGGACCGACTCAGGGTGGGGTCCACTCCGCTGGATCCGCTGGAAGTGGATCCGGTTGCAGCGGAACCGGTGTCGGCGGCTACCGCGCTTCCGGTGCCGGTGACGAACCCGCCGACAACCAGTGCGGCCGTGGCTGCCGTCATGGCGACTGCTCGGGGGATTCGGTGCCGGCTCGTTTGGCTACCGCGAGATGCGCCTGAATGTGCGTCGTGGGAGTACTGCATGGGCCTCCTGTCGGGCGGGCACGGACGGGCTTCCCCCCGGTGCCACTGGGTTGGTTTCCGTGCCGGGGCAGGGCTTCGCCGGTGTCCGGCAAAGCTGAGAACATACCGACTGGTCCCCCGACGCGTGGCGCAATAGTAGGGAGTGGTGGCCCACCAGGGGGACGAATAGGGAAAATCGGGTCGTTGCCGGATACGACACAGGGCCGGACACCCGAAGGTGTCCGGCCCTGTGTGAGGCTTCGTCTACGACGCGTCAGCTGTTGGGACGCTTGCCGTGGTTGGCCTTGTTGCCCTTGCGGCTGCGCTTCTTGCGACCACGCTTACCCATGGTTGTCTCCTTCCCTCAGATCTCGCTCGGGGACATTCTTCCACGTGTGGTTGGCTGTACTTCCACTGGCAGGTCTACACAAGCGAGGTGCTCGATGGCAGAAGACGTCCGTGCCGAGATGGTTTCCACCGTCTTCCAGGTGGTTGTCGCCGAAGGCGACGAGGTGCGCGAGGGCGACACCCTCGTGATCCTGGAGTCGATGAAGATGGAGATCCCGGTGCTCGCCGAGGTGAACGGCACCGTGACCTCGGTGGATGTCACGGTGGGCGACGTCATCCAGCAGGGCGACCTCATCGCCGTCATCTCCTGACCGCTTCGCCACTGACCGATGTCCACCCTCAGCGACCTCCTCGCCGAACACACCGACCTGCCGGGCGGCGCCGTCGACCACCTGCAGCGGGTGGTCGGGGAGTGGCAGCTGCTCGCCGACCTGTCGTTCGCCGACGTGCTGCTGTGGGTGGGCGCGGACAACGGCAACGCGGAGGCCGCCGGTCACGGTGAGGTGGTCTGCGTCGCCCAGTGCCGGCCGACCACCGCCCCGACCGCGTTCGCGGAGGATGCCGTCGGCACGGTGGTCTCCGACGCCGAGCACCCGCACGTGCGGCAGGCGCTGACGGAGTGGCGGATCGTCCGCGTCGAGGACGGGCCGCCCGGCGAGGGGACGCCGGTGCGCCGCGAGGCGATCCCCGTCCGGTGTGCGGGGGACGTGATCGCCGTCCTGAGCCGGGACACCAACCCCACCCAGCATCGGCAGTCCAGCCCGCTCGAGGTCGCGTACCTGGACTGCGCCGCCGACCTGTGCCAGATGATCAGCGAGGGGACGTTCCCGACCCCGGAGGAGCACAGCGAGATCCTCTCCAGCCCGCGCGCGGGCGACGGGTTCATCCGGCTGGACTCCGACGGAACCGTGGTCTACGCCAGCCCGAACGCCCTCTCGGCCTATCACCGGATGGGCCTGACGACCACGACCCTGACGGGCAGCGACCTGGCCTCGGTGACCAGGACCCTGGTCACCGACCCGTTCGACTCGCAGGATGTGGCCAACGACATCCGGGCCGCGCTCGCGGGCAAGGCGGGCAAGCGGATGGAGGTGGAGGCGCGCGGGGCCACCGTGCTGCTGCGCACCCTGGTGCTGCGGCCGGGCGGCCAGCCGGCGGGTGCGGCGGTGCTCATCCGCGACGTCACCGAGGTCAAGCGCCGCGATCGCGCGCTGCTGAGCAAGGACGCGACGATCCGGGAGATCCACCACCGGGTGAAGAACAATCTGCAGACCGTCGCCGCCCTGCTGCGACTGCAGGCCAGGCGGACCAACAACGACGAGGCGCGTCAGGCGCTCAGCGAGTCGGTGCGCCGGGTGACCTCGATCGCGCTGGTGCACGACACCCTCTCGATGTCGGTGGACGAGGAGGTCAACCTCGACGAGGTGGTCGATCGGCTGGTGCCGATCATGGCCGACGTCGCGATGGTGGGCAGTGCCGTCCAGATCCGGCGCGAGGGCAGCCTGGGGGTGTTCCCGGCGGAACGGGCCACCCCGTTGGTCATGGTCCTGACCGAGCTGGTGCAGAACGCGATCGAGCACGCCTTCGAGCCGGGGGAGGCGGGCACCGTGACGCTGCGCGCCGAGCGGTCCGCACGCTGGCTGGACGTGGTGATTCACGACGACGGCCTCGGCCTGCCGCCCGGGTTCAGTCTGGAACGGTCCGACCGCCTGGGCCTGCAGATCGTCCGCACCCTGGTGTCGGCCGAGTTGGGTGGGTCGCTCGGCCTGCATCCCGCCGACGGCGGCGGGACGGACGCGGCGCTGCGGGTGCCGCTCGGGCGTCGCGCCAACCGGGTGTAGCCGAACCTGCCCCGAGAACGACTGAGGCCCGGCACCACCGTGGTGCCGGGCCCGTTCGTACGGTGCTGTGTTGCTAGACCGTGGTGCGGGCGCGGGTGCGCGCGTTGCGACGCTTGAGTGCGCGGCGCTCGTCCTCGCTCATGCCGCCCCAGACGCCTGCATCCTGGCCGGACTCGAGTGCCCAGGACAGGCAGTCGGCGGTGACGGGGCACCGGTTGCACACGAGCTTCGCGTCCGCGATCTGAGCGATGGCCGGACCGCTGTTGCCCACGGGGAAGAACAATTCCGGGTCTTCATCCCGACAAATTGCGTTGTGGCGCCAGTCCATCCTTCTGCTCCTTAACCGGGTGCGTTCTGCACCGTTTCGTATCGCTGAGTTCATGCGCACGGCGTGAATTGTTTCCGCGCTGTTGCTTGTGAATGCTTTCACGAACTAGCGGGATGTCAATGGATTCAGACCGCTTCGTGGGGTAACTCACTCTGTTAGGTTGCCCTATGTGGTCTGGGCTACTTTCTACCCCGGTTGCGGCGAGAATGCACTAGTCCCGTAAGATTTCTTGGCATTTTCTCATGTTCGGGGCGATCGCGCAGGGTGGCGGCAGCGGGGGGGGGCGACGTGTCAGACGCCGCTCGGCGCCACGACGGAGATCGCGTCGGGGACCGAGACGAACTCGACGTCGGTGCGCATGCCGATGTAGTCGCCGTCCATCTGCAGGGCGATCGGAGTGCTCGAGGTGATCCGCACCCGCGGCACGTCATCGACGCGAAAAAGGTTGCGCCCCTTGGGTTGTGCGCCTGGCGTGAGGAGTTGCCGGACGATCTTGAGGGTTGTCGGCACCCCCATGGTGGCCATCGCGAAGACGCCGAGGCCGGTGCTGAACGTGGTCTCGGGGTTGATCCGGACGGGACGGTCGTTCAGGTACGTCCACGGGCTGGAGTTCGACACGAAGGCGTAGTGCACGCCCTCGACGGGGTCGTGGCCGGGCACCTGGACGGTCAGCGTCGGTTCGGTGCCCCGGTTGCGGAAGAAGGCGCGGATGGCGGTCCGGACGTAGCGCGACGGCGTCGCCGTGTGGCCGTTGCCGCGGCTCGCGTCGATCGCCTCGCACACCTGGGCGTCGAGGCCCATGCCCGCGTTGAAGGTGAACCAGCGGTTGTCGCAATGGGCGAGCCCGATCCGCCTGCTCTGGCGCAGCGCCAGCAGTTCGATGAGCTGGTTGGTCGCCGTCACGGGGTCCGCGCTGATGCCGAGCGAGCGGGCGAACACGTTGGCCGACCCGCCCGGCACCACGGCGATGAGCGGGATGGGCCCGATCGCGACCTCGCTCATCGAATCCGGGTGTGGCGCGCCGAGCAGTCCGTTGATCACCTCGTTCACCGTGCCGTCGCCGCCGTGCACGACGATCAGGCCGATGCCCTCGACGGCCGCCCGGCGGGCGAGTTCGCCCGCGTGACCGCGATGGGTGGTGTGCGCGACCCGCACCTGGACTCGGCTCGACACGGCATGCGCGAGCAGATCACGCGCCGCGGGGGTCGTCGAGGTGGCATTCGGGTTGACGATCAGCAGCGCGCGCACAGGACACCACCCTAGCGGGGGCCTGGCGTTCTATAGGCTGGCGCGGTGTCAGAACAGCCCTCACGCCCCCGCCCGCCCGCCCCGGTCCGTTGGGCCGGCCTGCTGGTGACCCTTCAGGGTGCCGTCGCCATCGGCATCGCGGCCGTGCTGCTGATCCGCGGCCTGCTCGGTCACGACCAGACCGCGACCAGTGGGTACGGCACCGCGGCGTGGTTCGCCATCCTCGGCGGCGCGGTCCTGGCCGCGGGCATCGCGCTGATCATGGGCAGGCGCTGGGGACGGACGATCGCCGTCGTCGCCCAGTTGCTGCTGCTCCCGGTGTCGTGGTCGCTGCTGACCGACTCCCACCAGCCCGCGTACGGGGTGCTGCTCGGGGCCGTGGTGATCGCCGCGCTGGTGCTGCTCTTCAGCACCCCCTCGTCTCGCTGGATGGCCGACGAGTACGGCCAGGACGCGCCTTAGGGCATGTCTCCCAATCCCCATTTCGGCGCCCCTGGCGTCCAATCGCCGCCCTGCAGCGTTGTCGTCGGCGCCGATACAACAGCGGTATCGGCTTCTCCTCCGCCTTGCCGGACGACGATTGTCTCGCCAGGTGCATCCGAGAGGGATTGGGAGACACGCCCTAGCCGCTACGCCTGCGCGGCGAGGCGGGTCAGCGCGTCGCCGGACAGTCGGTAGGTCGTCCACTCGTCCTGCGCGGTCGCATCGAGCGACTCGTAGAACGCGATGGACGGGGCGTTCCAATCCAGCACAGCCCAGCTGAGCCTGCTGTAGCCGTTGTCGGCGCATTCCTTCGCCAGCGCGGCCAGCAGCGCCCTGCCGTGGCCCGCGCCCCGTCGCTCGGGCTTGACGAAGAGGTCCTCCAGGTAGATCCCGTGCACGCCGTCCCAGGTGGAGAAGTTGCGAAACCACAGCGCCATCCCGACGACGGCACCGGCCTCCTCGGCAACGTGGCAGAACGCCGACGGGTTCTCGCCGAACAGCGCCGTGGCGATCTGACCCTCGGTGACGGTGCACTCGTGCCGCGCCTTCTCGTACTCGGCCAGGTCGTAGATCAGGCCGGTGACGGCCGCGGCGTCGTCGGGGGTGGCCCGCCGGATCATGATCGCTCGCTCTCGAATCGAGTCAACAGGTGACATTGTGTGAATTGATCTGCTGGACACCGCGATCGAAGCCGAGCACGGAGATCGCCGCCGGGTCCATCGCGAAGCGCCTGCCCTCCGCGACCGGGAGCTCGGCCCACCGCGCCAGCAGGGCGCGGGAGAAGTGACCGTGGCCGACGAGGATCACGTCGCGCTCGTCGAGTTGCGACGACGCGGTGGACAGGACCATGTCGGCCCGCGCCGCCACCGACTCGGCACTCTCCCCGCCCGGGCACGGGTGCGACCACACGGTCCAGCCCGGCACGATCTCGCGGATCTCGGGCGTGGTCAGGCCCTCGTACCGGCCGTAGTCCCACTCGGCCAGCGCGTCCCACGTGGTGGCGTGCTCGAGCCCGGCGAGTTCCGCGGTCCTGGTGGCCCGGCTGCGCGGACTGGTCAGGACCAGCGGGTTGCGCAGGCCGAGCCGGGCGATCCGGCGCCCGGCCTCACGCGCCTGGTCCTCGCCCGTCGCGGTGAGCGGGATGTCGGTGCCGCCGGTGTGCCTGCCGTTCAGTGCCCACTCCGTCGCGCCGTGTCTGACCAGGGCGATGCGGGGCCGTGCGGTACTCATGCCGCAATGATGCCAGGGCGATCTCGACCGGAGCGCTCGCCTCATCCGTCGAAGTGCGCAAAGATCACCGGGTGACAACTGTGCTCGCTGTGGCGAATCAAAAGGGTGGGGTCGCCAAGACCACGACGGTCGCCTCGCTCGGGGCCGCGCTTGCGGGGCTCGGACGCAAGGTGCTCGTGGTGGATCTGGACCCCCAGGGCTGTCTGACGTTCTCGTTGGGCCACAACCCGGATCGGGTCGAGTCGTCGGTGCACGAGGTGCTCACCGGCGAGGCGGCGCTGCGTGAGGTGATCCTCGAGACCGAGGAGGGCATCTCCCTGGTCCCGGCCACGATCGACCTCGCGGGCGCGGAAGCGGTGCTGCTGATGCGGCCGGGCCGGGAGTTCGCGCTCAAGCGCGCGCTGGCGACGCTCGACAACGACTTCGACATCGTGCTGATCGACTGCCCGCCGTCGTTGGGCGTCCTGACCCTCAACGGGTTGACCGCGGCCGATTCGGTGCTGGTGCCGTTGCAATGCGAGACGCTGGCGCATCGTGGTGTCGGACAGTTGTTGCGCACCGTCGGCGAGGTGCAGCAGATCACCAACCCGGACCTGCGGCTGCTCGGCGCGCTGCCGACGCTGTACGACGCCCGCACCACGCACAGTCGCGACGTGATCTCGGACGTGGCCGACCGCTACGAGATGCCCGTGCTGGCGCCGCCGATCCCGCGCACGGTGCGGTTCGCCGAGGCCAGCGCCTCGGGCGCGACCGTGCTCGCCGGCCGACGCAACAAGGGCGCGCTGGCGTACCGGGAGCTGGCCGAGCAACTGGTGGCGCACTGGGAAACCGGAGCGGACCTCGTGACGTTCAGTCCCGCTTCCTGAATCGAGGGCGCGCGAGCCCGTCAGCGCAGCGCGACGAGCTCGTCCCCGCGCTGCTCGAGCAGAACCGTCCCGACCACCGAGCTGGTGATCGGCGCCTGGGCGTCCGCGCGATCGACGGCGATCCGACGCACCTCACCGCCGGTTGCCAGGTCGTGCACGGCGATCGCGCCCTCGACCGGGATCAGGATCTGGCCCGCCATCAGAGCGCCGGGACCGATGGCGCCCTCGACGGTCCACCGTGGCGCGAAATCGGTTGCGCCGAGAGCGATCATCCGTGAACCGGTCCACCACGAGTACACCGAGCCGACCTTGACCACGCGGGAATCGGGGGAGACGTCGGCGGGCACCGGATGCGTGGCGATCAGGCTGCCGGAGCCGTCGAAGACCCCGACCCTGGCCCCCGTCGTGGGCCCGGCGGGCAGGTACACCGCGCTGCGTTCGCCCGCCACGGCGAGCACCTTCGCGCCCGTGACGCCGGGGTCGAGATCCGCCAGCACGCTCGAGCCGTACTCGTCCGGTTCGGAGTTGTCCTTCGGTGCGGGGGCCAGCACGCTGAGTCGGTCGGCGGGCTCGTCCGCGCAGCGCTCGAGCACCGCGAGCCGGGTGCTGCTCGACGCCGACGAGAGCAGCTCGCAGCCCGATCGGGGCTGGGTGTTGGGGTTCACCGGCGCGTCGACGCGGCCGAATTCGAGGGTGCGGACCAGATCGGAGCGCCACAGCTCCAGCCGGTGCATCCCCCGCGAGGTGACGTAGGTGCCGTCCTCGGACAGGGTGACGGCGTCGTCGGCGTCGCTGTTGCGCTGGGCGACCCGGGAGCCGTCCGAGCCCTGCAGTTCGGTGACGGCCCCGCATCCTCGAGCGTCCCGGTACACCGAGACGACGGCGTTCCACGCCCCGATCACCCCGCACAGCGCCAGGTCCCGGGTGTAGCTCCACAGCTGCGCGCCGGTGTCACGGTCACGACCGACGACCGCGCCCTCCTCGGCGGTCACCACGGCGCCGCCCGAGGTGACCGGACGATCGGTTGCGGAGCTGTCGGCACGCCAGATCTCGGTGACGCGTTCCGGGATGGACAGCGCCGTATCTGCCGGTGTGGCAGGGGTTTCCGCGGTGATCGAGGTGGTGCCCCTGGCGTCGCCCCGCAGCCAGATCGCACCGGCGGCGAGCACCACGACGACCGCGATCGCGACAGCGGCGATGAGGTCGGCGCGAGTGCGCCGCTCCGGTGCGACCACGGCGGCCGGCTACTCCGAGGCCACGGCCACGGAGGGTGCGGCGGCGGCCGCGGGCTTGCGCCGACGGCGGCGACGCCGCGCGGGCGCGGTTCCGTCACCCGACGGCGCGGTGGTGTCGGTGGCCGGGGCGTCGGAAACCGCTGCGGTGGTGTTGGTTTCGGCGGTGCTGCGACCGCCGCGGGTGCGCTTGCGGGGGGCGCGGGTGCGGGCGGGGCGCTCGGACTTCTCGCTCCGCTCGGTACCGGCGGCGTCGGTGTCACCGGCCGCCTCGCTCGCGCGCTCGGCCCTGGCCCGCTTGATCGAACCCTTGGCGTCGGTCGGGATGTTCAGCTCGGAGTACAGGTGCTCGGAGCTGGAGTAGGTCTCGGCCGGCTCGGGGATGCCGAGGCCGAGCGCCTTGTCGATGAGCTGCCAGCGGGGGATGTCGTCCCAGTCGACCAGGGTGACGGCGATGCCGGTGCGTCCCGCGCGGCCGGTGCGGCCGATGCGGTGCACGTAGGTCTTCTCGTCCTCGGGGCACTGGTAGTTGATGACGTGGGTGACGTCGTCGATGTCGATGCCACGGGCGGCGACATCGGTGGCGACCAGCACGTCGATCTTGCCGGTGCGGAAGGCCTTGAGGCCCTTCTCGCGGGCCACCTGGCCGAGGTCGCCGTGCACGGCGCCCACGGAGAACCCGCGCTCGGCGAGGTCGTCGGCCACCTTCTGCGCGGTCCGCTTGGTGCGGGTGAAGATCATGGTGGCGCCGCGGCCCTCGGCCTGCAGCACGCGGGCGACCATCTCGGCCTTGTCCAGCGCGTGCGCCCGGTAGATGTGCTGGCTGGTCCGGTCGTGCACCGCCGACGACTCCGGCTCCTCGGCGCGGATGTGCGTGGGCTGGGTCAGGAAGGTGCGCGCGAGGGTGATGATCGGTCCCGGCATGGTGGCCGAGAACAGCATCGTCTGGCGCTTGTCGGGGACCATGCCGAGGATCCGCTCGATGTCCGGCAGGAAGCCGAGGTCGAGCATCTCGTCGGCCTCGTCCAGGACCAGCACGCCGACCTTGCCGAGGATGAGGTGGCCCTGCTTGGCCAGGTCGAGCAGCCGGCCCGGGGTGCCGACGACGACGTCGACGCCCTTCTGCAGGGCGGCGATCTGGGTCTCGTACGGGCGTCCGCCGTAGATCGAGAGCACCTCGAGCTTGCGGTCACCGGCCTTGAGGTACTTGCTCGCGTTGACCAGGTCCTCGGTGACCTGGATGCACAGCTCGCGCGTCGGCACGATGATCAGCGCGCGCGGCGTGCCGTCCAGGGTCGCGGTCCCGGTGTCGCCGGTGGCGATGCGGTGCAGCAGCGGCACACCGAATCCGAAGGTCTTGCCCATGCCGGTGCGGGCCTGACCGATGAGGTCGTCGCCGGCCAGCGCCAGCGGCAGGGTGAGCTCCTGGATGGCGAAGGTGCGGTCGATGCCGATCTCCGCGAGGGCCCGGACGATCTCGTCGCGGACGCCCAGTTCGGCGAAGGTCGGGGCGATGTGGGTCTCGTCGAGTTGCGCGGAAAGAGTGGTCTCGGTCGCGTCGTCTTCGTGGTCGATCGTGATCTTGCTCAGGGGTCTGGCCTTCCTCGTTGGCACGCGCGCACGAGGTGGGGCCAGGCCGATTGTCGGCCGATGTCGGTGCCCTCGTCCGTGAGTCGCGCTTCCTGCTGCCTGAGCGCGGAAATCGTGGGATCTCGACGCGGCGCGGGAAGGGACTTCAAGATCAGGTGCGCGCACATTATCTGCGGGTCGCCGCGTGGTTGTGTGGGCCCATTTGTTCGGGCTCCGGGCGGCTGCCCGCGTCCATGGTAGCTTGCGCCCTCGCCTGTGCTGGTATTTGCATGGCCGATCTCACGCCGCGCGGCCGCGATCGGTGGGCGCGCGACGCCGTCTAGGCTGTCCGCATGGGAGCCAATCCACCGGATTCTTTGACGCCAGCCATCGCAGCCGATCATCCGGGAGTGGGTGAGCTCTTCGCCGTCCTCGCGTACGGCGAGATCTCTGCTTTCTACCGCCTCGCGGACGACGCGCAGATGTCCCCGACCCTGCAGGGGAAGGTCGCGCTGGCGAGCATGGCCGCGGCGGAGATGAGCCACTTCGAGACCCTCGAGGCCGCGCTGACTGCGCGCGGGCACGACGTCTACGCCGCGATGAAGCCGTTCGTGGCGCCGCTGGACGACTACCACGCCGCCACGCACCCGTCGACCTGGCTGGAGTCGCTGGTGAAGGCCTATGTCGGCGACGGCATCGCCGCCGACTTCTACCTCGAGATCGCGGACTCGCTCGACCCGTCCGTCGCGGCCGTCGTGCGCGAGGTGCTGGCCGAGACCGGGCACTCGGAGTTCGTGGTGCACGAGGTCAACGCGATGGTCCGCTCGAGCACGCAGGAGAAGGACCGGCTGATGCTGTGGGGACGCCGGCTGCTCGGTGAGGCGATCACCCAGGCGCAGTACGTGATGGCTCAGCGCCAGGACCTGACCGAGCTGGTGATCACCGCGAGCGGCGACCTGGCCGGCATCGCGGCCATGTTCGACCGGATGCAGGAGCGTCACGCCGAGCGGATGACGGTCCTCGGACTCGTCTGAATCGGTCGCGGTCTCCGCTGTTCGCTCTCAGCACACGCGCGGCCCGGGCGCGGCGGCGAGCGGCTGCACTAGCCTGGGCACCGGTAGTGATGGCACGAGATTTCGGAGGTTGGCCGTGGAGGTCAAGATCGGCGTTTCTGACAGCCCGCGCGAGCTCATCGTGAACAGCGAACAGACCCCCGACGAGGTCGAGGCCCTGGTCGCGAGCGCGCTCGGCGGCGAGGGCGGCGTGCTGGCGCTCGTCGACGACAAGGGGCGCAAGTTCCTGATCCAGGCCAGCAAGGTGGCGTACGTGGAGATCGGACCATCGGACAGCCGCAAGGTCGGTTTCGCGGCGACCAGCTGACCCTCGCAGACGAAGAAACGGGGCGCGGTGATCCGCGCCCCGTTCTCGTTGGTGCCCCGGTCCTGTGCGGTGCCCGGGGTCAGTGCTGCAGCGGCACGTGCGACAGGCCGCCCCAGGCGAGCGCGACGGTGGTGTCGACGGCCTCTTCCTTCGGGATCGGCCGGTTGGCCTGCAGCCAGTAGCGCGCGGTGAACTGGCTGGTGCCGACGAGGCCGACCGCGAGGATGCGCGCACGGTAGGGATCGAGGCCGGAGTCGTGGCTGACGAGGTCGAAGACGGCGTCCACGCAGGCCTCGGTGGCCTGGTCGACCCGGGCCAGGACCTGGGGGTCACCCATGACGTCCGACTCGAACACCAGTCGGTAGCCCTGGCTGTCGTTGTCGACGAAGTCGAAGAAGGCCTGAACGGCGGCCCGGACGCGTTGCCGGTTGTCGGTGGTCGAGCGCAGGGCCTGCCGCACACCCGAGATCAGGCTGTCCACGTAGCTCTGCAACACCGCGAGGTAGAGGTCGAGCTTGCCGGGGAAGTGCTGGTACAGGACGGGCTTGCTGACACCCGCGCACTCGGCGATCTCGTCCATGCCCGCAGCGTGGTAGCCCCTGGTGACGAAGACCTCGCTCGCGGCCTGGAGCAGCTGCAGCCGTCGCGCGTCGCGGGGGAGTCGGGTGCTGCGTTTGGTGGTCTGGCCGGCGGGCGCTGCCGCCCGGTCCGCGAGTTCTGTCATCGTGCTCCCAATCTGCTGCCTATCCACCATCACGACCCGTGCGGTGCGGTGAGGGTGCTCACTGCACTGAGTGCACAAAGTCATCGAACGATACCCGGACGATCGCCGGGTCACCCTCACAATGGCGCATGCTGTGTAGGTGAGTATTCCAGGTGATGCGGTCGGTGTCGGCATGTCGCCGTCCGGCGCCCGCTCGGGGCGACGTTCGGCGCGCCGAATCGCGGTGGCGTCGGTCTGTGAGATTCTGACGTCGTGACGGATCGAGGTGGACCGCGTATGCGGGGCGACGCCCCGCGGCGCCCCGTCGACGGTGGCTACCCCGATGACCGGTACTCGGCCACGCGCACAGACGACGACCACTCAGACGATCGCTACCTCGACGACGAGCGTTACGGAAGGCGGGGCGAGGTCGGGTCCCACCAACCGCTGCGCGCGCAGTGGGATCCCACCAGCCGTGAGCTCGGACGCCCCCGTGTCCCGCGGCCGGAACGGCAGGTCCGAAAGCAGAGCAAGCTCGGCAAGTTCGTCTCCGTCTACGGGTGGCGGGCGTACGCGATCCCGATCCTGCTGGTGGTCACCGTGCTCGTCGCGGTCGACGCGATCCGTGGTGGCGGCGGCGGTTCCCCCGAATCCGAGACCGGCGACGGACCCGGTCTCGGCGCGCTCAGCACCGCCACCGACGGCACCGACGTGATCGGCGTACCGCCGCAGGGCGACGGCAGCTTCGCCGCGTCGATCCCCTCCGGCGCGCTCCCGGACGGTGGGCCGTTCACCGCCCAGGGCGCGGGCACCTGGCACGTGATCCCGGGTGCGACCGCACAGGCGGGCCAGGGCACCGAGCAGGTGTACACCTACACCGTCGAGGTGGAGGACGGCGTCGACACGTCCGGCTTCGGCGGCGACGAGGCCTTCGGCCGGATGGTGGACCAGACGCTGTCCAACCCGAAGAGCTGGACCAAGGACCCGAGGTTCGCAGTCCGGAGGATCGACAGCGGCGAGCCCACCTTCCGGGTGTCGCTGACCTCCCAGATGACGGTTCGCCAGGCCTGTGGGTACGACATCGAACTCGAGGTCTCCTGCTACAACCCGTCGATCAACCGGGTGGTTCTCAACGAGCCGCGCTGGGTCCGCGGGGCCATCGGCTTCCAGGGCGACATCGGCTCCTACCGGCAGTACCAGATCAATCACGAGTTCGGCCACGCGATCGGCTATCAGGACCACCAGCCGTGCGAGTCGGACGGGGGACTGGCGCCGGTGATGATGCAGCAGACCTTCGGCACCTCGAACAACGACATCGCCAAGCTCGACCCGGAGGGTGTGGTGCCGATGGACGGCAAGACCTGTCGGTTCAACCCCTGGCCGCACCCGCGCGGCTAGCCGCGTACCCAGGCCGCGAGGAGCGCACGTTCGTCCGCGGTCAGGCGGCGCAGGCGCTGGGTGTGCGGATCGCCGAGTGCCAGCTGGGTGATGGCCTCGACGGCGGGGCGGGAATCCGGGGGCGCCGTGGCCGCGCGCACCTCGTAGCGGACGGTCACGTCGACCGTGCGCAGTCGCTCGACCCACATCGTGACCGACAGCGGGCTGTCCGCGTGGGTGAGGGGCGACCGGTACCGCACGTCGATGTGGGCGACCACCGAGGTCCCGAGCAACTCGGACGCCTCCGGCCCGACGCTGCGCAGCCAGTCGATCCGGGCCTCCTCGAGCAGGGTCACCATCCGGGCGTGGTTCACGTGCTGGAAGGCATCCATGTCCGACCAGCGGACCGGCACCTCGGCGCGGAAGGAGACCGGATCCGTGGTCGGGGTCGGGGCGGTGCTCATCGGGACTCCTCGCGATGGTCGTGCGTACCAGGGCGACCGACCGTAGCCGATCGGGGGAAGAATGAAGTGGTACGGAGCGTTGTAGCTGCGTGAGCGCGTTGACCCCAGGAGCCGTCGTGTCTGACCTGAAGTCCAAGAACCCGTTGCCGCCGCTGGTCGAACCCGCGGCCGAGCTGAGTCGCGCCGAGGTGGCGCGCTACAGCAGGCACCTGATCATTCCCGACGTCGGCATGGTCGGGCAGAAGCGGATCAAGAACGCCCGAGTGCTGGTCATCGGTGCGGGCGGACTCGGATCGCCTGCCCTGCTCTATCTGGCCGCCGCGGGTGTGGGCACCATCGGGATCGTCGAGTTCGACGAGGTCGACGAGTCCAACCTGCAGCGCCAGGTGATCCACGGGCAGGCCGACATCGGCAGGCCCAAGGCCGAGAGCGCCCGCGATTCCATCCTGGAGATCAACCCGGGCGTCGAGGTGCGGCTGCACCGGTTCCGGCTCGAACCCGACAACGCGGTGGAGCTGTTCGCGCAGTACGACCTGATCCTCGACGGCACCGACAACTTCGCCACCCGGTATCTGGTCAACGATGCCGCCGTGCTCGCGGGAAAGCCGTACGTCTGGGGCTCGATCTACCGGTTCGAGGGGCAGGCGTCGGTGTTCTGGGAGGACGCCCCGGACGGGCGCGGGCTGAACTACCGCGACCTGTACCCGGAGGCGCCGCCGCCGGGGATGGTGCCCTCGTGCGCGGAGGGTGGGGTGCTCGGCGTCCTGTGCGCGTCGATCGGGTCGATCATGGCCACCGAGGCGATCAAGCTGATCACCGGAATCGGGGAGTCCCTGCTCGGCCGGCTCATGGTGTACGACGCCCTCGAGATGAGCTATCGGACCATCAAGCTGCGCCGTGACCCGGCTCGGGAGCCGATCACCGAGCTCATCGACTACGACGCGTTCTGCGGTGTGGTGTCCGACGAGGGGGTGGCGGCCACCGCTGATTCGACGATCACCGCGCGCGAACTGGCCGCCATGCTCGAGGAGGGCAGGGAGATCGAGATCGTCGACGTTCGTGAACCGGTGGAGTGGGACATCGTCCACCTGCCGGGCGCGACGCTGATCCCGAAGGACCGCATCCTGTCCGGTGAGGCGCTCGCGGAGCTGCCCCAGGACCGGCCGATCGTGCTGCATTGCAAGACCGGCATCCGGTCGGCCGAGGCGCTGGCCGCGCTGAAGAAGGCCGGTTTCGCGGATGCGACTCATCTGCAGGGTGGGGTCATCGCCTGGGCGAACCAGGTGGACAAGTCGCTGCCTGTGTACTGACGGAGTCCGGCGCGTCAGGGACGGCGACGGGTCCGACGGCGGTAGCGTTGGCGGCGTGAGCTCTGTCGAACCTCCCGAGCACGTGCGCTCCACCTTCGGTCTGCGCGAGACGGATCCGATTCCGCTCGGCGCCGACTGGGACGGCGGCTGGCGTTGCGGCGATGTGGTGCTCTCGCCGGTGGCCGATCACGCCCGCGCCGCGTGGTCGGCGAAGGTGCGGGAGACCCTGACCGCGGACGGGGTGCGGATCGCGAGGCCGGTCCGCGCCACCGACGGGCGTTACGTCGTATCGGGCTGGCGGGCAGACACTTTCATCGGCGGTTCCCCCGAGCCTCGGCACGACGAGGTGGTGTCGCTGTCGATGCGATTGCATGCGGCGACCGCTGGGCTCGAGCGGCCGCGGTTCCTGGTGCAGCCCCCGGTGGCGCCCTGGGCGGACGTCGATGTGTTCGTCGCGGCGGATCGGGCCGCGTGGGAGCAGGTTCCGCTGCGGGCGGTGAAGGGTCAGTTCGAGACGGTCACCGAGGACGGCCGGACCAGCGTCGAGCTGATCGGGCAACTGGCGACGCTGCGCAAGCCGGTGCGCAGCCCCGACCAGCTGGTGCACGGTGACCTGTTCGGCACTGTGCTGTTCTCCGGTTCGGAGGCGCCGGGCATCACCGACATCACCCCCTACTGGCGGCCGGTGGCGTGGGCGGCCGGGGTCGTCGTGGTGGACGCACTGTCCTGGGGCGGGGCCGACGCCGAGCTGATCGCTCGGTGGGAAGATCTGCCGGAGTGGCCGCAGATGCTGCTGCGCGCCTTGATGTTCCGCCTCGCCGTCCACGCGTTGCATCCACGATCGACGGCGGAGGCGCTGCCCGGCCTGGTCCGCACCGCGGACCTGATCCGGTTGATGCTCTAGGTGCGCTGGGCGAGGAGTTCGGTCAGGAACCGGCGCGCGGCGGTCGCTGCGCGCTCGCTGTCGCCGTCGATGACGGCCTGCACGAGCTCGTCGTGCTCGGGTTCGTAGGAGTTCTCGGCCGCGACCGGGTGGCGGAGGATGGTCTGCTCGATGGCGGGCAGTAGCGAGTCGTAGAACTCGAGGTAGACGCCGTTGTGGCTGGCCGCGACGATGGCGCGATGCAGTGCCAGGTCGGCTGCGACCGCGGCCGATGTGTCGGCCGCGCCCTCGGCGGGCGACCAGAGCAGATTCCGGCGCGCGAGCAGGTCCCGCAGAGTCGCGATGTCGGCGTCGTCGCGCCGCCGCGCTGCGAGGGCGGCCGCGGTCACGTCGAGGGCCTGGCGAAGCTCGAGGACGTCCCGTTCGTGCGCGCCCGCGAAGTACTTGCCGAGCGTTCCGCCGAGGTCGCTGGTGGTGATCACGTAGGTGCCCGAGCCCTGGCGCCGTTCCAGCATCCCCGCGTGCACCAGCGCCTGGACCGCCTCGCGGACGGTGTTGCGCCCGGTGCCCGTCAACTCGGCCAGTTCCGGTTCGGTCGGTATCCGCGAGCCGGTCGGCCAGCGTCCGGCCACGATCTCCGCGCGGAGCTGGTCGGTGACCTGCGCGATGAGGCTTGTCCGTCGTACGGGTTGCACGCCATCCCTCTCGTGTGAGTTGTGTGCGCATCTTACTCAGTTGCATCGGATCATCCATTCATCCTATGATTTTGCGAGCAATCGATGAGGGAACTGAGGTGTGCGGTGTCCGTGCAGACGACCGAGCGGCAACCCCCCACGATCGGACGGCGCGCGCTCGTGACCGGTCGGCTGATGGTGCTCGTCGCGATCGTGCTCTCCGCACTCACGCTCCGAACGGCTGTCACCTCCCTGACCCCGCTGCTCGACGAGATCGGCCGGGACGTCGGGTTCGGATCGACCATCGTCGGTGTCTTCGGGATGCTCCCCACCGCGATGTTCGCCGTCTTCGGCCTGCTCACGCCGCGACTGGCCGTGGCGTTCGGCCTGGAACGAGTCGCGCTGGCGGCGATGCTGATGACCGGTATCGGCATCGCGACCCGCTCGATGGTGTCCGAGACGGCCGCCCTGCTCGCCCTCTCGGCGCTCGCGCTCGGCGGGATGGGCATCGGCAACGTGGTGATCCCGCCGCTGGTCAAGCGCTACTTCTCGGATCGTGTCGCGATGATGAGCACGATCTACATCACCTGCGTGCAGGTCGGCACGGTGCTCCCGGCGCTGGTCGCGGTGCCGCTCGCGGACGCCTACGGGTGGCGGGTCTCGCTCGGCCTGTGGTCGCTCGTGGCCTTCGCCGCGGCCCTGCCGTGGATCGGCATCGTGATCAGCAGGCGCGGCCGAGACCGTCTCGACACCTCCGCGGAACCGCACGCCGATCAGGGCGAACGCGGTCGGGCCTGGCGTTCTCCGGTGGCCTGGGGGATGGCCGGGATGTTCGGCATGACCTCGCTGATCACCTACTCGATGTTCACCTGGGTGCCGAAGATCCTGACCGAGGCCGGTGCGAGCGCCGGATTCGGTGGCACCATGGTCGGGCTGTTCGCCGCGGTCGGCTTCCTCGCGGCGATCGGGGCGCCCACCCTCTGTGCGCGGATCGCCAATCCGTACCCCGTCGTGGTCGCCTGCGCGGTCTTCTACCTGGCCGGGTTCGCCGGCCTGCTGTTCGTGCCCATGGCGGCCCCGGTGCTGTGGATCCTGCTGGTCGGCCTCGGGCCGAGCACGTTCCCGATGTCGCTGACGCTGATCAACCTGCGCACCCGCACCGCGGCCGGTTCGGCGGCACTGTCCGGCTTCACCCAGGGGCTCGGGTATGCCGTGGCCTGCCTCGGCCCGCTGTTGTTCGGCATCCTGCACGATGTGACCGGCGGCTGGGCCTGGCCGTTCGCCATGCTCCTCGTGGCGGTCGGGGTCATCCTCGCCGCGGGCTACGTGGCCTGCAAGCCGAGGTTCCTCGAGGACAGCTGGCGGTGACGTCGGTCACATCGTGACCGCAGTGTGATGGTCCGTCACACGTCGTAACACCCCGTTTACCTGCGGAAACATCCTCACCGTTCCGGTAACACGCTGGTGAGCGCAAGTTCATTCTGGAGTCATTGCGCGCATCACCCAGGCAACATCCGACTCGTACCTTTAGGTCTCCCACGCACAGAGGAGGCCCGGTGACCACACGTTCGGACGAAGCCACGGCAGCAGCCGGCGCGCTCGAGGACACGTCCTCGAATCGCAAGCACTACATCGCAGACTGGGACGCCGAGGACGTCGAGGCCTGGGACGCCGGCGGCAAGGACATCGCCAAGCGCAATCTCGTCTGGTCGGTCATCGCCGAGCACGTCGGATTCTCCGTGTGGTCCGTCTGGTCGGTGATGGTCCTGTTCATGCCGACCGACGTCTACGGCATCGACCCGGCAGGCAAGTTCTTCCTGGTGGCCGTCCCGACCCTCGTCGGCGCCGTCCTCCGCATCCCCTACACCGTCGCCACGGCACGGTTCGGCGGCCGGAACTGGACGATCTTCAGCGCGCTGGTGCTGATGGTGCCGCTGGTCGGGACCCTGTACCTGATGCTCAACCCCGGCTTCTCGTACACGACGTTCCTGCTCGTCGCGGCGATCGCCGGCGTCGGCGGCGGCAACTTCGCCTCCTCGATGGCGAACATCAACGCCTTCTATCCGCAGCGGCTCAAGGGTTGGGCGCTCGGCCTCAACGCCGGCGGAGGCAACATCGGCGTGCCGGTCGTCCAGCTCATCGGTCTCGTCGTCATCGCGACGGTCGGCAACACCGAAGCGTGGATCGTCTGCGCCATCTACCTGGTGTTGTGTGGTGTCGCCGCGGTCGGTGCCGCATTGTTCATGGACAACCTGGGCAACCAGAAGGCCGACATGAAGGCGATGGGAACGGCGCTCAAGTTCCGCGACTCGTGGGTGATCGCCTTCCTGTACATCGGCACCTTCGGCTCGTTCATCGGCTACAGCTTCGCGTTCGGCCAGGTCATGCAGATCAACTTCATCGCAGGCGGCGACACCCCCGCCCAGGCGGCCCTGCACACCGCGCAGATCGCGTTCATCGGCCCGCTGCTCGGGTCGATCGCCCGCCCGTACGGCGGCAAGCTCGCCGACCGCATCGGCGGCGGCAAGATCACGCTCTACACCTTCGCCGCGATGACGCTTGCCTCAGGCGTCCTGGTCACGGCCAGCACGATCGACGACAGCACGGCAGGAGCCGCCAGCACCGGCGTCATGGTGACACTGGTCCTCGGCTTCGTCGCACTGTTCCTGCTGTCCGGACTCGGCAACGGTTCGGTCTACAAGATCATCCCGTCGATCTTCGAGGCCAAGGCTCAGGGACTCGATCACCTCAGCGCGGAAGAGAAGGCCAGTTGGTCGCGCAACATGTCGGGTGCACTGATCGGCTTCGCCGGCGCGATCGGCGGGCTCGGCGGCGTCGGTATCAACCTGGTGCTCAGGGCCTCCTACCTGAGCCCGGCCAAGTCCGCGACCATGGCGTTCTGGGTCTTCCTCGGGTTCTACCTGGCCTGCATCGTCGTCACCTATGTGGTGTTCCTGCGCCGCCCGGCGGCCCGGGACGTCACCGAAACCGAGGAGTCGGTGCTGGTATGACCATCGCAGTTCCGTCTCTGGTTTCCACCCCCACCCACTGCCCGTACTGCGGACTCCAGTGCGCGATGAACATCTCGCGTGACTCCTCGGCAACGGATCAGGCCCTGACCGCGACGGTCACGGGTCGGAGCTTCCCCACCAATCGGGGCGGGCTGTGCCAAAAGGGCTGGACCAGTGCGGAACTGCTACGGAACCCGAACCGGCTCACCGCGCCGCTCGTGCGCCGGGACGGGGAACTGCGCCCCGCGAGCTGGGACACGGCGCTCGACATCGTGGCGGACGGCTTCGCGGCGGCGCAGGCAAAGGGTGGGCGCGACGCCGTCGCGATCTTCGGCGGCGGCGGGCTCACCAACGAGAAGGCCTACCAGCTGGGCAAGTTCGCGCGGGTGGCACTGGGCACCTCGAACATCGATTACAACGGCCGGTTCTGCATGTCCTCGGCGGCGGCAGCGGGCGGCAAGGCCTTCGGGCTCGACCGCGGGCTGCCCTTCCCGGTGGCCGACCTCGGCGCGGCGCGGGCGATCCTGATCCTGGGCGGCAACGTCGCCGAGACCATGCCGCCGTTCCTCGGTCACCTCGCGACCGCGGCGGACGCGGGCGGACTCGTCGTCGCGGACCCCCGGCGCACGGCCACCGTGGAACGCGCGCTCGCCGGCGGCGGGGTGCACCTGCAGCTGAGCCCGGGCACCGACCTGCCGCTCGCCCTTGGCCTGCTGCACCTGGCCGTGCTCGACGGCCGCGTCGATCACAACTACATCGGCTCGCGCACCGAGGGCTTCGACGATGCGTGGCTGGCCGCCGCCCAGTGGTGGCCCGAGCGCACCGAGCGGGTCACCGGGGTGCCGGTGAGCGCGCTGCGTCGCACGGTGGAGATCCTGTGGCGCGCACAGCAGTCCGACACGGGCGCCTACATCCTGACGGCCCGTGGGGCGGAGCAGCACGCCACCGGGACCGACACCGTCTCGGCCGTGATCAACCTGGCCCTGGCCCTCGGGCTGCCCGGCCGCCGGGGCAGCGGTTACGGCGCGATCACCGGTCAGGGCAACGGGCAGGGCGGTCGCGAGCACGGGCAGAAGGCCGACCAGCTTCCCGGCTATCGCAAGATCACCGATCCCGCGGCCAGGGTCCACGTGGCGCAGGTGTGGGGGATCGACCCCGCCGAGCTGCCCGGCCCGGGGAAGAGTGCCTACGAGCTGCTCGAGTCGATCGGCGCGCCCGGCGGGCCGAGCGCGCTGATGGTGCACGGGGCGAACCTGGCGGTGTCCGCGCCGCGCGCAGGCCATGTGGTGGACCGGCTGGCCGCCCTGGACATGTTGGTGGTCAACGACTTCCTGCTCTCCGAGACCGCCGCCATGGCAGACGTCGTGCTGCCGGTCCTGCAGTGGGCCGAGGAGGAGGGCACCATGACCAGCCTCGAGGGCCGGGTGCTGCGCCGCAAGGTGGCCGTGTCCGCCCCCGAGGGCCCGCGCTCCGAGCTCGAGGTGCTCGCCGAGCTCGCGCGTCGACTGGGCCAGCCCGCGGGCCGGTTCGGCACCGACCCCGAGACGGTGTTCGAGGAGCTGCGGTTGGCCTCCGCGGGCGGGGTCGCCGACTACTCGGGGATCAGCTACGCCCGGCTGGACGCGGGCGAGGCGTTGCACTGGCCGTGTCCGGAGGTCGAGGGTGAGGCCGATCATCCCGGGACGCCGCGGCTGTTCCTGGACCGCTTCGAGACCCCGAGCGGCCGTGCCCGCTTCGTCGCAGTGGAGCACCGCGGCCCGGATGAGGTGATGGACACCGAGTACCCGTTGGTGGCCACCACCGGGCGCGTCCTGGCGCACTACCAGTCCGGTGCGCAGACCCGCCGGATCGACGAACTGGTCCGCGCCGCGGGCGAGATGTTCGTCCAGGTGCATCCCGACACCGCTCGCCGGATGGGCCTGGCCGAGGGTGGGCTGGCCGCCGTGGTGAGCAGGCGCGGGCGGACCGAGGCGACCGTGCGCTGCGACGACAGCATGCGGCTCGACACGGTGTTCCTGCCGTTCCACTTCGCAGGCGCGGGCCGGGCGAACCTGTTGACCAACCCGGCGCTCGACCCGACCAGCCGGATGCCGGAGTTCAAGGCGTGCGCAGTCAAATTGGAGGCGGTGGCATGAGTAGGACCCGAATCGTGGTGGTGGGCAACGGCATGGCCGGCTCGCGACTGGCGGAGGAGTTGCGTCGCCGCGATCCCGAAGCCGAGCGGCTCGACATCGTGGTGATCGGAGCCGAGACGCATCCCGCCTACAACCGGATCCTGCTCTCGAACGTGTTGGCGGGCAGCATCACCGGCCGTGACACCCGGCTCAAGCCCGACGGCTGGTGGGAGCGCCAGGGCATCGACGTCCGATCCGGCGTCCGGGTGACCGGCATCGACACCGCCGCGCGGACCGTGCGTCTCGACGACGGCGCGGGGAACCCGGACGCCGAGATCGGCTACGACGAGCTGGTGCTGGCGACCGGCAGCCGGTCGTTCATCCCGCCGATCGAGGGCGCGGTGGACGAGTCGGGCTCTCTCGTCGAGGGCGTGGCCGCTTTCCGGACGATCGGCGATTGCGACCAGATCATCGCCGCGGCCGCAGGCGGCTCCAGTGCCGTTGTGCTCGGCGGCGGGCTGCTCGGCCTCGAGGCGGCGCGTGGGCTGTTGATGCGCGGCATGGACGTCACGGTGGTGCACCCCAAGGACTTCCCGATGGAACGCCAGCTCGACCCGGCGGGCGGGGCGGTGCTGACCAGGGTGCTCACCGAGCTCGGCATGCGAATGGTGCTCGGCCGCAGGGCCGTCGCCCGCAACGCCGAGAACCGGACCGTGACGCTCGACGACGGCACCGAGTTGCCCGCCGACCTGCTGGTGCTGTCCGCGGGCATCCGGCCGGAGGTGACGCTGGCCGAGTCGGCAGGCATCACGGTCGATCAGGCCATCGTGGTCGACGACCTGCTGCGCACCAGCGCGCCGCGGGTCTCGGCCATCGGGGAGTGCGCGCAGCACCGCGGGGAGGTCTACGGGCTGGTCCAGCCCGGCTGGGAGCAGGCCGCGGTGGTGGCCGAGCGGCTCGCCGGTGAGAACCGGTTCGCCACCTACCACGGGACGGCGAACGTGACCCGGCTCAAGGCACACGACATCGACCTCGCGTCGATGGGCGACATCAGCGCCGAGATGCACTGCAACCACAGCGAGGTGCTGACCCTGGCCGATCCGACCCGGGGCCGCTACGCGAAGGTCGTCGTCCGCGAGGACCGGGTGGTCGGCGCGGTGTTGCTGGGCAACCCCGACGTGGTCGGCACGCTGACCCAGCTGTTCGACGCGCAGCTTCCGGTTCCGGTGGACCGGATGTCGCTCCTCATCGGCCGCGGGTCCGGGGCGGGCGTCGAGGTGGCGAGCCCGGCCACCATGCCCGGATCGGCGGTCGTCTGCCGATGCAACTCGGTGACGAAGGCACAGCTGACGCGGGCCTGGAAATCGGGCTCGCGCAGCGTGGCCGCCATGGCGACGGAGACACGGGCGACCACCGGCTGCGGGGGCTGCAGCTCCGTCGTGCAGGGCATCTGCGAATGGCTACGCAATTCGGATCCGGAACCAAGAGACCAACCAGTACACGAAACACCATCGATCGAAGAAGAGGGCGCAGCATGAACAACAAGTCGGTAGTGGTGATCGGGCACGGGATGGTCGGCCATCGATTCGTCGAGGCCCTGCGCGCGCGGGACGAGGACGCCCAGTGGCGCGTCACGGTCCTGTGCGAGGAAGCGCTGCCCGCGTACGACCGAGTCGGCCTGTCCTCGTACGTCGGATCCTGGGACGCAAAGGAACTCGCGCTCGCCGGCAACGACTACGTCGGCGACGCGCTGGTCGACCTGCGGACCGGTGAGCGGGCCGTCGCGATCGACCGGGTCGCGCGCACCGTCACCACCGGCTCCGGCGAGACCCTCGGCTACGACGCTCTCGTCATGGCCACCGGTTCGTACCCGTTCGTGCCGCCGATCCCGGGCCACGACCGCGACGAGTGCTTCGTGTACCGCACCCTCGACGACCTCGACGGCATCCGCGCCACCGCGGAGAAGGCAGGCCCGGGCGCGGTCGGCGTGGTCGTCGGCGGCGGCCTGCTCGGCCTGGAGGCGGCGAATGCGCTCCGGCTGATGGGCATGACCCCGCACGTCGTGGAGTTCGCCCCGCGGCTGATGCCGTTGCAGGTCGACGAGGGCGGCGGTGCGCTGCTGGCGCGGCTGGTCACCGACCTCGGGGTGACCGTGCACGCGGGCGTCGGCACCGCCGCGATCACCGAGGGCCCCGAGGGCTTGAGCGTCGAGCTCTCGGACGGCTCGGTGATCGACGCCGCGCTGCTGGTGTTCTCCGCCGGTATCCGCCCGCAGGACAAGCTGGCACGCGATGCCGGCCTCGAGGTCGGCGAACGCGGCGGCGTCCTCACCGACCTCGGCTGCCGTACCTCGGACGAGGCCATCTACGCGGTGGGTGAGTGCGCGGCCGTCGACGGCGTCGCCTACGGCCTGGTGGCGCCCGGCTACACCACCGCTGAGATCGTCGCCGACCGTCTGCTCGGCGGCGCGGCCGAGTTCCCTGGCGCGGACCTGTCCACCAAGCTCAAGCTGATGGGGGTGGACGTCGCCAGCTTCGGTGACGCGCACGCCCAGACCCCCGGGGCGCTCGAGGTGGTCCTCAGCGACGCGGCCAAGGGCACCTACGCCAAGCTCGTCGTGTCCGACGACGCCAAGATCCTGCTCGGCGGCATCCTCGTCGGCGACGCGTCCGCGTACGCCTCGCTGCGGCCCCTGGTCGGTCGCGAGCTCCCCGGCGACCCGGCCTCGCTGATCTCGCCCGCGGGCGAGAAGCCCGGCGCGGGTTCGCTGCCCGACGATGCGGAGGTGTGTTCCTGCAACGGTGTCACCAAGGGCGCGATCTGCGGCGCGATCGCCGACGGTGCCTGCGACATCGCGTCCGTGAAGAGCTGCACCAACGCGGGAACCACCTGCGGTGGCTGCCTGCCCACGATCAAGCAGCTGCTGGCCTCGTCCGGCGTGGTGATGTCGAAGGCGCTCTGCGAGCACTTCGAGCAGTCGCGGGCGGAGCTGTTCGAGATCGTGATGGCGACCGGCACCCGCACCTTCTCCGCGCTGATCACCAAGTTCGGCACCGGCACCGGATGTGACATCTGCAAGCCGGTGGTGGCCTCGATCCTGGCCTCGACCGATTCGGATCACATCCTGCACCGGCACCAGGCCTCGCTGCAGGACACCAACGACCACTTCCTGGCCAACATCCAGAAGAACGGCACCTACTCGGTGGTGCCGCGGATGCCCGGCGGCGAGTGCACGCCCGAGCAGCTGATCGTGATCGGCGAGGTGGCACGGGATTTCGGCCTGTACACCAAGGTGACCGGTGGCCAGCGCATCGACCTGTTCGGTGCCCGGGTCGAGCAGTTGCCCGCGATCTGGAAGCGCCTGGTCGATGCGGGCATGGAGTCCGGTCAGGCTTACGGCAAGTCGCTGCGCACGGTGAAGAGCTGTGTCGGATCCACCTGGTGCCGTTACGGAGTCCAGGATTCGGTGGGGATGGCTGTCGGACTCGAGAACCGCTACCGCGGTCTGCGTTCCCCGCACAAGATCAAGTTCGGTGTCTCCGGGTGCGCGCGTGAGTGCGCTGAGGCACGCGGAAAGGACGTCGGCGTCATCGCCACCGAGAACGGGTGGAACCTCTACGTCGGCGGCAACGGCGGGCAGTCTCCCAAGCACGCGCAGCTGCTCGCGGGCGGCCTCGACGACGAGACGCTGGTCCGCTACATCGATCGGTACCTGATGTTCTATGTCCGCACCGCCGACCGGTTGCAGCGCACCGCGCCCTGGGTGGAGGCGATGGAGGGTGGCCTCGATCACCTCAGGGCCGTGGTCTGCGAGGACAGCCTCGGCATCGCCGACGAGCTCGAGGCGGCCATGGCCAAGCACGTCGAGGGCTACCAGGACGAGTGGGCAGGCGTGCTCGACGATCCGGAAAAGCTCTCGCGCTTCGTGTCTTTCGTCAACGCGCCGGAGGAGGCCGACCCGACCGTGGTCTTCGACGAGTCCGGCGATCGCAAGATCCCGGTCCTGATGGGCATGCCGCCGATGCCCGGGGCGACCTCGCAGTAGCGGGGGAGGACAGCTCAGATTCTGCTTACCGCGCGGGAATCGCGGCTTAACGCCGAGGAAACACCGGAAAAGTAGAAAGTAAGCCTGCATTACAGGAGGACCGCGATGATGACCGTTATCGACATGAAGGCGCACAACGTGACCGGACCCGGACGCGAGAGCGTCAACGACGGACGACTCGAATGGACCTCGGCCTGCCCGCTCAGCCACCTCATCCCGGGGCTCGGTGTCGCGGTGCTGATTCGGGGGGGCGAGCAGGCGGCGCTGTTCCTTCTCGAGGACGGTTCGCTCTACGCCGTGGGGAACATCGACCCCTTCGGGCGCGCGGCGGTGATGTCGCGAGGCCTGGTCGGGGACAGGGCAGGCGAGCCCATCGTGATCTCACCCCTGCTCAAGCAGGTGTTCTCGCTCGTCGACGGACGTTGCCTCGACGACGAGTCCGTCCGGCTGCCCGTCTACGACGTGCGGGTCTGGGCCGGCATGGTCCAGGTCCACAGCACCACCGGTGCCGGCACGGCCGCTTCCACGGTGGACAGCGCGTGAGTGCGGGCAGGGCGGCGCCGCAGGTCGGTGAGCCGCTGTCCGGTTTCACCGTGGGGGTCACCGCGGCCAGGCGGTCGGAAGAGTTCACCACTCTGCTGACCCGTCGGGGTGCCACCATCGTGCACGCGGCCGCGATCCGCATCATCCCGCTCGTCGACGATGCCGAGCTGGAACGGGTGACCAGGGAACTGATCGACAACCCGCCCGAGATCGCGGTCGCGACCACCGGAATCGGCTTCCGGGGCTGGATGGAGGCGGCCGATGGATGGGGGCTCGCCGAACAGCTGGGCGGCGCCCTCTCGACTGCGCGGCTGCTCGCCCGCGGCCCGAAGGCGAAGGGCGCGATCCGTGCCGCGGACCTGCGGGAGGAGTGGTCGCCGGTCTCCGAGTCGTCGGCCGAGGTGATCGACCACCTGCTCGCCGAGGGCGTGGAGGGCAAGCGGATCGCGGTGCAGCTGCACGGCGCCACCACCGAATGGGAGCCGTTGCCGGACTTCTGCGAGGTGCTCCGGGTCGCCGGTGCCGAGGTCGTGCCGGTGCCGGTGTACCGGTGGACGCAGCCCGAGGATTCGACCGCCATGGACCGGCTGATCGAGCTGACCGTCAGCGGGGGACTGGATGCGCTGAGCTTCACCAGCGCACCCGCGGTGGCGTCGATGCTGATCCGCGCCAAGGAGATCGGCCTCGTCGACCCGTTGCTGAACTCGCTGCGCACCCGGGTGCTGGCGGTGTGCGTCGGTCCGGTGACCGCCGCTCCACTGGAGGCGCTCGGCGTCCCGAGCACCATGCCGGGCCGCGCACGGCTCGGGTCGCTGGCCCGGCACATCGCCGAGGAACTGCCGCGCCGGTCGATGCGCCTGCGCGCCGCGGGCCACGACGTGAGCGTGCGCGGGGGATGTGTTGTGGTGGACGGCGAGGTTCGTCAACTCGCGCCTGCCGCAATGGCTTTGATGCGCACGCTGGCACACCGGCCCGGACGTGTTGTCTCGCGGGAGGAGCTGCTCTCCGTGCTCCCCGGAGGTGGAGAGGACACCCACGCCGTCGAGACGGCCATCGCGCGACTGCGGACCTGCCTCGGCGCCCCCAAGATCGTGCAGACGGTGGTCAAGCGTGGCTACCGCCTTGCGCTGGACCCGGTCGACTGCGGGGACGAATCGTGAACCGGCCCGCGTTGGTGCTCGTCGCGCACGGCACGCGAAGCCCACGTGGCGTCGACATGGTCGCCGCGCTGGCCGACGCGGTGGCCGGCGAGGTGGGCACGACCCGTGTCGCCTTCGTGGACGTGCTCGGGCCCTCACCGGCGGAGGTGCTGCGTGACCTCGGCGGGCCCGCGGTCGTGGTGCCTGCCTTCCTGGCCTCCGGATACCACGTGCACACCGACGTCCCACGCGAGGTCGCGGATTCCGGCCACCCCGACGTGACCGTGACCAGGGCGCTCGGGCCGGATCCGGTGCTGGCGCGGGTGCTGTTCGAGCGGCTGCGGGAGGCCGGCTGGCGTCCGGGCGACGCGGTGGTGCTCGCGGCAGCCGGCTCCTCGGACCCACGGGCGCTCGCCGATGTGCGCCGGGGCGCCGCGATGCTGGCGGAGTTGCTCGGTGATCGGGTGCACATCGGGTACGTCGCGACCGCGGAGCCGCGGGTGCCCCAGGTGGTCGGCGGGCTGCGGTCGTCGGGCCACCGCAGGGTGTTCATCGCCTCGTACCTGTTGGCGCACGGCCTGTTCCATCGACGGCTGGCGGACGCCGGCGCGGACGGGGTGGCCGAGCCGCTCGGCGTGCATCCCGCACTGGTTCGGCTGCTCGCCGATCGATACAGGGCCGGCTGCGCGAGCATGGAATCCGTCAGCGCGGCAGCGGCAGCAGTTCCGCGGAGCCGCCGTCAGGTGTTGCCGGTTCGATGATCGCCAGGGCGTGAGCCCCGATCAGCGCGGCGAGGTGAGCCGTCCCGGCGGGGACGGCTGCGTACCAGCGACCATCCGCTCGCTGGGTGGCCGTGACGACCCGAGGTGCATCGGCGGCCAGTTCGCCTGCGTTCTCGATCGGCGCGATCTGGGGAGTCGGCGCCGGGGCGCCGGTCAGCGCGGAGACCACGGTAGGCGCCGTCATCAGCAGCGTGGCGACCGCGGCATAGGGGTTGCCGGGCAGCCCCAGCACGACGCGTCCGTCGGGCAGCACCGCGACGACCTGCGACCCGCCGGGTCGGCACCGCACCCGCCCGACCACCAGGTGGGCGCCGCTTCGGGCGAGCGCCAGCCGGAGGTGGTCCGCGGCCCCGCCCCCGGTGGCGCCGACGATGACGATCAGGTCGGGACGCGCGGCCGCACCCGAAACCGGCTGTGCCAGTAGCTCGTCGAAGCCGCCCGCGGTGTCGCGCAGGTGTGACTCCGCGGCCGTGTGGATCCCGCACCAGGACAGGAACCGAGGCATCAGGGGCCCCAGGCTGTCGCGCGTCTGTCCGGTGCGCAGGGGTCCGTCGCGGCGGATCTCGTCCCCCGTCACCACGACATGGGCCGTCGCCGGGCCGCGGACCAGCAGCTCGGCGACCTCGCCGCTGAGCGCCACCGAGGCGACTGCCTCGGTGACCCGGACGCCCGCCTCCGCGAGTGGTGCGCCCGGCTGCCAGTCCTCGCCCCGCCTGCGGGTGTCGTTGCGGACCGGCGCGTCCGGCCGCCTGCTCAGCGTGGCGTTCGCGAGTTCGACATGCTCGTCGCGCACGACCGCGGTGGCGCCGGACGGCACATGGGCGCCGGTGGCGATCCGTACCGCGTGCCCGGGCTCGAGCTCCACCTCGTCCTCGGAGCCGGCGTAACGAATCGCCTTGTCGAGATGCCAAGGGCCGTCTCCGGATACGGCGTATCCGTCCATCGCCGAGGTGTCGAGCCGGGGCAGCGCACCGGCGGCGAGCATCGGCCGTGCCAGCACCCCGCCGAGCGCGGTGAGCGGGGTGGCCACGCGAGCGGGCAGCATCTCGATGGCGTCGCGGGCGGCGCGCCTGGCCTCGGCGAGGCCGACGGCGGGCGAGGTGGTGCGGCTCCGGGCGGCGGCGACGTCCGCCTCCGTGTCACAGTCGGAGATGCCCGTCATGGGGACGGTGAGGTATCCGGCCGGGATCAGTGTCTTCATCGGCCGGTTGGCCAGGTCGGCGCGGCCGATCTCGTCGAGCCGGGCGGCCAGCGCGTCCCGCCGCCACACGCCGAGGAGGAACTGCACCCGGCCGGATTCGTCGAGTGCGAAGGCCGCGGGTGCTCCCGGTTCGAGGTCGAGAGCCGCGACGAGGCCCTCGATCGACGCGGAGGACAGGAACGGCAGGTCGGCCGCGAGCACGACGACCTGTGCGGCGCCGCCGCCCAGCGCGCGCAGACCGGCGTCCATCGCGAGCACCGGGCCGCCGCCGACCGGTGATTCCTGCGTCTGCGCGATCGCGGATGCGAGACCGTCCCGGTGCGGTCCCACCACGACCACCCGCTCGGACCCGGCGACGG
The DNA here is from genome assembly GCF_042665615.1 of Rhodococcus daqingensis. Classification (NCBI taxonomy): domain Bacteria; kingdom Bacillati; phylum Actinomycetota; class Actinomycetes; order Mycobacteriales; family Nocardiaceae; genus Rhodococcus; species Rhodococcus daqingensis. The sequence goes on along the minus strand of NZ_JBHTCS010000009.1, from coordinate 382,493 downwards.
CGTCGAGCGCGGCACCGAGCATGGAGCGGCCGGCGATGACGATCGCGGGCTTGTCGACGCCACCCATCCGGGTGGCGGATCCGCCGGCGAGAATGACTGCGTCGTATGCCGAGGGCGTGCCGATGGTCACCGGTTGATGATCCCATCGATCTGCGCGGTAATCGAATTGAGGACGCTCACTGTCCTCGATCCCCCTTACCGTCGCCGCCATGGACAACACGACGAAAACGACGCCCGTCCGGCCCGTCCCCGCGGGCTACGCCACCGTCACGCCCTGGATCATCTCCCGGGACACCGCCCGACTCCTCGACTTCGTGCGGGACGCCTTCGACGCCGAGGAACTGGCCCGCGTCGAGTACGCGGGCGCGATCGGCCACGCGGAGGTGCGGATCGGGGACTCGGTGGTGATGATGTTCGACGGCCGCCCGGACTGGCCGGACACGCCTGGCTTCCTGCGGCTGTACGTCGAGGACGCCGATGCCACCTTCCGGCAGGCGCTCGAGGCGGGGGCCACGCCGGTCACCGAGGTGACCGAACTCTTCTTCGGGGACCGCGTCGGTCGCGTCCGCGACCCGCTGGGCAACCTGTGGTGGGTTCAGACCCGAGTGGTGGATCTGACGCCCGAGGAACTCGAGATCCGTGCGCAGCAGCCGGAATTCGTGGCCGCGATGGAATACGTCGCGGGTGCCTCGCTCGTGCAACCGTCGACGTAGCCCCGATTCAGGCGATGAGGCCTCCCTGTAGACCCGCAGCACAGCGACGGATTCGCTTTGGCGTAGAGCGATTTTCGCGATCGCTACCTGCCTCGATTTGTTGAGCGCGTCCCGCAGGAGGGTGTAGGCGCGTCGAGACTGGTGCTGCGGTTCGACAAAGTAGCTCTTGTCGAAATAGATCGGGTCAATCGAATCGAGGGGAATGAACTGCTGGACGTCGATGAGCTGGGCGCTGGGGAGTGAAAAGTCTTCAAAGTCGTCTTCGGTGAGCACGATCATTCCCTGATCGGTCTCGAACCCCTTGCCGATGTCCTCGTACGGGACTTCCTCATCGTCGAGTGAGCACACCCGTTTGTGGTGTATCCGGCCGCCGTCTTCGATGTGGACCTGATGAAACGAGACGTTCTTGTTCTCCGTGGCCGCATACAGGCTGATCGGGATTGCGACCAACCCGAACGACACTGTCCCCTTCCACATCGCACGCAGGGCACACACCTCCGGCCTTTGAGCGCGGACACGTCCACGCTACTGCGCCCGCAATGAAGGCCGGTCTCGCAAGAAGCCACAGTGCGATCTCCTGGCTGTCGGGTCGCACTGATCGGTCAGCCCTATGAATCCACCGTGTCCCGCGTTCGGTCGTTTCCGAGACACCGACCCGCTGGCGCCCTCGACGTCGAATCCAGTCGGCCGGGTCGGTTCGCAGCGGTCGAGCAACTGCTGCACCCAAATCGCGCTGTGATTCCCGACGTTATTTGGCACGTGCCAACGCTATTTAGCACGGTGGGGGGCGCGAGCTACGTAGGTCCCCACGGACCCCGTCACCATGTGCCGAATGGGGATCCGTCAGCGGGACGACAACATTCCGATCACATCGACCGTTGCCGCGTCTACGGATGTGCCCGACCCCGCATATTCAACTGGTCGGCGGCGAACTTGATCGAAGGCGAGCCCACAGCGTTTGGCGAAGTCGAGTAGGGGAGTACCCGCGACATCCGTTCTCGTTTGCGTCAGGCTCGGACCATCCCATCCACACCCCTCGACACCTTCGAGAGCGGGGAGATCACCCATGTGCGCTCAGGCCGCGGAGGCTCCGGAGCAGCAGGCCCGCGGGCCAGGGGCGTCGTTCGACTACGACGCCTTCATCTCCTACGCCCACCACGACCGGCCGGTCGCAGCGGGGATCCAGAAGGGCCTGCACCGTATCGGCCGGCGCATGGGCCACCTGCACGCGCTGCGGGTGTTCCGCGACGCCACCGACCTCACCGCCAGCCCGGATCTGTGGGGCAGGGTGATCGATGCGATGGACCGCGCCCGATACCTCATCGTGGTGCTCTCCCCGCACGCGGTCGCCTCGGGCTGGGTGAACAAGGAGGTCGCCCACTGGCTGGACCGGCGCGGGCCGGACCGGCTGATGTTCGTTGTGGCCGACGGGCACCTCACCTGGGACGAGGACACCGGACGGTTCGATCCGGACCGGTCCGATGTGGCGTTGCCGGTGCTGACGGAGCCGGGGGTCCTCGCCGCCGAGCCGTTCTACGTCGACGTGAGCGAGGACGCACCGTGGGACCCGGCAGCACCGATGTTTAGGGAGAAGGTCACCGACCTGGCCGCCCCGATCCACGGCAAACCCAAATACGAGCTGGCCGGCGAGGACCTGCGCGAGCACCGCCGATTCCGCCGCCTCCGCCGCGCCGCCATCGCCGGCCTGGTCCTCCTGACCGTCCTCGCACTCGCCGCGGCCACGATCGCATTCGATCGACAACAGGAGGCGGAACGCCAACGCAACGAGGCGATCGCTCTCGCCCTCGCCGCAACCTCCCGCGATACCGCCACCAGCAATCCGGCGGTCGCTCTCGCTCTCGCCGCCGAGAGTAGCCGGGCGACACCCGCCCCTCTGTGGCAGGCCACCAGCGCGTTGGTCAACGCCCGCGTCGCCTTTGCTCAAAGAACGACGCAGCAGGTGCGCACGCCGATCACCGGCCACACTGGCCCGGTAAGTGCGGTGGCGTTCAGACCCGATGGCGCGCAATTGGCCTCCGCCAGCTTGGACAACACCGTGCGGCTGTGGGACCCGGCCACCGGTGATCCGGTCGGTGCCCCGCTCACCGGCCACACCGACCCGATTGACGGGGTCGCGTTCAGTCCGGACGGCACCCGCCTGGCCTCTGCCAGCGATGACGGCACCGTGCGGCTGTGGGACCCGGCCACCGGCCAGCCGATCGGCGAACCGTTCACCGGCCACACCGGCAGTGTGACCTCGGTGGCGTTCGGCCCCGACGGCACCCGGCTGGCCTCCGCCGGCGCCGACGGCACCGTGCGGCTGTGGGACCTGGCCACCGGGAAACCGGCCGGCGCCCCGCTCACCGGCCACACAGGCAGCGTATTCGCGGTGGCCTTCGGCCCGGACCGCACCCGGCTCGCCTCCGCCGGCTCCGACGGCACCGTGCGGCTGTGGGACCCCACTGGCCGGCCGGTCGGCGAACCGCTCACCGGCCACACCGGCGAGGTGACCGCGGTGGCGTTCAGCCCGGACGGCACCCGACTCGCCTCCGCCGGCTCCGACGGCACCGTGCGGCTGTGGGACCCGGCCACCGGTGATCCGGTCGGTGCCCCGCTCACCGGCCACGAATGGGTGTCCGCGGTGGCCTTCGGCCCGGACGGCACCCGGCTCGCCTCCGCCGGCGGCGACGGCACCGTGCGGCTGTGGGACCCGGTCACCGGGGCCCAGGTCGGCGCCCCGCTCACCGGCCACACCGGCGCGGTGACCGCGGTGGCGTTCGGCCCGGACCGCACCCGGCTCGCCTCCGCCGGCGCCGACGGCACCGTGCGGCTGTGGGACCCGGTACACGGGCAGACGATCGGCGCCCCGCTCACCGGCCACACAGACATCGTGACGGCGGTGTCGTTCGGCCCCGACGGCACCCGGCTGGCCACCGCCGGCGCCGACACCACCGTGCGCCTGTGGGACCCCGCCACCGGGCAACAGATCGGCGCCCCCCTCACCGGCCACACCGGCGCGGTGACCGCGGTGGCGTTCGGCCCGGACGGCACCCGGCTCGCCTCCGCCGGCTCCGACGGCACCGTGCGGCTGTGGGACCCGGTACACGGGCAGCCGATCGGCGCCCCGCTCACCGGCCACACAGGCAGCGTATTCGCGGTGGCCTTCGGCCCGGACCGCACCCGGCTCGCCTCCGCCGGCTCCGACGGCACCGTGCGACTGTGGGACCCGGCCACCGGCAGGCCGGGAGGCGACCCACTCACCGGCCACACGGACGCGGTGCTCGACGTGGCGTTCAGCCCGGACGGCACCCGGATCGCCTCCGCCGGCACCGACGGCACCGTGCGGTTGTGGGATCCGGCCAGCGGTGAGCCGGCCGGCACCCCGCTCACTGGCCACACGAACTGGGTGTTTGCGGTGGCGTTCAGCCCCGACGGCACCCGGCTGGCCTCCGCCGGCGTCGACGGCACGGTGCGGCTGTGGGATCCGGCCACCGGACAACCGGTCGGTGATCCGCTCACCGGCCACACCGACTTTATAATGGGGATAGCGTTCAGTCCGGACGGTACCCGGCTGGCCTCCGCCGCATACGACACAACAGTGCGGTTGTGGGACCCGGTACACGGGCAGGCGATCGGCCCACCGCTAACCGGCCACACGAACTGGGTGACCGCGGTGGCGTTCAGCCCGGACGGCACCCGGCTGGCCTCCGCGGGAGACGACGGCATCGTGCGGCTGTGGGAACCCGCCTGGGACGTGGACGAGGCGTGTGAGCTCGCCGCCCCCTATGTGACCCGAGCCCAGGTACAGGAATACGTGCCATCAGGCTGGGAGACGGGATGCCCATATGCGGAGTGACCCTGTCTGCCGCGAACTGTGCAGGTTGGCGCAAAGGCGGACAAGGAAATCCGTGCATATATACGCCCCGTTGCCTCGGAAGAATGGATCCGCGCAGGACATGCGACACGCCAGGAGGTAGACGGTGTACCACAACGATCGCCGATCCGAGCTTCGCGCCCGGCTCTGGAATGACGCACCGGACAAGACCGGGCCCGGGGCCGGACCACCACCTACGAGAGCGCGGTGCTTGAGCAGTACCGGCTCTACGTGGAGATGGCCGACCGCGTCAGCGCCCGGTGCGGGCTGGCGAATTCGTTCTTCTTGACCCTGAACACTGGCATCGTCACCTTCGTCGCCGCCTTCGGGAAGGCCCCACCACAGGACAAGGTGTGGTGGCTGGCGATCCCCCCTGGCCGCGGTCCTCGGCCAGTGTTTCGCCTGGTTCTATTTGGTCCGGAGCTACCGGCTCCTCAACAGTGCCAAGTACCAGGTCGTCGGCGTCCTTGAGGAACGACTCCCGGCCTCCCCCTTCTGGCGTGCCGCATGGTGGGCACTGGGTGAGGGGAATGACCGGTCCCGGTACTGGCCCCTGTCGCACATCGAGCAGTGGATCCCCGTTCTCTTCGCGCTCGCGTACATCTCGGGGTTCCTCGCCGCTGTTCTCGCCTGAGTCTTCGCCAATAACGCCTGTGCGGTGTGTCGATTCGGGACCCGCAAGTCGCCGACGATCCGGCCGGGATTGGTCTCCAAGCGCACGGGAATCGTGCCCGATCGCAAGGAATTGATCGATAGGTTATCCCCCCGCTCTCCAGACGGCGCTCCGGGCCGTCATCTGGAGGCTGCCGGGAGTGCGGGGGCGGCGGGACCAATCGGGACCGTCCCGGGCTGCGTGAGACCCTGGCGGCGGTACGCGAAGGCGACATGTTGGTCGTGAGCAAACTCGATCGCCTGGCCCGCTCCGTGCCCGATGCCCGCGCGATCGCCGACGAGCCCACCGGCCGGAAGGACAAGCTCAACATCGGTGGATCTGTCCACGACCCCACCGACCCGATCGGACGGCTGTTGTTCACGACGCTGTCGATGATCGCGAAGTTCGAGGCAGACCTGGCCAGGGCTCGCACCCGAGAAGGAATGGCCGTCGCGAAAGCCAAAGGTCGGCTCCGCGGCAAGAAATCCAAACTCAGCCCGCACCAGGAAGCCACCTCGTCGAGCTGCACCGCTCCGGGCCAGCACACCACCACCTTCCCGAGTACTACGGCGACCCTGATCCCCGTTGGTCAGCCCAATCCGGTGCACATCACGTTTCCCGGAGTCAAACGGTGCGCGAGTGCCCTGTCTCGCGTAACCGGAGGTGGACTGGTCGATACCGAATGTTTGTGGGGTTCCACAAAAAATGACAGTGGCTCGCGTTCGGTCGTTTCTGCGACAGCAGGCGGTGAGACGTCTCGGATCGTAGCCGGCCCGCCGCGGCAAGGGCATGATCCCCTGCCTGAGAATCGATCGTTTCTGACGCGCTGATTCGTGAGACCTGTTCCGTCTTGGATGGTCGGCTGGCTGTCGGGGAACTTCAGTCGCTCGTTATGGTTTTAGGTGTTCGAGCCAGGGCAGTTCCAGGACGGCAATGATGAACAGTGCGAGCCCGAGCACCACGGCGACGGCATGCGGAAGGAGAACGTCTGTCGTCCAGCGGGCTCCTTTCAGTGTGCGATCTACATTCTTCTGATCCCGCCGCTTGGGCTTCGCGGTTCGGAAGTCGGGCCCGCGTCCCTTGTAGTCCCAGTACCAATCAATGCGCGGACTGGACTCCTGGCGATCGTCAATCGGGACATGGTTCAGGTAGTACGCCGCTACCTCGATATCGCGCATCCGTGAGTAGTACCGTCTCTGATGGCGTTTCATTTCGCCCTCGATGAACCAGAACGCGAGCGCCGTACCGCTGGCGAGGGCGAACAAGGCGTAATGCTCCTGTTGGAAGCCCAAGCCGATAGCCGCAAGACTCAACGTGACCGACCAGCTCTTTACGATCAAGAAGCGCCCGTCGAAGTCGGACACTATGCGTACGAGTGCCTGATACTCAGTTCCAAGGTCTGCACGCAGGGCGTCTTCACGAGTGCGCTGTTCTGCGCTGACCTTCGCTTCTCCGCGTTTTCGAGAAGCTCCAGCGACCGAATGAGGACGCCGTCGCGGCGGTGGGGAGCTGGCGCTCATTCTGTCATGATTCCGGCTGCACAAAGGGTGGGGATGTCTTTATCCGGGTTTGTTACCGAGCGGCGATATCCACCTTCCACTGATTGGGGTCTCAGTTTCGCTCGATTCTGCGACACCGAGGATGAGACATCGAGATGCCAATGGTCGGCGTCTGTTGACCAGTTCAGCTCTGCTCGTCAGTTGTCAGGAACACTGTGCCGAAGAGCTTTCCGTCGATCGGTGTGATGGAGTGCGAGACCGAGACGACGACTTGGCCTTCGGTCTGCCATGCGAGTGTGGCTGCGGTCGAGGCGTGGTTCGCCAGATCTGCCATCAACTGCGACAGGTCGTCATAGGGGCCGAGTTGGATGGTGGAGATCTCGTAGCTGTGGTCCGTGCTCACGATCGCCAGCGTACGGGCGAGTGCGAACTCCGAATCGGGATTGATTGCTGTTGCCTATCGGGGGGGGGCTGCACCTGTCTCCCTATCGGTCGTTTCCGAGACACCGACACGCGAGACACGACCCCCTGCGTCCCCGACGGCATCCTTCGAACACGGCACGTCAAAGAGCCCAGCAGCCAATCGTGTCCGTTTCCACGCTACTGCTCCCGCAATGAAGGCCGGTCTACTGATCGGGATTGGTGAGTCGGGACCCTTCGGATGGCGCTCGACTTGGATCGATCACACGGCAGTCGCGGGTGGCGGGCGTGAAGATTGGTCCGGTCGCGGTGAGTAGGCGGGTGAGCTCGGCTTGGCGACGCGTGTTGGTCTTCTCGAATACATGCTGCAGGTGCACCCGGACAGTCGAGAGTGTTATCGCCAAGCTATCTGCGACGGTCTGCAGTCCCTCGCCTCTGAGCACGTTTTGAGCAATGACCGATTCTCGCGGTGTGAGGCCATAAAGCAGCCGCCAAATCTCGGCAGGAGGCTTCTGGCTGGTCTCATCGGGATCGACAATAGTGAGGAGCGCGAGCCGCGGACCTCGAGACGAGGATTCGTCGCGTCGAATCGGTAGGCCGTGTAGAACGTAGTGCCTTTGACCCGACCGCCGGGCGATCAACATACTGCCGGCTGCGCCAACGGGTGTGTCGTGGCCACACACCCGTCCGATCAGCCCGCACAGAGTCATCCGGTTGCCTGCAGTGCCAGCGGACAGCTCGCCGTTACTGGTGATGGACAACCCGTCGCTGCGCTGCAGGATCGCGTGCGCTGCGGTGTTCATGTGCTGGACTCGGCCGTGTGCGTCGACCAGCAGTGCGCCGTGGTCGAGATGCTCAAGGATGTCGGTCGTCAGTCGGAGATTTGCCCTCTGATCGGACAAGGTGCGCTCGATTCTGGCCGCTGCCGCAAGGTGTGGGATGAGTTGGTGCATCAACTTGAGTCGCCACGGTGTTCCGAATCGTCGATTCTGTTCCAACGGGTCGATGCATATGAACCAGCACGGACCGTCGTTGCGGGCCGAGAACCGAGCGAACAGGCCGTCCCCCAACCCGCTCGGACGCGCCCAGTCGATGAAGAACTCGCTGTTGGACAAGTCGGCTGGTGGGACACTGTCGAACACACAACCCACGGTGCCTGGGGAGCTTTGCTCGATGATCCGGGCAATCGGATCGAGGTCGCGGTAGTGGTTGTTGTAGCTGTCGACTGTTTTCGTCCCCAGCCCGACCCCGAGCGTGATGTGCCGATCGGCCGATGACGTCAGCACCAGCGAGCCGGCTATGCCGTCGAACGCGTCGACTACGTCGTAGAGGGTCGCCTGCCACGTCGATGGGTTCACAGCAGAGTCGTATATCGACGAAACCAGGCTCGAAAATGTTTCTAGGTCTACGAACCGCGCCACGAAATAATGTTCCGCCGGGGACTGCCCTGGTGTCACGGGTAGAGGTCTACTCGCTTCCGGAGTGGCGCTACGCGACATCGTCACCACGCACCCGCGGACTCCGACAGTACTGCCGAGCGTTTCGGTGCGGATGGCCGCCAACGACTGGGGACTGGTCACGGTGGACGAGGCTGCTGAGCGCTATGTTCCCCGCGGTGTCGTCGCGGTACGGCGCAAGTGTCCACCCTCGACAGCAAGATCGACTACAGCTAAGCCGTTCATACGATGTCAGTTCGGCTGCGTTGGGACAGAATTCCTGTAATCGAGCAGCAACCATCCGAATGTGGCCGCGCGGGAGGATGCCGTCGCGGGACGACGGCGCAATCGCGGCTCGATACGGAGGACCGGGAGTCGGCACGGTGTCATCAATCAATCTTGAGGCGGAACCGACGATGTCGTCCTCATCCGCCGACTTCGATCCCCGATACGGCCGTATTGGGCCTCACATCGGCTGCGTCGGCATCGATTATCCCGCAGCAGTAGAGGTGAGGACTCTCGCCTGTTACTGCCAGAAAGGATCACCATGAACGGCACGAAACATGTTGGACGTGTGGGCACTTTCGTCTTCACTGTGGGGTTGGGTGCCGCATTGGCAGTCGCCACCGCAGAGGAAGCGTCCGCAAAGCCCAATTCTGATACGTCCAGTTCTACATCTGCATCGTCGACGGATTCAACGTCGTCATCGTCGAGGGATTCGAAGTCTTCTACTGGCTCGAAGTCTTCGGATCATTCCCCCAACCTGAGCGTATCGACCAACGGAGAGCTGCGCGTACAGAAGGGCAACGCTACATCCACGTCGGAGGGAACCGGTTCGGTAGCGATCGCTCATGGTGACGGCAGTGCAGCCACAGCAACTGGCGGTGATCACAACAAGGCGCAAGTCAACGGCGACAACAGCACTGCAGTAGCGGGGTCGACACCTGATGCTGGCACGGGAGGCAGCCGTAACACCGCGCGGGTCAACGGGGACGACAGCACCGCCCGCGCCGGGGACGGCGATGGGAACACCGCCACCGCCATCGGGGATAGCAGCTTCGCCGATGCGACCGTCGGCAACGGAAATACGTCGACCGTCATCGGCGATGGCAGTCAGGCGCTAACGGGTGGCACCGCAACCACGGGTGCAGGCGACAACAACACCGCCACCGTCACCGGCGACAACAGCATCGCGGTGGCAGGGTTCGGTGACAGCAACACCGCCACCGTGACTGGCGGCGACAGCATCGCCCTCGCGGAAGGTGATGGAAACACCGCCACCGTCACCGGGGATAGCAGCTTCGCGGATGCTAGCTTCGGTGACAACAACACTGCCACTGTCACCGGCGACAACAGCGAAGCCATCACTGCCGGCAGCGACAACACCACCGCCACCGTCACCGGCAACAACAGCGAAGCCCTAGCGAACGGCTCCGACAACAGCACAGCCACCGTCACCGGCAACAACAGCAGCGCCTTCGTCGACTTCGGTGACAGCAACACCGCCACGGTCACCGGCAACAGCAGCATCGCCGCGGCTGAAGGCGACGACAACAGCGCCACCGTCACCGGCAACAACAGCGAAGCCTTCGCGGGTGACGGCGACGACAACAGCGCGACGGTGACCGGCAACAACAGCCTCGCGGATGCTGGCTTCGGTGACAGCAACACTGCCGCCGTCACCGGCAACAACAGCGTCGCCTTCGCGGGTGACGGCGACGACAACAGCGCGACGGTGACCGGCGACAGCAGTGAAGCCTTCGCCACCGCCCCCACCGGATGCTCTGCCTCAGCAAACGGTGATGCGCAGTCCACGTCTTGTCCGTCGTAAAGCCGACTACGCACGTGTAGAAACCGGAGGCGGGTGGCGACCATGGCGAACCGCCACACTTTGTGAGAGCAATCTGCACTATCTTGCACAGTCTTGCAAGACTCAGATTCGGTCATTACCGAGACACCGACCAGCGAGACACCAGACCCGCTGGCGTCCCCGCCGCCCGGCCCGGTCGGCGGGGACGGTTCCCCCGGTCGAACAACTGCTGCACCCAAATCGCGCCCGGCCGTTACCGAATCGTGACGTGTCCCAGAAACCCGTCTCACCCTCCCATGTGGCTCCTCGTCGAAGTCGGACGTTTCTGGGACAGTCTTGCCCTGTGAGCGCAACATTGGGTTACTGCGGGTCAGTACAGCCGATCAGTATCTCGACCTCCAGAGGGACGCTCTCGCGGCCGAGGTTTTTCCGGGTCTGGGAGGAGGTCGCGAGCGGGGCAAAGAAGGACCGCCCCGAGTTGCAGGATGCACTCGACAACCTTCGACCAGGGGACACGCTCGTCGTGTCGCGGTTAGACCGATTAGGTCGAAACCTGCCCCACCTGATCGAAACTGTCGGGCTCAATCGAGAGCAAGGGTGCAGCGTTCCGCAGCGTGACCGAGCGGATTGACACCTCCACTCCTACAGGAAGACTCGTGTTCGGGCCAGCATTCGCGGGGAGAGTATGACGAAGGGCGGGCACTCGGGGGTCTGCAACGCCCAGCCGCACCCGGCTCCCCAGAGCGGGTCGAGCACCAGGGCCGTGCGGATGTAAACACAACGATTCGGCCACGGATCCGGACGGTATCCGCAGGTCGGCCGACAATCACACGCATGACTCTTGGCGGTGAACGGAACCTGCGGGACCTCGAGCCCGGCATCGTCACCGATTTCAGCGCCAGAATGAGCTACGGATCCTATCTGGACCTCGACACCCTGCTCAGCGCGCAGAACCCGGTCAGCGAGCCGCAGCACCACGACGAGATGCTGTTCATCATCGCGCACCAGACCACCGAACTCTGGCTCAAACTCGTCCTGCACGAGATCCGTGCGGCCCGTCGGGCGTTCGCGGCGGACGACATCGGTGTCGCGCTCAAGTGCATCGCCCGGGTCAAACACATCCAGAAGTCGATGACCGAGCAGTGGTCGATCCTCGCGACGCTGACGCCGACCGAGTACGCCGAGTTCCGTGGTTTCCTGGGCAACGCGTCGGGGTTCCAGTCCTTCCAGTACCGCGCCGTCGAGTTCATCCTTGGCAACAAGAACCCGGACCTGCTCAGGGTGTTCGAGGCGGACCCGCCGTCGCATGCAGTCCTCGACGCCCTCCTGCACGAGCCGACCCTCTACGACGAGTTCTGGCGCTGCCTCGCGCGCGCGGGCTATGAGGTGCCCGGCTCCGCCCTCGACAGGGAGGTCACCGCCGCGTATGTGCTGAACCCCGACCTGATGCCGATGGTCAGGCACGTCTACGAGCATCCGGAGGACTGCTGGCGGGCGTACGAGTCCTTCGAGGAACTCGTCGACCTCGAGGAGAGCTTCCAGCTCTGGCGCTTTCGGCATCTACGGACGGTGCTCCGGGTGATCGGGATGAAGTCCGGCACCGGTGGCTCCTCCGGGGGCGCGGGCTATCTCCAGCGCGCGCTCGACTTGACCTTCTTCCCGGAGCTGTTCGCCGTCCGCACCGAACTGGGACGGTGAGGACCGATGAACGTCGACGTCGAGAACCTCTGGTGCGGAGCCTGGTTGGGGCCGTGCAGGCTGACGGCGCGCGGAGGCCGGCTGGTATCGCTGCGGCGGCGAACCCCGACGGACGGGCATGCCGATCTCGAGATCCCCGGGGTCGTGTTCGCAGGCCTGCGGGACGCCCATGTGCACCTCGGGCTCGTCGATGCGCGCGCTCTCTTCGCGGGTGGCCTGGCGGTGGTGCACGACCTCGGCTCGTCACCGACGGTCCTCGCGCCGTTTGTGGACGCGGCGGTCCGGGACGGGTTGCCCGAGGTGAGTTTCGCGGGTCAGTTCCTCACGGTCCCGGGCGGCTACCCCACCGACCGGTGGTGGGCGGCCGCCGACTCGGTGTGCATCGTCGAGGGGCCGCAGGAGGCGGCGGCCGCCGTCGACGTCCAGATCCTCGCAGGCGCGACCTTCGTCAAGGTCATGCTGAACTCCGTGGCGGGCCCGGTGTTCGACGATGCGACCCTCGAGGTGCTGGTCGGCGCCGCACACGCGCGAGACCGACTCGTCGTGGTCCACGCCGAGGGGCCGGGGCAGGCCTTGCGCGCCTTCGAGTCCGGGGCGGACCTGCTCGCGCACACCCCGTGGACCGAGCCTCTGCCCGAGGAGTTGCTCGCGGCGATGGCGCGGTCGATGCGATGGGTCAGCACCCTCGACATCCACGGCCGCGGAGGAGAGTTCGACGTCGCCGCCGACAACCTTCGCCGGTTCTGCGCCGCAGGCGGAGTCGTGGTGTACGGCACCGACCAGGGCAACGGCCCCCAACCGGTGGGGGTGAATCCCCGCGAACTGACGGCGCTGCTCGGGGCCGGACTCGATCGTGAGTCGGTGCTGGAATCGATCGCCGTGCCGTGGCCGGCGGGCTCGGCGACGCGGCTCGCGTGGACGCCGGGCCCGCCGCCTGCCGAGGACGAGGACTGGGCCTCGTGGCTGGCCGAGACCCGAAACCTCGACACCGCGCAGATCAAGGAGCGGTTCGGGTGAGCGCGATCAGACCTGTCCCGCAACGATTCTCGGCGCGCGCGGCCGAACTCGACGACGCCGATCCGCTGCGCTCCTATCGGGAGTTGTTCGTCGACGCCCCGTCCGTCGTCTCCTATCTCGACGGGAACTCACTCGGGCGGCCGACCAGGGCGGGCGCCGAGCGGGTGGCCCGATTCGTCACCGAGGACTGGGGCGGCAGATTGATCCGCGGCTGGGACGAGGAGTGGTTCGACCTGCCCCTGACGATCGGTGACGATCTCGCCCGGGTGGTCCTCGGCGCCGGCCCGGGCCAGACCGCGGTGGGCGACTCCACCACCGTGCTGCTCTACAAGCTGGCACGCGGCGGCATCGCGACACGCCCGGGCAGGAACGAGATCGTCCTGGACACCGACAATTTCCCCACCGACCGCTATGTGCTCGAGGCGATCGCGTCGGAGCTGGGGATGACGCTGCGCTGGATCGAGTCCGATCCGCGGAGCGGGGTGCACGCGAACGAGGTCGCCGCGACGGTCGGCGAGCGGACCGCGTTGGTGGTGCTCAGTCACGTCGCGTATCGCTCTGGTTACCTGGCCGACGCCGCCACCATCACCCGGGTCGTCCACGGTGCGGGGGCGCTCATGCTGTGGGATCTGTGCCACTCGGTCGGTTCGGTCCCGATCGAACTGGACGACTGGGGAGTCGACCTCGCCGTCGGCTGCACCTACAAGTATCTGAACGGCGGTCCCGGCTCACCCGCCTTCGCCTATGTGCGTGCGGGACTGCTGGAGGAGTTCGTGCAGCCGATCTGGGGATGGATGGGCCGCGAGGACGTCTTCGAGATGGCCCCCGGGTACCGGCCCGCGCGCGGCATCCGTCGGATCCTCAGCGGCACGCCCGCGGTGCTGGGCATGATCGCGATGCGCGAGATGCTCGAACTCATCGAACGGGCAGGCATAGGCGCGATCAGGGAGAAGTCGGTGCGGCTCACCGAGTTCGCGCTCGACCTCGTCGCCGAGTCGCTGGTACCGCTGGGGGTGAGGGTCGCGACGCCCGCCGACGCGGACCTGCGTGGCGGCCATGTGACCATCGATCATCCGCACTTTCGTGCGGCGACCCCGGCACTGTGGGAGCGCGGGGTGATCCCCGACTTCCGCGCGCCCGAGGGTCTCCGGCTGGGGCTGAGCCCGCTGAGCACCAGCTTCGCCGAGGTGGTGGTCGGCGTCGAGGCGATCCGCGCGGAGTTGGCGGCCGGGTGCTGATACTCAGCCCCGACCGTCGGCGGCGAGCGCCTTCAACTCGGCGAGCGCGTGCGATGCGTCATCGATCGGCACCAGCAGGTGGTCATGGTGGTAGCCGGCGATGACGTTGCAGCTGATGCCGATTCCGGCGAGCCGGGAGCTCACCGCCGCGGTCAAGCCGACCGCGTCCAACGCGGAGTGCACCCGCAGCGTGAGCCACGCCGCCTCGAACTCGTACCCCCAGCCGCGGGCGTCGGCTTCTTCTTTCGTCAGCACCAGGGTGACGCCCTCGTCCTCGGTGATCGTGGCCGCCGCCCGGACCCCGGGGGCCGCCGCCTCCGGGACCGTGACGAACACGAAGGTGCCCGGTCGGAGGACGGGGTTCATCGACGAGATCAGGATCTCGAGGTCGCGTTCACCGCTCATCAGGACCTCAGAACTCGTGCCTGGCCGCGGCGAGGTCGACCCTGCCGTCGCGGATGGGTACGCCCTCGAGTGCCAGCTTCGAGATCTGCCGGTGCGCGAGATGGGCAGCCGGTCTGCCGCTCGCGCCGAGCACGCGGTGCCACGGCAGGTCGGCCGAGTCGGTGCGCATGATCCAGCCGACGGTCCGGGCGCTCGACAGTCCCGCGGCCGACGCGATGTCGCCGTAGGTCGCCACCTTCCCGGGCGGGATCGCCGCGACCAGCTCGCGGACCCGCTCGATCTGTGCCTCCGTGGTGGCGGCCACCTACAGCAGCTTCCCGATCAGCTCCGCGACGTCCCCGGGCCTGGCCTGCCCGACCATGTGATCGACGTCCATCTCGACCACGGTGAGTCGATCACCGAGGTGTGCCGCAAGCGCGGATCGGAACGCGGGTGTCACGTAGGGCGGCTGCACCCGCATCGCCTGCACCAGAATCGTCGGCAGGTCCGCGGGCGGCAGCACGAACGGCCGGGCCAGCTCGCCCCAGGACGCCACGATCGCCGGTATCGACATCCGCCAGCCGACCCGGCCGCCCTCGCGGTCGATCAGGTGCTCGGCGAGTTCGGCGTCGAGCAGTTCGTCCGCCACGTCCGCCCACGCCCCGTGCACCTTTTCCGAGCGCGCCTCGGCGGCGTCGGTGTAGTCCGGGAACCGGACGGTCAGGTCGGCGACCTCCGCCATCAGCGCCGGTTCGAGCCCGATCGCGGGGTCGAGGAGCACCAGGGCGCGCACCCGCTCGGGCACCCGGCGGGCCAGGTGCACGGCGATGGCGCCGCCGTACGAGTGGCCGACCAGCACGACCGGCTCGGTGGTCTCGGACGCGAGGACCTCGACCAGGCTGTCCACGTGGTCGGCAATGCCCCAGGGCGGCGACCACGTCGAGCGGCCGTGCCCCCGCAGGTCCGGCGCGATCACCCTGGCCTCGGGCAGATGCGCCTCCGCGAGGTGCTGCCAGCGCTGACCGTGGCCGGTGAGGCCGTGCAGTGCTAGGACCGGCCGGCCGGCCGGCGGCCCGAAGCGGTGGATGTGGATCTCGCCCATGCCGGACATCTTGCCGGATCCGCCGACCGTGGTGGACGCGCGGCGGTGGTTGTCGGCCCGCCGTGATGGAATGCCACCCATGTCGGGCGATCGGGAACAGGCGCGGCGGGCCACCGCCACATTGGTCCGCCGATCGGCGGAGGCCGGCCCTCGCCGGGTGTGGGCTCCCGAGGCACTGCGGTTGATCGCCGAGCCGCGAGGAGGCCGTGGGCGACGGCCCTGGCAGGTGCTCGGCGGACCGGGCACGGGCAAGACCTCGCTGTTGGTCGACCTCGCGGTCTCGCGGATAGCCGACGGTGGCTGCGACCCGGAATCCATTCTCGTGCTGACCCATTCACGCCGCGCCGCCACCATGGTCCGTGAGGCGATCACCGCGGGTCTGCTCGGCTCCGCCGGTCCCGACTCGCTGCGGGCCACCCGTGAGCCGCTGGTCAGGACCGTGCACTCGTACGCGTTCGCGGTGCTCCGCCTGCAGGCCGCCGCGCATTCCAACCCGCCGCCGCGGCTGATCACCGGGGCCGAGCAGGACGCGGTGCTGCGCGAGATGCTGCGTGGTGACGTCGCGGACGGGGCGCAGCACTGGCCCGAGCGGCTGCGCCCCGCGCTGTCGATGACCGGCTTCGCCGTCGAGCTACGCGACCTGATGCTGCGGGCGGGCGAGCGCGGACTGGGCCCCGAGGACCTCGCTGCGCTCGGTCGGAAGCACTCGCGGCCGGAGTGGGTGGCGGCCGGACGCTTCGCCGCCCACTACGAGCACGTGATGCTGTTGCGCGGTGCCGTCGGGGTGGAGGCCCCCGAGGCCACGGCGCCCGCCCTCGACGCGGCCGAACTCGTCGGCGCGGCGTTGACCGCGTTCGCCACCGACCCGGAGCTGCTGCAGCAGGAGCGTTCACGCATCCGGTACCTGCTCGTCGACGACGCCCAGCACCTGGACCCGCAGGCGGCCGAGCTGGTCCGGCTGATCGGCTCGGGCACCGATCTGTCCGTCGTGGCGGGCGATCCGGACCAGGCCGTCTTCGGATTCCGGGGGGCCGACTCGCGATTCCTGATGGACCTCGCCGACGCCGGCTCGGAGAACCAGCTGATCCTCGACACCGATCATCGCTGCGCGGAACGGATCTCGACGGTCACCGCCGCGATCGCCGGCCGCCTGCCGGGCCGGCCGCCGCACCGGGGTGCGGCGTCCTCGACCGAGGAACCGGGCCGGGCCCAGGTGCAGGTGCTCGGCACCCAGGGCAAGGAGGCCGCGCTGATCGCGGACACCCTGCGCCGCGCGCACCTGCACGACGGTGTGCCCTGGTCACGGATGGCGATCGTGGTCCGATCGGTTCCGCGGGTGCTCGCCCCGCTCCGCCGAGCCCTGCTGGCCGCGGGTGTCCCGGTGACCACCTCGGCCTCGGAACTCCCGCTCGCCCGACAACATTCGGTCGGCGGCCTGCTGCTGGTGCTGCGCGCGGTCGCGGGCGTCGAGTTCACCGGCGAGGACGCGCTGGCGCTGGTGTCCGGACCGGTCGGCGGATCGGATCCGGTGACCCTGCGGCGGCTGCGACGGGGCCTGCGCCGGGTCGAGATCGCCGCCGGTGGCCAGCGAGACTCCGCGGACCTGTTGCGCTCGTTGATCGTCGACGGCGAGGACGAGCACCGCGGGCTGATCGCCAAGCTCACCGACGGCGAGTCGGCGGCCCTGCGGCGCGTCCTCTCGATCCTCGGGCAGGCCAGGGCGGCCCATCGGAAGGGACGCGGCGTCGAGGGCGTGCTCTGGGCGAGCTGGCAGGCGACCGGCCTGGAGAAGCGGTGGGCGGCGGCCTCCCTGCGCGGCGGCCCGATCGGCGCGCAGGCGGACCGGGACCTCGACGCGGTGGTCGCGCTCTTCGACGCCGCCGCGAGCTATGTCGACAGATTGCCGCGGGCCACCCTCGCGGGGTTCGTGGAATACCTGTCCGAACAGCAGATCTCGAGCGACTCGAGATCCGCGGTGGCGATCGCGGGGGAGGCGGTGACGGTGCTCAGTGCCCACTCCGCGGCGGGCCGGGAATGGGACGTGGTGGCCGTCGCCGGGGTCCAGGAGGGGCTGTGGCCGGGCCTGCGCGCCCGCGGCACCCTCTTGGGGACCGAGGTGCTGGTCGACCTCGCCGCGGGCGTCAGCGACGCCTCGCCGTCGAGCGAATCGCAGCTGTCGCGCACCGCCCCGCTGCTCGCCGAGGAGCGGCGACTGTTCCTGCTCGCCTGCAGCCGGGCACGCCGTTCCCTGCTGATCACGGCGGTCGAGTCCGCGACCGGGGACTCGGACCTGGTGCCGTCGCGGTTCGTGGACGAGCTCATCGGCCGGATCGAGGGCGACGACGGGCCCGGTGAGGTGGTGGTGGAACAACCGGTGCCCGCGGGGCGGGTGCTGTCGCTGCCGTCGCTGGTCGCGGAACTCCGTCGGGCCGTGTGCGATCCGGACCTCGCCGAGAACGATCCGCAGCGTCAGGCCAGGGCGGCCCGGCAACTCGCCCGGCTGGCCAGGGACGGGGTGCGCGGCGCGCATCCGGAGAACTGGTGGGGCGTGGGCGGGATGAGCACCGACGCCCCGCTGTGGGAACCGGAGGACGGTCCGGTCCCGCTGTCGCCGTCGACGATCGAGCAGCTGAGCACCTGCCCGCTGAGGTGGGCGCTCGAACGGAACGGCGGCACCGACGGCGAGAACACGCACGCGGTGACCGGAACCCTGGTGCACACCCTGGTCCAGGCCGTGGCGGGCAAGCTGCCACCCGACCAGGTGCGCCGGGCGCTCGCCACCGCATGGGACGCGGTCGATCTCGGTTCGCAGTGGTACTCGAGACGGGAGATGGACCGCACCGGGCAGATGCTCGACAGCTTCTCCGAATGGCTGCGGCTCTCCCGCGGCGAACTCACGGAAGTCGGCGTCGAGGTCGCCGTCGACGGGGTGCTCGAGGCGCGGGAGGAGGGCGGACCCGAGATCCGGCTGCGCGGCCGGATCGACCGCCTCGAGCGCGACACCGAGGGGCGGCCGGTGATCGTGGACGTGAAGACCGCGCGTAGCCCGGTGAGCAAGGAGGCCGCACAGCAGCATGCGCAGCTGGCGACCTACCAGGTGGCGGCGCTGGCGGGCGCGATCGAGGGCGAGCCGCCCTCGGAGCCGGGTGGGGCGCGCCTGGTGTTCGTGGCGAAGCCGAACAAGAAGGAGGGCGCCGCCCAGCGCCTGCAGGCCCCGCTCGGCGAGGACGGCGAACAGGAGTGGCTCACCGTGGTGCACGACGCGGCCGCGGCCACCAAGGGCCCCGGCTTCCGGGCGCAGCCGAACGACGGGTGCAGGCACTGCCCGGCGCGGTCGAGCTGCCCGGCACAGGAAACCGGACGGCAGGTGACCGAGGGATGAGCCGCGACGTCGAGACGTGGAGGAGCGGGGCCCGGGTGAGCCCGGCCGACCTGGCCGTCGCGCTCGGCCAGCATCCGCCGACCGCCGAGCAGGCCGCGGTGATCGCGGCGCCGCTCGGGCCGACCCTGGTGGTCGCGGGTGCGGGCGCGGGCAAGACCGAGACGATGGCGGCCCGGGTGGTCTGGCTGGTGGCCAACGGCCTGGTCGACCCGGAGCAGGTCCTCGGGCTCACCTTCACCCGTAAGGCGGCCCAGCAGCTGACCACACGGATTCGGCAACGCCTTGCGCGCCTTGCCGGTTCGGCTCTGCTGCGCAAGCTCGATCCGAGCGGGGACCTGCGTGGCCGGATCCTCGGCGGCGAGCCGGAGGTGAGCACCTACCATTCCTACGCCGGTCGACTGCTGACCGAGCACGGTCTGCTGCTGCCCATCGAACCGTCCGCCGAGCTGCTGTCGGAGACCGAGCTGTGGCAGCTCGCGCACCGGGTGGTCAGCTCCTGGGACGGCGACCTGGAGACGGACCGTACCCCCACCTCGCTCACCGAGGCGGTGCTCGCGCTGTCCGGGCAGCTGGCCGAGCACCTGGTGGAGCCGGAGGACCTGCGCGAGGCGCACACCGAGCTGGACAAGCTGATCCACACCCTGCCCGCCGGTCCCAAACAGCGCGGCGGGCCGAAGAAGGAACTCCTCGACATCCTCGAGACGCAGCACGAGCGGGTCGCCCTGTTGCCGCTGGTGCAGCGGGTCTCCGAGGTGCTCCGGCGTGAGGGTGCGCTCGACTTCGGCAGCCAGATGTCCCTCGCCGCCCGGGTCGCCGCGGAGCATCCCGAGGTGGGCCGATCCGAGCGGCAACGATTCCGGGTCGTGCTGCTCGACGAGTACCAGGACACCGGACACGCCCAACGGGTGCTGCTGTCCTCGCTCTTCGGTGGCGGCGAGGACGGCGACCTCGCCCTGACCGCCGTCGGCGACCCGATGCAGTCGATCTACGGCTGGCGCGGCGCGTCGGCCGCCAATCTGCCCCGGTTCGCCACCGACTTCCCGTTGCCCGGAGGCGATCCCGCGCCGCGGCTCGAGCTGCTGACGAGCTGGCGGAACCCGCCCGAGGCGCTGACCCTCGCCAACGCGGCCTCGGAGTCCTTGCGTGAGCGCGGGGTTCCCGTGCAACAGCTGCGACCGCGACCCGGTGCGGTCGCGGGCGACATTCGCCTCGCGCTCACCGAGGACGTCGAGCGCGAGCGGGACTGGCTCGCGGCCCGGATCGCCGAGGAGTACGCCGCCGCGGGCGCCCGGGGCGAGGCGCCGCCCACCGCGGCGGTCCTGATCCGCCGCAACGCCGACGCCGCGCCGATCGCGGCCGCCCTGCGCCGCCACGGCCTCCCGGTGGAGGTGGTCGGGCTCGGCGGGCTGCTGCACACGCCCGAGGTGGCGGACGTCATCGCCATGCTGCGGATGGTCGCCGACCCGCTGGCGGGCAGCGCGGCGATGCGGATCCTGACCGGGGCCCGGTGGCAGATCGGGGCCGCGGACCTGGCCGCGCTGTGGCGCCGGGCGCGCGAGCTGGCGATCGGGTCGACACACGGCACCGGGGGAGCGGTCACCGACGCGGCCAGCCTCGACCAGGCGCTCGAGGCCGCGCTTCCCGGTGAGCATGCCGAGCTCGCCGGGCTGGCCGACGCGATCGCGGACCCCGGTGGACCGCAGCGTTATTCGCCTCTCGGTTACGCCCGGATCGGGGCCCTGGCGGCCGAGCTGGTCTCGCTGCGCGAACGCATCGGTCAGCCGCTCACGGAGCTGGTGGCCGAGGTGGAGCGGGTGCTGGGGATCGGGATCGAGGCGCAGGCCCGGCTGCGCTTCACCGGCGACGGCGGAGCGGGGCGCGAGCATCTTGACGCCTTCGCGGACGCGGTGGCCGGGTACTCCCGCAACTCCACCGCGACGCTGACCGGGCTGCTGGCCTTCCTGTCGGCCGCGGAAACGATCGAGAAGGGCCTGGCCCCCGGCGAGGTCGAGGTCGCGCCCGATCGGGTGCAGGTCCTGACGGTGCACTCGGCGAAGGGGCTCGAGTGGCAGGTCGTGGCGGTGCCCCACCTGGTGGAGGGCGTCTTCCCGTCGAAGACCGCCTCCGGCAGCTGGCTGGGCGCCGTCGGTGAGCTGCCCCCGGCGCTGCGCGGTGACCGGGCGCACGACGGTGACGGGGCGGACGGTGTCCCGGTGCTCGATCTCGAGGACCTGTTCAACCGCAAGGACCTCGAGGATGCCCTCGGTGAGCACAAGGCCGCGCTGGGCAGGCGCAGGCTCGACGAGGACAGGCGTCTGTTCTATGTGGCGCTGACCCGCACCGAGCGGGCGCTGTACCTGTCCGGCCACCACTGGTCGGAGTCGGGCGGCACGCCGAGGGGTCCGTCGGAGTTCCTGCTGGAGATGCGCGAACTCGTCGACGCGGCGGACGAGCTCGGGACGGTGGAGCTGTGGGCGCAGGCGCCGGAGGAGGACGCGGAGAACCCGCTCACCGCCGAGCCGGTGACCGCGCAGTGGCCGAGCGATCCGCTGGGGAACAGGCGTGATCCGGTGCAGCGCGGCGCCGAGTTGGTCCTGGCCGAGCTCATCGCGCTGGGGCCCGAGGACGAAGACGAGGACGCCGACGACGAGGCAGACCCGGAGGGCTGGGCGGCCGACGTGGACGTGCTGCTGGCCGAGCGCAGGCAGCGAGCGCTCGCCCGCGCCGAGGTCGCGCTGCCCGCACAGTTGTCGGTGAGCCAGTTGGTGGAACTGGCCGCCGCGCCCGACGAGCTCGCGGCCCGGCTGCGTCGCCCGCTGCCGTATCCGCCGAATCCGCTGGCGCGCAGGGGAACCGCGTTTCACGCCTGGATCGAGCGCAGGTTCGGCGCCACCCGGCTGCTGGATCTGGACGAGCTGCCGGGCGCCGCGGACACGGGGGCCGTCGGCGACACCGACCTGGAAGGGCTGCAGGAGGCCTTCCTACGCTCGACATGGGCGAACCGCAGCCCGGTCGAGGTGGAGGTCCCGTTCGAGACGTCGATCGCGGGCACGGTGATCAGGGGCCGCATCGACGCGGTCTTCGCCGACCCGGACGGCGGTTGGACCGTGATCGACTGGAAGACCGGCGCCGAGCCGTCGGCGGCCAACGAGCGGGCGGTGGTGATGCAGCTCGCGGCCTATCGTCTGGCGTGGTCGGAGCTGATGTCGGCGCGGTCCGCCGCCAGGGGCGGGCCGCCGGTGCCGTTGGACAAGGTCCGCGCGGCGTTCCACTATGTGCGCACCGGCCGGACCATCGCGCCGACCGAGCTGCCCGACGGCGACGCGCTCGCCCGGCTGATCGACTCGGCGGGGGCGAGCGCCCAGTCTGACTGAGAGGCACGCATGAAGATCTGTGCCGAACGGGTCAGGCGCCGGCGTCGCCCTTGCGGACCTTCAGGGCCGCGAGGATCAGCGGAATCTGCAGCGGCAGGCGACCGACCGCAATCGCCTTGAGCGGCAGCGGCGTCGAGCCGCGGCCGAGCCAGTCCGCGGCCATCTGCACGTTAGCGGGGAAGACCGCGACGAACAGTGCCGCGGCCAGCCCGCCGCCGAGCCGCCTCGTCCGGGGCAGCGCGATGGCCGCTCCGATCGCGAGTTCGGCCGCGCCGGAGAGGTGCGTGTAGGTCCGGGCGCGGCCCGGCAATGCGCGCGGGACGATGTTGTCGAACGGCGTGGGGCTGACGAAATGCAGCGTGCCCGTGCCCAACAGGAGAGCGGCGAGTCCGGTGGCCGGGGAGATCTTCATGTCGCCAGCCTGCCCGACCGGAACCAGGCGCGCCAGACGCGCCGCGCGCGGTTGTCCGGCCCCGGTGCCGGATCGGGGGTTAGGCTGCCAGCCGATGTCAGCGAACTGGAGAACACGTCATGGCCGGTAAGTTGCGCGCGAGGCTGCGCAATCACGAGGTACTGACCGATCGGCCGGACTACGCGTTGGTCGGGGTGCTGCGTATCCCGGAGGTGATCCGGAGCCCGTACCAGTTGATCTTCCGTCGCGTGATGATGGCCGTCGCGGTCCTGATGCTCGCGGTCCTGGTGATCTATCTCGACCGGGACGGCTACCGGGACGCGCAGGAGAACGAACTGTCCTTCCTGGACTGCCTCTACTACGCCACCGTCTCGCTCTCCACGACCGGATACGGCGACATCACACCGATCACCCCGAGCGCACGGCTCATCAACGTCATCGTGATCACGCCATTGCGGGTGTTGTTCCTCATCATCCTCATCAGCACGACCATGGCCGCGCTCACCGAACGATCGCGTCAGGCATTCAAGATTCAGCGTTGGAGGCACACCATGCGCAATCACACCGTCGTCGTCGGATACGGCACGAAGGGCCGGACCGCGGTCGACGCGATGCTCGGCGACGGCATCGCCCCGTCCGAGATCGTGGTCGTCGACACCGACCAGACCGTGTTGGAGTCCGCCGCGAGCCTCGGCCTGGTGACCGTCCACGGTTCCGCGACCAAGTCCGACGTTCAGCGATTGGCGGGCGTGCAGAACGCGGCCTCGATCATCGTGGCCACGAACCGGGACGACACCGCGGTGCTGGTGACGCTCACCGCCCGCGAGGTCGGGCCGAACGCCAAGATCGTCGCGGCCATCCGCGAGACCGACAACGCGCATCTGCTGCGTCAGTCCGGCGCCGACTCGGTGGTCGTCTCCTCCGAGACCGCCGGACGTCTGCTCGGCATCGCCAGGACCACCCCGACCGTGGTGGAGATGGTGGAGGACCTGCTCACCCCCGAGGCGGGATTCGCGATCGCCGAGCGCGAGGTCGAACGCGACGAGATCGGTGGCTCGCCGCGGCACCTGTCCGACATCGTGCTCGGGGTGGTGCGGGACGGCCGCCTGGTCCGGGTCGGCAGTCCCGAGGTCGATGCGGTGGAGGAGAACGACCGCCTGCTCTACATCCGCCGCGTGAGCAATTAGTGCCTCGTGCCCGAGGCGCCGGGCGCGACACCTAGGGTTGGGGTCGTGGCGAACTTCGAAATGACCGACGTCCCGTTGCTGTCGCGGTCGGCGCTGGATCGAGCCGAGGAACTGCGCACGGACAGTGCGGCTTTGCGCGCCGGGTGGGCCGAGGCCCTGCTGTTGCGCGTCAACCACCGCGGTCAGGTCCGCCTCGACGGCGGCGAGCTGATCCTCGACCCCGCAACCGAACTTGGACCCGAGCCGGTCTCCGGCGCGGTCTTTCTCGGACGCCGCGACGGCAGGCACCTGTGGGCGGTCCGGGTGGCGGCCCTGTCCGGCGAGCTCGGGGACCTGAGGTTCGTCGGGCACCTCTTCGACGATTCGAGTGCCGGGCTGCTGACGACGGCCATCGCAATCCTGAACTGGCACGACAGCGCCGGGTTCAGCGCCGTCGACGGGGCCGCCACCACGCCGACCATCTCCGGCTGGTCACGGCACAGCACCAGCACCGGCCACGAGGAGTTCCCGCGCACCGATCCCGCGGTGATCTGCCTGGTCCACGACGGGGCAGATCGGGTGCTGCTGGCGCGCAACGGGAACTGGCCCGAGCGCCGGTTCTCCGTGCTCGCCGGGTTCGTCGAGGCCGGCGAGTCGCTGGAGTCGTGCGTGGTCAGGGAGATCGGCGAAGAGGTCGGCCTCGCGGTCAGCGATGTCCGGTACCTGGGCAGTCAGCCTTGGCCGTTTCCCCGGTCGGTGATGATCGGGTTCTCCGCGGTCGGTGACCCGGACGCACCGCTCGCCTTCACCGACGGGGAGATCGCCGAGGCGCACTGGTTCGGCCGTGACGAGGTCAGGGCGGCCCTCGAAGCGGGGGACTGGACCTCGGACACGGACGCCCGGCTGTTGGTGCCGGGGTCCGTGTCCATCGCCCGTGGGATGCTCGAGGCCTGGGCCAAGGCCTAGCCAGCGGCCCGCACGTCAGAGACCCAGCGCCTGCTTGACCTGGACCAGCGTCGGATTGGTGGCCGTGCTGCCGTCGGCGAACTTCACGGTCGGGACGACGTGGTTGCCGCCGTTGACGCTGCCGACGAACTCTGCGGACGCGGGATCGTCCTCGATGTCGATCTCGACGTAGCTGATGCCGGACTCGTCGAGCTGCTTCTTGAGGCGGCGGCAGTACCCGCACCAGGTGGTCGAGTAAATGGTCAGGTCGGTGGCGGTCTCTGTAGCAGTCACGGCGGATATAACATCACGACCGGCGGCTCTGTTCCACGCCGGTTGTGATCCCGGCGACTCGATGCGGCGCTGTCGGTGCGCCCTGCCATGATGGACGCCATGTCAGCGGACGATACGGGCCTGGACCCCCAGCAGTCGGCCGCGGTGCTCGCGCCAAGAGGACCGGTATGCGTGCTGGCCGGCGCGGGTACGGGCAAGACCAGGACCATCACCCGTCGGATCGCGCACCTCGTCTCCGGCGGGCACGTCTCCGCCGGACAGGTGCTCGCGGTCACGTTCACCGCGCGGGCCGCGGGAGAGATGCGGGCCCGGCTGCGGACCCTCGGGATCGGAGACGGTGCCAACCAGGTGCAGGCCCGCACCTTCCACGCCGCGGCGCTGCGTCAGCTCAGGTACTTCTGGCCGCAGGTCGTCGGCGACACCCAATGGGACCTGCTCGACCGCAAGTTCGCGATCGTGGCGCAGGCCGCCAACCGGGTGGGGCTGTCCACCAGCACCGAATCCGTCCGCGACCTCGCGGGCGAGATCGAGTGGTCGAAGGCGTCCCTGATCGCGCCCGAGGACTATCCGGCTGCGGCCGCGCGGTCGAGGAGGGAACCGCCCGCGGACGCGGGCAAGGTCTCCGACGTCTACGCCGCCTACGAGGCGCTCAAGGTCCGCGACGGCGCGATGCTGCTCGACTTCGACGATCTGCTCCTGCACACCGCCGCCGCGCTGGAGGAGCACTCCACGGTCGCCGAGGAGTTCCGCGACCGGTACCGCTGCTTCGTGGTGGACGAGTACCAGGACGTGACGCCGTTGCAGCAGCGGGTGCTCGACGCCTGGCTGGGCGAGCGCGACGACCTCACCGTCGTCGGCGACGCGAACCAGACCATCTACTCGTTCACCGGCGCGACGCCGCGGTACCTGCTCGACTTCTCCCGACGGTTCCCCGATGCCGCGGTCGTGCGTCTCGAGCGTGACTACCGGTCGACGCCGGAGGTCGTGTCCCTGGCGAACCAGGTCATCGGAGCCGCACGCGGCCGGATCGCGGGCACCCGGCTCAAGCTGATCGGGCAGCGCCCGCCGGGGCCTGCGCCCGAGTTCGTCGAGTTCGACGACGAGCCCGCCGAGGCGGCCGGGGTCGCGAGGGCGATCCAGAAGCTCATCGCGGGCGGCACCCCCGCCGCCGAGATCGCCGTGCTCTACCGGATCAATGCGCAGTCCGAGGCGCACGAGCAGGCGCTGACCGAGCTGGACATCCCGTTCCAGGTGCGTGGGGGTGAGGGCTTCTTCACCAGGCCGGAGGTGCGCCAGGCGGTGTCCGCGCTGCGCCAGGCCGCCGGCCGCGACGACCTGCCGCAGGAGGCGGGGCGCGGCAAGGAACTTCTCACCTTGGTCCGCGCGATCCTGGTCCCACTGGGACTGACGGACGCCGAACCGGTCGGCGCCCAGGCCCGCGAGCGCTGGGCCTCGCTCGGTGCGCTCGTCTCGCTCACCGAGGACCTGCTCGTGCACGAGCCGGAGCTCGACCTCGACGGACTGCTCCGGGACCTGGCCGCTCGTGCCGAGGCGCGGCACCCACCGACGGTGCAGGGCGTCACGCTCGCCTCGCTGCACGCGGCGAAGGGGCTCGAGTGGGACGCGGTGTTCCTGGTCGGGCTCGCGGACGGCACCCTGCCGATCGCCCACGCCCTCGGGGACAGCAAGTCGCCCGACGACGAGGCGGCCGTCGAGGAGGAACGCCGGCTGCTCTACGTCGGGGTCACGCGTGCGCGCGAGCACCTGCAGCTGTCCTGGGCGCTGGCCCGCAACGAGGGCGGCCGCAAGTCCAGGCGCCGCTCGCGGTTCCTGCACGGTCTCATCCCCGAGGACTCGCCCGCGTCCCGGATCGCGGCGC
The DNA here is from genome assembly GCF_042665615.1 of Rhodococcus daqingensis. Classification (NCBI taxonomy): domain Bacteria; kingdom Bacillati; phylum Actinomycetota; class Actinomycetes; order Mycobacteriales; family Nocardiaceae; genus Rhodococcus; species Rhodococcus daqingensis. The sequence goes on along the minus strand of NZ_JBHTCS010000009.1, from coordinate 355,198 downwards.
CCGCCGCGACACAGAAGAAGCGACCGCGCTGCCGGGTGTGCGGCAAGCCGTTGCTCGGCACCGCCGCGACGATGCTCGGGCGCTGCGAGGCCTGCCCGTCGAACCTCGACGCCGCGCTGTTCGACTCGCTCAAGGCGTGGCGGTCCGCGAAGTCGAAGGAGCTGAAGGTGCCCGCCTACGTGGTGTTCAGCGATGCGACGCTCACCGCGATCGCCGAGCAGCAGCCGCAGGACGACCGCGGACTGGTGGCGATCCCCGGGATCGGCGCGGCGAAGCTCGAGCGGTACGGGGCGGACGTCCTCGCGGTGGTACGGGGCGAGTCGCCGGTCGGCGAACCGGAACTGGCACCGTGACCGTCGGACGCGGGAAACCGCAGGTCAAAAATGGGTTGTGCGGTTTGTAGGAGACCGCATACCCTGGTTCCCGACGCAGTGAGCTCCGGCTTGCCGTCGCGACAAGCCCGCAGGTGCCTCGGTACCGGCGGGACGGCACGAACGAAAAGGGAGGTGAACGGCAGATGATCGATTGGAACCGCAGCGCGAACGCGTACGCGGCGACCACTCGTGTCGCAGGCGCCGCTCACCTGCCCGCAGCTACGTGGGCGGTGGCGCCGAAGCGCGTCGTCCGCCATCGCGCACACGCAGCAGCGCTCTCGTCCGTGCCCTGGAGTAGAAGCCGAATCACCATTCGGTAGGAACTCCTTCCTCTTGGCCACGGACGCACCAGCGGACCGTGGCCCTTGTTTTTGAGCTCGTTGCTCCAAAGCCCGGCTTTCGGTTCGCACCACGACCTGAATCCATCGCAGAGCTTTAAGGAGAACGACGTGTCTACCCCGACATGCCGAGACGATTACCGGACCGTGACCGCCATCAGCGAGCCGACCGTGATCGCACCCGCGCGACGCGAACTTCCGTGCCGAGCCGACAACCCCGATCTCTGGTTCGGTGAGACCCCCGCCGAGCTCGAGCAGGCGAAGACACTGTGCGCCCAGTGCCCGATCCGTGCCCGGTGCCTCAGCGCCGCACTCGATCGCGCCGAACCATGGGGCGTGTGGGGTGGCGAGATCCTCGATCAGGGTGTCGTCATCGCGCGTAAGCGTCCCCGCGGGCGCCCGAGGAAGGTGGCCGTCTGCGCGTGACCGGACGTGCAGGGGAAGGGAAGTCAGAGTTCGTAGTCGACGACGACCGGGGCGTGATCGCTCATCCGCCGGTCCGCGGCGGGTTCGCGGTCGGTGCCCGCCGCGCCGGCCGCCCGCGCCAGCCCGGGTGTCGCGAGGTGGTAGTCGATGCGCCACCCGGTGTCGTTGGCGAACGACTGCCCCAGCCAGGACCACCACGAGTACGGCCCGTCGGCGTCCGGATTCCGACTGCGGACCACGTCGACGAGGGTGCGGGGGGACAGGATCGAGCCGAACCACTCGCGTTCCTCGGGGAGGTAGCCCTCGACCTGGTTGCTGCGCCGCCAGTTCCGCACGTCGTGGCGGGTGTGGGCGATGTTGAGATCACCCATGAGCAGCAGTTCCCGGCCGTTCGATCGGGCGTCGCGACGTGAACGCGCCAACTGTCGCGCGAACCCGTCGAGGAAGCGCATCTTGCGCGCATAGCGGGCGCCGCCGTCCGGCGCCTCCCGCATCCGCCCCGGCTTCTGGAGGTGGGCGGGCAGGCCTCCCTTCGGCAGGTACAGCGACGCGACGGTGATCGGCGCGTCCGCGAGGTCGACCTCGATGTACCGACCCTGGGCGGCGAACTCGCGCAGCTCCCGGGCCAACGGCACCCGGTCGAGTTCGGCTGTGCCGGTGTGCACTTCGCCGGGAGTCCGTACCAGGGCGGTGCCGCTCCACGTGCGGATCGCGTCGGGAGCGTGCCTCGTCAGGATCGCGACGCCGTTGCGGCCGGCGTGCACGCCCTCGTCGTAGGCGAGGTGATAGGCACCGAACACCCCGGGGGGAATCGCGGCCGCCCGGGCCCGCACCTCCTGCAGCGCCACCACGTCCGGATCGCGCTCGCGCAGCCACTCCTCGAATCCCCGCCGTTGCGCCGCTCGGATGCCATTGATGTTGAAGGTCGCGATCCGCACGGTCGACCAGTGTAGGCAGTCGGCCTACTCGGCCTGCCGCACGTCCTCGGCGAAGCCGGGCAGCCACTTGGTGAGGATCTCCATGTAGGGCGCGTACGCGTCGAGCTGAGCGCAGATCCCGACCGAGCCGAGCAGTACGCGGAAGACCATCACGTACTCGGCGGGCATGTTCAGCGCACGAGCGGTCCGGAACTGCGCGGACGAGAAATCCGTCGCGGTTCCGGCCGCCTTCTGCAGCCAGGCCCTGGTGAAGTGGAAGGACTCGGTGTGGATCGGGTCGGTGAACGGACGCAGGTAGTCGGCGATCTCCTGATCGGTGACATTGCGGCCGGGGAGCACGAATCCGTTGGCGCGCAACAGTTCCGTCAGCTCGTCGAAGCGCTCTTCCAGCGCGAGCCGAACCATCCTGCCGAGTACCGGGGGCAGACCGCCGGGCATCGGCGCGCAGGCGCCGTAATCGATGACGCCGAGCCTGCCGTCCTCGAGCATCATGAAGTTGCCGGGATGTGGATCGCTGTGTAGCAGTCCGACCCGGGCGGGTGAGGCGAAATGGAACTCGGCGAGCAGGGCGCCCGCGCTGTTGCGCTGTTCGGCGGTGCCGCCGGCGATGATCGTCGACAGCGGTGTCGCCGACATCCATTCGGTGATCACCACCTTCGGCGAACTCGCGACCACTCGCGGGATCGCGAACCTGGGGTCGCCCGCGAACTCGGCGGCGAAGGCGCGCTGGTTGTTCGCCTCGATGCGGTAGTCCAGCTCGTCCTCGGTGCGGGCGGTCAGCTCCTCGAGGACGGGCTTGACGTCAGCACCGGGGATCACCGAACTGAACATCCCGGCGAAGCGGGAGAGCGTCCGCAGGTCGGCGCGCAGGGCCTCGTCGGCGCCCGGGTACTGCACCTTCACCGCGACCTCGCGGCCGTCGGACCACACGGCGCGGTGTACCTGCCCGATGCTCGCCGAGGCCGTCGGAACATCGTCGAAGGACGCGAAGCGCTCGCGCCACTTGCTGCCCAACTGCTCGCTGAGCACCCGGTGTACCTTCCTGGCGGGCAGCGGCGGGGCTTCCGCCTGTAGCTTCGTCAGTGCCTCGCGATACGGCTCCGCGAACTCCTCGGGGACGGCCGCCTCCATCACGCTCAGCGCCTGGCCGAGCTTCATCGCGCCGCCCTTGAGTTCGCCCAGCACCGTGAACAACTGCTCGGCGGCCTGCTGGGTCAGTTTGGCGTCGATCTCTTCGCGATCGCCGCCGACGAGCTTGCGGCCGAACCCGACCGCCGCGCGTCCCGCGATCCCGAGGGGGATGCTCGCCAGTTTGGCGGTACGGGCGGAACTGCTGCGGGGGATGTCTGGCACGCCCACCATCATGGCTGACGATCCGCCGGTTCGCCCAGATGTGGCGCATGCCGTCGGCATTCGCAGCGCGGATGCGGTCGCCAGGATCTCCTGACCAGTCGATACGTGGTCAGGTTCAGTTCCAGGGTTGCATCGAGGCTCGCGGGTGTTCGGGTGGGTTGGGCTGAGATCAGCAGATTCAACTCCGCCAGCGCGAGGGCGGTGGTGGCCAGGATCGACGCCGGGTCCGCATGCCCGACCGCGCCGAGCAATTGCGCGGCCAGGTGCGGCCATTCGTCGTCACGGGCGGCCCGGGTCAGGTCGGCGCAGCGCAGGCAGCTGGTGTGGCCGGGGAGTACCAGAGGCCCGACGATGCCCGTCCCGTCGCGCAGCCGCACCTGCAGGTGGGGCACCCGCGCCTCGACGAGCTCGGCCACCACCCGTGGATCGGGCACCAGTTCGTCGGTGAGCACCACACAGGCCGTTCGGTCGACGCGCGGAGCGCCCGTGCCGCCGAAGGGCACGGACCGGGTCAAGCGGACCCGCCCGTCGGCGAGAGCGCTCGCGATGCCGTCGGCGAGCGGCCCGCGACCGCGCACATGAACGGAGCGCACGCCGAGACGCGGCGCGGTCGCCTGCTCCAACAGCCCGGCCGCGGCCAGCTCGGACAGCAGTGCCGCGGTGTCGGCGGTCGTCAGTCCGATTTCGTGTGCCCGCCAGAGGATCTCGTCACGGGTGTGCAGACCGTCGAGCAGCCGCAGCAGTGCGGCCATCGCGTGGGGTGCGACGCCGGTCGGAACGGAGAGCAGCAGCGCACGCTCGGGATCCCAGCCCAATTGGACGCTGCCGCTGGGCCGAACCAGGATCGGGATCCGCGGATCGAGCCGCGGTCCCGCGTTCAGTGCCGAGACCGATGTCATGTCCCCGACCCTGGCAGATCCGGTGGTGCCGACGAGCGCCGCGCACCCGGTTATCCACAGGGTCGCGGCGGCGGTGGCCTGGGGTTTCGGGCCGGTCGACTACTCCGTCGGCCGCTCGGGGTCGCCGCCGGAGCCACCCTCCTCGCGCTCGCGCGCCTCGGTCGCCTCGAGCTGCGCGATCGGGTCCTCGAAGGCGCTGGTGCCGCCGCCCACCACCCGGTCGACGAACCCGGCCGGGCTGTCCAGGTCCGAGGAGTCCGGCAGCAGGTCGGGGTGCGCCCAGACGCCGTCCCGACCGTCGATCCCGGCCGACTCGGTGAGCTGGTGCCACAGCCGCGACGCCTCACGGACCTTGCGGGGACGGAGCTCGAGGCCGACGAGGGTGGCGAAGGTCTGCTCGGCGGGACCGCCGGTGGCGCGCCTGCGCCGGATCGTCTCGCTCAGGGCGGCCACCCCGGGCAGCCGGTCGCCGAGCGCCTCGGACACCACGGTCTCCACCCAGCCCTCGATGAGCGCGAGCATGGTCTCGAGCCGCTCGAGGGCCTGCTTCTGCTCGGGGGTCGTCTGCGGTTCGAAGGCGCCCTGCTGGAGGATCTCCTCGATCTTCGACGGATCGGTCAGCGCGCTCGGGTCGAGGCCCTGCGCGGCCTCCTCGATCGCGGAGAAGTCCATCCGGATGCCGCGCGCGTAGTCCTCGACGGTGGCCAGCAGCCGCTGCCGCAGCCACGGCACGTGCACGTACAGCCGGTGGTGGGCGGCCTCGCGCGCGGCGAGGAACACCAGGATCTCGCGGTCGGGCTGCTCGAGGCCCTCGCTGAACTTCTCGATCGCGGTCGGCAGTAGCGCCGCGACCCCGCTGGGACCGAGCGGCAGCCCCACATCGGTGGAGGTCAGCACCTCGGAGGAGAGCTGCCCCAGGGCCTGGCCCAGCTGCGAGCCGAACGCCAGTCCGCCCATCTGCCCGAGCATGCCCATCATCGGGCCGGCCATGTGCTTGGCCTCCTCCGGCAGCCCGGACACCCACATGCCCGAGATCTGCTCGGCGACCGGATCGCACAGTCGCTTCCAGGTGTCGAGGGTGTTCTCGAGCCAGTCGGCCGCCGTCCAGGCAACCGCCTTGGACGCACCCGCGGGCAGTGTGGTGGCGCCGTCCAGCCACACCTCCGCGAGGTGGGCGGCATCGGCCACCGCGGCGCCGGTGCCGCTGGAGATCGGGGGCACCGTGCCGAGCTGCTGGAGGGCCAGCTTCTTGGCGACCTCGTAGTTCACGGGGCCCCCGCCGCCTGTGCCCATCGCGCTGCCCATGCCGCTGAGCATCTGACCGAACTGCGTGAGCATCTGGCCGAGCTGCGCGGGGTCGAAGCCCTCGGGACTGAAACCGAAGGGGATCCCTCCCGGACCGGGGGTACCTTCGCCGTCCCGACCCTTGTCCCGGTCGGGATCGTTGTCGGAATTCGAGAAACCAAACGGCGGATTGCTCATGGCTCAACGGTACAAGGCATCGAGGACGTGGGTGGCGGCGGAGATGACGCTCAGCGCGAACAAGCCGAGCCGCCCTCTACGCTGGACCGGGTGAATCGACGGATGGTGACCCTGGCCGCTGCGCTGGTGCCGGTGGTGGCGCTCTTCACTCTCGGGACTGCGGTGACCGTGCCGTTCGTGGCCCTCGGGCCTGGCCCCACGTTCAACACTCTCGGCGAGGCCGACGGCAAGCCCGTGGTCGAGATCGAGGGGACCGATCTCGACCCGACGTCGGGCAACCTCAACATGACCACCGTCTCGGTCCGCGACGGGCTCAACATCTTCGAGGCCTTCGGGAACTGGATCAGCGGACGCTACGGCCTGGTGCCGCGCGCCGAGGTCTATCCGCCGGACAAGAGCAAGGACGAGGTCAAGCAGGAGAACGAGGCGGACTTCGCGAAGTCGGAGGACTCCGCGGAACTGGCCGCCCTGCACTTCCTGGACCTGCCGGTGGCGCTCGATGTGGTCGACGTCTCGGAGGACGGACCGGCCAAGGACGCGCTGCGGCCGGGCGATCAGCTGCTCGCGATCAACGGGACCCAGGTTCGGACCGTCGGTGAGGTGCAGCGGGCGGTGGCCGAGCTCGATCCCGGCACCGAGGTCAGCATCCTGTTGCGTCGCGACGGCCAGGAGATGACGGTGCCGGTGACACTCGGCGAGCGTCCGGGCGCGACGGACCGCGGGTACCTGGGGATCACCCCGCAGGAGAATCCCGAGGTCCCCTTCACGGTGGAGTTCAACCTGGCCGAGGTCGGCGGACCGTCCGCGGGGCTGATGTTCACCCTCGCGGTCATCGACAAGCTCTCGCCGGGTGAGCTGAGCGGCGGCGGGTTCGTCGCGGGCACCGGGACCATCGATTCCGACGGTGAGGTCGGCCCGATCGGCGGCATCCCGTACAAGTTGCTCGCCGCACGCGAGGCGGGGGCGACCACCTTCCTGGTGCCGTCGAAGAACTGCGACGAGGCCCGTCAGCGGGTACCCGAGGGCCTGCGGCTGGTGAAGGTGGACAACCTCGACGGCGCGGTGGCCGCACTCGAATCGCTGAACGCCGGCGGCGAGGCGCCCGCCTGCTAGCGCCCCGTCGGCTCGTGGATCAGTCGTCCGGGGCGTCGAACGTCGCGTACAGCGCGTTCACCAGGTTCGGGGCCAGGTCCTCGTAGGTGAGCAGCTCGGGTTCCTCGTCGAGGTCGTCGTCCTCGGGCTTGAGCTGCAGCACGCACACGGCCGGTCCGTCGCGCAGCACAGCCGCGATGAGACGGGCATCGCGACGCTCGGGGTGCGCGTCCGCCGTCGCGCGGGCGACCTCGTCGGCGGCGTGCTGATCGGTGACCAACGGGGCCACTGCGCTGTCGAGGTCGGATTCCGCGGTCGGCGGGAGCACCACGATCTCCTGGACCAGCGCGCAGCCGACGACGCCCTCGGGCCAGCTGGTGGTGGCCAGGAACTCGTCCAGCGCCGGGGTGCCGCCGCCGATGTCTTCGGGGAACGGTTCCTGCTCCACGGGCGTGAGTTCCGCGCCGTCCTCGAGCTGATCGATCAGGTCGGGCTCCGCGGCGGCCAGGACAGCGGTGGGGACGAGGGCGAACATCACCGGCGGCTGGCCCCATCCGCCGGCGTCGACGAAGTCCGACACCTCGCGCACACACCGGGGGAGTGCGTCGACGGAGAAGTCGGCGGGGTGGCCGTAGTACACGCCATTGCTATCGCTCACGGTCTCATCCTCCCACCCACACGTAGAGTGGTGACAACCACCGCGGCGCCTGTGCGCCGCCCGAATCACTGGAGAGTGGCACGTGGGCATGCGGCCCCCCACCGGATTACCGTCGTTGTCCCGTCGAAGCCGAGTGCTGCTAATCCTGGCCCTCGTTGCCGCGGCACTGTTGCTGATCGGCCCCCGGCTGATCGATACCTATACCAACTGGTTGTGGTTCGGCGAGGTCGGGTTCCGCACCGTCTTCACCACGGTGCTCGTCACCCGGCTCATCCTGTTCCTGGCGGTCGCCGTGCTCGTCGGTGGGGCGGTGTTCCTGGCGCTGCTGTTCGCGTATCGCTCGCGGCCGGTGTTCGTACCGGTGGCCGGGCCCAACGACCCCATCGCCCGGTACCGGACCACCGTGATGGGGCGGCTGAAGGCCTTCGGTATCGGGATCCCGGTGGCGATGGGTCTGCTCTCGGGCCTGGTCGCGCAGTCGAACTGGGTGACGGTGCAGCTGTTCCTCAACGGTGGGGCGTTCGGGATCAATGACCCCCAGTTCGGACTGGACATCGGGTTCTACTCCTTCGACCTGCCCTTCTACCGGCTCGTGTTGAACTGGCTGTTCGTCGCGGTTCTCATCGCCTTCTTCGCGAATCTGGTGACGCACTACGTCTTCGGCGGGCTACGCCTGAGCGGCCGGGACGGCGCGCTGACCAAGGCCGCCACCGTCCAGCTCGCGTTGCTGGCCGGAACCTTCGTGCTGCTCAAGGCCGTCGCATACTGGCTGGACCGGTACTCGCTGCTCTCGAGCAGCCGCAAGGAGCCCACGTTCACGGGCGCCGGGTTCACCGATACCAACGCGGTGATGCCGGCCAAGCTGATCCTGATGGCCATCGCGATCGTCTGTGCGCTCGCGTTCTTCGCCGCGATCTTCCTGCGCGACATCCGGATCCCCGCGATGGCCGCCGCGCTGTTGGTGCTCTCCTCGATCCTGATCGGCGCCGTCTACCCGCTGGTGGTCGAACAGTTCTCGGTGAAGCCGAACGCCGCGCAGAAGGAGAGCCCGTACATCGAGCGCAACATCCAGGCGACCAGACAGGCGTACGGGATCACCGACGACAGGGTCGAATACGTCGACTACACGGGCGTCGCGACGAAGCAGCCGCAGGAAGTCCCCGCGGACGTGACGACCATCGCGAACACCCGGCTGCTGGACCCGAACATCCTGTCGCCGACCTTCACCGCGCAGCAGCAGTTGAAGAACTTCTACGCCTTCCCGAAGGCGCTCAACATCGACCGGTACGAGATGAACGGTCAGCTGCGCGACTTCGTGGTGGCGGCGCGTGAGCTCTCGCCCGCCAGCCTGAGCGGCAACCAGACCGACTGGATCAACAAGCACACCGTGTACACGCACGGCAACGGATTCGTCGCCGCTCCTGCCAACCAGGTGACCAAGGTGTCGGGCGATGCCCAGAACAACACCGGTGGCTACCCGATCTACAGCGTCAGCGACCTCAAGACGCAGCCGTCGGATCCCGCCCTGCGGGTGGACAACCCGCGGATCTACTACGGCGAGGTGATCGCCAAGTCGGATGCCGACTACGCCATCGTCGGTGCCGCGGGCGGCGAGCCGCGCGAGTACGACACGGACGACTCGAAGTACACCTACACCGGCGCCGGTGGCGTCGGGATCGGCAACTGGGTGAACCGGCTGGCATTCGCGGCCAAGTACACCGAGCGCAACATCCTCTTCTCCGGTGCGATCGGGGACGATTCGAAGATCATCTACAACCGCGACCCCCGCGACCGGGTGAACCAGGTCGCGCCGTGGCTGACCACCGACGGCACCATCTATCCCGCGGTGGTCCAGGGCCGGATGCAGTGGATCGTCGACGCCTACACCACGCTCGACAACTACCCGTACGCGCAGCGCTCCTCGCTCGACGGACTGGTCGAGGACAGTGTGGACCAGGCCACCGGCCGGCTGCTTCCGAAGAAGGAGGTCTCGTACATCAGGAACTCGGTCAAGGCCACCGTCGATGCCTACGACGGAACGGTGACCCTGTACCAGGTGGACGAGCAGGACCCGGTCCTCAAGGCCTGGATGGGTGTGTTCCCGGGCACGGTCCAGCCCAACACTGCGGTCACCGACGAGCTGAGGGCGCATTTCCGGTACCCCGAGGACCTGTTCAAGGTGCAGCGGGAGATGCTCGCCAAGTACCACGTCGACGACCCGAACGAGTTCTTCACCAACAACAACTTCTGGTCGGTGCCCAGCGACCCGACGGTGGAGACCGACAAGAACCAGCCGCCGTACTACGTGCTGGTCGGCAACAAGGAGACGGCCAAGCCGGAGTTCCGGTTGACCAGCCCGATGGAGGGCTACAACCGGGAGCTGCTGGCTGCGTACATCTCGGTCGCGTCGGATCCGAAGGACTACGGCAAGTTCACGGTGCTGCAGTTGCCGACAGAGACCCAGACGCAGGGACCGCAGCAGGCGCAGACCGCGATGACGTCGAATCAGACCGTGGCCAGCGCGCTGTCGCTGATCAAGCAGTCGAACAAGATCCAGTACGGCAATCTGCTGACCCTGCCGATCGCCGACGGCGGCATCCTGTATGTCGAACCGCTGTACACCCAACGGAATTCGCCGAATGCCTTCCCTCAGCTCACGGCGGTGCTGGTGAGCTTCACCGACACGAAGGGCATCCGCGTCGGGTACGCGCCGACGCTGGCGGAGGCGATGGACCAGGTGTTCGGTTCGGGTGCGGCCGCGGTGGCGACCGCGCCGGGCGGGGCGTCGCCGCCGCCGAGCGATCAGGCGCAGCAGCAGGCGCAGCAGCCCGTCCCGGTGCCGGCGCCGGCGCCGAGCGGTGATGTCGGAGTGGCGCTGAACGAGGTCGATGCCGCGCTCGGGGCGGTGAAGACGGCCCAGCAGAGCGGTGACTTCGCCGCCTATGGCGCTGCTCTCGACCGGCTGCAGAAGGCGGTCGACGCCTACCAGGGGCTACCCAAGTAACAGGCGCGACAGCAAAGGGGCCCTGCCATCCGACCGGATGGCAGGGCCCCTTTGCTGTGGAGCTGGATCAGCGGGTGAGGCTCGCGAGGGCCACGCCGTTGTTGGCGATCAGCTGCTGGATCTGATCTCCGAAGCCGTGCTGGGTCGCCAGGGCGACGGCGGCGTCGGATGCCTGCTTGACCTGGTCGGCGGCCGGCGCCGGGATGGCCTCGAGGGCGGGCAGAGCAGGGGCGATGACCGCGGGCACGACCGGAGCGGGCGCCGGGGCGGGCGCGGGGGCCGGCTCCGGGGCGACATCCTCGGTCGCGGTGGTCAGGTACTTGCCGCAGTGCGGCCAGGCGCCGGGGCCCTGGCTGGCGAGGGTGTTCTCCGCGACGCGGATCTGCTCGGCCTTGGAGGCGCCGTGCGGCGAGCCGGTGCCGCCGTTGGCGGTCCAGGTGCTCTGCGAGAACTGCAGGCCGCCGTAGTAGCCGTTGCCGGTGTTGATGCCCCAGTTGCCGCCGCTCTCGCACTGCGCGACGCCGTCCCAGTTGTGGGAGGCGGCGGCTGCGGTGCCGGTGGCAAGGCCGAAGGGAACTGCGACGAGTGCGCCGGTGGCGGCAACCCATCCGAGAGCACGCGTGGTCATCTTGCGAGTGGTCATGCGGGGTGAATCCTCTCCGCGCTTGCGAACGGGCCGGCCTGGGCGGAGTGAACTCGTCTCGCCCGGCACACAAACACTGGCGCCGCGTCCCTGCCCCTCGAAGGTTTCGGGGTTCCGATCCCGCGGGGCAGAGTGAGCAGCGGCGGGTCGGCTAATGCCCGGTTGTTTCGGGCCGGTGGCGACCGTACGCAACATTTTCGACACGGTCATCCCCGGATCGGGAGGCTCTCGGCGGCCGGGATCTCGGGCCGGATCGGTCGTCGCCGCAGGTGGGCGAGTGTCGTTGCAAACGGGATGCGCGTTCGTTATGCGCCCGTTATGTGGTCGGGATCACGGGCAATTTGTGCACTGGGTCACGCGTGCGGGCGCTCGTCCCGGCGCGGTTCCGGTCCCGTCTGTGCGCGATTTGTGTTCTGTTCCGCGGCTCGTGTAACTTCGTTCATGCATCGCGGGGTGGAGCAGCTCGGTAGCTCGCTGGGCTCATAACCCAGAGGTCGCAGGTTCAAATCCTGTCCCCGCTACCAAAGTACGAAAGCCCGGTCTTCGGACCGGGCTTTCGTCGTTTCCGGGTCTTTCACGGCGCCGATCAGGCGTGACGGCAGAAACCGGGCATGTCCCCGGGTAGTTCTCCCGTGGTCACGCGGCCGCGTGGGCGGGAGGCTGTGAGGCGTCTCACCAGCCACGCTCGGAAGGGTGCCCACACCTATGAACGCCGGACAGTTGACTTCAAGTGCCTACGTCGCCGCGATGTTCTCTCGTGACTTCGTCGAGGGCGGATTCGATCACGACGCGGTCGAGGGGATCCACTGCGGCGAGTTCGACGAGTGGATCCTCGCGGTTGCCCGATCGGGCCTGCTGTCCGACAAGGAAGTGGCGGGTGTGGCGCACGCGTGGCAGCGCGACCCGAAGCTGCTCCTGGACGCGCTGCTGGTGGACGCGGACGAGGTGACGCGCAGGCGCTGCGAGTCCGCCTGGGGAGCGTTGGATCGGGCTGCCGAGAGGCGGGCTTCGGCGGTGGTCGGGAGCGCCCCGATCTTCGTGTAGAGTTATCAGTGCAGCGCGGGGTGGAGCAGCTCGGTAGCTCGCTGGGCTCATAACCCAGAGGTCGCAGGTTCAAATCCTGTCCCCGCTACCAATGAACGAAAGCCCGGTCTTCGGACCGGGCTTTCGTCATTTCTGTGTGGATGTCGCCGTTGTGCCAGGCTTGGCCGGTGACTCGAACCTGGGAGCGCGCGCTCATCCGCGACTGCCTGGATCTCGGTGTCCCGGTGATCGGGGTGTGTCTCGGCGCGCAGCTGATGGCGGCCGCACTCGGGGCCAACGTATTCGAGGGCCCCGCAGGGGAATTCGGTGCCGGGACGGTCACCCTCACCGATGCGGGCATGTCGGACAAGGTTTTTGGCGGCATCGGCGGCGAGGTGCCGGTGGTGCACTGGCACGGCGACACGTTCGATCTGCCGGACGGTGCGGTGCTGCTCGCCGGCCTCGCTAGTCCTCCGCCGAGTCCATCTCGATCAGGACCCTCCGCAGCAACTTTCCTGTCGCGTTGCGGGGCAGCTCCTCGAGGAACACCACCTCGCGGGGGACCTTGTAGCGGGCGAGGTGTTCCTTCACATGGGCCTTGATCATCTGGTCGTCGAGAGCGGAGCCGGGGCTCGGCACCACGAATGCCTTGAGTCGGTGCCCGAACTCGGCGTCGTCGACACCGATCACCGCCACCTCCAGCACATCCGGGCGCTCGTAGAGCAGGTTCTCGACCTCGAGCGGGTAGACGTTCTCGCCGCCCGAGACGATCATGTCGTCGTCGCGGCCGTCGACGAACAGCAGCCCGTTCTTGTCGAAGTGCCCCACGTCGCCGGAGGAGAGCAGCCCGCCTATCCGCTCCTTGTCGCGGCCGTCGGTGTATCCGCTGAAGCTCAATCCGCTGGCCACGAAGATCCGGCCCACCGTGTCGGGTTCGGTGATCCGGACACCGGCGTCGTCGTAGAGCTCGACATGACAGGTCACCGGTGCTCGGCCGGCGGTGCCCGGCGCCAGCGCGAGGTCGGCCGGGGTCGCGACGGTGGCCACCGCGACTTCGGTTGAGCCGTACAGGTTGTGCAGCACGTGGCCGAATGCCTCGGTGGTGCGCCTACACAGGTCGGGGGACAGCGCGGACCCGGCGGCGAAGATGATCTTGAGGTTGGTGGTGTCGTACTTCGACAGGACCTCGGGGCCGAGGTCGATGATCCGCTGCAGCATGGTCGGTACCACGACGAGAACGTCGGCGCGCTGCTCGGCGACGAGCCGGACGCTGCCCTCGGGATCGAACTTGCGCTGCATGACCACCGTCTGGCCGAGCGCAAGGGCGATCGCGAACTGGGACATGCCCGTGCCGTGGAAGGCGGGCGCCGCCATCACCATCGTCTGACCGGGGCGCAGGGGCACGCGGTCGAGGAACTGGGCGGACGCCAGTGGCGAGGTGCGCTCGCGCGGGGCGCCCTTCGGGGTTCCGGTGGTGCCGCTGGTGAGCAGCACGAAGCTGCCGTGGGTCGGCGGATGGGCTACGGCGTGGGTGGGTTGGCCGGCGATGAGACCGTCCAGCGATCGCGCACCCTGTCCCGTGTCCTCGCCCCAGGACAGGAAGAGCCGCACGTCCGAGGGCAGCGCCGCGGCGACGTCGGCGAACTCCTCGTCGTAGACGAAGGACCGAACCTGTTCGCGGGCAGCGACATCCACCAGCTGCGGGGGAGCGAAGCCCGTGTTCATCAGGACCAGCTTGGCGCCCAGTTTCGCCGCCGCGAGCATGGTGAGGACCAGGCCGCGGTGGTTGCGGCACATCGCACCCATCACCGAGCCGGGGGCGATGCCGTTCGCCTCCCAGGCCCGGACCAGGGCGTTGGACTGCTGCTCGAGCTGGGCGTAGGTCAGTTGCCCGCGTTCGTCGACGATCGCGACCGCGTCGAGTCCCGCCTCGGCGTGCGCGTGGATCGGTCCCGCGAAGGGGCCGTACTTGCGGACCGCGAGGATGGCCGCGATCCCGTGGTCGACGCGGGGAAACGGGACGAGACCCGCGCGCATCATCACCCTCGCCGCCCCGAGAGTGTCGGTCATCTTCGTCAGAACACCCGGCATTGGAATTGCCCCCTGAGCCCAGAAACGATCTTCGGAACGGACGGCCCTCAGCCTAGTGCGGGCGGGGGTCACAGTCACTGGTTTCGAAACGGGGCGAGGGTGGGAACCAGGCAACCACGGTCGCCCCGCTCCCAACCGCATGGTCTGTCGCCTATCTGAGCAGCAGGGATTTCGGATGGGTCAGAAAGCGGGGGCCGCGAGTTTGGCAGGGGCCGAATCGGTGATGGCGGGCCGACGCAACACGGTCAGACTGACTACGAGGGCGGCGGCCAACAGCCCGGCCGCGACGGTGAAGGCCAAGCGGTAACCGCTGGTCAATGCCGCGGCCTCGGAAGCACCCGAAACCAACTGGCTCCCAGTGCGGGAGGCGGCGAGCGTGGACAGCACGGCAATGCCCAGCGCCATGCCGACCTGCTGCGTCGTGTTGAACAATCCGGAGGCCAACCCGGCATCCTCGGCATCCGCATCGGACATACCCAGCGTGGCCAGCGCGGGCAGCACCAGCCCACCACCGGCGATCAGCACCATCATCGGCAGCAAGTCGACGACATAGGAGGCGTCGACCGGAAGCCTGGTCAGCCAACTCATTCCGGTCAGCAGCAATACCAATCCAGCAACCAGCACGGCCCGTTCACCGAAGCGGGTGATCAATCGAGCCGAGGCGAACAGCGACACCCCACCGATGGCGACGGCCGCGGGCAGCATGGCCAGCCCGGTGGCCAGTGCGCTGTAGCCGAGGACCTTCTGCATGTACAGCGCGACAATGATCTGGAAGGCGAACATGGCCGACAGCGTCAGCATCTGCACCAGATTGGCGCCGGATACATTGCGGGAATGGAAGATTCGCAGCGGCAGTAGCGGCGTACGCGCGGTCTGCTGACGCACGACGAAGGCGACGAGCATGCCGGCCGCGACGGCCCCGAGCCCCAGCGTGTGCGCGGACGTCCAGCCGTACTCCTCGATCTTCACCACCGTGTAGATGCCCAGCATGAGTCCACCGGTCACCAGCAGCGCACCGAGCGCATCCGCACCCGCGGCCAACCCGATACCGCGATCGGCGGGCAAGGCCTTCACCGCCAGCGCGACGGTCACCACTCCGATCGGCACATTGATGAGGAAGATCCAGTGCCAGTTCAGCACATCGGTCAGCACCCCGCCCAGCACCTGGCCGATGGAGGCGCCTGCCGCACCGGTGAAGCTGAAGATCCCGATGGCCTTTGCCCGTTCACGGTTCTCGGTGAACAAGGTGACCAGGATTCCCAGCACCACCGACGAGGCGATAGCACTGCCCACGCCCTGGAGGAAGCGGGCGGCGACCAGCATCTCCGGCGTAGTGGCCGCTCCGGCGAGCAGCGAGGCGACGGTGAATACCGCATTCCCGGCGAGGAACATGGTCTTTCGGCCGATCAGATCGCCGAGCCGCCCGGCCAGCAGCAGCAATCCACCGAAGGCGATGAGGTAGGCGTTCACAGTCCAGCTCAGTCCGGCCGCAGTGAAGCCCAGATCGTTCTGGATCGCGGGCATCGCGACGGTCACGATGCTGCCGTCGAGGATGGTCATCAACGTCGCCGCCGACAGTACGGCGAGGGCGAGGCGGTTGGACATTGTCATGGGTCATCTCCTGTTCAGAACCAACAAGAGGGACCGTACTAGATAGTTCCGTTGCAGACAATATTAAAGCGGACTATTGCCTGGCGCGCCGCGCCGCCGATGCCTCTGCCGGTGTCGCGAGATGCCCTTCTGCTAGGGAGTTCAAGGCGCGCAACAAGTTTTCGCGATCCCCCTTCGGCAGGGCCTCTAGGGCGTCCCGATGCACCTCATCGACAATCTTCTGACTCCGCTTGGCGACCTTCTCTCCCTCCGGGGTAACCGCGATGATCCGAGCCCGCCGATCCGTACTGGATGGCCGCCGCTCCGCCAACCCGGCCTTCTCGAGCGCGTCGACAGTGACCACCATCGTGGTCTTGTCCATATCCCCGATCTCTGCGAGCTGAACCTGCGTCCGCTCGTCCTCGAGCGCGTGCACCAGCACGCAATGCATGCGAGCGGTCAGTCCGATCTCGGCCAGCGCCGCCGCCATCCGAGTGCGCAGAACATGGCTCGTATGATCGAGCAGAAACGACAGGTCGGGCTCGTCACGCCTGGGTGCCAGTGCAGTCATGCCACCAATCATAGTTTTGTTGCAGATAATCTTCACGCCCGCGCATCTTCCTCGTCCACGTGAAACGCACGCTCATGCCGCTTACCGCACGGGGAGTCCGTCGGAGGTATCGACCGAAACAAGAAACCGGTGCGAGTCGAAAAGCAGACTCGCACCGGTTTCCGTTGTTGTGCAGGCTATTTCAGCTCCGCGGACGACTTGCCGAGCACTCGCCGCGCCACGATCAGCTGCTGGATCTGCTGGGTGCCCTCGAAGATGTCGAGGATCTTCGAGTCGCGGCCCCACTTCTCCAGGAGCGTGCGCTGCGAGTAGCCGAGGCTGCCGGCCAGCTCGACGGCCTTGAGCGTGACGTCCGTGCCGGTGCGTCCCGCCTTGGCCTTGGACATCGATGCCTCGAGCGAGTTCGGCTTCTTGTTGTCGGCCATCCACGCGGCGCGCAGCGACAGCAGGTACGACGCCTCCCAGTCCGCCTCGAGGCGGAGGAACTCGGCGGCCGCCGCGTGCTGGTTGTAGGCGGGGGTGTCGTAGGAGACCTCGACGCCCGCCTCGGACAGGATGCCGCGCAGTTCCTCGAGCGCGGCCCGGCCGACGCCGACGGCCATGGCGGCCACCAGCGGGCGGGTGTTGTCGAAGGTCTGCATCACGCCCGCGAAACCCTGCTCGACGTTCACCTCGGGGCTACCGAGGATATTGTCCTTGGGGATCCGGCAGTCCTGCAGCAACAGGACTGCGGTGTCGGACGCCTTGATACCGAGCTTGTGCTCGAGACGCGCGACGGACAGGCCCGGAGCGTCCCGCGGCACGACGAACGACTTGATCGCCGCACGGCCCTTCGACTTGTCGACCGACGCCCACACCACGATGTGGGTGGAGCGTTCGCCCGCGGTGACGAAGATCTTCTCGCCGTTGAGGACCCACTCGTCGCCGTCGAGGACGGCGGTGGTCGTCACGGCGGCGGAGTCGGAGCCGAAGCTGGGCTCGGTGATGGCCATCGAGGCCCAGACCTTGCCGAAGCGTTCGAGCTGCTCGTCGGTCGACACCGCCGCGATCGCCGCGTTGCCCAGTCCCTGGTAGGGGATCGAGAGCATCAGACCGACATCGCCCCACGAGGTCTCGAGCGCATTCAGCAGCGCGGACATGTTGCCGCCGTTGGAGTTGCCGAGCAGCTCGGTGGAGGCGTCCGACCGGCCGCCCGTGGCGCCGCCGACGTCGCCGCCGGAGTCGTTGAGGCCCTCGACCATGGCGGCCATGGTGTCGAGTTCCACCGGGTATTCGTGCTCGGCCAGATCGTACTTGCGCGAAATGGGCCGGAAGATCTCCGCTGCGACCTGGTGTGCCTGGTTCGCAGAGGCTTTGAGCTTCTTGGGAAGTTCGAGGTTGATCATCAAAGTCTCCTAGTGGACAGCAGCGGCGTCAGATGAGGACGATGCCCTCGGCAACGCCGATGGCTCGGAGGTCGCGGTACCAGCGCTCGACCGGGTGCTCCTTGGTGAAGCCGTGGCCGCCGAGCAGCTGCACACCGTCGAGGCCGATCTGCATGCCCTTCTCCGAGGCGAGCTTGCGGGCGAGCGCCGACTCGCGCCCGAAGGACAGCCCCTGCTCGGCGCGGGAGGCGCCGCGGAGGGTGACCAGGCGCAGGCCGTCGAGCTCGATCGCGATGTTGGCGACCATGAAGGCCACCGCCTGCCGATGGCTGATCGGCTCGCCGAACGCCTCGCGCTCGTTGACGTAGGGGATCACATAGTCCAGCACGGCCTGCCCGGTGCCGACCGCCATCGAGGCCCAGCCGAGGCGGGCCAGGCGGATCGCGTTGGCGTAGTCGGTGGCACGCTGGCCGGCGTCGCCATCACCGAGGATCGCGGACTCGGGCACCGCGACATCGGTGAGGATCAGCCGGCCGAGGCCCGCCGCGCGCAGGCCCATGCTGGGGTCCGCCTCCACGACGAGGCCCTTGGCGTCGGACTCGACGATGAAGAAGGCCGGCTTGCCGTCGAGTTCGGCCGCGACGAGGAACAGCTCGGAGTCCGCGGCTGCGGGCACGAAGGACTTGACGCCGTTGAGCTTGTAGCCGCTGGGCGAGCGAACCGCCTTGGTCTGCAACGCGAACGGGTCGAACAGGGCGCGGGGCTCGCTGACCACGACGGCCGCGTTCGGCACCTTCTCGCCGGTGAAGGCGGGCAGGTAGGTCCGCTGCTGGCTGTCGGTGCCCCACTGGGTGAGGGCGACCGCGACGCCGCTCGGCGCCAGGATCGGTAACGCCAGGCCCATGTCGCCGTGCGCCAGCGCCTCGGCGACGAGGGAGTTGGTGACCGCCCCGCGCTCGCTGGCCGCGCCGTCGAGCTCCTCGGGCACGTTGATGAGGGTGATGCCGAGCTCCGCGGCGCGCGCGACCAGGTCGGCGGGCGAGGCGGCGGCGGCATCGGCGTCGTGCGCGGCGGGGCGCAGGATCTCGTCCGAGAACTCGCGGACCGTCTCGACGATCATCTTCTGCTCGTCGTTCGGGGTGAGGTCGAAGTAGTCGGCGTGCTTGGCCTCGCCCGCGGGCAGGCGCTTCGGCTGGCCACCGCCGGACACCTTCGTGAACGTCCTGGTGGCCGCTCCGAGCGTCTTGAACCCCGTCTTCGTGCCCTCGTAGGTGACCCGGTCGATCGGCTTGCGGAGGTTGTACTTCTCGGCGAGCTCCGAGCCGGTGATCTTGGTGAGCACCCGCATGGCTGCGCCCATGGCGTCGCGCTTCACCGGGTTCAGGCCCACCGCGGAGGTGTCGCGGGGTTCACGCTTGGCGCCGTTCGTTCTCACAACGCTGTCTTGCTTACTCATGATCACCAGGTTTCTCGGTGTATCGGTCGTGGACACCCGTTATCTTACTCCGGAGTAAGATAGGAAGTCGAGAATTTCGTCAGAGTGATCACGGTCACGCGCCCGGCCTCCCGGAGCGCGGTGATCGACCTTGATCGACGCGCCGGGCCCGGTCACGCTCGAGGACATGGCGGACAACTCGGCCATCGCGATCGTCGATCCACACGTGCATCACTGGCTGCCGTCCACCCGGCGCTGGTATCCGCTGATGCAGGAGCGCGCCGACGCGAGGCCCTCCACACTCGGCGATCTGGGCCGGCTGGCACACGACTACACCGCGGCGGACTACCTCGCCGACTCGGCCGGCTACGACGTCCGCGCGATCGTGCACGTCTCGGCCGTCAGCCGGGCAGGCACACACATCGACGAGCTGGCGTGGATCACGGAACTCGCGGGGGTGGCCGGCTGGCCCGCGGCGGCGATCGGCACCGTCGACCCCGGCGCGAGCTGGCCCTCGATCCGGGCGGACCTCGACGCCCAGCGTCGCAGCCCGCTCTTCCGTGGGATCAGGGTGCTGCGGGGGCTCCGGCCGGATTCCGACCCGACCGGTCCGCTGCTCGACTATCTGAGGCGGCACTCGCTGGTGTTCGACCTCGTCGCGCACCCCCGCTCGATGCCGGGCTGGGCGGAGGCGCTGCGCGGCCACGAGGACCTGACGGTGGTGCTCGAGCACGCCGGGTGGCCCGTCTCCGCGGGAGATTTCGGCGACTGGTCGGCCGCGCTCGGGCTGTTCGGCGACCGCGGGAACGTGCACTGCAAGATCTCGGGGCTGGGCATGGCCCTGCACACCCTGGACGTGGGGGCGCAGCGTCCCTGGGTGTCGAGGTGCCTCGAGGTGTTCGGACCGCGGCGGGCGATGTTCGCGAGCAACTTCCCGGTGGACCGCATGTACGGCGAGTTCAGCGAGCTCTACGACGGCTACCTGGCGGCGGCAGCGCAATTCGACACCGCCGATCGGTCCGCGCTGTTCGAGACCAACGCGCGACGCGTCTACGGCCTCCTCCCCAGGTAGGAGGTCTCGGGCAGGTCGCTCACCTACCGTTGGGTGGTGACCGAGATCGGAATGCACCGCGACCTGCGCCTGCTGGGGCGCTGCGTGCCGCTGGTCCTGGTGCCGCTGATGTTGCTCGCGAGCAACTTTCCTGGCGAGTACCGGGTGCCGGCCGGCTACTGGCTGCTGTCGATGGCGGCGGCCGCGGTCTTCGTGGTGGGCGATCGATGGCCGCTGCCGGTGTCTGTGGTGTTGTCCGCGCTGGCGGTTCCGCTGTTCGCCGCGGACGCGTGGGGCCTGTCCGAGCTGGTCCCGTACCTGGGGGCGGTGTCGCTGGCCGAGGTCGCCATGCGCACCCATCGGACCTGGCAGGTGGTCACGGCGACCGCCTGCTGGACCGGTGCGGTGCTCGCCGGGACCTGGGCCGACAGCCATTCGGACTTCTGGCGCCCCGCGACCGCGGTCGGGGCGGTGGCCTATGTGGGCCTGCCGTTGCTGCTCGGGCTGTACCTGCGCGCGCAGCGGGACCTCGCGGTGACCTACCGGGCGCAGGCCGCGGTGGCCGAATCACGCAGGGCCGATGCTGAACTCCATGTCAGGGCTGCCGAACGCAGTGCGCTGGCGAGGGAACTCCACGACCTCGTCGCGCATCACATGGCGTCGATCGTGCTGCGGATCGGGGTCGCGCGACACGTGCTCGCGGATGCGGATCCGCGCGTGCACGGGGTGCTCGACGACGTGCACGCGACGGCCTCCGATGCGCTCGCCGACATCCGCAGGCTGCTGGTGGCACTGCGGGATCCGGCGCTGGGTGAGGTCGCGCTCGTGGAGTCCGACGCCGTGCCGACGGAGATCGCCGCCGCGATCGAGCGCACCAGGGCGGCCGGGTTCACCGTCTCCGCGGAGGTGGACCGGGATCTCGGCGGGCTGGACGCGATCGGCAGGCTCACGTTGCTTCGAGTGGTGCAGGAATCGCTGACCAACGTCATGAAGCACACCGATCCGGGCGGGTCGGTGGCCGTGACGGTGGCGCGCCGGAGCGCGGGCATCGCCGTGCGGGTCACCGACACCGGCCACGGTGCGGGCGCCCCGAATCCGGCCGGGCACGGCGTCATCGGGATGGGCGAGCGCGTCGAGCTCGCCGGCGGCACCCTCGACGTCGGCCCCACCGAACACGGCTGGGAGGTCGACGCCTGGCTTCCCGGCGTCTCCGCGGCGTCCGAGACGGGGCACTGATGATCCGGCTGCTGATCGTCGACGACCAGCGCCTGGTCCGCGCCGGGCTGCGAATGCTGTGCGAGTCGACGCAGGATCTCGAGGTGGTCGGTGAGGCGTCGAACGGGGTGGAGGCGATCCGGCTGGCCGCCGAGCTGTCCCCGGACCTGATCCTGATGGACCTGCGGATGCCCGGATTGGACGGCATCGAGGCGACCCGCCAGATCCTCTCGTCGAGGCCGGGGGCCAAGGTGTTGGTGCTCACCACCTTCGACGACGACGAGCACCTCTACCCGGCGCTCGCGGCGGGAGCGGTGGGCTTCCTGGTCAAGGACACCGCGCCCGCCGACCTGCTGAGCGCGATCCGCCGGGTCGTCGACGGGGACATGCTGTTCTCACCCGCGTTGCTGCGCCGGCTCGTCGATCGGGCGCTCGAGGCCGGCCGACAGGACGCCGAGGACACGGGCACGGGGACCGCGGCGCTGACGGCGCGGGAGCGGGAGGTGCTCGCCCTCGTCGGCGAGGGGTTGAGCAACCAGGAGATCGCCGACCGTGTGCACCTCGGCGTCACGACGGTGAAGACACACATCGCCAACCTGATGGACAAGACCGGCTGCGACAACCGGGTGCGGCTGGCGGTCTACTGGCACAAACGCGGCTAGGACGTGTCCGTCCAAACCTGCACACAACCTTCACAACTCCTGCCGGGCATCCCCACACACGGCCAATACAGTCGAACGCATGACCCAGCGCAGAGTGCTCGTCGTCGACGACGAACGCACGATCTCCGAGTCGATCGCGGCGCGATTGCGAGCGGAGGGGTACGAGGTCGACACGGCCACCGACGGTCCGGGAGCCGTCGCGGCGTGCGCGAGCTTCGAGCCGGACGCGGTGGTGCTGGACGTCATGCTCCCCGGATTCGACGGACTCGAGGTGTGCAGGCGAATCCAGGCCGATCGGCCCGTTCCGGTGCTGATGCTCACCGCCCGGGCCGACGAGACGGACATGGTGATCGGGCTCGGCGTCGGTGCGGACGACTATCTGAGCAAGCCGTTCAGCATGCGGGTGCTGGTGGCACGGGTCGCCGCCCTGCTTCGTCGGGCAGAGCGCACCGTCGCGGAGCAACCGGAGACCGTCGCCGTCGGGGCGGTGACCATCGACCTCACGGCCCGCCGGGTCCGGCTCGGGGCCGACGAGGTCCACCTGACCCGAACCGAATTCGACCTGCTCGCCCACCTGGCGCTTCGGCCGCGGGCGGCGATCGCCCGCGAAACGCTGCTCGAACAGGTCTGGGGTTGGGGCGATGCGGCCAGCAGTCGCACCGTCGACAGTCACGTGAAGGCGCTGCGCCGCAAGCTCGGTGGCGACATGATCCGCACGGTGCACGGGGTGGGCTATGCGCTGGAGGTGCCGAGATGAACTGGCCCCGGCCCTTGGACCCACTGCGTTCCTTCAAGGCGAAGACCGGCCTGCTGGTGGTCGCCTCGTTGTTCCTCGCGTCGCTGACCTTTTGGATCACCGCGCAATGGCAGTTCCGATTCGCGCTGCTCGCGGCCCTCATCTCCGCGCTCGCGGTGACTCAGGTTCTCGCGCACGGGATGACCTCGCCCCTGCGGGAGATGACCGCCGCGGCGAGGGCGATGGCGACCGGGGACTATTCCCGCCGGGTGCGGTCGACCTCGCGGGACGAGATCGGGCAACTGGCCACGGCGTTCAACCAGATGGCGGAGGACCTCGAGGCCGACGACCGGTACCGCCGTGAGTTGATCGGCAACGTCTCGCACGAGCTGAGAACTCCCATCGCGGCCCTGCAGGCGGTGTTGGAGAACGTGGTCGACGGCGTCGAGACACCGGATCAGCAGACGATGCGGGCGGCGCTGGCGCAGACCGAGCGGCTGGGCAGCCTGGTCGCGGACCTGCTCGACCTGTCCCGGCTCGAGGGCGGTGCGGTCCCGTTGCAGCGAACCGCCTTCGAGATCGAGCCCTTCCTCGACGAGGTGATCCGGCAGGCAGGCGGGCCCGCGGGACCGCTGCCGGCCGTCGTGGAGGTGAGCCCGGCGGGGCTGCGGGCGGTGGCGGACACCGCCCGGCTCCACCAGGTGATCGCCAACCTCGTCGACAACGCGGCCAGGTACGGCTCGCCCGAGGCGCCCATCCGGGTTCGGGTCCGGATCGACCAGCACACGGGCGACCTGGTCCTGGATGTCCACGACGACGGGCCCGGCATCCCCGCGGCGGACCGTTCACGGGTGTTCGAGCGCTTCACCCGTGGCGGCGCACAGGACGGCGGGACCGGTCTCGGACTCGCGATCGCCCGCTGGGCGGTGGAGCTACACGACGGCCGGATCGAGGTCCTCGACACGGACCCGGGTTGCTGCATCCGGGTGTCGCTACCCCAGACGTAGCGCCGCCGACGACGAAACACCCCCTGGGCCCGGCCTTCCGGCCGGTGCCGCGATGACGCCTGCCCGGACACCGGGAGGGTGCGGATGAGGAGGTCCACATGAGCGCGGAAACGATCGCCCGAGCAGAGACCATGACCGGACACGGGTCCGAGCGGGTGATGCGCCGAAGGCAGTGGCCGCGCGGTATCTGGCCGTACGACCGGACCTCGGTGGCGCCACGCGCGACCCTGGCGTCGGCGCTCGCCGCCGGCGCGATCGCGGCCCTCACCCTGCAGGTGACGGTCGTGAGCATCGCCTACCTCCTGACCGGGGTGGCGGTGGCGGTGACCGCCTTCGCGACCGTTCGCCCGCGTCCGACGCGAGCCCAGGCGGGTGCTGTCCTGGGCGCGCTCGCCCTGCTCGCGGTGGCGGTGGTGCGCGGCGCCGAGTGGCTGATCGCCCTGTGCGTGGTCGCGAGCTGGGTCGTCGGGTCCGTCGCCCTGGTCGGGGGTTGGACGTGGACGGGGCTCGCGTTCGCGTCGATCGCGCTCTGGCTCACCCCCGCGCGGGTGACCGGCTGGGTGCGGCGCGGTCGCGCGCGGTTGCGGACCGGTCGTGGCGTGAAACCCGGCCGGGTGGCCGCGGTGGCGGCGATCAGTGTGGTGCTCGTGCTGGTGTTCGGTTCCCTGTTCGTGAGCGCGGACCCGCAGTTCGCGGCCGTGTTCGGCGCCGTGGTTCCCGATGTGCGGGTGACGAATCCGGTCGGCCGCCTGGTCCTCGGGTTCCTCGTCATGGGCACGGCGCTCGCGGCGGCCTACCTGCGGCGGCGGACCCCGCGGTTCGACGCGCTGGCACCGCGCCCCGGACGTCCGATCGCACGGTGGGAATGGGCGGTGCCGCTGGCGTTGCTGGACCTGTTGTTCGCCGGCTTCGTCGCGGTGCAGGTCCGGGTCCTGTTCGGCGGCGACGGTCACGTGCAGGACACCGACGACCTGACCTATGCGGACTATGCGCGGCAGGGTTTCTGGCAGCTGACCGCGGTCACCGCACTCACCCTGGTGGTCATCGCGGTTGCGGTCCGCAGGGTGGATCGGCAGCGGGCGGGGGACCGGCGGTGCGCCCGACTGCTCCTGGGGGCGCTCTGCGTCCTCACACTGGTGATCGTCGCGTCGGCGGTGCACCGGATGTCGCTGTACGAGAACGAGTTCGGGTTCACCCGGCTGCGCGTGAGCGTGATGGCGGCGGAGCTGTGGCTGGGCACGGTCTTTGTGTTGCTTCTCGTGGCCGGGGTGCGCATGTCGGCACGGTGGCTGCCGCGGGCGGTCCTGGCGTCGGCAGCGGTGGGGCTGCTCGGGTTCGCGGCGCTCAACCCGGACGGCTACATCGCCGAGCGGAACGCGCAACGGTATGCGGACACCGGGGACATCGACGTCGGGTACCTGCGCGGCCTGTCGGTCGACGCGGTGCCCGCACTGGACCGGTTGCCCGAGCCGGTGCGGTCGTGCGCGCTGATCGGGATCGACGTCGACGACGATCCGGGGTGGTTCGAGTACAACGCAGCTCGGTCTCGCGCGCGGGAGATCCTGCGGGCCAGGCCGGTCGGGGAGTGCACCGCCCGTTACTCGGGCTAGGTCCAGGGCGGGATGGGCCGCTTGACCCACATGATCTTCTCGTCGGCGTGCGCGGGCGTCGCCTGCGGGTGCTCGGGGTTCGCGGCGGCCCAGGCCGACTTCTGTTCGAGGAGCTCGGCCACCACGGTCCAGGTCTCCCTGGTGCTCGGCGGGTTGGCGCCCGCGGCCCGGGCCAGCTTGCGCAGCCGGTCGTCGGGCAGGTCGAGCAGTTCGGCGCCGGTGATGGCCCGATCCCACGCATAGCGGGCGAGACCGGTGGCCTTCTCGCGGCGCTTCCGGTCGGCGGCGTCGGTGTGCGCGAAGTCGACCTCGTTCGGATCCATCAGGCCTCCCAACCGTCAGCCGCCGTGGCCCCCGTGATTCGTGGGCATGGTCATCGCCATCGGGGCGGGTTGCTGGCCCGGCTCGAGGACGAGGAACTGACCCATCATGCCCTGATCCTCGTGCAGCAGCAGATGGCAGTGGTACATGTACGGAACGGTGGGGTCGGTGTACTCGGTGAAGCGCAGCGCGAGCCGGAACCGGACCCCTGGCGGCGTGTAGACGGTGTCCTTCCATCCGGCGAGCTCCGCCGGAGGCGGGCTGCCGTCGATGTCGACGATCTGGAACTGCACGTCGTGCACGTGAAAGTTGTGCGGCCAGTCGTCGATATTGCGGACCGTCCAGACCTCGGTGGTGTCGACGCCGGGGGAGAAGTCGATGCGGTTCATGTCCATCTGGGCGCCGTTGATCATGAACCACTGGAGTTCGAAGCTGCGCTGCGTGGCCGCGGACTCCGGGTCGAGCCGGGCGATCGTCGCGAGCGTGGCGGGCAGCGCCGCCGATGGATCCGGGTTCGCGCCCGGCCGCAGTTCGAGGATGCCGAAGCTGTCCCGCACTCCGAACGAGGCGGCGTCGCCGCGGTCGAGTCCCGCGTCGTCCTCGAAGGCGTGCGCGCGCAGCAGGGCGTTCGAGCCGTCCATCGCGACCACGATCTCGGCTCGCTCGCCGGGGCTGAGCCGGACGCGGGTGAGCGGTACTGGGGCCGCGAGCAGTCCGCCGTCGCTCGCGACCAGGTGGAACTCGCGATCGTCGGAGAACCCGAGGTTGTACATCCGACCCGATGAGCCGTTGAGGATCCGCAGGCGAACCCTCTCGGTTCGCACGGGCAGGTGGGCGCCCGCGATCCCGTTGGTGACGATGGTGTCGCCGAGCAGCCCGATGTCGGTGGGGTCGGACTCGTCGAGCGCTCCGTCGGGGGTGAAGCGCTTGTCCTGGATGATCAGCGGGATGTCATCCACCCCATAGGTCTTGGGCAGGTTGACGGCGTCGGTGACGTCGTCGTCGA
Organism: Rhodococcus daqingensis; assembly: GCF_042665615.1. Classification (NCBI taxonomy): domain Bacteria; kingdom Bacillati; phylum Actinomycetota; class Actinomycetes; order Mycobacteriales; family Nocardiaceae; genus Rhodococcus; species Rhodococcus daqingensis. The sequence goes on along the minus strand of NZ_JBHTCS010000009.1, from coordinate 328,309 downwards.
CCAGGAACAGTCCGGCCAGGCCGCGGTAGACGTGCTTCTCGGTGGACCCGTGCGGGTGCGGGTGATACCAGAGGGTCGCGCCCGGCTGGTTCACCGTCCACGCCGGCTCCCAGCGGGCGCCGGGCTCGATGGTCTGGTGCGGTCCACCGTCGAATCGGGCGGGCACATGCATGCCATGCCAGTGCACCGTGGTGGCCTCGGGCAGGCCGTTGTCGATGGTGAACGCGATCGCGTCGCCGCGACGGGCCCGGATCGTCGGTCCCAGCATCGAGCCGTTGAAACCCCACGTCGCGGTGGACTTTCCGGCCAGGATCTCCGTGCTGCCCGTCCCCGCGGAGAGGGTGAAGTGCCGGGCGCCGGCCGCATCGACGGTCGCGGTCGCGAGGGGTGGGATCGGCAGCGGACGGGAGGATGCTCCCACCGGGCTCGGTTGCGCTGGGTTCGATTGCCCGGGGTTCGATTGCACGGCGGCGCATCCGGCGGACAGTGCGATCGGGGTGGCGGCGAGCCCCATCAGGAAGGCGCGCCGGGAGACGACGTTCATGCGATTCAGTCTTCGGGGCCGACGACCGCGTGCCGCCCTCCCGGAGGCCGGTGTTCCGGAGCCGCGCGCCCTCCCATCGGACCTTGTGCCGACGGTCGCGCTGTGTTAGCGCGCGAGGGCGGGGACCGTGTGGCATCGTTTGGTCATGCCGGTCATCGCTCAGGTGTTCGCTGGTCTCGCTGCTGCCCTCCACGTCGTCATCTTCGCCATGGAGAGCGTGTGGTGGACACGCCCGGAGGTCTGGAAACGCTTCGGGCTGACCAGCCAGCAGGACGCCGACGTTGCGCGTCCGCTCGCGTACAACCAGGGCTTCTACAACCTCTTCCTGGCGATCGGCATCGTGGTCGGCCTGGTCATCGGCGGTGCCGCCGGGCACGCGATCGTGGTCTTCTGCTGCGTGAGCATTGTCGGTGCCGCGGTCGTGCTGGCGTCGACGGGTAGTGCCTATCTGAAGGCAGCTGTGGTGCAGGGGATCACGCCGCTGCTCGCGCTGCTCGCGGCCGCGGTGTTCTAGAACGGCGGTGGCTGGTAGCGGAAGCGTTCGCGCAGGATTGCTTGGTGCTCGGCGTGGTGGGCGCGGAGTTGTGCGCATCGGGCGAGGTGGTCGGGGTCGGTGATGGTGGCGAGTTCGGCGAGGGTGGGTGGCTGGTCGTTGGGGTGCATGTGGGTTTCCCACCAGGTCGCCTCGTAGATGCCGGGGTCCGGCGGTTCGGGTGGTGGCGATGATGGGCCGCGCTGTAGCGGTGGGGTCGGTCGCGGTGTGGGTTTCTGGGCGCGGGCGCTGGGTCGCTGGTCGACCGGTAGCGGCAGGGTGACCCCGATGGTGCCGTGTTCGCCGATCCAGACGATGATGTCGCCATCGAGGCGGACGACGCGGAAGAGGCGGTCGGTCTTGGCTTGGTGGTGGCGGGTGCAGGCGGGTTCGCCGTTGCTCTCGACGCTCCACCCGCCCGCATGCGGGTTGTCGGGGTCATATTCGACGATGTGGTCGAACTGGCAGTCGCGGGCTTTAACGGTGCAGCCGGGGAAGGTGCAGGTGTCGTACTTGTCGAAGACGGCGGCGCGGACGGCGTTGCTGGGCCGGTAGGTCAGCGCGCCGCGGGGCGGCAGGTCGTATCCACCGTGCCCGTCCGGATACTGGCCAACGAGCAGGGCCGGGTCGGAGGCGATCGCGTCGAGGACGTCGGTGACCCGCGGCCCGCGAGAGCTCGCATCCGACGGCGGCGGCGGATCATGCCGGGCAGGTAGTCGCCCGGCCGGTCTGCGCCGCAGGCGATAGCGGGCGGGCACGCCGGGTGGCGGGGCCGAGGCAGAGCTGTCCCCTGAACCGTTGCCGCCCTCTGGTTCTGGTGGTTCCGCGCTGGAGCCGTCCGGTGGTTCAATGTCGGGCGGTTCGGAGTGGACGTCGGGCGGTTCGGGGTCGACGTCGGGTACGTCGTTGCCACTGCCCGCATTTCGTTGGGCATCGATGCGCCTGGCATCGGCGATCACCGCCTGCCACGTCGCATCGCCGGCGAGCAGCCGAGCCAGCTCCGGATCGATGGGTCCGTGGCCCTCGAGATGGCTGGGGTTGTCGGCCAACCGGAGCAGGGTGTCGAGGTCGACGTGGATGTGCACCTCGGGCTTCGGCCGCTCCGGCCGCGGCAAATGCGCCGTGGGGCAGTCGACGCGTCCGCACTGGCAGTGCAGATAGCTCTCGCCGTGCACCAACGCCATGAACGCATCCGCCCGCAAAGCGTCGACCGTCCGCGGGTCCTCCCGGCAGACAGTGCCAGCCATCTCCTGGATGAGACTGTCGAGAGTCCGGCCCTCCGCCGCCGTCAGCGTCGCATACACCTGAGCCATCCCGTGCAGGTCCGCGGTCACCGACACCCGCCGACCATGGCGCTCACGCCGCTTCCGGAGCTCCTCCGCCTCCTCCGGGTTGATGCGGATCAACTCCCGCATCACCTCCGCCACCAACTTCCTCGGAGTCAAATACAACGCCGCATCCGCGAGATGGCCCTCCATCCGCCCGAGCGTGGCGTCGCTGATCTCGGCGGTCGCCTCGACGATCGCGAACACCCGCGGAAAGTCCACCCGCCCCGACACGAACACCGCACGTATCAGCGGCAAGCGCAGATCCAGCGCATTGCCCACCGCGACATACCGTTCCGCGGTGAACGCACTCACCCCCAACGCGAGTGCGGTCTCCATCTCCGCGGACCGACCGGCGCGGTAGGCGAACTCCTCCCCGAACAGATCCACCTCGGATGCGAACTGCCGCCGCGCAAACGCCGCCGCTGTCAACACCTTGCGGGCGGCGGCGATGTTCTCCGCCCGCGCGTACTCCCGCAACGCAGCCAGCGCCGCCGTGCCGTCCTCGAAGTCAACCGCAGGCTCGTCGCCGCAGGCCTTCTCACCTGTGGCGTTGCCTCGCGATCCCCCCGAATCGAACATGTGTACGAGTCTACGCGCGCCCACCGACAACTTTGAGGTTCGGCCGCTGCACAACTGACCGTGCATTAGCCAGGTCGGCTTTGCGATGCCGGGCCATGGGGGAAGCGACGTGTTTGATGGGCCCATGCGTTGGATCCGCGTAGGCCTGGGTGTCCTGACTGGTGCGGCGATACTGGTCTTCGCCTTCATTCTCGCCACCCCTTGGAATCTGTGCGCCGATCGTGGTCCGTGCACTTCTCCCGGTGCCGGCGGCTCGATGCACGACGGAGTGGGTTGGAACCGACGTGTCGGTCACAACGCTGGTTGTTGATTGGCCGGCAACCGCACTCGCCTGCCTCGGCGCCGTCCTCATCGTGGTCTCGCTGCTGACCGTGAAGCGGGACGCTCAGGATCGCTAGCGGGAAGCCGGTGGTAGGTCCCGCTGCGCCAAACGCACACTGCCCGTTGGGATGACGCCGGGGAAGTAGTGGTAGCCCTCTGGTGACAGCACCAGATCGGCGGCATCGACACCGTGGACCTCCCACACGTCCACGGCTCCACCCGTGTTGTTCATCCGCACGAACCAATCGCGTTCGAACTCGTCAGCAGCGAGGAAGCAGCCTTCCTGTACCGGCCGACGGCTGCCTGCGATGCCGGGGGCGGCGCCCATGCGGCGCCAGTCCAAACCAAATCGCAGAATTGATGCCCGGTTCAGCGCGGAAGTGACGTGGTAGCGGGCTGGCATCTGTCGACGGTACAAGCCGGAGCACGCAACAGGCCGTCACTCATTGGATCCGACCTCCGAGAGATCCTGATTCGATCAATCGGAGGCAGGCGATCAACCAACGCCGACCGAAGGACCGCTAGTTGGTGGTCGCGTGCCCCAGCCGCTCCAGCACCGCGTCGTGCAGCAGTCCGTTGCTCGCCACCGCGCTGCCGCCGTGTGGGCCCGCGCTGCCGTCGAGCGCGGTGAAGCGTCCACCCGCCTCGCGGACCAGGATGTCCAACGGTGCCAGGTCCCACAGCGAGACCTCCGGCTCTGCGGCGATCTCCAGCGCGCCCTCGGCGAGCAGGCAGTACGAGTAGAAGTCGCCGTAACCGCGGACCCGCCACACCTCGTCGGTCAGCGCGATGAACTGGTCGCGGATGCCGCGGTCGCGCCAGCCGCTCAGGCTCGCGAAGCTCAGGCTGGCCGACGCCAACCGGTCCACCGCGGACACCGAGATCCGGGTCGGCTCGCCGCCGCCGAACGAGGCGAACGCACCCGCGCCCTCGGATGCCCACCAGCGTCGGGTCAGTGCCGGGGCGCTGACGACGCCGACCACGGGAATTCCGTCCTGCAACAGCGCGATCAGGGTGGCCCACACCGGGACCCCGCGGACGAAGTTCTTGGTGCCGTCGATCGGGTCGACCACCCACTGCCTGCCCTCGAACGTCGCGTCACCGCCGAACTCCTCGCCGAGGACCGCGTCGTCCGGACGCTCCGCCGCGAGCACCGCCCGCACCGCACGTTCGACCGCGAGGTCCGCGTCCGAGACCGGGGTGAGGTCGGGCTTGTCGTCCACCTTGAGGTCGAGCGCGCCGAAGCGTGCCCGGGTGATGGTGTCGGCCTCATCGGCGATGCGCAGTGCGAGTTCGAGATCGGTCACGGCGACGACGGTACTCGACCGGGTGCCGGACTTCCTCGGCACTTCATCGTGCATTCAGCCCGAGTCGGGCGGCCGTTTCGCCGCGACGGCCATCATCGGATCGTGATGCTGACACGGCGCCGCGTTCTCCTCGGGGGTGCCGCGTCCGCCGGGCTCGCCGCGGCACAATTCCTCGGTATGACCGCGCAGACGTCCGGTACGCCGACCCCGACGAGGCAGAAGCCGCCGACGGCCGCCTGGTTCGACGTGATCTCCGACATCCAGGGCGATCTCGCGGACCTCGACCGCGCGCTCGACGGGCTCGCTGCGTTCGGCCCGGCGGACGCGTTGCTCGTCAACGGAGACCTCACCCCGAACGGCCGCCTCGACGAGTACGAACAGCTGTTCCGCAGGCTGGAGCGGACCGCCCACCCGCAGACGCTGTACACGATCGGCAATCACGAGTTCTACAACGACGAGACGAGCGAGGTCTCGATCGCGCGGTTCCTCCGGTACTCGGCGATGCCAGCGTTGTTCTCGGCCCACCCGATCGGTGGGGTCCCGGTGATCCGGCTCGGGACCACAGATGGCAGCGAGTCGAGGGGGCACTGCGTGATCCTCGGCCGCACCCAGCTGGACTGGCTGCGGGACACCCTCGAGGAATGCCCGCGCGAGCGCCCGGTCCTGGTGATGAGCCATCACGCGCTGCCGGGCACCGTGTCGGGCACGTTCACCGATCCGCTCACCCAGGCCCCCAGGATCTACAGCAGTGACTACGCGGAGTCCGATGACCTACTGGCCCTGCTCGGGGGATTCCCCAACGTGCTGCTGCTGAGCGGACACACCCACTGGAGCCTGTACCGCGACGACTGGCTGTCCAGGAAGACCGTGCCGGGCGGGCACCCGGACGGGTTCGCCGCGGTGAACACCGGCGCGGTACAGATCGGGTTCGGACCGGACGGCCGGGGCGGCGAGGAGCCCGTCGACCGGAAGCAGAATCAGGGGCTGCGGATCGAGGTCGACGGACCCACCGTTCGGATCCACGCACTCGACTTCCGGCGGGGCGCGGTGATCCGTACGGCCGAGTTCCGCGTGGGCGATGGACCGGACCCGGCCTTGGTCGCGTCACCGGGCTGGCCCGACGCGTCCTCCTGAGGGCGACCGCGGCGGCGATCCGCCGCGGACACCGGTAACCTTGATTCTTGTGCATCCCGATGTTTCCGCAGACCTGGCCGAGCTCAACACCACCCTCACCACCGTCGAGCGGGTGCTGGACGTGGAGGAGCTGCGCCGGCGCATCGACGAACTCGAGCACCAGGCGGCCGATCCGGAGTTGTGGAACAACCAGGAGCACGCCCAGCAGGTGACCAGCCAGCTCTCGCACGCGCAGTCCGAACTGCGCCGCGTCGAGGGCCTGCGCGGCCGACTCGACGACATGCCGGTGCTCTACGAGCTGGCCGAGGACGAGGGGGCGGACGCCGTCGCCGACGCCGACACCGAGCGCGCGTCGCTGCGAGAGGACATCGCGGCGATGGAGGTCAAGACCATGCTCTCCGGCGAGTACGACGAGCGCGACGCGCTGGTCAACATCCGGTCCGGGGCAGGCGGTGTCGACGCAGCCGACTGGGCCGAGATGCTGATGCGCATGTACATCCGTTGGGCCGAGAAGCACGGCTACGGCGTCGAGGTCTACGACACCTCGTACGCGGAAGAGGCAGGCATCAAGAGCGCCACCTTCGCGGTCAAGGCGCCCTACAGCTACGGCACCCTGTCCGTCGAGATGGGCACCCACCGCCTCGTGCGGATCAGCCCGTTCGACAACCAGGGCCGCAGGCAGACCTCCTTCGCCGAGGTCGAGGTGCTGCCGGTGGTCGAGACGACCGACCACATCGACATCAACGAGAACGACGTCCGCGTCGACGTCTACCGCTCGTCCGGCCCCGGCGGTCAGTCCGTCAACACCACCGACTCGGCGGTGCGCCTGACGCACATCCCGACCGGCATCGTGGTCACCTGCCAGAACGAGAAGTCGCAGCTGCAGAACAAGGTGTCCGCGATGCGGGTGCTGCAGGCCAAGCTGCTCGAGGTCAAGCGCAAGGAAGAGCGCGCCGAGATGGACGCCCTCAAGGGTGACGGCGGCAGTTCCTGGGGAAACCAGATGCGCTCGTATGTGCTGCACCCGTACCAGATGGTCAAGGACCTGCGGACCGAATACGAGGTCAACAACCCGTCGGCGGTGCTCGACGGCGACATCGACGGCTTCCTCGAGTCGGGCATCCGCTGGCGAATGAGCGCGGAGCAGGTCTAGCCGGTGTTCTCGGCGATCAAGCTGTTCCCCGAGTCGACGACGTTCGAGGACTGGCTCTCGTCCAGCGGTCTGGAGATCGCGCTCTACGTTCTCGGTGGGCTGCTGGTGGCGCGGTTCCTGTCCTGGGCCGGGAACAAGGTGACCGATCGGATTGACCTGAACTACCACCAGGGCGACGCGTTGGTCCGTTCGGAGGCCACCAAGCACCGGCACGCCCTCGCGCAGGTGATCACCTGGGTGCTGATCATCATCGTCTACACCCTGGTGACCATCGAGGTGCTGCAACGCCTCGGGTTCTCCGTCGCGAGCCTGGTCGCGCCCGCGACCGTGCTCGGCGCGGCGCTGGGCTTCGGCGCGCAGCGGGTGGTGCAGGACATCCTGGCCGGCTTCTTCATCATCGCCGAGCGGCAGTACGGCTTCGGTGACGTCGCGCGGATCGCGATCACCGGGTCCTCGGAGGACGCCTATGGGACGGTCGAGGACGTGACCCTGCGGGTGACCCGCCTGCGGTCCTCCGACGGCGAGGTGATCACCGTGCCCAACGGGCAGATCGTCAAGGCCGTCAACCTGTCCAAGGACTGGGCGCGGGCCGTGGTCGACGTGCCCATCCCGGCCACCGCGGACATCAACCACGTCAACGACGTGCTGCGGACCGTCGGCCGCGAGGCGTTCGCGGACCTCGACCTCGAGCCGCTGCTCCTGGACGAGCCGTCGGTGATGGGCGTGGAGAGCCTCGAGCTGGACACCGTCAACATCCGGATGGTCGCGCGCACCCTGCCCGGCAAGCAGTTCCAGGTGGGACGCGAGCTGCGGGTGCGGGTCGCGGCGGCGCTGCGCCGCGAGGGCATCTTCGTCGGCCCGGAACTGGCGGCCGACCAGATCGGGGACAACGGATGACCGCCGAACGCGCGAAGAAGAAGGAACCGGCGACCACGCACGAGCGGCACTGGTCGCTGCCGAAGAAGCTGTTCGGCCGGGTCAGGACGTCCACGGTGGCCCTCTGCGTGGCGTTCGTCGCCACGGCGATGCTGTACGGGTACCTCAATCCGGATCCGCCCGAGTCCGGCGGCACCGGACCCACGGCGCCGGCGCCGTCGGCCCCCCGGTCGCCCGCCCCCGCGCGCCAGGAGCCGGCGACGTCTGCCCCGCAGACCACCAGCATCGCCCCGCCGTCGACCACGGCCCCCGAAGCGGTCACCACGACTCCGCAGCCCGCCATCGTGCTGCCTCCGTGGGTCACCGTCCCGCCCGGGATGGAGCTGCCGCCGGGGGTCGTGACGGCCACCCCGGAGGCCTCGACCGCACCGCCCACACCCAGCCCGTAGCGCCTGGACCTGCAGGTCCACCGAAACCCAAGGTCACCGTCAGATAACGGCTAAACTGGCTCCCCGTGATCAGCGTGGAGAATGTGTCCAAGTCCTACAAGACCTCGTCGAGGCCAGCACTGGACAAGGTGAGTGTGTCGGTGGACAAGGGCGAGTTCGTCTTCCTGATCGGCCCGTCCGGGTCCGGGAAGTCCACCTTCATGCGGCTGTTGCTCAAGGAGGACACCCCCACCTCGGGCGACATCAGGGTCGGCGATTTCCACGTGAACCGGTTGTCCGCGCGCCGGGTGCCGAAGCTGCGGCAGAGCATCGGATGCGTGTTCCAGGACTTCCGGCTGCTGCAGCAGAAGACGGTGACCGAAAACGTGGCCTTTGCGCTCGAGGTGATCGGTAAGCCACGCAGCGTGATCGACCGCACCGTCCCCGAGGTGCTGGAACTCGTCGGACTGTCCGGAAAGGCGGACCGGCTGCCCACCGAACTCTCCGGCGGTGAGCAGCAGCGCGTCGCCATCGCGCGGGCCTTCGTCAACCGGCCGTTGGTGTTGCTCGCCGACGAGCCCACCGGAAACCTCGATCCGGAGACCACCGGCGACATCATGCTGCTGCTCGAACGGATCAACCGCACCGGAACCACCGTGCTGATGGCCACCCACGACCACCACATCGTCGACTCGATGCGGCGCAGGGTGGTCGAACTCGACCTCGGACGCGTGGTGCGCGACGAGGCCCGCGGTGTCTACGGCGTGGGGCGTTAGGTACCCACACCCCTCGCCGGCCCACCCCGACACACGAAGGACAAGACTTTCCGATGCGCGCCAGCTTCATCTTCAGCGAGGTTTTCACCGGCCTGCGCCGCAACATCACCATGACCATCGCGATGATCCTGACGACCGCGATCTCGCTCGCCCTGTTCGGTGGCGGCCTGCTCGTCGTCCAGATGGCGGGGAAGACGCAGCAGATCTTCCTCGATCGAGTCGAGGTGCAGATCTTCCTCACCGACGACGTGTCGATCTCCGATCCCGACTGCGCCCAGGACATCTGCGCGGGGCTGCGAAGCGATCTCGAGAGCACCCCGTCGGTGGTGTCCGTGCAGTACCTCAATCGGGCGGACGCGGTGGCCGACGCCAAGGAACGGGTGTTCAAGGACCAGCCCGAGCTGGCCTCGATGGTGAGCGAGGACTCGTTGCCCGCCTCCTTCAAGATCAAGCTCAGCGACCCCGAGCGGTTCGGGGTCATCAACGACTCGTTCGGGACCCGGCCAGGCGTGCAGAGCGTGCTCAACCAGCGCGATCTGGTCGAGCGGCTGTTCAGCGTGCTGAACGGAATCCGTAACGCGGCCTTCGCGATTGCCATCGTTCAGGCGATCGCGTCGATCCTGCTGATCGCGAACATGGTGCAGATCGCCGCGTACACCCGGCGCACCGAGGTCGGGATCATGCGGCTCGTGGGCGCGACCCGCTGGTACACCCAGTTGCCGTTCCTGCTCGAGGCCGTCGTCGCGGCGCTGATCGGTGCGGCGCTGGCGATCGCGGGATTGTTCACCGCGAAGAACCTGTTCATCGACGACGTGCTGACCGACGTCTACGACGCGAACATCGTCGCCCGGATCTCGAACAGCGATGTGCTGCTGGTGTCGCCGTTCCTGGTGCTCGTCGGCGTCGGCATGGCCGCGTTCACCGCCTACATCACGCTGCGGCTCTATGTCCGCGAGTAATCGGTTGCGCCCCGGGCCTATCCTGGGGGTAGAACTCGATCACTTGCGGACTGAAGGGGCCCGAACGTGAAGGAAAAGGGCCGCAAGGTCATCGCGAGCAATCGCAAGGCGCGGCACAACTATTCGATCATCGATGTCTACGAGGCGGGCATCGCGTTGGTCGGCACCGAGGTGAAGAGCCTGCGCGAGGGCAAGGCGTCGCTCGTCGACGCGTTCGCCACCGTCGACGACGGCGAGGTGTGGCTGCGCGGGCTGCACATCCCCGAGTACACCCAGGGCAGCTGGACCAACCACTCGCCGCGGCGAACCAGGAAGCTGCTGCTGCACAAGCGCGAGATCGAGCACCTCGTCGGCAAGACCAGGGAGGGTAACCAGACGCTGGTCCCGCTGTCGATGTACTTCTCCGACGGCAAGGTCAAGGTGGAGCTCGCCCTCGCCAAGGGCAAGCAGGACTACGACAAGCGTCAGGACATCGCGCGGCGGACGGCCGAACGAGAGGTCACCCGGGAGCTCGGTCGTCGGGTGAAGGGGATGAGCCGCTAGCGCGCGACCTGGGCGGCCAGCGCGTCGGGCATCAGCTCGTACCGCAGGTGGCAGCGGGAGAACTCGGCGTTGCCGTGGACGAGTGAGTTGAGCTCGACCGGGTAGCGGGCGAGTTCGATCTCGGGCACCTCCGCGCGCAGCAACGACAGCCCGGGTCCCTTCGTCTCGGTCCCGAGGACCCGGCCGCGCCGGGCGGAAAGGTCACTGAGAACGGCACCGAGATAGTCGTCCGGGAGCGTCACGGCCACGGCGGCGACCGGTTCGAGCAGCCGGATCGAGGTGTGCCCCGCCGCGTCGCGCAGCGCGAGACTCGCCGCGGTCTGGAAGGCGGCGTCTGACGAGTCCACCGAATGCGCCTTCCCGTCGACCAGGGTGACCCGGACGTCCACCAGCGGATGCCCGGTCGCGACGCCCTTCTCCAGTTGGGCGCGCACGCCCTTCTCGACGGACGGGATGAATCCCTTCGGGACCGCGCCGCCCACCACGTGTTCGCGGAACTCGAACCCGGAGCCGGTCGGCAGCGGTTCGACCTCGAGGTCGCAGATCGCGTACTGGCCGTGGCCGCCCGACTGCTTGACCAGACGCCCGTGCCCGGATGCGTTGCCGCCGAATGTCTCCCGCAACGCGACCTGGTACGGCACGGTGTCGACGTGGACGCCGTGACGGTTGCGCAGCCTGTCCAGCGCGACTTCGGCGTGCGCGTCGCCGGTGCACCAGAGCACGAGCTGGTGGGTGTCCGGATTCTGTTCCAGCCGGAGGGCGGGGTCCTCGGCGGTGAGCCGGGTCAGCGCCTGCGAGAGCTTGTCCTCGTCGGACTTGCTGTGTGCCTCGACACCGATCGGCAGCAGCGGTACGGGCAGGGTCCAGGTGTCCAGCGGGGCCGGGTGGTCGGTGTCGCCGATGGTGTCGCCGATGTGCGCGGTCAGCTTCGGGATGCAGACGATGTCACCCGCGATCGCCTCGGGTACCGGTCGCTGCAGCTTGCCGAAGGGGCCGGTGAGGGTGGTGACCTTCTCGTCGGTGGACTCTCCCGCCGCGGCTTCCGCACTCGTGAGGTGGACGTGGGTGTCGGGGAGCAGCGTCCCGGCGAACACGCGGACGAGGCTGATGCGCCCGACATAGGCGTCGCCGGTGATGCGGATGACCTGGGCCGCGAGCGGCGCGGCCGGGTCGGCCGCGGGTGCGGGTCCGCGGCGGTGGGTGGGGTCCGGGAAGGCGCCGGTGATGAGGTCGAGCAGTTCGGCCGCGCCGACCCCCTCGTCGGTGACGGCGAGCGCGGGGTGCAGGGTGCAGTCGACGATCTCGCGGCGCAGGCCTGCGGTCAGTGCCTCCTCGTCGAGCGGTTCACCCGCGAGGTAGCGCTCCATGAGGGTGTCGTCCTGACCGGAGATGGCCTCGACCAGGCTCTCGCGCGCGGCCTCGGCATCGGGGCAGGCACCGGGCGCGCCGTAGCTGCGACCGGTGAGCAGGCCGAGGGACCCGCACGGTCGACCGTCGTCGAACACCGGGAGGTAGACCGGGCGGAGGGTGTCGGTGCCGAGACCGAAGGCGTCGTGGCACGCGGTGAGGATGTCATCGAAGCCGCTGCGTGCCACGTCGAGTTTCGCGACCACGATGGCCCGGGGTATCCCCGCCTCCGCGCATTCGCGCCACAGCGCCCGGGTGGGTGTGGTCACCGGGTCGGTGGCCGAGACCACGAAGACGGCGGCATCGGCGGCGTGCAGCCCGGCCCGCAGCTCGGCGCCGAAATCGGGGTGGCCGGGCGGGTCGAGGAGGTTGACCTTGCAGCCGTTCCATTCCAGCGGCAGGACCGCGAGCTGAACCGATCGCTGTTGGTGGTGCTCGATCTCCTCGTAGTCGGAGACCGTGTTGCCGTCGGGGATCCGGCCGGCCCGGCCGATGGCCTCGGCCGCCAGCGCGAGCGACTCGGCGAGCGTGGTCTTGCCCGCGCCGCTGCACCCGATCAGCACCACGTTGCGCAGCTGCTCGGGACGCGAGGCGGGTGGGGCGTTGCCCGCGCGAACCGTCATCCGGTCGGCCATCGATGTCTCCTCCCGCAGCGACGGGCTGACCCGATTCTAGGCGGGTCGGCCCGTCGCGGCCGGAGGAATGACCTATCGAGAGTGCAACAACCTACTTCGCGACGCGCTCCCACATCTGCAGGTAGGCCTCGGCGCCCCGGCTCATGTCCTCGATGATCCGGTCGCCGTCTTTCCCGGCGGCGATCCGCATGTCCGCGATCCAGTCGGGGATCAGGCCGTACTGCGCGACGCCGTCCTTGTTGACGTCGAAGACCCGTTCGCCGGTGCGCTGGCGATCCATCGTGGTGCCGCCGTCGAAGGTCTTGTACGGATACTGCAGTGGATTGGTGTCGGCGTCCTCACGCGGCCGCGCCTGCGGGCCGAAGCCGTTGGTGTCCGCGCCGTAGCCGAAGCCGTAGTAGTAGTCCTCGCTGCGATCCGCGCGGGCCTTGCGCCAGGCGGTGACGAAGTTCTCCTTGCGCGGGTCGGTGTTGAGTCCGGAGGCGTATGCGGCGACGAAGCCACCGAGCGCGTAGATCCGCTTGTAGTTCAGCGGGTCGGTCCAACTGTGGCTCGAGACCACGCCGGAGTACTCGGCCTCCTCGAGGATCCGCAGGGTGTCCTCGGCGGTCTTGACGCTCATGTGGTCGAGGTCGACGATCATGCCGCGGTCCATCATGCCGCGGACCATGTGCTCGCCCAGCTTCGTCAGCCCGCGGGTGTTGCAGAGGGGGCCGGACGGGTAGACGGGCGTGGTGACGCCGGGCGGCAGTGCGGACAGCACCTCGGCCGGTCCGTCACCGACGGACAGCAGCGGGTTGTCGTGCACCGGGCCGGTGCACGGTTCGGCCTCCCAGAACTTGCCGGTGCTGAGGAAGTTGCCCGCGTTGACGGCGATGCCCTGGATGCCGCCGTCGAAGCGGACGCCGCCGAAGGCGTTGTCGAACTTGTGCGTGACGATCATCTGGCGCACGCCCATCGCGTAGACCTCGTCCAGGCCGCGGTCGACGTCCGCCTCGGTGCACTGGGGCACGTCGTTGCGCTGCGAGCACCCGAACGGTTCCGAGGTCTCGATGCCGATCGTCACCGCGAGCTTGCCCTCGCTCGCGACCTTGCGGACCTCGTCGGGAGACCTGACGATCCGGAACCAGCCGCGGCCGGGGCCGCCGTACTGGGCGTCGATGTAGTCCTGCATCTGCCGGACCTGCTCGGCCTGCGCCCGAATGGTGTCCATGTCGTTGCAGGAGCGGTTCTTGAGCGGGTAGATGTCGCACAGCACCTTGTTGTTCACCAGCAGGTTGGTGAAGATCCGCAGGCCGCCACGCCAGGCCCGCTCCACCCACCGGTAGTAGGTCTGCTCGTGGGTCAGCGAGTCGGCGTCCGGCCAGTCCTCGAAGGTCGGCCAGCCGACGGTGTCGTGCTCCGCGACCGGGCTGCCGTGCGAGAGGATGTTCTCCAGCAGTGCCGGCATCCCGTCGGTGCCGTGGTCGGCGCAGTCCTTCAGTGCGACCGTGATGCCCTGCGGGTCGAAGGGGGTGCCGCAGTGCACCTGGCCGCCGATGAACAGGTTGGCGTCGAGGTGGACGTGTGCGTCGATGAAGCCACGCACCTCACCGTTCGGTCCGGTGCCGGAGAGCGGCGTGCCGGTGGCGTTCACCTCGGAGTCGGGGAAGGTCGCGCAGCCCTCGGCCGGGGCGAGGACGAATCGTCCGCCCGCGGGATCGGTGCCGGGGTCGGTGAGCCCCATCCCGCCGTTCGCGGCGGTGAGCTGACTGCCGTTGGCGGTCGCGGTGATCGAGTAACTGCCCGCGGTGTAGGTCAGGGTCCAATCGGTGGTCGGCAGCGCGTCGCGGGTGGAGACCACCGCCCGCTTGTCGTCGTGGGCGAGCATGTCGCCGCCCTTGCCGTAGAACATGAACCGGCCCAGTTGTGCCGCGTGGGTGCGGAACGCCTCCGCGCCGCTCAGCGCGTCGGCGTCGGCGCGATAGCCGCCGTCGGCGCGTCGGACGAACTTGCCGCTCTGTTCCGATTTGAGGGCGTAGCAGCCGTTGGCGAGTCCGAAGACCGGGTCGTCGCCGGGGCCGGTCGGCGCGGGTGAGGACTGCGATGCCGCGATGCCACCGCCTGCCAGGACCAGTGCCAGCGTGGCGGCCAGTGCGTTAACCCAACGTCGGCGTGAACGCCCTGGTTGCTGTGACATGTGGCTTCGACTTCCCCAATCAATCCGCTCACTGATTTGCCCCAGAAGGGTAGATCATTTTGGACAATCGTCCAGATGAAACGCCGGAGAATTAATCGGGATGATTTCGCGGCGCCGGAGCGTTACAGTATGTGGTCCCAGCACGGTGCTGGGTACGTACGGGGCTGAACGGTTTCGACTCTGTGCGTTGAGTTAGGGGAAGCGTGTCGGTGCAGGCAAGAGACCACCGTAAGCGTCGCTGCAAACATATAAGCGCCGATTCCAATCAGCGCGACTACGCTCTCGCTGCCTAAGTAGCGAAGCGTGTCTGTCAGTCCGATCTCGCCCTCGGGTCGGGTACTGGCATCAGCTAGAGGGCTTTACCTACCGGCTCGGTCACGGAGTCGGATGGGACATCAAACAGTGACTGGGATCGTCATCACGGCTTGTTCGCGAGACCGGGAGATCCAAGTAGAGGCATAGCGAACTGCACACGGAGAAGCCCTGGCGATTCGGCGGAGGACCCGGGTTCGATTCCCGGCAGCTCCACAAGACGATGGCCCCGGACCACACGGTCCGGGGCCATCGTCGTTCGGCCCGGGTCAGCGCGGCGGCGGGAGCAGCGCGGTGAGGAAGCGGGTCGCGTCGCCGTCCGAGGCGGGCAGCACGCTCCGGTGGTCCGTGCCGGGATAGACCTTCAACTGGGCGTCGGCCCCACCCGCGGCGAGCTGCAGGTGCAGGGCGACGCTGAGGGGGAGGGGAACCGTCACGTCGTCGGATCCGTGCACGATCATGACCGGTCGATCCCAGCCGGTGGTGGGGACGGCCATGTAGTCCTGGAGGGCGGCGACCACGGCCGGATCGAGCAGCGGTTCGGCGAACAGGGCCCCCATCGCCGTCCCCTTCAGCATGTCGAGGTCGTCGCCACATCCGAGCTCCGCCGAGGCCACCGCCCTGACCCCGAAGTCGGTGAGGTGGTCGGGAATCCGGAGATCCGGTCGGGCGGCGTTCAGGCCCGCGAGGATGTACACGAGATAGGTGCTCGCCCCGTCGAGGAAGTCGAGCGAGGGGACGTAGGGGCCCGCTCCGATCACCAGGTTCTCCACATTGGATTCGGGTGCGTAGGAGAGGGTTCCGCGGAAGTCGAGCTCCGGGGCGTACTCGCCGGCCATCCGCCCGGCGAAGAGGGCGGCCTGCCCGCCCTGGGAGTGCCCGATCGACACCCAGGAGGGAGAGAGGTCGGGGAGGAGGCTGCGTCCGGCGCGAACGATGTCGATCGCGGCATGGCCCTCGGCACGGCCGGCCAGGTACTGATGGATGCCGGGTGAGCCGAGGCCGATGTAGTCGGTCGCGACGACCGCGTAGCCCCGGCGGAGGTAGTCGACAAGGGGTTGCGTCGTGGTGAGGCTCCCGGTGACGCTCGGCGCGCACTGGTCGCCGACCCCGGTCGTGCCGTGCGACCAGGACACGACCGGCCAGCCGCCGGCGGGGGCATTGCCCCGCGGGAGGAAGACCTGCCCGGTGCTGAGCGCGGGCCTGCCGTCCTGCCCGGTTGTGTTGTAGGTCAACAGGTATCCCTCGGCCGCACCGTCGATCAGGCCGTCGCCCGACAGTGCGGAGGAACTCACGATCGATCCGGGAACGGCGGCGGGAGGGGTGGCGTGGGCGTGGGCGCAGGCACCGACCGCGATGAGACTGGACACGATCACCGACATCATTCCCCCGAGATGCACCTCGCGAACGCTATCAGCGCGGGAGGAGGAACGGGGGGACCCACGAATCCGCTCACCCGTCAGCAGTTGCTCGGCGCGGGCTGACCGGCGAACCGGCCGTCGAGCCACCCCAAGGCGCCGGGCAGGCCCTCGATGCTGGCCGGACCGTGATCGCCGGGAAGCACGTTGAACTGCACCGGGAGTCCGGCCGCACAGTAGTTGCGGACGGTGGCGGCCGCCGAATCGAGCGGCGCCAGCTGATCCGCCCTGCCGTGCCAGGCGTACATCGGCGCCCGCGGGACCCCGCGGTACATCATCAGGCTGTTGTCGTCGAAGATCGCCCGGACCGCGGGCGCATGGATCTGGGCGGGATCAGCCGACACCTCGGCGGCGCTGTGGTTCGCCCCCGCGTCGATGATCTCCTGCGAGCAGGCGTTCGTGATCCGATCGCGCAGCGCCAGCCCCGCGGCGGTGAGGCCGCTGGCCAGCGGGATGGACGACGGGTACTCGCGCTCGAGACCCAGGGTGGCGGCGAAGCCGAGACCGAACAGCGGATGCGGCGCGGTACCGAGGCCGTTCGCCAGCTCGCTGAGGTTGGCCGGGACGCCGCCCTGCGCAATGCCGACGATGTTGAGTTCCGGGGCATAGGTCGGCGCCAGCACGCCCGCCCAGCCGCTGGTCATGCCGCCGCCCGAGTAGCCGGCCACGCCGACGGGGCTCCGCCAGAGCCGGGCCTCCGGCAGGCGTTGCGCGGCCCGGATGCCGTCGAGGACGATCTGGCCGCCGAGCCGAGCGGCGCCGTAGGCGCTGGTGGGCCCGAGGTGGTCGGGGAGCGCGACCGCCCAGCCCCGCAGCAGCATCAGGTTGATCAGCGGGGCTTCCTGGAGCTGCCCGCTGAACAGGGTGTGCGAGGGCCCGCACCGGGTACCGAGGGAGTTGATGATCGTCTGGTAGGACACGAGCGGCCTGTTCACCCCGCCGCGGGGGACCAGCACGGTGGTCACCGCGGCGATGGGGTGGCCCGACGAGTTGGTGGAGCGGTAGGCGATCTGCCAGCCGTCCGCGTTGCCGAACCGCGAGACGTCCACGGGCCTGCTGCGCAGGACATCACCGTTCGCGCGGGCGCCCAGATCCGGTGTCGGCCAGTAGAACGGGTCGGGGTCGGGCGCGGGCATCAACGCCTGGGCCAGGGCGGCAGGCGGAGGCGTCGCGATCGCCGGCGAGAGCGCCAGTGCCAGTGCCGCGAGGAGGGCAGTGGCGGAATCCCTGAGTGCGATTCTCATCGAATCCTCCGAAGGAGGATGGGGGACACCGAACTCGCCCCCCAGTGCGCGGCCTCGTGCCCGAGTGATCCACTCCGCAACATTGGCTCACCGCCGTCCGTCAAGCACCCCCGCACCATGACGCAGCTCACACTAGCGAAAACCGGCGTGGTCTTTCGCGGATATCGCCGCGACACCCGGATCGAGGGCATGCTGTGACCGTGGATGCTCTGCCGATGTTCCCGCTCGGTGCCGTGTTGTTGCCCGGTGAACTACTGCCGCTGCAGGTGTTCGAGCCGCGCTATCTCGAGATGGTCGCCCAGCTGACCTCGTCACCCGAGCCGCCGCGATTCGGCGTGGTGCTCATCACCCGCGGCCACGAGGTGGGCGGCGGCGACGAACGCACCGACGTCGGAACCGTGGCGCGGATCGTCGATTGTGAGCAGGTGCCGGGAGGGCGACTGCTGCTCGGATGCGTCGGCGAGAGCCGGATCCGGGTGCGCCGCTGGTTGCCGGACGACCCCTACCCGCGGGCAGAGGTGGATCCGTGGCCCGACGAGGGTGGGGACCACCGGACGGAGGCGGTCGACGAGGTAGGCGCGCTGGTGGACGAACTCGGTGGGCTGCTGAGCAGGTCCGCGGCGTTGCGTGGCATCCCGGTGCCAGGGTTCCCGAGGCTCGACGAGTTGCCGGGCGAGCTGGGCGAGCGCATCTATGCCCTCGCGGCGACTCTCCCGCTTGTCGCCGTGGACCGGCTGCGGTTGTTGTCCGCGCCCGGGCCGGGGGAGCGGCTGACCGTCCTCACCGAGGCTCTCGAGGACGTGATCGCCGCGGTGCGATTCAGGCTGTCGGAGTAGATGATTCAGATGCGCGGTGAGGGATCGTTGCTCGCAGTCGTCGCGCTGGGCGGGGGGCTCGGCGCGCTCGCGAGATACGGCATCGCGCACGCGGTGCCCACCAGGGAGTTCCCGTGGGCGACGCTGATCACCAACGTGATCGGCTGTCTGCTGATCGGCATTCTCATGGTGCTCATCACCGAGGTCTGGACCGCGCACCGGTTGCTCCGGCCGTTCCTCGGGGTCGGGGTCCTCGGTGGCTTCACCACCTTCTCCACCTATGCGGTCGAGGTGCGGGGGCTGCTCGCGTCCGGCAGCTACCCGGTCGGGTTCGCGTATCTCTTCGGCACGGTGGTCGCGGCGCTCGGCGCGGTGCTGGCGGGGGTGTGGGGCACACGGCTCGTCACCGGTGCAGTCGCCAGGAAAGGGGATTGACATGTCCTATTCGCGGACGGAGCTGCGGCTCTCGATCATTCTGGGCCAGGACGACCTCTGGCATCACAAACCGAAGTACCAGGAGATCGTCAAGCGCGCCCGCGCCGCCGGGCTGGGTGGGGCGAGTGTGTGGCGGGGCGTCGAGGGTTTCGGCGCGTCCGCGCACATCCACACCACCAGGCTCCTCGACCTAGCCGACGGGCTGCCCCTGCTGGTGATCGCGGTGGACAGCGAGGAACGGATCCGTGCGTTCCTCGACGGCATCGCCGAACTGCTCACCGAGGCGACCGTGACGCTGGAAGACGTCGAGCGGGTGCACTTCACCGAGGGCCGGCCGTGACGGTGGTCCTGGTGGTCCTCGGCGGCATAGTCGGCGCACCGGCACGATTCCTGCTCGACCGCGCGGTCGGCTCCCGCATCGACAGCGAGTTCCCCTGGGGAACCCTGACGGTGAACGTGCTCGGATCGCTGATCCTCGGCGGCTTGGTCGGTGCCTCGGTCGGTCACGGTGGTCAGGTGATGGCGCTGGTGGGCACCGGATTCTGCGGGGCGCTGACGACCTACAGCACCTTCGGCTACGAGACGGTCCGGCTCGTCGAGGACGGGGTGCGGCTGTACGCGCTCGGCAATGTCGTGGTGAGCGTGGCGGCGGGAATCGCGGCGGCGGCCCTCGGATTCGCGGGGGCACACGCGCTGTTCGCGTGATCGAATGACGCGGTGCCGCACTCGCAGACCGACATCAGGCCGCCGATGGCCCGCAGGTTCGTCGTCGGCGTGGGCTCCGCGGTCGCCGCCGGAGTGCTGGTCGGGATCATGTCGAGACTGTTGATGCGATTGACGACCCTCGCCGCAGGCGGGTCCGCCGGCTTCTCGTGGAGCGGGACCGCCGGGATCGTCGCGCTGTACGTCGCGGCCATGATTCCCGGCGCCCTGCTCGTCGCCACCACCGGCGCACGGCGGTCGTGGTGGTTGCTCGCGGCCGGCGCCGTGTTTCTGTGCTTTCCCGCCATCGGAGTCGCGAGTGAGGAGGTCGGGTACCTGGGTGATCTGAGCGTGGTCCGGTTGCTCGCCGTCGCCGTGTCCGGGGCTGCCGTGTTCGCGACGCTCGCGCTCCTGCCATTGCTGACACTCCGATTGGTCAGACGTTCGGCGTGATCGAATGGTCCGGCAGGATCACAATCCCCGACCGAGGAGGCGCGCCGTGGCGCACGATCGAGCAGGCACGCCGGCTCAGCCGCAGGATCTCGAGGACCTCGCCCAGCTGGTGACGGCCTACTACAGCCGCATCCCCGACCCGGAGAACCCGGACGAGCGGGTGACGTTCGGTACCTCCGGGCACCGTGGATCCAGCCTGGACGGCGCCTTCAACGAGGCGCACATCCTCGCCACCACCCAGGCCATCGCCGAGTACCGGGCAAGCCAGTCGATCACCGGACCGCTGTTCCTCGGCCGCGACACCCACGCCCTCTCCGAGCCCGCCTGGACCAGCGCGCTCGAGGTGCTCGCCGCCAATGACATTGCGGTGCTGATCGATTCCGGTGGCCGTTACACGCCGACCCCCGCGGTCAGTCATGCGATCCTGCGGCACAACGCCTCGGGACCCGCAGCCAGGGCGGACGGCATCGTGGTCACGCCGTCGCACAACCCGCCGCGCGACGGCGGCTTCAAGTACAACCCACCCCACGGCGGTCCGGCCGACACCGCGGCCACCTCGGCGATCGAGACACGTGCGAACGAGCTGATCGCGGCCGGTCTGGCAGGGGTGAAGCGGGTCCCGCTGGCCTCCGCGCTGCGGGATGCGGCCCGGCCCTACGACTTCCTCGGCACGTACGTCGACGACCTGCCCACCGTGGTGAATCTCGACGCCGTCCGGGACGCGGGCATCCGGATCGGGGCCGACCCGCTCGGCGGTGCCAGCGTCGACTACTGGGGCGCGATCGCCGAGCGTCATCGCCTCGACCTGACGGTGGTGAACCCCTTGGTCGACGCGACATGGCGGTTCATGACCCTCGACACCGACGGCAAGATCCGGATGGACTGTTCCTCCCCGGACGCGATGGCCTCCCTCATCGGTGCGCGGGACCGCTTCGACATCTCCACCGGCAACGACGCGGACGCGGACCGGCACGGCATCGTCACCCCCGATGGCGGCCTGATGAACCCGAATCACTATCTCGCCGTGGCCATCGACTACCTGTACGCGAATCGGCCCGGCTGGGCGCCTGGCACCAAGGTCGGCAAGACCCTGGTGAGCTCGTCGATGATCGATCGGGTGGTCGCGGGTCTCGGCCGGGAGCTGGTGGAGGTGCCGGTCGGGTTCAAGTGGTTCGTGCCCGGGCTGCTGACGGGGGACCTGGGTTTCGGCGGCGAGGAGAGCGCGGGCGCGTCGTTCCTGCGCACCGACGGCCGGGTGTGGACGACCGACAAGGACGGCATCATCATGGCGCTGCTGGCCTCCGAGATCGCCGCCGTCACCGGGCACTCGCCCGCGGCCCGGTACGCCGAACTCGCGCAGCGGTACGGCAGCCCCGAGTACGCACGCGTCGACGCCCCCGCCACCCGTGAGCAGAAGGCCGCGCTGGCCGCGCTGTCCTCGGATCAGGTCACCGCGACCGAGCTGGCGGGCGAGCCGATCACCGCCACGCTGACCGCGGCGCCCGGCAACGGGGCGGCGCTCGGGGGTCTCAAGGTGTGCACCGAGAACGCCTGGTTCGCGGCGCGGCCGTCCGGAACCGAGGACAAGTACAAGATCTACGCCGAATCGTTCAGCGGCGCGGCGCATCTCGCGCAGGTGCAGGGCGAGGCCCGGGAGCTGGTGTCCCGGGCGTTGGGAGCAGGCGTCTGAGGCGTTTCGGCGCTGGCTAGGATCGGTGGCAATCATGCACACCACCGCAGCCAAGCTGCCACGCGAGATCTGGGTCCTGGTCTCGGCCAGTTTCGTCATCGCCCTCGGGTTCGGCATCGTCGCTCCGGCGCTGCCCCAGTTCGCCCGCAGCTTCGACGTCGGGGTCACCGCCGCGACCGCCGTCATCAGTGTCTTCGCCCTGATGCGGCTGCTGTTCGCGCCGCTCAGCGGCGCCTTCGTGCAGCGGCTGGGGGAGCGCCCGACGTATCTCACCGGGCTGCTGATCGTCGCCGGCTCGTCCGGCGCCGTGGCGTTCGCACAGGACTACTGGCAGCTGCTGCTGTTCCGGGCGATCGGCGGTGTCGGGTCGACCATGTTCACCGTGTCCGCGCTCGGTCTCCTGATCCGGATCACGCCGCCGGGCATCCGCGGTCGGGTGTCGGGCCTGTATGCGACGTCGTTCCTGTTCGGCACCATCGGCGGCCCGCTGGTCGGCGGTGCGCTGGCGGGCTTCGGGTTGCGCGCTCCGTTCCTGATCTATGCGGTGGCGCTCCTGATCGCGGCCGCGGTGGTGTACCTGAGCCTGCGGGGATCCGTGCTCGCCTCACCGGATTCGGGTGGTTCCGTCGTCACGATGAGCCTGCGCGAGGCGTTGGCCTCGGCGACGTACCGGGCGGCGCTGGTGTCGAACTTCGCCAACGGCTGGGTGTCGTTCGGCGTCCGGGTCGCGATGGTGCCGCTGTTCGTGGTCGAGGCGCTGGACGAGGGCACCGCGCTGGCGGGCGTGGCACTGACCGTGTACGCGATCGGCAATGCGCTCGTGCAGATCCCGGCGGGGCGCTTGTCGGACCTGCGCGGCAGGCGGCCCTTCGTGCTGGCCGGGCTCGCGGTCGCCGGGGCGGCGACGATGTTTCTCGGGTACAGCGAGAACCTGCTGGTGTTCCTTGCGCTGTCACTGGTCGCGGGGGTGGGGTCCGGGCTGATGAATCCGGCCCAGCAGGCCGCGGTCGCCGACGTGATCGGCTCCAGGGCGCGGGGCGGCCCGGTGCTGGCCACCTTCCAGATGGCCTCGGACGTCGGGGTGGTGGCCGGGCCACTTGTGGCCGGCCTGCTGGCCCAGTACCTGTCCTACGGCGCGGCATTCGCGGTCACGGGCGGGTTGATGCTGCTCCCGATCGCGTTCTGGGTGGTCGCGCCGCGGACGATCGCGCAGGCGTCAACCGGGGATGCCGACCCCGATCAGCGCGCCGACCAGGTAGGTGGCCGCGACCGCGATCGCACCGAAGGCGAGTTGCCGGATGGCCCCGCGGACCTTCGACTTCGCGGTGAAGCTCGCCGCGAGTGCGCCGACGACAAGTAGGCCGATCCCGCCGACGGTCAGCCCGGCGACGAGCGACTCGTAGCCGAGCAGGTACGGGATCAGCGGGATGACCGCGCCGATGCAGAACATCAGGAACGAGGAACCGGCGGCCACCAGCGGCGAGGGCTTCTCGCTCGGGTTGACGCCGAGCTCGTGGGTGAGGTGGATGTTGACCGCGCGTGCGGAGTCGTTGTGCACCTCCGCGGCCGCGGCCTCCGCGGTCGCCTCGCTCATCCCCATCGCGGTGAACGTCCCGACCAGTTCGGCCTGCTCGGCCTCGGGGTAGCGGGCCTGCGCGCGCGTCTCGACCTTCACCTCCGCCTCGATCTGCTCGTTCGCCGTGGAGACCGAGGCGAACTCGCCTAGCGCCATGGAGAAGGCGCCGGCGACGAGACCGGCGACGCCGCTGAGGATCACGGTGTGCGCCGCCACGCCCGCGCCGCCGACTCCCGCGATCAGAGAGGTGTTGGTGACCAGGCCGTCCATCGCCCCGAACGTCGCCGCCCGGAGCCAGCCACCCGACACGTCCGAGTGAGTGTGATCGAACTCGTGGGGGAGCGCGTTCTCGATCGACTCTGGGCCGGGCATCGGCTCGCTCATATCGGTGAATCTACGCCGGTCGGTACCGTGGTCCGGGTGTGGATTCGTATCGTCAGCCTGCTCGCCCGGCTCGGTCTCGCCGCCGTCTGGCTGATCTCCGGGGTACTCAAGGCAGCCGATCCGGCGGGGACGGTGATCGCCGTGCGCGCCTATCAGTTGCTCCCGGAATCGCTGGTCCGGCCGGTCGCGAACGCGCTGCCGTTCCTCGAGATCGCGCTCGGCCTGCTGCTGCTGATCGGGCTGGGGGTCCGGCTCGCGGCGATCGCGTCGGCGGTGCTGTTGGTGGTGCTGATCGGGGTGATCGTCTCGGTGTGGGCCCGCGGGCTCTCGATCGACTGTGGCTGCTTCGGCGGCGGCGGGGCCGCGGATGTCGACGGCTGGGACTATGCCCGCGAGATCGCCCGCGACGTCGGGTTCCTCGCCCTGGCCGTGTGGCTGACGGTGTTCCCGCGCAGCCCGTTTGCGCTCGGGCCCGCGTCGCGGCCCGCACTCTCAGTGCCAGCTCAGCATGGGATGGCAGAGTAAAGCCACATTTGAATCTCGGAGCGAAGGACTGCATCTGTGAATGCGAAGAACGGCAAGCCCGTCACCTCCCTGCAGCCGACGTCGAGTCGGTCGACGTACATCCTCGGTGGTTTGGCGGTACTGGTGATCGCGGCCGTGGTGATCGGCGGGGTCATCTGGCAGAACAACCGCAGCAAGCCGCGCAACGAGGGCTATGGGGCCGTGTCGAACTCGGCCGTGCAGGTGGCAGTGGTGGAGGACGGGATCGTGCGGATCGGCCAGCCGGGGGCGACCACCACGATCGACATCTTCGAGGATCCGATGTGCCCGTACTGCGGCGAGTTGGAGAACAAGAACGGCCAGGAGGTCGCGCAGAAGATCGACGAGGGCAAGGTCGCGGTGCAGTACCACATCCTCGACTTCCTCAACCGGCTCTCGGCCAGCGGTGACTACTCGACCCGCGCGGTGGCCGCGTCGATGTGCGTGGCGGAGAGCGGCGACGCGATCGCGTACTCCAAGTTCCACGCGGCGCTGTTCTCGCCCGAGAACCAGCCGGCGGAGAACGGGTCCTCGGATCACTCCAACGCCGAACTCGCCCAGATCGCCACGGACTCGGGCGCAAACGACGCCGCGGTGGCGTGCATCTCGGACGGCGCCAAGGTGAACGAGGCAGCCGCGGCGGCACAGAAGGGTCGCGAGGCCCTGGCGGCCAGCGGCGCGGCCGGGACGCCCACGGTGATCGTGAACGGCAGCATCATCGATGCCCTCGGCAATCCGAACTGGGTCGCCGAACTGAACTGAGACCGGCTTCGAGGCGGCGGGCGCCGGTGATGTCGGTGCCCGCCGCGCTCGGTCCGGATGGCTTTGACCAGGCAATTTGTTGGCCGTAGTGGCAATGGTGTAACTTTCTTCCAGCACGCAGGAGCAAGCACTGAGTGCGCAGAGAGAACTGAATACGGGGCTATGGCGCAGCTGGTAGCGCACCACACTGGCAGTGTGGGGGTCAGGGGTTCGAGTCCCCTTAGCTCCACTTCACGAGGAAGCCCCTCACCGCGCAGAGAATGCGGGTGAGGGGCTTCCTCGTTGTCGTGTACATCGGTTCAGCCCAGCAGCGGAGGTCCTTGCTCGATGCGGGCGCGAACCGCGTCGAACTCGCTGAGCTGCTCGAAGGGAAACCGTTCGTCCCACCAGGTGGCGCCGGCGTCGGCGAGCGGGCCGACGATGTCGGTTGCGGCCGCGCCGCCGGGGCTGGATCCGCCGACCGCGAGCTCGAACGGTTGATCGGCCAGTCCGGCGGCGCTGCGGTGGGTATGGATGTAGGCGTGCATGTCGGCGACGACTTCGGGGGTGGGTGGCCGGTCCCACGAGCCGGTGGTGAGGATCGCGCCGTCCCACCGGGCGGCGCGGCGGGCGGGTGGCGTGTGGGGCCAGTCACCGCCGACCCAGATCGGCACCCGCGGGCGTTGAAGAGGGGTGGGTCGCATGATCACGTCGTCGACGGTGACGTGGCGGCCGTGGAAGGTGACCGGTTCACCACTCCACAAACGGGTGATCACGTGCAGACCTTCGTCGAGCATGTCGGCCAGCACCTTGGGGTCAGTGGGTTCACCGAATCGGCCGTACTCGTTGTCGATCGGGTTACCGAGGCCGACACCGAGGATCATGCGCCCACCGGAGAGCCGGTCGAGTGTGGCGATCTCGCGGGCGAGCTGGCGTGGCCGGCGGCGCGGGATCGGGGTCACCGCGGTGCCCAATCGGATCCGCTGGGTGGCCAGTGCGGCCGCGGTGAGCAGGATGTTGGAGGCGGCGAAATCGCCGACCAGATCGCGGTTGTAGCCGATCATCTGGTCCCAGACGAACAGTCCGTCCCGGCCCGCGTTCTCGGCCAGCCGCGCCGATTCCCCGACAACGCGCGGGTCCGCGAAATCCCCAAGGTTCGGGATGTTGATCGAGCACCGCATGGCTCCAGTGTCGTCCAGGCCACCGACACGATCCCGGATGTTCCCGGGTAACGAATCCTCAACGTTTGGTCGAGGGTTCTGGTCGGGACCCGAGGGGCTCTGGTTCACTGTGGTGCGAATGTGACCTGTGTGACTTGAGTTGTATTTGTCTCGGAAGGAGAGCGGCGTCTGCGGACGCCCATCGCCAGATGCACAAGACCTCCCTGATGGCCGTGCTGGCGGTCGCCGCCCTGACCACGATCACGCTGCCCGCGGGCGCGCTGGCGGAACCGGTCGCCGAGGCCGCCGCCGAGACCCCGTTGACCGGGAAGACGGTCTTCCTCGACCCCGGGCACCAGGGCACGGCCCACACCGAGAACCTCTCCAGGCAGGTCGACGACGGCCGCGGGGGCAAGAAGGACTGCCAGACCACCGGCATGACCAGCCGCGGCGGCGTCGCCGAGCACACGATCAACTGGGACGTCTCGCAGCTGGTGAAGACGAGCCTGGAGACCCTGGGCGCGAAGGTCGTGCTCAGCCGCCAGGACGATTCCGGCTGGGGCGGCTGCGTGGACGAGCGCGCCCGCGCGGCCAACGACTCGGGCGCGGACCTGGCCATCAGCATTCACGCCGACTCCACCACGGCGGAGGCGGACGCGACCAAGCGCGGGTTCCACATGATCGTTCCCGAGCTGCCGGTACCCGACCCCGCCGTCGACAAGGTCCAGTCGGGTGCGGGCCTGCAGGCCTCGCGACAGATGCGCGACGTCTACGTCAAGAACGGCTTCACTCCCGCCAACTACGCGGGGGTCGTCGAGGGGCTGCAGACCCGCGGTGATGTGGCAGGTCCCGCGCTGACAACCGTCCCGCTGGTGTTCGTCGAGATGGGCAACGGGTCGAACCCCGAGGACTCGGCGGTCCTCGACACCATCGACGGCCGGCTCAAACATGCGATCGCGATCACCACCGGGGCCGTCAACTTCCTGATGGACGGCGGGACCGTCGCTTCGACGCCGGCCACGGGAGCCAGCACCACCACGAGCACCACCACGCCTGCTGCGCCCGCGAGCACCACCACGCCTGCTGCGCCGGCGACGACCACCACGGCGGTCGAGCCGACCACGCCGCCCGCTACGACCACGACGAAGCCCGCACGGCCCAGCACGACGACCCCGGAGAAGGCGGCCCCGGCGGACTCCGGGCTCAGCGAGGTGCTCGTGATGTTGCAGCCGCTGCTCGAACAGCTGGGCCTCGGCGGCTTCACCGGGCTGGCCACCGACGAGAACCTGGGGCTGGTCTCGAAGCTGCTGAGCGGGCTGCTCGAGGCGCTGACCGCGCAGGGCGCCCAGGGCTGAGCCCCGACGGGGCCGCAGTCCAGCCCGATTCGACCGACTTGAGATGATGGCCGGTCGAGTCGGGAGGTCGTGCGGTGGCAAAACGAGTGATACCGGTGGTCCTGGTAGCGGGATTCCTCGGTGCAGGAAAGACCACCCTGCTCAACCACCTGTTGCGCAACAACCGCGGCGTGCGGATCGGTGTCATCGTCAACGACTTCGGCGCCGTCAACATCGACTCGATGATGGTGGCGGGCCAGGTGGATTCGATGGTCTCGCTGAGCAACGGCTGCCTGTGCTGCGCGGTGGACGTGAGCGAGATGGACTCGATGCTCGACCGGCTCGCCCACCCCCGCTCGCAGATCGACGTGATCGTCGTCGAGGCCAGCGGGCTGGCGGAGCCGAGGAACATGGTCCGGCTGGTGCTCGGCAGCGAGAATCCGCACATCGTCTACGGCGGGCTGGTGGTGCTCGTCGATGCCGTCGAGTTCGAGGACACCAGGGCGGCCAACCCCGAGTTGGACCTGCACGTGCGGATGGCGGACCTGTTGGTGCTCAACAAGACCGACCGGATCTCCGAACCCGACCTGCGATCGGTGCTGGCCCGCATCGAGGACCTGGGCGGCCGGTCGCCGGTGCTGCCCACGGCGCACGGCCGCATCGACCCGCGGCTGCTCTTCGACGAGGTGACCCGGGTCGACGACGGCCCCCGTCAGCTCAGCCTCGACGAACTGCTCGCCGACCCGCACGACCACGACTGCACCGGCCACGACTGCTCCGAGCACGATCATCTGCACGACCGCTACGAGGCCGTGACGTTCACCAGTGCGCAGCCGATGGACCCGCGGGCCCTGACCCAGCTCCTCGAGGATCCGCCGCCCGGCCTGTATCGCGTCAAAGGCTTTGTGTACTTCGGCATTCCGGGATACACCCAGCGGTACACGCTGCAGACCGTGGGCAGGCACATCCGGTTCGAGACGGGACCGTGGGGCAGGGGAGCGGCCCGCGTCACCGAGCTGGTGCTGATCGGTTCCGGCATCGACGCGGACGTGCTGCGCCGGCGCATCAGCGATTGTGTCCGGGTACACGAAAGCGGTGCCGCGTCATTGCGCGGCACCGCCGCGGCGGCCATGACAGGCGTGCACCGCTACGTGGTGGAGAGCTAGAACCTAGGGACGCGTGGCGCGACGGCGACGCTGATTGCTGCCGCCGCCCTGCGAGCCCCCGGACCCCGGCGTCTCGCTGCTGTACATCACCTTGGGCTGCGCGGAACCCTGACCGCGTCCGCGGCCACCCGATCCGCGACCACCGCCGGCGGCGGCACCCTCGCCGCCACGGCCCGCTCCGGAACCGGACTGTCCGCGGCCGCGTCCGCCGCCCTGGCCACCGCCGCTACGAGCGCCGCCCTGTGCACCGCCACGACGCTGACCACCACCACCGGCACCGCCCCGGCGTCCGCCGCCCTGGCCCTGCGGCTGGGTGGCCGGCTTGGGTGCGGGGATCACGTGCGGCGCGATCTCGCCGACCAGCGCGTTGACCGGATCGGAATCCGCGGTCACCTGCTGCGGGGTCACCTTGATGGCGGCCTTGCGCATGAGGATGGCGAGGTCCTTGCGCTGCTCGGGCAGCACCACCGTCACGACGTCGCCGGCGCTGCCCGCGCGTGCGGTGCGGCCGGAGCGGTGCAGGTATGCCTTGTGCTCGGCGGGCGGGTCCACGTGCACGACCAGCTCCACGTCGTCGACGTGCACGCCGCGCGCCGCGACGTCGGTCGCGACCAGGACGCGGGCCTCGCCCGCCGAGAACGCGGCCAGGTTGCGGTCGCGCGCGGCCTGCGACAGGTTGCCGTGCAGGTCCACCGAGGGGATGCCGGCCTCGGTGAGCTGGCGGGCCAGCTTGCGGGCCTGGTGCTTGGTGCGCATGAACAGGATCCGGCGGCCGGTGCCGGACGCCAGCTTGTGCACGAGCTCCTTCTTGGCCTCGACGCCGTGCACGTCGAACACGTGGTGCGTCATCGCGGCGACGGGCGAGTTGGCCTCGTCCACCGAGTGCAGCACCTCGTTGTGCAGGAAGCGCTTGACCAGCTTGTCCACGCCGTTGTCGAGGGTCGCGGAGAACAGCAGCCGCTGTCCCTGCGTCGGGGTGGCCGCGAGGATCCGCGTCACGACGGGCAGGAAGCCCAGGTCCGCCATGTGGTCGGCCTCGTCGAGGACGGTGATCTCCACGGCGTCGAGGGAGACGAACTTCTGCTTCATCAGGTCCTCGAGGCGACCGGGGCACGCCACGACGATATCGACGCCCGCCTTGAGGGCCTGCACCTGACGGTGCTGCGAGACGCCACCGAAGATGGTGGTGACGCGCAGGTCGTAGGCGTTGGCGAGGGGCTCGAGCGTCGCGGTGATCTGGGTGGCGAGCTCGCGGGTCGGGGCAAGGACGAGCCCGAGCGGGCGGCCCGGGCGACGCTTGCCGCCCGCCAGGTCGCCGGCCAGGCGGGCGACCATCGGGATGGAGAAGGCGAGGGTCTTGCCGCTGCCGGTCTTGCCTCGTCCGAGCACGTCTCGGCCGGCCAGGGTGTCCGGCAGGGTGTCGACCTGGATCGGGAAGGGGGAGGTGATGCCGCCGTCGGCGAGCGCCCTCACGAGGGGTTCGCGCACGCCGAGGTCAGCAAAGGATTTCGTCATGTGGGTCGAGTGCCTTTCAGGCATCGGGTTGCACTGTTCGACGCACGGGGGAATCGAGAGGATCCACACGTCTGTCAGCACAAGATGGCGAGATTGCCGGTGGGCAAAATCGATCGCCGTAAGAAGAGCTCGTGCTGGGGTGCACCGATCAACGAGTTCGTTGAGGAAGCGTTCCACGACGTTTGGCGCGCATACAGCCGCGCCAGGTGTCACCAAGGATAGCCGACGATCGGACCACTCCGACCGTCGGCTGCGTCACACCTCTACAGCCCAACCCATTCTGTGACGCCGTCCGCGAAGTGTTGCCGCTTCCAGATCGGCACCTCGGCCTTGATGCGTTCGACCAGTGTGGAGCACGCCGCGAAGGCCTCCGCGCGGTGCGGCGCCGCGACCGCGGCGACCAGCGCCAGATCCCCGACGACCAGGGGGCCCACCCTGTGCACGGCCGCGACCGGGAGCCCGGTCTCGGCGGACACCTGCTCGCAGCACTCGCGCAGGAAGCGCTGGGCGTCCGGGTGCGCCTGGTACTCCAGGGCCGAGACCGACTGTCCGCCATCGTGGTTGCGCACCACGCCGCTGAACAGCACGACCGCACCGTGCTCGGGGCCCGCGACCGCCGCGTCGACCGCGGCCTGGTCGATGGGGTCGGTCGAGATCAAAGCGAGAAGCTCACGCATCGTGCATCCCTCCACCGGAGACCTGCGCCAGCAGGTGTTCCAGGATCGGTTCGAGTACCGACATGCCGTCGCGGACACCGCCGGGTGAGCCCGGCAGGTTGACCAGCACGGTGCGGCCGGACAACCCGGCCAGTCCCCGGCTGAGCGAGGCATACGGGGTCTTCTCGGCCCCCTTGCGGCGCATCGCCTCCGCGAGTCCGGGCAGCTCCCGGTCGAGTACGGCGCGGGTGGCCTCCGGGGTCTGGTCGGTGGGGGACGTGCCCGTTCCGCCGGTGGTCACCACGAGCGCGGGCGCACCGGTGAGCGCGTCGGCCAGCCCGGCGGCGATGTCGGCGTCGGCGTACACCAGGGGACCGCGCACCGAGAGTCCCTGGGCGGTCAACCATTCCGCGATGACGGGCCCGGTGGTGTCCTCCCTGGTGCCGCGTGCACCCCCGGTGGAGGCGACGAGGACGACGGCGGATCGAGGTCCGGCCGTGGGGGTTTCGACCTCGGCCTCGGTGGTGTTTTCGGCATCGGGGCGAACCCAGTGCCCGTGCTTGCCGCCCTCCTTGGTCAGCAACCGCACACCGTTCATGGTGGCTGCGGGATCGACGGCCTTGACCATGTCGTGCAGCGTCAGCCCGGCC
Organism: Rhodococcus daqingensis; assembly: GCF_042665615.1. Classification (NCBI taxonomy): domain Bacteria; kingdom Bacillati; phylum Actinomycetota; class Actinomycetes; order Mycobacteriales; family Nocardiaceae; genus Rhodococcus; species Rhodococcus daqingensis. The sequence goes on along the minus strand of NZ_JBHTCS010000009.1, from coordinate 296,814 downwards.
ACGGCGACCGCGGTCAGCGCCTCCATCTCGACGCCGGTCTGGCCGGTGGTCTTGGCGGTGGCCTCGACGGTGATGGTGGTCTCGGTGAACCCGAACTCGATCTTCACCGAGGACAGCGAGAGCTGATGGCACAGCGGGATGAGCTCGGAGGTGCGTTTGGCACCCGCGATGCCCGCGATCCGGGCGGTCGACAGTACGTCTGCCTTGGGCATGCCGTCGGCGCGGACCAGGGCGATCACCTCGGCGGTGGTCTGCAGTTCCCCGCCCGCCACCGCGATCCGGGTGGTGGTGGCCTTCGCGCTGACATCGACCATGCGCGCGCGGCCCTCGCCGTCGAGATGAGTCAGCTCGTTCGTCGTCGGTTTGTCATTCACAGTGGCCACACCCGCACGTTGTCTCCCGCCTTCATTGTCGTCACATTCTCGGGGATGTCGATCAGGACGTCCGCGCGGGCCAGCGCCCCGACCAGGTGTGAACCCGGTCCGGACTCGAGGGCGACGCCCCCGTCGACCCGCCTGCCGCGCAGGAATTGGCGCTTGCCCGGAATCGAGGTGATCGGCTCGGCGAGCGCGAGTTCCTCCTGGGGGACGGGGGGCAGGCCCGCGGCCCGGCGCAGCAGCGGCCGCACGAACACCTCGAAGGAGACCATCGTGCTCACCGGGTTCCCCGGAAAGTTCAGCACCGGGACGCCATCGATCTCGGCCAGGCCCTGTGGCCCGCCGGGCTGCATGGTGGTGTGCCCGAACCAGCCGCCCAGCGGGGTGAGCACCTCGCGCACCACCTCGAAATCGCCCATCGACACCCCTCCGGAGGTGACCACGAGGTCCGCGGAAGCGGTTGCGCGGCCCAGGATCTCACCGAACACGGCGAGGTCGTCGTCGCTGCGTTCGACGAACACCACGTCCGCGCCGTTCGCTGTCAGGCTCGCGGCCAGGGCCACGGAGTTCGATTCGTAGATCTGTCCGGGTCGCAGCGGCTCGCCTGCACGGACCAGTTCGGCCCCGGTCGCGATCACCGCCGCCCGCGGGCGGCGCAGGACCGGGACGGTGGCGAGGCCGACCGCCGCGAACAGCGACAGGTGCCGGGCACCGAGCGCGGTGCCCGCCGCCAGCAGCAGATCGCCAGCGCGGACGTCGGTGCCCGCCTCCCGGACGTACTCGCCTGCGCGGCGTGGCACCCGGATCGTGACGGTGTCCTCGGTGGAGTCGGTGTCCTCGACCGGGACGATGGCATCCGCGCCCGCCGGGATCACGGCCCCGGTCATGATCCGGACCGCGCTCCCGGGGGCGAGCGGGGCCGGCTCGGCGGGACCCGCCGCGATGGTCCCGGTCACAGGCAGGGTCACCGGCACTGCCGCCAGGGAGGCAGCGGCGACCGCGAACCCGTCCATCTGGGAGTTGCGGAAGAGGGGGAGGTCCAGGGGGGAGCGGACGTCGGCGCCCAGCACCCGTCCGAGTGCCTCGGTGACGGCGACGTCCTCGACGATCGGCGCCAGCAGCGGCGCGAGGAGGCGCTGCACCTCGGTGGAGTGCTCCTCGACAGATCTGCTGGTCATGGCGTTTCCTGCGACATGGGGACAATCCTAGGCAGGCGCTCGGCGCGACGAGCAACCCGTGTTGGCCGCATACTGGTGGGGTGGCAGAGCTGATGACGCGATGACTGCGACCGTCAGAGCGGTCCAGATGGGAATGCCGCGCGTCCGCAACAGCCACCCGTCGATCGCCGATCGTCCCGACGTCCCCGAGTTGGTCGACCGGTTCGGCCGGGTGGCCAGGGACCTGCGCGTGTCGATCACCGAGAAGTGCTCGCTGCGCTGCACCTACTGCATGCCCGCCGAGGGCCTGCCCGCGATCCCGCGTGAGCGATTGCTGACCGCGGCGGAGATCGTCCGGCTGGTTCGGATCGCCGTCGAGGAGCTCGGTGTCCGGGAGGTCCGGTTCACCGGCGGGGAGCCGCTGATGCGCCCCGACCTCGAGGAGATGATCGCCGGCTGCGCCGCAGCGGTCCCGGGGATCCCGCTGTCGATGACCACCAATGCGGTCGGCCTCGAACACCGTGCCGAGGCGCTGGCCGCCGCAGGCCTGACCCGGGTGAACGTGTCCCTCGACTCGATCGACCGCGCGCACTTCGCCGAGCTCACCCGTCGCGACCGCCTGCCCTCGGTGCTGGCGGGCATCCGCGCCGCGGCCGCGGCCGGCCTCGCCCCGATGAAGATCAACGCCGTGCTGATGCCGGAGACCCTCGGCGGCGCAGCCGATCTGCTGGAGTGGTGTCTCTCGGAGGGCTGTCACCTCCGGTTCATCGAGGAGATGCCGCTCGACGCCGATCACGCGTGGGCCCGCGACTCGATGATCGCCGCGACCCAGCTGCTGGAGGTACTGGGCGAGCGCTTCGAGCTGACCGAGGCGGGACGCCCGGATGATCCCTCCGCCCCCGCGGAGGAATGGCTGGTGGACGGCGGCCCGGCCACGGTCGGCATCATCGCCTCGGTCACCAGGAACTTCTGCGGCGACTGCGACCGGACCAGGCTCACCGCGGAGGGGACCGTCCGGTCCTGCCTGTTCAGCGACGACGAGATCGACCTTCGCGCCGGGCTGCGCTCGGGCGCGAGCGACGAGGACCTCGCACAGTTGTGGCGGGGCGCGATGTGGAACAAGTGGGCGGGCCACGGGATCAACGCGGCGGGTTTCGAACCGCCGCAACGCAGCATGGGGGCGATCGGTGGCTGAACAGGCGATTCTGGTGCGCTACTTCGCGGCGGCAGCGGAAGCGGCCGGGTGCACCGAGGAATCCGTGCGGATCGGTGCGGGGGCCGACCTCGGGGCGCTGAGGTCCGTGCTCGTCGAACGGCACGGTCCCAAGATGGAGCGGGTGCTGACGGTCGCCGCATTCCTGCAGGACGACGAGTTGACCCGCGACCTCGGCCTCGTGGCCGCGTCGCGGGTCGACGTGCTGCCCCCGTTCGCCGGCGGCTGATCAGCCCTCGGCGGTCATTCACTCGTCGAAGGTGCCTCGGTGGCCAGCCACTCGTCGAATGTGACAGCGCCGTAGCGGTTTTCCGTCGTCAGGTTCAGCCCCGCGCGCAGGAAACGGCCGGGTGCACCGGGCACCGGAACCGGGAGCACCAGAGCCCGGCTGCCGGTGGCGCGCTTCCAGGACTCGGCCAGCTCACGCATCGTCCGGACCTCCGGGCCGCCGACCTCGATCCGGCCGTCGGCGGTGGTGGACTCGATCAGCGCGGCGTCCGCAAGGGCGCGGGCCAGGTCCGCCGTGGCGATCGGCTGGAAGCGGGCGCCGCGAACCGCCGGGATCACCCCCAACCGCGCGGTCGTGGCGAAGATGGACCGCAGCAGCTGGTGGAACTGGGTGGAGCGCACGATCCGCACGTCCAGGCCGGATGCGGAGTAGATGCCCTCCTGCTCGGTCAGTGCGTCGTAGTAGGAGAACCGCACCCGGTCGACGCCGACGATCGACAGCAGCACCGCTCGCCGCACACCCGCCGCCTCGGCCGCGCGCACGAGGTTTCGGGCGCCCGTGGTGAACACCGGCCTGGTCCGTCGGGTCTGGCCGTTCACCGCGGAGATCACCGCGTCGACGCCGTCGAGCGCCGCGGCCAGGCCCTCGCCGGTGAGCAGGTCCGCGGTGACGTGGTCGGGGGCGGGACCGTCGGGGGAGTGCCTGCTCAGGGTCAGCACCCGATGCCCGCGCGCGCGGAGTTCGGCGACCGCCGCCGCGCCTGCGGTGCCGGTGCCGCCCGCGACCAGGACGGTGCTCATCGCGTCACCTCCACCAGTCGTCGAGCGGTGACACGGGCACCGCGCGCTTGTGCCGGGTGCCCAGGTACATCGACTCGAGCTTCTCGGCCACCGCCGCGGTCACGTCCTTGCCCTCGAGATAGTCGTCGATCTCGCTGTAGCGCAGGCCGAGTGCCTCCTCGTCGGGCAGCGCGGGCCGGTGGTCCTCGAGATCGGCGGTCGGGACCTTGGCCCAGGTGCTGGCGGGGGCACCGAGATGCTGCAACAGCGCGGCGCCCTGTCGCTTGCTCAGACCGGTCAGCGGCGTGAGGTCGACGCCACCGTCGCCGTACTTGGTGAAGAAGCCGGTGATCGCCTCCGCGGCATGGTCGGTGCCGATCACCAGGTGGCCGAGCTGTCCGGCGATGGCGTACTGGATCACCATCCGCTCGCGGGCCTTGATGTTGCCGCGCACGAAGTCCCGCAGCTCACCGTCGTGCCCGATGATCTCGGCGAGACCCCCGGCGCTCTCGGCGGCCGCGGCGTCCGTGCTCGGCTTGATGTTCACGGTCACCGAGCGGTCCGGCTTGATGAACTCGAGCGAGATCTGGGCGTCGTGCTCGTCGGCCTGCACGCCGTACGGCAGTCGGACCGCGACGAATTCGGCGTCGTGGCCTTCTTCCCGCAGTTCGGCGGTCGCCAGTTGGGCCAGCCGGCCCGCCAGGGTGCTGTCCTGGCCGCCGCTGATCCCGAGGACGAATCCCTTGGCGGGAGTGGAGCGCAGGTAGCCCTTGAGGAAGTCGATGCGCGCCCGCACCTCGCCCTCGGCGTCGATCGTCGGTTTCGCGCCGAGTTCTTGCAGGATTTCCGCACGGAGATTCGCCATGCGCGTCACTCTAGTGCCCCGCGCCCGAAGTCTTCTCGCGGTTGCCGGGGCCCACGCGGCGCCTCGCTGCGTTGTCGGAGTCCCAGGTAGAACCCCGCTACCTGGGACTCCTCCGCCTTGCGATGCATCCACGTGGATCCCCGGCAACCATCAATTGACTTCGAGCACGAGGCACTAGCGACGGTGGGCGGTGCGCGCGCGGGTGCGCGCGGGCACCGGTCACCGGGCGATCCGGCGGGCGATACAGTGCCACGCGTGCCCAACGTGACCACACCCAGGTTCCTCGTCGTGTCCGCCACCGCGGGGGAGGCCGCGTACGTGCCCGACGAATTCGAGGTGGTCGTCACCGGCATCGGAAAGGTCGCCGCGGCCGTGGCGGTCACGGAGGCGCTCGCGCGATTCCGCCCCGAGGAGCGTCCGTCGGTGGTCAACATCGGTACCGCGGGCGCGCTGCACGAGCACCATGCCGGGCTCTTCGCGCCGTCCGCGGTGCTCAATCACGACATCAGCGCCGACGTGTTGCGCTCGCTCGGGCACCCGGTGACGGATCGGATCGCACTCGAGGACGGAGACGGCTCCGTGCTCGCCACCGGCGATGTGTTCATCTCCGACGTCGCGGTGCGGGACGCGCTCGCGACCCGGGCGGACCTCGTCGACATGGAGGGCTTCGCGGTCGCTGCATCCTGTGCGCGGATGGGTGTCGGGTGCCGAATCGTCAAGCACGTCAGCGATCGCGCCGACGAGTCGGCCATGGACTGGCCGGCGCAGGTGGACGCGAGTGCCCGGATCCTCGGCACCTGGTTGATCGAGAACCTGTAGCGCCGCAGTCGTTATCGGGCGCGCAGGCCCAGTCCGTCGCCGTCCGCCTGCATCACGCGGGCCCGGTCGGCGTCGACGGTGAAGGTGGTCTCGCCGTTCAGCACGTTCAGCACCGCCCGTTCGACCTCGGCGACCTCGGGCTCGCAGGCCATCCGGGTGGTGGCCAGCGGGCCGAAGGTGACCTTGTCGCCCGCCACCTGGGCGGTGCCGGTGATCCGGTTGCACCCGGCGGAGCCGGTGACCGATCCGTCCTCGCCGATCAGCAGGTTCGGGGCGGCGGTCTCGAGGGCGACCGACGTGGTGACCGCGGTCGGGCCGATCAGCTGGTCGACGACCCAGGTGGTCCCGGTGATCGGGCGGTCCGGGGTGGCGACCTTCTTGTCCACGAGGGTGACCGCGGTGTCGCCGGTGGTCAGGGTGAGGGTCTCGCCGGTCAGGGTCCAGGCCGGGCCCGCCTCGAACAGCGAGGTCATCCACTCGTCGGCGCCGGCGGTGTCGCCGACGCAGGCCATCATGGTGGTCGCTATCGGCCCGGTGACCATCTTGCCGTCGGACAGGTCGACGGTGCTGTTGCCACGGTTGCAGCCGGCGGTCATGGAGATCCGGTCCGGCTGCGCGAACTCGACGGTGAGCGGCCCGCCGCCGGGGATCGGGGTGCCCTCGACCTCGGTGGAGATGAACGTGCGTCCCTGGAGATCCGCACCGCTCGGCGTCGACGCGCTCTCCGCGCTACAGGCGGTGAGGAACGCGGCGGCGAGCAGGGCGAATCCGGCCAGACGGCGAAGGCGCATGCCCGGAGCCTAGTGCCCCGCTGGGGTTTCCGTGACCCGCCGGGCCAGATCCTCCCAGGCGTCGGCGATCCGCTCGATCGGCATGTGCAGGGTGCGGATCTGGTGCATGACCAGCGATGCCTCGACGGGAGCGAGCAGGCTGTGGGCGAGCAGTGGGATGTCGCCCCGGGTACCCGCGGCGCGCAGCAGCATCATCACGTGGGTGAGGCTGACCTGGCGTGGGGCGCTGCCGAATCGGAGCTCGGGGGAGTCCTCCACCGCGCGGAGGGTGTCGCCGCTGAGGCCCACCAGCGCGATGCGGGCACGTCCGAAGGCGACGAGCCGGTCGATGGGGTCGGCCCCCGGACCCAGGGGTGGCGGTCCGTACATGAACGCCTGCTGCAGTTCCTGCTCGGTGTGGTCGAGGAGGGCCTGCATCAGCCCCGATCGACTGCCGAACCGTCGGAACACTGTGCCCTTGCCCACACCGGCCTTCGCGGCGACCGCGTCCATCGTCACCGCGTCCGCGCCCCGCTCGGCGACCAGCGCGGCGGCGGCGTCCAGCAGCAATGCCCGGTTGCGCACGGCGTCGCAGCGTTCAGCCTCGGGCTGTCCGGCCATCGGGATCGGGGTGGTCTGCACGGAGGCGATCGTACCCTCCCGGGAATATAAGTGGACCGCGGTCCGGTTAGCTGATATACCTAGATCGGCAAGCGCCCCCGGATCATCGAAGGAAGTCTCATGTCCCACGCCAACGTTCTCGTCCTGGTCGGCAGCCTGCGCGCCGCCTCCGTCAACCGCCAGCTCGCCGAGGCCGCCGTCACCGTCGCGCCCGAGGGTGCGAACGTCACCGTGTACGAGGGCCTCGCCGAGGTGCCCTTCTACAACGAGGACATCGACGTCGCGGGCACCATCGACAGCGTCGAGGCGCTGCGCGCGGCCGCCGGTGCGGCCGACGCCCTCCTGCTGGTGACGCCCGAGTACAACGGGACCATCCCCGCCGTCCTCAAGAACGCCATCGACTGGATCTCCCGCCCCTACGGTTCCGGCGCCGTCTCTGGCAAGCCGGTCGCCGTGATCAGCGCCTCCCCGAGCCCCAACGGTGCGAAGTGGGCCCACGACGACACCACCAAGGCCGTCGGTGTCGCCGGTGGCAAGGTCGTCGAGGACGCCGCGCTCGTCATCGGCGGTGCCTTCGAGAAGTTCGGTGATCGCCACGCCAGCGAGAACGCCGAGGTCTCGGCGCAGCTCGCCAAGGTCGTCGCCGATCTGGTCAACGCGACCAAGGTGCTCGTCGACGCCTGACCCAGCTTTCCCATTCGGGCCCGGGCGGTGCATCACGCACCGCCCGGGCCCGGGTTCGTGTGTGGGCAGCGCGTCGGGTGGTCAGTCGAGCGTGACCCGCATCAACTCGGTGCGTGCGACAACCCGGTCGCGTTCGTCGGCGAGCGCGAGCCGGCGCTCGTCCTGCATGTATCCGTCCAGCGCCGACTGGGATTCGAACGTGAACATCTGGATCTCGAGCGGCTCATCCCCGGTGCCGTCGGTGCGGGCCCGCTGCAGCACCCGGCCGCCGTGCTCGGTGACGAGCTCCAGGACCCGATCCTCGTACCTGACGAGGCCTTCCTCTTCGCCCGGCCGGGCCCACAGCAGTACGCACAGTGAAATGCTCACAGCGGCAGCCTAACCGGGATCCGGCCCTCATCGACGGTTCCCTGGCAGGGCTACTACAGCCCGGCCTGCTCGAGGGCGTCGTCGACGGCGTCGCGCACCTCGTCGATGCTGCGGCCCGCCGACAGCTCGTTCATGGTGAGGGCCTCGATCTGCGGCTCGACCTCCGCGTACCGGGCGAGCCAGCGTTCCTTGTCGGCCTGCCAGTAGCCCATGATGTCGAATCGTTCCGTCGCCCAGCCCAGGTCGCGGCGGACGTGCCTGCGGATCTGCCTCGAGGCCCCGGTCTCGCCCGCGGACCAGATGTAGCCGGGGCCCTCGGGGAGCCGGTGCTCCCGCAGCCACCGGGGCAGTGCGCTCGGGGTGTGGCCGTTACCGGTGCCGTGCAGCCAGGTCACCGTCAACTCGGCCGCGGTGTCCCAGTCCTGCTCGTCGGCCGGCTCCGGGAGTTCGGCGACCAGGCGGGTCTCGACACCTGCAGGCAGGCGCTCGACGATCCGCGCGGCGGCGGGGAGGGCGCTCAGGTCGGCGAGCAGCAGTTGCCAGCGCGCGTCCGCCGGCGGCCGGTACCAGCCCTTCGGGTGGGACAGCCGCACCGGCATCCCCGGCTCGGCCGCGCGTGCCCACTCGGCCGCCGCTCCGCCCGCGTGCACCGCGAAGTCGATGTCGAGCCTGCCTGCGCCCGCATCCCAGCGGCGCACGGTGTAGCTGCGCCGGTGGCCGTCGCCGAACTCGATGAGCAGTCGCTCGTCGGGGTCGCCGCTCGAGGCGAACGCGGCGGGTTCCGCGAGCGCGAATCGGATCCGGCGCAGGCTGGGGGACAGGTGGGTGGTCGACACCACCGCGGCGTGGAACTGGGGATCGTCGGCGGTCGGCACCGCCTCACCCTAGGCCGGGCGGGGGCCACCCCATGCATATCGGGGAAGCGCCGCGCGCGGCACGGCGAAAATGTGACCTGCGACACGCCGAGGGGGTCTGTTCGTGGCGGGGGTGGATGCCTTACGACCTGGGAATTCCATGGTTGTGGTTCACAACATCTCGCGTTCTATGGATATGTCGGCCACTAGGTGTAGTGTCTAGAACACCGAGAGGGCATAGCCGGAACGGTCGAGAAACATAGGCCGGAGCGCTGTCCAGTAGGTGAGATCCACATGATCTTCCGCGTCACTGACCATCAGTTCCGTAAGCCAAAGAAAGAGGGACTTACATGAGCATCACCGTCTACACCAAGCCGGCGTGCGTTCAGTGCAATGCGACCTACCGGGCGCTCGACAAGGCCGGTATCGAGTACTCCGTCATCGACATCACCGAGGACTCGGAGGCCCGCGATTACGTGATGGCCCTGGGTTACCTGCAGGCACCCGTCGTGGTTGCCGGCGACGATCACTGGTCGGGATTCCGCCCGGACCGGATCAAGTCGCTCACCACGGCCGCTGCTTGAAGATCGTACGGAGATGATCGGCAGTGACCTCGCTGGTCTACTTCTCCAGCGCGTCGGAGAACACACACCGCTTCGTTGAGAAGCTGGGCCTCCCGGCGACGCGCATCCCGCTCCACGACCGCGACGGCACGTTCGAGGTCGACGAACCGTACGTCCTGATCCTGCCCACCTATGGCGGTGGGACGACGGTGACCGGACGCGACACGAGCTACGTGCCCAAGCAGGTCATCAGATTCCTCAACAACAAGCACAATCGCTCCCTCATCCGGGGGGTGATCGCTGCGGGCAATACGAACTTCGGCGAGTCGTATTGCTATGCCGGAAACGTGATTTCGCAGAAGTGCCAGGTGCCGTACCTGTACCGATTCGAACTCATGGGAACCGCCGACGACGTAGTCGCCGTCCGCGACGGGCTCGAACAATTCATGGAGAGTGAACAGTGGCACCGACAATCACAGACACAGCCCCGGCTGGGAGTGTAGAGCGGGCTGTGGCACGACCCGACGCCTCCGCGGGGGAGCTCGACTACCACGCGCTGAACGCGATGCTCAACCTCTACGGCCCGAACGGCGAGATCCAGTTCGATAAGGACCGCGAGGCCGCGAACCAGTACTTCCTCCAGCACGTCAACCAGAACACCGTCTTCTTCCACAACCAGGACGAGAAGCTGGACTACCTGGTCAAGGAGAACTACTACGAGCGTGAGGTTCTCGACCAGTACACCCGCAACTTCGTCAAGTCGCTGATCGACCACGCGTACTCGAAGAAGTTCCGGTTCCCCACCTTCCTCGGCGCGTTCAAGTACTACACCTCGTACACGCTCAAGACGTTCGACGGTAAGCGGTACCTGGAGCGCTTCGAGGACCGTGTCTGCATGGTCGCCCTGACCCTGGCCGCGGGCGACGAGGAGCTGGCCACCAAGCTGGTCGACGAGATCATCGCCGGCCGGTTCCAGCCGGCCACCCCGACCTTCCTCAACTCGGGCAAGAAGCAGCGCGGCGAGCCCGTGTCCTGCTTCCTGCTCCGCATCGAGGACAACATGGAGTCGATCGGTCGCTCCATCAACTCCGCCCTGCAGCTCTCCAAGCGCGGCGGCGGAGTCGCGTTGCTGCTCAGCAACGTTCGCGAGCACGGCGCCCCGATCAAGAAGATCGAGAACCAGAGCTCGGGCGTCATCCCGATCATGAAGCTGCTCGAGGACTCGTTCTCGTACGCGAACCAGCTCGGCGCGCGTCAGGGCGCGGGCGCGGTGTACCTGCACGCGCACCACCCGGACATCTACCGCTTCCTCGACACCAAGCGTGAGAACGCGGACGAGAAGATCCGCATCAAGACCCTCTCGCTCGGCGTGGTCATCCCGGACATCACCTTCGAGCTGGCGAAGAAGAACGAGGACATGTACCTCTTCTCGCCGTACGACGTCGAACGCATCTACGGGAAGCCGTTCGCGGACATCAACGTCACCGAGAAGTACTACGAGATGGTCGACGACAAGCGGATCCGCAAGTCGAAGATCAAGGCGCGCGAGTTCTTCCAGACCGTCGCCGAGCTGCAGTTCGAGTCCGGCTACCCGTACATCATGTACGAGGACACGGTGAACCGGGCCAACCCGATCGCGGGCAAGGTCACCCACTCGAACCTGTGCTCGGAGATCCTGCAGGTCTCCACGCCGTCGGAGTTCAACGACGACCTGTCCTACAGCAAGACCGGCAAGGACATCTCCTGCAACCTCGGATCGCTGAACATCGCCAAGACGATGGACTCGCCGGACTTCGCGCAGACGATCGAGGTCTCCATCCGTGCGCTGACCGCCGTCGCCGATCAGACCTCCATCGACTCCGTCCCGTCGATCAAGAAGGCGAACGACGAGGGACATGCCATCGGTCTCGGGCAGATGAACCTGCACGGGTACCTGGCGCGCGAGCGGATCCACTACGGCTCCGACGAGGGCATCGACTTCACGAACATCTACTTCTACACGGTGGTGTTCCACGCGATTCGGGCCTCGAACGAGATCGCCAAGGAGCGCGGCACGTACTTCGCGGGCTTCCCGGAGTCCAAGTACGCCTCCGGTGAGTACTTCGACAAGTACACCGATCGGGTCTGGGAGCCGGAGACCGAGCGGGTGCGGCAGCTGTTCGCCGACGCAGGCGTGCACATCCCCACCCAGGACGACTGGCGCGAACTGAAGGCGTCCGTGCAGCAGCACGGCATCTACAACCAGAACCTGCAGGCCGTCCCGCCGACCGGGTCGATCTCGTACATCAACAACTCCACCAGCTCCATCCACCCGGTGGCGTCGAAGATCGAGATCCGCAAGGAAGGCAAGATCGGTCGCGTCTACTACCCGGCGCCCTACCTGACCAACGACAACCTGGAGTACTACCAGGATGCCTACGAGATCGGGTACGAGAAGATCATCGACACCTACGCCGCGGCCACCCAGCACGTGGACCAGGGCCTGTCGCTGACGCTGTTCTTCAAGGACACCGCCACCACCCGCGACATCAACAAGGCGCAGATCTATGCGTGGCGCAAGGGCATCAAGACGCTGTACTACATCCGGCTGCGTCAGATGGCCCTCGAGGGCACCGAGGTCGAGGGTTGCGTCTCGTGCATGCTGTGAGTGTGGCGTACGGCTCGAATGGAGTGAGGCAATCGTGAGCGAGAAGATCAAGCTGATCGACCGGGTGTCGGCGATCAACTGGAACCGCGTCCCGGACGAGAAGGACGCCGAGGTGTGGGACCGCCTCACCGGTAACTTCTGGCTGCCGGAGAAGGTCCCGGTGTCCAACGACATCCCGTCGTGGAACACCCTGACCGCGAACGAGAAGCAGCTGACCATGCGGGTCTTCACCGGCCTGACATTGCTGGACACGATCCAGGGCACCGTCGGTGCCGTCAGCCTGATCCCGGATGCGATCACCCCGCACGAGGAGGCGGTGTACACCAACATCGCGTTCATGGAGTCGGTGCACGCGAAGAGCTACAGCTCGATCTTCTCGACGCTGTGCTCGACCCGCGACATCGACGACGCCTTCCGCTGGTCCGAGGAGAACCCGAACCTGCAGCGCAAGGCGCAGATCGTCATGGACTACTACCGTGGCGACGATCCGCTCAAGCGCAAGGTCGCCTCGACTCTGCTCGAGTCGTTCCTGTTCTACTCGGGCTTCTACCTGCCGATGTACTGGTCCTCGCGGGCCAAGCTCACCAACACCGCCGACCTGATCCGGCTGATCATCCGCGATGAGGCCGTGCACGGGTACTACATCGGCTACAAGTACCAGAAGGGCCTCGAGCAGCTCACCCAGGCCGAGCGCGAGGACCTCAAGGACTACACGTTCGAGCTGCTCTTCGAGCTCTACGACAACGAGGTCGAGTACACCCAGGACCTCTACGACGAGGTCGGGCTCACCGAGGACGTCAAGAAGTTCCTCCGGTACAACGCCAACAAGGCGCTGATGAACCTCGGCTACGAGGGGCTGTTCCCGAAGGACGAGACCGACGTGAACCCGGCGATCCTGTCGGCGCTGTCCCCGAACGCGGACGAGAACCACGACTTCTTCTCCGGGTCCGGCAGCTCCTACGTGATCGGCAAGGCCGTGAACACCGAGGACGAGGACTGGGACTTCTAGAACCGCCCGTCGAATTGACTCTGGGGTGGGCACGCCAATGCCCACCCCAGCGAGGATCACATACGCAATCCGGTGTTACGACTTGAAGCGTATGGATCCTCACCTCCGGTTGCAACTCTCCTGCTGCAACTCACAACTAGGTAAGGAAGCCATCATTACCAAGCACATGATCAATTACGACCTGTCCGCGCCCGGTCGGAACTACACGGCGCTCACCGAAGCAATCAAGGCACTCGGACGCTGGTCTCATCCAGTTGAGTCCACCTGGATCGTGTCGTCATCTCTGACGCCAGCTCAGATCCGCGATCGGCTACGCGGGAAGCTTGACAGCAACGACAAGCTGATCGTTGCGGAAATGTCGGGCGCCTGGGCCTCGACCAGGGTGTCAACCAGGGTGACTGACTGGCTGAAGACTGCCGCCTAGCATTCGGATCCGCCACCAAATGTGGCACCGTCCCAATTGGGAGGGGTGCCACATTCAAGCGCGGGCGTCTGTGCGCTTCATTCGTGCCGCGAACGGGACTGACGAGGTCGGGCTTGACCGAGGCCCGTCAAGAAGTTCCTGCGCTACAACGCGAATAAGGCGCTGATGAACCTCGGCTACGAGGGTCTGTTCCCGAAGGACGGGACCGCCGTCAATCCGGCGGTCCTGTCGGCGACGAACGCGGACGAGAATCGCGAGTTCTTCTCCGGCTGCAGCCTCCTGTTCGCCGCGGCGCCTCCACATCCACTCGACCGAGTGGCTTTACCACCGGTCACTCCGAAGGAAGGTCCTCATGGGCCAGACCGTCGACGGCGCGTTCGCCGAACTCGACCGCAACCTCAATCTCGATCCTAAGCAACGCCTGCAAGCTCAGAACCGGCACAACGCGATCCGCGAGGTCCTTGATGACGCCGGCTTCGTCGCGACCAGCTTCCTGCAAGGGTCCTTCGCCCGCAAGACGATGCTTGCGCCGCTGAAGGACGTCGACATCGTCATCGTCCTTGAGGAAGCTCATTGGAAAGAACTCCAAGGCCCGAAGGGTCCCGAGACTGCAATGGGCTGGTTCCGGCAAACCGTCGAGAATGCCTGGCCGAATGCGAAATTCGACAAGGGTGACAAGCCGTCGGGGAAGGCCTTGCGGGTCACCTTCCCCGACATCGACTTCGATATCGACCTGGTCCCCGCCTTCGATCTCGACGGCGCGAACGTGTTGATCGGTGATCGCGATCAACAGCATTGGGAGCCCAGCAACACCCGTCGTCAGATCCGTGCGGTTGCTGAGCGTAACCAGGCCACCGGTGGCCGCTTCGTCCACCAGGTTCGCCAGCTCAAATCGTTGATCAAGAACCACGAGGAGCAGCTCGGTTTCGTCAAGGGCATCGTCGTGGAATCGCTCGCGTACGCAGCGATCCACGTGAAGGCATCGGACAAACGCGCTATCGCCGAGTCTCTAGAGCATGCGAAGACCGCGGTCCGAGGTGGCGTAATCGAACCCGCCGGGGATGACAATGTCACGGCGAAGTGGACGCAGACTGAGCGGGAGGTCGCCGCCAAGCTGTTCAGCGACTTCGCTGCCCGGGCGGCCGAAGCGCTCCGGCTCGAGGTCGATGGCGATGTCGAAGCCGCGATCGACGTCTGGCACAGCCTGTTCGGTGACAGCTTCCCCGTGGCCGGCGACCGGTCGCCCGAGGCGGTGCTAGCGGCGTGGAACAGCGTCGGAAGCAGGACCAGCACCGGCAGGCCCTCGATCTCCACGAGCGGCCGGCAACCCACTCGCCCGGGGCGGGCATGGGCACCGCGCTGACAGCACTGTTCGAGGATCCCCAGCGTGCGATCGACAGACTGATGGGAACGCATGCTGGGATCGTCGTCGACCGCGCCTGGGCACCGCGCATCGGCGGTTACGTTCTCGATCTCACCTTGTTCCCGCCGCCAGAACTGGATGCTGCCGGCTACGACGAAGAACGAGCCCGTATCAGCGTCAGGGAGCACGGCGAGCCCCTGACGTTTCCGCTCGGTCCCGAGCGCCGATGGAAACACCGGTATCCCTCGCCGCTCGGGGTGGGCTTCGGCTACATATGCGGGCAGCTGTGCCTGTGGTTACCAACCGACCCGCGACCGCTGAAGTGGGTGCCCGAGGACGGACTCGAGAACTATGTCGACCGGGTCCACCGTCACCTGTTCCTGGAAGAACACTGGCGCCGAATGGGCCACTGGGCTACCGAGGACGCCCCGCACGGCGCACCTACCTCCAACCACCTATCGAACGGTTCGGCTACGGACACGTTCCCAATCACCAGCCGTCCGCTGCTCCGGGCGGTCCGGATGTGGGAGCACCACCACCGCACCCACACGTAACCAATCCACGAAAGTAGCAATGACCGACCTCTCCGATCTCGTTCAAGTTATCCCCCTAGCCCTCGGATCCTCCGTGCTCGGTGGACTACTCACCGCCGGCATCGCCGGCCTGCGCGAGTCTGCTGGAAAGCGGCGCGAGGGATACGCCCTTGCCACCCGCACCCTCGTCGCCCGTGCCGAATACCCCTACCGCGTCCGACGCCGAACGTCAGATAACGCCGAAACACTTACCTCGCTCGCCAAGCTCGGCAGTGACCTCCAGGAACAGCTCGCCGCATCCAGGATCTGGGTCGGCACCGAAAGCCCGCGTCTGGGGAAGATCTATGTACAAACGGTCACCGATATCGACGCGGCAGTCGGTCCGGCAACCCAGGACGCCTGGTCCCTCCCCCCGATCACCTCTGGCAACCAGATGAACCTCAACGGGTGGGGCCCCGGAGGCAGTCCCCACGATCACATCACCGCATTCGAACGTGCAGTTCGATGGCGATTTGGAATCCGACGCCTCGTTCCTTTCGCTCCGCGCTGCCCGTAGCTGAGCAATCGACGGCAGGGCAGTCTTGTGTCCGTGGCAATGGAAATTACATGGCTGATGAACCCCTCAACCTGGGGATTACATGACCACTGACATCTGGTTGTGAAGTGGTTCGTACATAGCTGACCGCAGATGCTGGCTCTACGACAACGAGGTCGAGTACACCCAGGACCTCTACGACGAGGTCGGGCTCACCGAGGACGTCAAGAAGTTCCTGCGGTACAACGCCAACAAGGCGCTGATGAACCTCGGCTACGAGGGGCTGTTCCCGAAGGACGAGACCGACGTGAACCCGGCGATCCTGTCGGCGCTGTCCCCGAACGCGGACGAGAACCACGACTTCTTCTCCGGGTCCGGCAGCTCCTACGTGATCGGCAAGGCCGTGAACACCGAGGACGAGGACTGGGACTTCTGAGTCGTCTCCCGGCCGACACGCCGATGAAGGGCCCCCGCACGTGTGCGGGGCCCTTCACGCGTTCCGACGATCGGGCTAGCGTCGACATCGTCGGATTTCACTTCAGGTGAGGAGGCGGCGATGACCGGACGAGTGGTGCACTTCGAGGTCCCGTTCGACGACGGGGACCGGGCGAGGGACTTCTACAAGCAGGCGTTCGGGTGGAACAACACCGAGATGCCCGAGATGAGCTACACGATCGCGGGCACCGGACCGGTGGGCGAGCAGGGCATGCCCACCGAGCCCGGATACATCAACGGCGGCATGTTCGAGCGCGTCCCGGAGTACCCGCAGGGGCCGGTGATCACCATCGACGTGGAGAGCATCGACGTCGCCCTGGCCAGGATCAGCGAGCTGGGCGGCTCGACGGTCGGGGAGAAGCAGGCGGTCGGCGAGATGGGGTTCGCTGCCTATTTCAAGGACACCGAGGGCAACATCATGGGTCTGTGGGAGAACGCCGGCTGAACCACGCCTCGGGCACCCCGCGTAGCGCCTTCTCGATGCGCCGCGCCGAGCTCTCGGTGAGGTCCGCCGGCAGCGCCTCGGGCGCGAACCAGGCGACCGCGAGGTTCTCCTCGTCGGCCGCGCGGGCCTCGCCCGCGGTGTGCCGTGCCAGGAAGCAGACGTCGAGATAGCTCGCGACATCCCCGTTCGGGTAGGTGATCGGACCGGCGGTGTCGACGCTGGTGATGCGTACGAGCTCCGCCTCGACGCCCGTCTCCTCGAGGATCTCGCGCACCGCGGCCGGGCCGGGTTCCTCGCCGGGTTCGAGGATGCCGGAGACCACCGCCCACCTCCCGTTGTCGGCCCTGCGTGTCAACAGGATCCGGCCCGCACCGTCGACGACGACCGCGCTCACGCCGGACAGCCACAGCGGGGCGTGTCCGAGGTGAGCGCGGAGGTCGCGGACGAACCGGGGGATCGGCACGGGGGCCTAGTACCGGAAGGTGACCGGGGCGGCCTGCGCGCCGGAGTACGGCAGCAGGATGCTCGGCTGCAGCGCCGCCGCGAACCGGGCAGGTACATCGGTGAACTCGGACGTGCCCGCCTCGGCAGGAGTATCCAACTGTGCGAACCGGATCCGGTTCATGGCATCGGTACCGACCATGTTGCCCTCCGAGGTCTCCGCGGACAGGAACGTGCCCTCGGGCGTGAACTCGATCCACGGGTCGGCGAGCGCGATCTCCGCGAGGTGGAAGCGGGTGAACGAGACCACGGTGCCCCGATAGCGAGCGGTGCCCAGGCCGGTCGCCGGATCGACGTCGGCGGACTCGAGTTCGAAGGTGAGCCGGCCGTCCTTGCGGACGGTGGCGCCATCGCCGCCCACGACGGAGCCCTGGGTGGTGCGCTGCACCAGGTCGGTGTAGCCGGGCGCGAGCGCCCACAGCAGGTCCTGGGCCGGCGCCGTCGGCGCGTCGGGGCCGGGGGAGGGGTCGAAGTTCACCGGGACCGACAGCTCCTCCGCGGCGTTGACGGCGTCCGCGGCGGCGTAGGTGTACACGCCGTAGGCCGCGTCGGGGGCGGCCGTCGCGGGCTTCTTCACGGTGAGTGTGGCGGTGAAGGAACCGTCGCCCGCGAGCGGCACCCACTGCTGGCGGATGGTCCTACGAAAATCGAAGGGCGCGTCCGGTACCCGATTCAGTGCGTCCTCGGACATCACCCACGCGGTGGCCGAGCGCTGCTGTCCGACCCGGGCCTGTGCGGGTGCGTCCTGCGACGGACGCCACTGCGGCGCGAACGCGCCGAACGCGACGAAGGTGCCGTGCGGGACACCCGGCGGCACCGGAACCGGTAGCCCGCCCGTGTTGGCCCGCGGGTCGAACCCGGTGCCGCGCACCACGATCCGGTCACCCTCGTGCACGGCGGTGTCGCCGAGCGCGGTGGTGCCGTCGGCCGCGAACAGCTCGATACGGGCCTGCTGACCCGGTCCGGCAGGCGCGGCGACGGCCGGAGCCGTCACCGCGAGCGAGCCGATGAGGCCGGCGGCGAGCGCGGCGAGGGCGCCGCGGACCCTAGTTGACGTAGCCATTGAGCGAGGCCTCGAGGTCGGCGAGGATGCCGCGGGCGGCGATGACGCCGATGCCGGTCATCCAGATCTCGTCGTCCACGCTGAAGACGCGCCTGTCCTTGACGGCGCCCAGCTGCTCCCACAGCCCGCCCTCCATGACCTCGACGCCCTGCCCCTTCGCCTCGTCGCCGTAGAAGCTCACGTAGATCACGTCACCCTCGGCGTTGCTCAGCTGTTCCTCGCTGATCTCGGCGAACCGCTTGTCCTTGGCGTCCGTGAGGCGCTGGAAGGGCGGACGCTGGACGCCCGCGTCGGTCAGGACCTGACCGGCGAAGCTGTCCGGCCCGTAGATCCGGATGACACCGGGCATGAAGCGGACGACGGAGGCCTGCGTCTGCGAGGAGTCGAGGGTCTCGCCGGTCGCGGTGGCCGCGCCCTGGTAGGCGTCGACGGCCTCGCGGGCGGCCGCGCCGCGACCGAGTGCGGTGCCGTCGAGGACGACGTTCTCCTTCCAGCTCGTGCCGACCTTCTCGGTGAAGGTGGTCGGCGCCACCGCGCTGAGCTGCTCGTAGAGCTCCGGGGTGCGGAACTTCGAGCCGAGGATGAGGTCCGGCTTGAGGCCGGCGATCTTCTCGATGTCCGGTTCCTGCAGGGTTCCGACCGGCGGGACCGCGGCGATCGTCGCACCCAGGTACTCGGGCTGGGCGCCGACCGCGCCGGTCACCGCGGCGCCGACCAGCCGGTCCTGCAGGCCCAGGGCGCAGACCGTGTCCAGCTTGTCGGTGTCGAGCACGACGATCCGTTGCGGGTCCGCGGGCACCTCGGTCTCGCCCGCCGCGTGCACGACCTTCCGCGTGGTGCCCGTCACGCCCGCGGGGTCGACGGGAGCGGTTGGCGCGCAGACGTTCTCGGTGTCCCGGGCATTGCCGAGCACGCCAGCGCCCGCGACGTTGGTGGTGCTGCGCACGATGCCGTCGGCGGCGGCGTCGTCGGTGCCGGACCCGCCGCACGCGGCGAGGACCACCGCCGTGGCCGTGAGCAGGGCCGCGGACACGACGCGGACGGGGCGAGGCTTGTGCATGATGAGGGTCCTCCTGGGCTGTCGGGCGGTGTCGAGACTAGCTGCGGTGCGGGTCGACGTCGTAGGCCGCGGCCAGGTCGTCGAGGATGCCGCGCGCGCCCTGCACGCTGACCGCCGCCATCCAGACCGTGTCGTCGACGTCGATCTTGCGGCCGCGCAGGCCGGCCCAGAGCGGGTTGGTGAGGAACGGCTGGGCGTGGTCGGCCACCGCGGTGCTGCCGTCGGGGGTCTGGTAGGTGGAGACCAGGATCAGGTCGGCGTCGGCCTCGGTGATCAGCTCGGGGCTGATGTCGTTGGCGATGCTGGAGGGCTTCGCCGGGTCCGGTGCCGCGCTGGCGGGCCTGGCGAGACCGGCGTCGGCGAGCACGATGCCGCTGAACGAGGTGCTCCGGTAGATCCGGGCGGTCGGCTCACCCGCGAAGCGGACCACCGATACGGTCGGGTTGTTCGCCTTCGCGTTGATCTCGCCGCCGACCGCCGCCGCCCGGTCCTCGTAGGCGCCGATCTTCTGCTCGGCGAGGTCCTCCTTGCCCAGCGCCTTGCCGAGCAGGCGGATGTTGTCCTTCCACGTCGGCCCAGTGGTCTCGGACATCACCGTGGGCGCGATCTTGGACAGCTGCTCGTAGATCTCGCCGTGCCGAACCTTCGCGGACACGATCAGGTCCGGCTGCAGTTCGGCGATCTTCTCCAGGCTGGGAGTGGCCAGCGGGCCCACCGCGACGGCGTCCTTCGCGAACTCGTCGCGCGCGTCGCCGAGATAGTCCGGCAGGGTGTCGGTGCGATAGGTGACGTACCCGACCAGATCGGTCTCGAGAAGCAGCACGGCATCGGAGTAGCTGGTGTCGAGGGCGACGACGCGCTTGGGGGCGTCGGGGATCTGCGTGGATCCCATCGCGTGATCGATGGCGCGGGGGAACGCGGCCTGTGCGGTCGGTTCGGGGGCCGCCTCGGTATCCGCGCTGGAGCAGGCGGTCAGGCCGATGAGCGCGGCGGCCGCGCCTGCGACGAGCACGAACAGTGGATTCTTGCGGGCCTTCACAGAAAACTCCTGTCACATCGTTAGGTAAGCGAAACCTTAGCAAGGCTGACCTTTTCTGTGGGACGCACCGCTTCGCGGTCGCACCGGGGCACAATGGCGTGATGGCCGTTTCGGTGAGCCAGACGTTGATGCAGGGCTTGGGCGAGCTGCGATTCCAGCCGACCGCCAAGCGGATCAGGGCGCTGCGCGGTCGCGCCGTGGTGGCGGACTCCACCCGCGCGGCGTTGGTGTGGGAGCCGAGGCGCGTGGTCCCGGTCTACGCGGTTCCGCTGACGGACGTGTTGGTGCCGATGACCGCCTCGTCCGCGGCGGGAGAGGCGACGGAGGTCCCCGTTCGGATCGGCGACGGCGAGACGGTCCTCGACCCGCGGACCGGATTCGGATTCCACAGCTGCCCGGGCCGGGCCATGAGCATCGAGACCGGGGAGGGCGTCCTCGACGGGGTCGTGTTCCGTCCCGACGACCCCGAGCTGGCCGACCTGGTGCTGCTGGACTTCGCGGCGTTCGACTGGCTCGAGGAGGACGAACCGATCCGCGGCCATCCACGGGATCCGTTCCATCGGGTCGACGTCCGCCGCAGTTCCCGGCGCGTCCGGCTCGAGCTCGACGGACTGCTCATCGCCGAGTCCGACCGCCCGTCGATGCTGTTCGAGACGATGCTGCCGTCGGTCCGCTTCTATCTGCCCCGCGAGGACGTCCGGGTCCCGCTGACGCCGACCGAGACGAGGACGTGGTGCGCCTACAAGGGCGAGGCGTCGTATTTCACCGTGGAGCGCGCGGGTGAGCGGGGGGTCGATGTGGCGTGGAGCTACGAGCGCCCGCTGCCGGACTGCCCGCAGATCGCCGGACAGGTCGCCTTCTTTCAGGAGCGGCTCGACGTGACCGTCGACGGCGCACCGTGGGTCCGGCCGCGTACGCCCTGGTCGGAGCCCGCGTGACGGCTGTACGCGACACGAAGTACGACGATGGGTAGGACCGGCTCCGCGGATCGCGGAGGGACGGTCTACGATTCGTCAGAGCGCAAGCAAGAGGACGTTCGCCTCGCAGCCCGGGGCCGGACGTCCTGAGCGGAGCCTGCGGAGCGACCAAGGGCACATTCAGGAGGATCAGTGACTGCCGTAGCGCCCCAGCCAGTCCCCGAGATAAACGCCGCCAGGCCCTACCCGGCGCGATTGGGACCCAAGGGCTCGTACATCTACAAGATGATCACCACCACTGACCCCAAGGTTCTTGGGATCATGTACATGGTGACGTCGTTCGCGTTCTTCCTCGTCGGCGGCCTGATGGCGCTGCTGATGCGTACAGAACTCGCGGTTCCGGGAATGCAGTTCCTGTCGAACGAGCAGTTCAACCAGCTCTTCACCATGCACGGCACGATCATGCTGCTGCTGTATGCGACCCCGATCGTGTTCGGATTCGCGAACTACATCCTGCCGCTGCAGATCGGCGCCCCCGACGTGGCGTTCCCGCGCCTGAACGCGTTCAGCTACTGGCTGTACCTGTTCGGTGCGCTCATCGCCACCGCCGGCTTCATCACCCCCGGTGGTGCCGCCGACTTCGGTTGGACCGCCTACAGCCCGCTGACCAACGCCCTGCACTCGCCCGGCGTCGGTGCGGACCTGTGGATCATGGGCCTCGCGGTCGGTGGTCTCGGCACCATCCTCGGTGGCGTCAACATGATCACCACGGTGATCTGTCTGCGCGCCCCCGGCATGACGATGTTCCGCATGCCGATCTTCACCTGGAACATCCTGGTGACCAGCGTGCTCGTCCTGCTCGCCTTCCCGCTGCTGACCGCGGCGCTGCTGGGTGTGTTCGTGGACAGACACTTCGGTGCGCACATCTTCGACCCGGCCAACGGCGGTGTCCTGCTCTGGCAGCACCTGTTCTGGTTCTTCGGTCACCCCGAGGTCTACATCATCGCGCTGCCGTTCTTCGGCATCGTCTCGGAGATCTTCCCGGTGTTCAGCCGTAAGCCGCTCTTCGGCTACAGCGGCCTGGTCTACGCCACGCTGGGCATCGCGGCCCTCTCCATCGCGGTGTGGGCGCACCACATGTACGCCACCGGCGCCGTGCTGCTGCCGTTCTTCTCCTTCATGACGTTCCTGATCGCGGTCCCGACCGGCGTGAAGTTCTTCAACTGGATCGGCACGATGTGGAAGGGCCAGGTGACGTTCGAGTCGCCGATGCTGTTCTCCGTCGGCTTCCTCGTGACCTTCCTCTTCGGTGGTCTGTCCGGCGTGCTGCTCGCCAGCCCGCCGCTCGACTTCCACGTCACGGACTCGTACTTCGTGGTCGCGCACTTCCACTACGTGCTCTTCGGCACCATCGTGTTCGCCACCTACGCGGGCATCTACTTCTGGTTCCCGAAGATGACCGGTCGCCTGCTCGACGAGCGCCTCGGCAAGTGGCACTTCTGGACGACCTTCATCGGCTTCCACACCACGTTCCTGGTGCAGCACTGGCTCGGCAACGAGGGCATGCCCCGCCGTTACGCGGACTACCTGCCCAGCGACGGATTCACCACGCTGAACACGATCTCCACGATCGGCGCGTTCGTCCTCGGTGCCTCCACGCTGCCGTTCATCTGGAACGTCTTCAAGAGCTACCGGTACGGCGAGATCGTCACCGTCGACGACCCGTGGGGCTACGGCAACTCCCTGGAGTGGGCCACGACCTGCCCGCCGCCGCGGCACAACTTCACCGAGCTGCCCCGGATCCGTTCGGAGCGTCCGGCGTTCGAGCTGCACTACCCGCACATGGTCGAGCGGATGCGTGCCGAGGCGCACGTCGGGCCCGGCCACGGCGGCAAGGCCACCGCGGTCCTCGAGGACGCGCACTAGCCGCAACGAACAACTCTCAAGGCCCCGCCCGAGCTTCGGGCGGGGCCTTGTGATTGGCACAATGGGTTCGAATCCGCGGTGTGAACCGCGGGATGGAGGGAGTTCTCGGTGGGTTCAGACACCACGGTGTTGGTCACGGTCACCGGACCGGACCGCCCCGGCGTCACCTCGGTGCTGTTGGCGGCGCTCTCGCGGCACCGCGTCAGCCTGCTCGACGTGGAGCAGGTCGTCATCCGGGGGCGCCTCACGCTCGGCGTGCTGGTGTCCTGCCCCAACGATGCCGACGCCCTCCAGGAGGAGCTCGAGGGGGCGATGGCCACCGTCGGCATGCAGGTCGACGTGGAGTCGGGCTCGTTCGCCGCGGCCCGGCCCGCGCCGTCCACCCACGCGGTGGTGGTGCTGGGCAGCCCGGTCAGTGCCCGCTCGTTCAGTACCATCGCCCGCGAACTCGCCAGGCAGGGCGCGAACATCGACTCCATCCGCGGTGTCGCCGACTATCCGGTGACCGGACTCGAGCTGATGGTCACCGCGTCCAACACCGGTGCCGAGGCGGACGCGGCCCTGCGCACCGGACTGGCGGAGGTCGCCGCCGGTGAGGCCGTGGATGTTGCGGTGGAACGGGCCGGGCTGGCCCGACGCGCCAAGCGGCTCATCGTCTTCGACGTGGACTCCACCCTCGTGCAGGGCGAGGTCATCGAGATGCTCGCCGCCCGCGCCGGCAAGGAGGACGAGGTCCGCGCCGTCACCGAGGCCGCGATGCGGGGCGAGATCGACTTCACCGAATCGCTGCACCAGCGGGTCGCCGTGCTGGCCGGGCTCGACGCG
Organism: Rhodococcus daqingensis; assembly: GCF_042665615.1. Classification (NCBI taxonomy): domain Bacteria; kingdom Bacillati; phylum Actinomycetota; class Actinomycetes; order Mycobacteriales; family Nocardiaceae; genus Rhodococcus; species Rhodococcus daqingensis. The sequence continues at coordinate 272,732 of NZ_JBHTCS010000009.1, read as the reverse complement.
TCGGTCATCGACGAGGTGGGAGAGTCCCTCGAGCTGACCCCAGGCGCCCGGACCACCATCCGGACCCTGCGCAGGCTCGGTTTCCACTGCGGCGTCGTCTCCGGCGGCTTCCGTCAGGTGATCGAGGGCCTCGCGCACGAGCTGGAGCTGGACTTCGTCGAGGCGAACACCCTCGAGATCGTCGACGGAAAGCTGACCGGCCGCGTCATCGGCGACGTGGTCGACCGGGCCGCGAAGGCGGTCGCGCTGCGAAAGTTCGCCGCCCAGTCGGGCGTGCCGATGGAGCAGACCGTCGCGGTCGGCGACGGCGCCAACGACATCGACATGCTCAACGCGGCGGGCCTCGGTATCGCCTTCTGCGCCAAGCCCGCCCTGCGGGAGGTGGCGGATGCCGCGCTCTCGCACCCGTTCCTGGACGCGGTGTTGTTCATCCTCGGTGTCACCCGCCACGAGGTGGAGGCGGCCGACGCCGAGGACGGACTGGTGCGCCGGGTGCCGCTCTGATGGACGAGGGCGTACCCGCGGCGTTCCTGGCCCGGCACGCGATGCTGGCGGCGGGGTACGGCGGCCGCGCAGACCCGGAGGACCCGGCACAGGTGCTCGCCATGCCGATGGTCCTGCACATCACCAAGACGCACCCGCCCGCACGCAGCGACCTGCTGGCGGCCGCGGCCTCGGCGACGGTGGCGCTGTGCCTGGACGAGCGGACCGGGGCGGGCGACGACGGCGAGCCCGGCCCGTGGCAGCGGGCCCTGCTCGACTGGACGGGCTCGCGCATCCGGAAGGTCGCCCGCAGGGCCAGGGGCGCGCAGTGGCTCGCCGCGCAGCACGTGGACGGCGTGACCGTCGAGGTGGACGGGGCGCAGGCCCGGGCCCTCGTGCCCGGACCGGTCGGCGAGGTCGATCAGCGGATCCGCAAGCTCCAGATCGGGGGGACCGATCTCGAGCACGACGAACCGGGCCCCCCGGTCGTGGGCCTGCCGGTGCTGTGGGTGAACCGTTCCCTGGAGATGACCGTCGGCAAGGCGGCGGCGCAGGTCGGGCACGCGTCGATGCTGCTGGCGGGCGCGATGGCACCCGAGCGGGCCTGGGAGTGGTCGCGCGACGGCTTCCGCTGCGCCGTGCGGGACGCCGATCGGGCGCACTGGGCGGCGCTCGGCGAGCTGGTCGCCCAGGGCCGGGCGATCGCCGTGCGCGACGCCGGGTACACCGAGGTGGCCCCCGGGTCGATGACGGTGATCGCCCACCCCTGATCCCGGCCGGTGCCCGCCGAACCCGTCGGCCGGAAGGTCCAGCGGCGGCGAAGTGGCTCTTTCCAGGCGGTCCAGTTTTGGGGAGGCTGGCCGTCATGTTCACCCGACTCCCCGCCCGCCTCGCCGCCCTTTTCGTCGGTCTGTGGCTGTACGGGTTCTCGATGGCGCTGATGGTCGCGGCCGGCCTCGGGCTCGACCCCTGGGACGTGTTCCACCAGGGTGTGGCGCAGCGCACGTCGCTGAGCTTCGGCACCGTCACCGCGTTGACCGGCGCGGCGGTGCTGCTGCTGTGGATCCCCATCCGTCAGCGTCCCGGCTTCGGCACGGTCGCGAACGTCGTGGTGATCGCGGTGGCAGTGGACACCTCACTGGCCCTGCTTCCCGAGCTGAATTCGATGGCCGTCAGGGTTCCGGTGATGTTGTCCGCGGTCGTGCTCAACGCCCTCGCGACGGTGCTCTACATCGGCGCCGGGCTGGGCCCCGGGCCGCGGGACGGACTGATGACCGGCCTGGTCGCCCGCACCGGGCTGTCGGTTCGGTTGGTGCGCACCGGAATCGAGGTGGCGGTGCTGGCCACCGGGTGGGTGCTCGGCGGGACCGTCGGGGTCGGCACCGTGGTCTACGCGCTCGGCATCGGCCCGCTCATCCAGCTGATGATGCGGCTCGCGTCGCGGGACTCTCGCGCGCGGCGCGGCGGCGCGGCGATCCCGGTGGCACCGGTGCCCGTGACCGTGGGTGAGGGGTGCCCGGCCCGGTGACCTGCGGGTCGACCGAATCCGGCGACACGCAACCCGATCCTGCCGCGTGCACTCGACGCGGGTAGGTCAAGATGGGCGTCGTGTCCGAACTTGATCCCGATCTGCTCATCGATTTCGACGACGTGCTCATCCGCCGTGGCGGTGTCACCCTGGTGGGTCCCGTGACCTGGAAGGTGGAGCTCGACGAGAAGTGGGTTGTCCTCGGGCCCAACGGCGCGGGCAAGACCTCGCTGCTGCGGATCGCGGCCGCCGAGGTGCACCCGACGTCGGGGAAGGCTCACCTGCTCGGGGAGGTCCTGGGCCGCGTCGACGTCACCGAGCTGCGCCCGCGGATCGGACTCTCGTCCTCCGCGCTCGCGCACCGGGTACCCGCAGACGAGATGGTCCTCGATCTGGTGGTGTCGGCCGGCTACGCGGTGCTGGGCCGGTGGCGGGAACGGTACGAGGAGATGGACACCACCCGCGCCGTGGAGATGCTCGAGAGCCTCGGCGCCGAGCACCTCGCGAACCGGACCTACGGCACGCTGTCCGAGGGCGAGCGCAAGCGGGTGCTGATCGCGCGGGCCCTGATGACCGATCCGGAGTTGCTGCTGCTCGACGAGCCGGCCGCGGGCCTGGACCTCGGTGGGCGCGAGGAGCTGGTCGCGCGGCTCTCGGACCTGGCCGCCGACCCGGACGCTCCCGCGACCGTGCTCATCACCCACCACGTCGAGGAGATCCCCCCGGGATTCACGCACGCCCTGCTCCTCAAGGAGGGTGAGGTGGTCTCGCAGGGGCTGATCGACGACGTGATCACCGCGGAGAACCTGACGCACGCGTTCAGCCAGGCGATCAGCCTGGACAAGGTCGACGGGCGGTTCTTCGCCAGGCGCACCCGGCTGCCGGGTCAGCACCGGCGCTGAGGCGCCCGCGGCAGGGCGCAATGGTGAGCCGCGCGAACCACCGGTGAGGGTGGCGTTGTAACGTCCGACACATGGCCACATTCGACCCACACCCCGAGGTTGCCCCCAAGGACGCCTCCACCGTCATCCTGGTACGTGACTCCGAGTCCGGACCCGAGGTGTTCATGCTCCGGCGCGTCGGGGGGATGGCCTTCGCGGGCGGCATGACCGTGTTCCCGGGCGGCGGGGTGGACCCGCAGGACGCCGACGCCGACGTGGCCTGGAGCGGCCCGCCGGTCTCCTGGTGGGCCGAGCGTTTCGGGGTGGACGAGGGCCGGGCGAAGGCGCTCGTGTGCGCCGCGGTGCGGGAGACCTTCGAGGAGTGCGGCGTCCTGCTCGCCGGACCCACCGCGGACACGGTCGTCGCGGACACCGCGGGATACGCGCAGGCACGCAAGCAGCTGGAGGCGCGCGAACTCTCGTTCAGTCAGTTCCTCGCACGCGAGAACCTGGTGCTGCGCGCGGATCTGCTGCGGCCGTGGGCGAATTGGATCACCCCGGTCGGTGAGGGCAGGCGCTACGACACCCGGTTCTTCGTGGCGGCCGCCCCGACCGGTCAGATCGCGGACGGCGAGACGTCGGAGGCCGCCGAGGTCACCTGGCAGACCCCGGAGCAGGCCGTCACGGATTGGACCGAGGGGCGGACCATGCTGCTCCCGCCGACCTGGAGCCAGCTGCGTGCGATCGGCGAATACGACACCGTCGCAGAGGTTCTCGCCGCGGAACCGGAGATCCCGGTGATCCTGCCGACGCTGTACCAGGAGGAGGACGGCTCGTGGCGGGTGCGATTCCCCGGCCAGGAGCCGTACTACGCCGCCGCCGCCCACCCCTGGGCCAAGCGGTAGCCTTCGCTCCATGGCTGAGTTTGTGACTCTCGAGGTATCCGACGGCATCGGCACCATCCGGCTCGCGCGCCCCCCGATGAACGCGCTGAATCGTCAGTTGCAGGAGGAGCTCCGGGCCGCGGCCCGCGAGGCCACCGTCAACGCCGACGTCAAGGCGGTCATCGTGTACGGCGGCGAGAAGGTGTTCGCGGCGGGTGCGGACATCAAGGAGATGGCGGAGATGTCCTTCGCGGAGATGAGCCCGGTCGCCGGTGACCTGCAGTCGGCGCTCGGGTGCATCTCCGAGATCCCGAAGCCGACCGTCGCCGCGATCACCGGCTACGCCCTCGGAGGCGGCCTGGAGATCGCGCTCGGCGCGGATCGCCGGATCGCGGGCGACAACGCGAAGGTCGGCGTCCCCGAGGTGCTGCTCGGCGTGATTCCCGGCGGCGGCGGCACCCAGCGCCTGGCCCGGCTCATCGGCCCGAGCAAGGCCAAGGACCTGGTGTTCACCGGGCGGTTCGTCGGCGCCGAGGAGGCCCTCGCGATCGGTCTGATCGACGAGATGGTCGCCCCCGACGAGGTCTACAACGCGGCTCGCGCCTGGGCCTCGCAGTTCACCGGCGCCGCGAGCCGGGCCATCGCCGCGGCGAAGGCGTCCATCGATCAGGGGCTCGACACCGACCTGAACACGGGCCTCAAGATCGAGGCTCAGCAGTTCGCGCAGCTCTTCGCGACCGAGGACCGGACGATCGGCATGGAGTCCTTCATCGAGAACGGCCCGGGTAAGGCGCAGTTCACGGGCAAGTAGCGGCCCGGCTTTCCGTGCAAAACTAGAACCTGTTCACACTCCTTACTACCCGGTAGGCTCTCACCCATGACTGCAAGCCCGAAGGACGGGATCGATCCCGCGCCGAACCCGCACGCCACGGCCGAAGAGGTCGAAGCCGCGCTCAAGGACACCAAGCTCGCCCAGGTGCTGTACCACGACTGGGAGGCCGAGACGTACGACGAGAAGTGGTCCATCTCGTACGACGAGCGCTGCATCGACTACGCCAGGGGCCGGTTCGACGCGGTCGCGGGCGACCAGCCGCTGCCGTACGAGCGCGCCCTCGAACTCGGTTGTGGCACCGGGTTCTTCCTGCTCAACCTCATGCAGGGCGGGGTCGCCAAGACCGGGTCGGTGACCGACCTGTCGCCGGGCATGGTGAAGGTGGCGCTGCGCAACGCCGAGGGCCTCGGCCTGCCGGTCGACGGCCGGGTCGCCGACGCCGAGACCATCCCGTACGAGGACGACACCTTCGACCTGGTCGTCGGACACGCCGTGCTGCACCACATCCCCGACGTGGAGCAGTCGCTGCGCGAGGTGCTGCGGGTGCTCAAGCCGGGCGGCCGCTTCGTCTTCGCGGGCGAGCCCACCACCGTCGGTAACTTCTACGCGCGCTGGCTCGGCCGCGCGACGTGGGAGGCGACCACCCGGATCACCAAGCTGCCCTTCCTCGCCGACTGGCGTCGTCCGCAGGCCGAGCTCGACGAGTCCTCCCGCGCCGCCGCGCTCGAGGCCGTCGTCGACCTGCACACCTTCGATCCCACCGACCTGGAGAACATGGCCAAGTCGGCCGGCGCCACCCAGGTGCACGCCGCGACCGAGGAGTTCGCCGCTGCGCTGCTCGGCTGGCCCGTCCGGACCTTCGAGGCCGCCGTGCCGCCGGAGAAGCTGGGCTGGGGCTGGGGCCGGTTCGCCTTCGGCGGCTGGAAGACGCTCAGCTGGGTGGACGAGAAGGTCCTCAAGCACGTGGTGCCGCGGGGCTTCTTCTACAACGTCATGATCACCGGTGTGAAGCCCGACCCGAAGTAGTGGGATACGAGTTCACCCCGGAGGACGTGCGCTACCTGACGTCCGCGGACGGCGTCGCCGCCCTCGCCGAGGTGGATCAGCTCGAACTGTCCACGCGCACGCACCTGGCCGACATCGGCCGGGTGCGTGCGCGTTTTGCCGACCGCTCCGGTGCCCTGGTCGAGACGGTCCTGCTGCGGCGCAGGGCGGTCGGCAAGATCGACGGCGGCCGCGACTGGTTGTTCACCGACGATGCGTTGCAGCAGACGACGCCGTCGGTGGTGGCGCGCAATCGGGCCCACCGGGTGGCGGGCCGGGCCGTCCACGATGTGACGTGCTCGGTGGGGGCGGAGCTGTCCGCGTTGGTCGGCGTCGCGAGCACGGTGATCGGCAGCGACCTCGACCCGGTACGCCTGGCGATGGCGCAACACAACGTGCCCGGCGCGACCGTCGTCCGCGCGGACGCGTTGGTGCCCTGCACCCGAGACACCGTCGTCCTCGCCGACCCGGCCAGGCGGGCGGGGGGCAAGCGCAGGCACGACCCGGCCGCGCTGCAGCCGCCGCTACCGGACCTGTTGGAGGCCTACCGCGGCCGCGACCTGTCGGTGAAGTGCGCGCCCGGACTCGACTACGACGCGCTGGACTGGCCGGGCGAGGTGGAGATCGTCTCGCTCGACGGGGGTGTGCGCGAGGCATGCCTGTGGTCGCCGGGGCTGGCCGGGGCGGGGGTGCGTCGCCGGGCGACCGTGCTGACCGCGGATGCGGGCTGGGAGCTCACCGACGCCGAACCGGACGAGATCCCCGAGCGTGAACCGGGGGAGTGGATCGTCGACCCGGACGGGGCGGTGGTGCGGGCGGGTCTGGTGCGGCACTACGCGGCCCGGCACGGGCTCTGGCAGCTCGACCCCCGGATCGCGTACCTCACGGGCGACGCGGTGCCCCCGGGCGTGCGCGGCTTCCGGGTCCTCGAACAGCTCAAGTACACCGAGAAGGCACTGCGCCAGGAACTCGCGCGCCTCGACTGCGGGGTGGCCGAGATCCTCGTGCGCGGGGTCGACGTGGACCCGGCGGTGCTGCGCCCGAGACTGAAGCTGCGCGGTTCGGTGCCGCTGAGCGTCGTGCTGACCCGGATCGGCCGGACCCCGGTCGCGTTCGTGTGCGCCCCGGGCGTGCGGGGCTAACGGAGGACGAACACCTCGCCGATCAGGGTCGGCGTGACGACCTGGCCGTCGGGGCCGATCGACGTGCCGACGGTGAAGCCCTCGGCGCCCGGCAGGGTGTCCTGGTCGAGGGTCTCGCCGGTGTCGGTGTCGAAGGTGAATGCCGCTAGACCGGTGTCCCCTTCGCGCACCACCGTGTAGCCGGTCGCGCCGCCGGTCTGCGCCGCCACCCCGAGCTGGACGACATCCTTACGCTCCCAGAGCAACTCGGCGTGGTCTCCCTTGTCCTCCAGGGCGAGCAGGTGGCCCTTGTCGGAACCAGACGGGATGATCAGGCCGTCCGCGGAGACGGACGGGCTGCCCGCCGCGGCGAAGCCGAGGCCGTGGCTCCAGCGGGGCTCCCCGGTCGCGGCGTCGAGCGCCCACAGCGTGCCCTCGTTGTCGTTCGCGTACAGCGTCGCCCCGTCGGCGGAGATCACCGGGCTCGACGTGACGCCGCCGGGCAGCGCATCGGAGGACCAGTCCTCGGTGATCCGGCCGTCGGCGTACCGCAGGCCGACGAGCTCGGTCTGCGGTCGGCCCGGCCGCCAGACCGTGAGGTAGAACCTGCCCGTCGCGAGGTCGATGGCCGGCGCGGTCGAGACAGGGCACTCGGGGGCGCCGAAGAAGCACTGCTCGAGGCCCTGCGCCGCGGGCGGCAGCGGCAGGTCCTTGGCCTCGTCGAACGTCGGGGTGGGAATCAGCTGGTACGACGGCACGATCTCCTTGCCGGTCTGGGTGCTGAGCACCGAGACGACGCCGAAATGCGTGACGAACAGCAGGTTTCCGTCGGCCGTGAACTGGGCGGACAGCGGCGTCCCACTGACCACGGTGCGCCAGCGCAGCTGGCCGTGCTCGTTGAAGGAGTTCATCGCGCCGTCCTCGCCGACGTACACGTTCGTGACGCGGTCGACGAGCGGGGTGGCGACGGCGACGCCGGGGCCGAGCCGGTTGCACCAGCGCTTGCGGCCGGTCTCGATCTCGAACGAGTAGAGGTTGCAGCCGTTCTCGCTGCGCGAGGTCACGAAGATCTGGCCGTTCGATGCGACGGATGCGGCCGTGGCGGTCGGCGCACCGATCGGGCGCGACCAGTCGAGTGAGATCGACCTGGTTCCGTCGGCTTCGCTGGTCCCGCTGTTGCGGGCGTCCGCGTGCATGGCGGGCCATCCGCTCGCGGCGTAGGCGTCGTCGAGCGGTGCGTCGCTGCTGCAGCCCGCGATGACCAGCACCGAAACTGCCGTCAGCATCACCGCTGCCGACTGGAGAACACGCCGCATTCAACACTCCTCGTGTGGATTTCGCTCGATGCAGACTATCCGGCCGCGCACCCCGGGGTGTGAACCCGCCCCGTCGCTGAATGTGGGCCGAGTGCCCGCCGAATGCGGGGTGAGCCGAGCGCGATGATCGGAGCGTCGGGGAGGGGGTGAAATCGGACTCGTTCAGAATTCAATTGCCGCAGACGTGGTCCGGGGCGAATTGTGGAGCAATGGGGCAGGTCCCATGCATCGCGTGATTGGACCGTTATTCGGAGCATTACGTATCGGGTCGCTATTGTTAGCTGAAGAAATCTTCCAATTCTCGGCGCAATTGTGTTTGAATGGCGAGATGGAACGGCCAGGGGGCGGAGATTTGAGCGCACCGCGGCGATCGCCGCGCGTGGACGCCAACGACAATCACCTGCTCGGCACTCCTCAGGCGGGGGTCGTGATCGTCGTCGGCCTGATCGTCGGGTCCGCGACCCTGATCGGCGTCATGACAGCCTCGGCGCTCGCGGTCATCGTGGTCGCGGTGACGGCGGCGCTGGTCGCGGCGCTGCTGGGCGGTGGCGGATGGCTCGCCGGTGGCGGCGGAGTGGGCCGTCGCGGGGCCCGCATTCGCTGACCGTAGGCTGCATGGCATGACCAGCATGTGGGGCGCACCGTTGCGCACGAGGTGGCGGGGATCCCGTCGGACCGACAGCGAGCAGGCGAAGTTCCTGACCCGCGACTCGCTCCGGTGGGTGCTCGCGAACAAGGCGTACACGCCGTGGTACCTGGTCCGTTACTACCGGCTGGCGAAGTTCAAGCTCGCGAACCCGCACGTGATCCTGCGTGGCATGGTCTTCCTCGGGAAGAACGTGGAGATCCACTCGACCCCGGACCTGTCGCGGCTCGAGATCGGCCGCTGGGTGCACATCGGTGACGGCAACGCGATCCGCTGCCACGAGGGTTCGCTTCGCATCGGCGACAAGGTCGTCTTCGGCAAGGACAACGTCGTCAACACCTACCTCGACATCGAGATCGGCGCGTCCACCCTGGTCGCGGACTGGTGCTACATCTGCGACTTTGACCACCGGATGGACGACGTCAACGTCCCGATCAAGGATCAGGGCATCGTGAAGGGTCCGGTCCGGATCGGCCCCGACACCTGGATCGCCGCGAAGGTGACCGTGCTGCGGAACACGATCGTCGGCCGCGGCTGCGTGCTCGGCGCGCACGCGGTGGTCAAGGGCGAGGTCCCGGACTACAGCATCGCCGTCGGCGCGCCCGTGAAGGTCGTCAAGAACCGCAAGGAGGCGTGGGAGGCCGGCGCGGCCGAGCGGGCCAAGTACATCGCCGCCCTCGAGGACATCGAGCGCAAGAAGGCCGCGGCAGCGAGCTGAGGCGCTGCGCGCCCGTGCGCGGTTGACGAGTCTCTGGACTCGGCAACCGCGCACGGGCGGCGGAGTCGCCTACCGGCCGGGCAGGGGCCGCTGGGGAATGTCGGGGCGTGCCAACGGGTGCCGCACCCGTCGCTTGGCGCTCAGGTAGACCTGCGCGGTGTCGACCGCGACCCGGTGCCAGTCGAAGTCGGCGGTGAGCCGTTCCCGGGCAGCCTCCGCCCGTCGCTGCGCCGCCGCGGGATCGTCGAGCACCTCGCGCACCGCCGAGGTCAGCCCCTCGACATCGCCCGGCAGGAACGACATCCCGGTGACGCCGTCGACCACGGCCTCGCCGAGCCCGCCCGCGGTGGAGGTGACCAGCGGAGTGCCCGCGGCCGCCGCCTCGAGCGCGATGATGCCGAACGGCTCGTACCGGCTCGGCAACACGATCGCGTCCGCCGCGTGCAGCCAGCTCAGCAGCTCGGTGTGGTCGAGATTGCCGAGGAAGGTCACCGAGCGCAGGACCCGGTTGGTGCGCGCTTCCTGCTGCAGCCACTCGAACTGGGTGCCCTCGCCCGCGACGGCCAGGGTGGTGCCCGGATGGCTGCGACGGATGCGGGGCAGCGCGGCGATGATGTCCTGCACGCCCTTCTCGTACTCGAGCCGGCCGACGAACAGCAGCCGCGGCGGGCCGGACCGCGGCGCGCGCTGCCGGTAGTTCCAGGTGGTGACGTCGATCCCGTTGCGGATCACCGTGATCGGCGGCAACTGCGGGCCGTACAGCTCGGTGACCTCGTCCTCCATCGACACCGAGCAGGTGATGATCGAGTCGGACTCGTTCGCCAGCCACCACTCCACCGAGTGCACCTGACGGTTGATGGTGCCGGAGATCCAGCCGCTGTGCCGGCCTGCCTCGGTGGCATGCAGCGTCGAGACCAGCGGCACGTCGAAGTACTCGGCCAGCGCGATCGCCGGGTGCGCGACCAGCCAGTCGTGCGCGTGCACGACGTCGGGCTGCCAGCCGTCGCCGAGGCCGGGCTTGCCGAGCGCGACCCCGGCGCGCACCATCGCGTGCCCCATCGCGAGCGTCCACGCCAGCATGTCCTCGCCGAACACGAAGTGGGCGGGGTCCTCCGCGACCGCCACCACCAGCACGCCCTCGGAGATGTGGGTGATGGTCGGGTGGGTCGACGCGTCGGTGCCCGTGGGGCGTCGGGAGAGCACGACCACCTCGTGGCCGGCCTCGACGAGTTCGGTGGCCAGGTGGTGCACGTGCCTGCCGAGCCCGCCGACCACCACCGGCGGGTACTCCCAGGACACCATCAGGACCTTCATGCGGGACCGCCGATCACGTCGTCGGGGAGCCGCCGGGCGTCGAGAGAGGGGAACAGCCCGTCGGCGTGGTTCCATCCGTCGGCCAGGCGCCGCGCCCGGTCCAGTTGGCCGGCGGCGAGGGCGCCGGCGATCTCACGGGTGGCGTGGGCGTGCAGGTGCGCGCGGTCGCGCGCGTACCCGGCGGCGGAGTCCTTGCTCACCATGAACGCCCAGTCGCTCTGCACGGTCATGATGGCCTCGCGCAGGATCTGGTCGTTGACCCGGTCCCGCAGTTCCGGCCTGCCCGGCGCCCGGTGCTCCCCGCGTGCCTTGTCCACCGCGTCCAGCGCGGTCTGCACCACCTCGGTGTTCAGCTTGACCAGGTCGGCGACCTGATCACCCGCCCACACCCGCCAGTCCTTGCCGCTGCCCCAGGAGGAATCGGTGAGCTCGACGGGTTCGCCGACGAAGCCGGCGGCCCTGGCGTCGGCCAGGGTGCCGACCGGGATGCCCGCCTCCGGCAGCGCGCGCAGAACCTTCTCCAGCCACTGCGGACCCTCGAACCACCAGTGCCCGAACAGTTCGGTGTCGAAGGCCGCGACCACGAGGGCGGGCCTGCCGATGCGTTCGCTCTCCGAGCGCATCCGCGACTTCACCGTGTCGACGAAGTCCGCGACGTGCCGGTCGACGGCCGCGGCGGCGAGTTCGGGGTCGTACGGCGCCTTGTCCTTGGAGTCGACCGTCCGGCCGGTGACCCGCGCGGGCTTGAGGCCGGTGTCGTGGTCGTAGGTGTGGAAGTCGCGGTAGGCGCCGTCGCCCGGGTAGCCGGACTTCGGCGACCACACCCGGTAGGAGACCTGCAGGTCCCGCCCGAAGGCGACCACGTCGGAGTCGCGGACCGGGCGGCCGAGGGAGGTGTCGCCACGCAGTGAGGGGCCGTCCACCATGAAGTGCTGCACGCCTGCGGCGGCGTACTCCCGCTCCATCCCGGGCGTGTAGCCGCATTCGGGTGCCCAGATCCCGGATGGCCTTGTGCCCCACCGCGATTGGGCGTCGGCGAGGCCCTCGGTGAGCTGGAACGAGCGCAGTCGCGGGTGGAGCAGCGGCTGGAACGGGTGGGCGAGCGGGCCGCCGAGGAGCTCGATGGCGTCGGCGTCGATCAGCCCCCGCAGCACCGGCGAGCCGCCGTGCGCCCAGCGTTCCTCGAAGTCCGTCAGCGCCTCCGCGGCGAGCCGGTGCTCGCGGGCGCCGAGGTCGCGGTGCGCCTGGTCGCGCATGCCCGCGGCCTCGTGGGCGCGCAGCTGCCAGTTGCCCAGCCAGTGGTGCATGCCCGCCAGGCAGTGCGGGTCGTCGAGCTGGGCCGCGAGCACCGGGGTGATGCCGAGGCTGAGCAGCCGGGTGCGGCCCTCCGCGGCGAGCGTGCGCAGCACGCGGGCCACGGGCAGATAGGTGGCCGCCCAGGACTGGTAGAGCCATTCCTCGCCGACGGGCCACCGGCCGTGGTTTGCCAGCCACGGCAGGTGTGAGTGCAGGACCAGGCAGAACATGCCCGGTTCCTGTGCGACTCCGGTCGGTTGGTTCACCGCGGCACCGCGGGCTTCCGTGCGATGGCGACCAGGTCGAGGCTGGCGTCGATGTCGGGCTCGGTGAGCGCGAAGTCGTCCACGGTGATGGCCTCGACGTCGGCGACGAGGTCCGCGGGCCACGGCTCGCCCGCCAGCGCGCGGTCGATCTGGGCGTCGATGAAGGAGCCGCCGTGCTTTGCATCGAGCTCACGCAGCCGGGGGCCGTGGTGCACACCCGTCATCAGGTCGACGACGAAGCCGGCCTCCTCGAGGAGTTCGGTCATCTCGGCGGCGTTGAGCTCGCGGGTGTGGAACGGGTTGAGCGGGGTGTCCCGGCCGGGGGAGAAGGTGATCCGGTTCGGGGTGCTGATCAGCAGCTCGCCGCCGGGGGTGAGCACGCGGTAGCACTCGGCCAGGAACTGGGCCTGGTCCCACAGGTGCTCGATCACCTGGAAGTTGACCACGATCCCGACTCTGGCGTCGGGCAGGGGGAGGTCCGCGAGGTTGCCCTGACGCATGTCGATGCGCGGGTAGCGGGCGCGCACGTGCTCGACGGCGGAGGTGTCGTAGTCGAGCCCGATGACCTTCTCGGCGACATCGGCAATCATGTTGGCGCCGTAGCCTTCTCCGGATCCGGCCTCGAGCACCACCCGGCCTGCGCAGCGCTCGAGCAGCCGCTGGTACACCACCTCGTGGCGGCGGAACCAGTAGTTCTCCTCGGGCACACCCGGGACCGTGCGCTCGCCGGTCAGGGGGAGGGTCGCTTCGCTCGGCTGCGGGGTCGCCTCGGCGGCCGCCGGGTGCTGATCGGCGTCGACGGACATGGCCGGGGTCGAGACAGATGAATCGCTCACCGCTGCGAGGTTAGTGCCCCCGGTGTCAGAACTGGTCGGGGTGGTCCACATCACAGACATGAATGATCCTCCTGGCCGTTATGGTGGACGAGGTTTCCCACCCAAGTTACCGACCGGTAACTTAACATGGGGTAATCTGACGCACACCCGACGTGCGAACGAGACGGTTACGCGAGCGCTCCTCCTCGACGTGGAGCTGCTCTCGATCATCAGGCAGAAATACACAGGAGGTCGACGAAGACCCATGACGAACATCGTCGTTTTGATCAAGCAGGTCCCTGACACCTGGTCCGAGCGCAAGCTCACCGATGGTGACTTCACGCTGGACCGCGAGGCCGCGGACGCCGTGCTCGACGAGATCAACGAGCGCGCGGTCGAGGAGGCCCTGCTCATCAAGGAGGCGCAGGGGGGCGAGGTGACCGTGCTGTCCGCCGGCCCGGACCGCGCCACCGACGCCATCCGCAAGGCGCTGTCCATGGGTGCCGACAAGGCTGTGCACATCAATGACCCGGCCCTGCACGGATCCGACGCCATCCAGACCGGCTGGACCCTGGCCGCCGCGCTCGGCCAGATCGGCTTCGAGAACGACGAGCCGGCCGACCTCATCATCGCGGGTAACGAGGCCACCGACGGTCGCGTCGGCGCCGTCCCGGCCATCATCGCGGAGTACCTCGGCATCCCGCAGCTCACCCAGCTGCGCAAGCTGACCGTCGCCGAGGGCAAGGTCACCGGCGAGCGCGAGACCGACGAGGGCATCTTCGGCCTCGAGGCCACGCTGCCCGCCATCGTCTCGGTCACCGAGAAGATCAACGAGCCGCGCTTCCCGTCCTTCAAGGGCATCATGGCCGCCAAGAAGAAGGAAGTTGCGGTCCTGACCCTGGCCGACCTCGGCGTCGACCCGGAGACCGTGGGCGTCGCGAACGCCGGCACCACCGTCACCGCGTCCACCCCCAAGCCCCCGCGTACCGCTGGCGAGCGCGTCACCGACGAGGGCGACGGCGGCAGCAAGATCGCCGCTTACCTCGTCGGCCAGAAGATCATCTGATCGCGCCCCTCACCCAGCAGACCCACACGTAGGAGAAGACAGCAATGGCAGAAGTACTTGTGCTCGTCGAGCACGCCGAGGGTGCGCTCAAGAAGGTCAGCACCGAGCTCATCACCGCAGCGCGCGCGCTCGGTGAGCCGGCCGCGGTCGTCGCGGGCCCGGCCGGAACCGCGGCCAAGCTCGCCGAGGGACTGGCCGCTGCGGGCGCCGCGAAGATCTATGTCGCCGAGTCCGACGACATCGACGGCTACCTGATCACCCCGAAGGTCGACGTGCTCGCCGCCCTGGTCGAGACCGCCGCTCCGGCCGCCGTGATCACCGCCGCCACCACCGAGGGCAAAGAGGTCTCCGGACGTCTGGCTGCGCGTATCGGCTCCGGCCTGCTCACCGACGTCATCGAGGTCAAGGCCGACGGCAGCGCCGTGCACTCGATCTTCGGTGGCGCGTTCACCGTCGAGGCCAAGGCCAACGGCGAGGTCCCGGTCATCTCGGTTCGCCCGGGTGCCGTCGAGGCCCAGCCGCAGGCCGGTGCCGCCGAGCAGGTCACCGTCGAGGTGCCGGCTCAGGACGAGAGCGCCGTCAAGGTGACCTCGCGTCAGCCGATCGTCGGTGGCGACCGCCCCGAGCTGACCGAGGCCTCCGTCGTGGTCTCCGGTGGCCGTGGCGTCGGCAGCGCCGAGAAGTTCAGCGTGGTCGAGGAGCTCGCCGACTCGCTCGGTGCCGCCGTCGGTGCCTCGCGCGCCGCCGTGGACTCGGGCTACTACCCCGGCCAGTTCCAGGTCGGTCAGACCGGCAAGACGGTCTCGCCGCAGCTGTACATCGCGCTCGGCATCTCCGGCGCCATCCAGCACCGCGCCGGCATGCAGACGTCGAAGACCATCGTCGCCGTCAACAAGGACGAAGAGGCCCCGATCTTCGAGATCGCGGACTACGGCGTCGTGGGCGACCTGTTCAACGTCGCACCGCAGCTCACCGAGGCGGTCAAGGCTCACAAGGGCTGATCTCGCTTCACCGTCGGCGGCCCCGTTCCCTGGTTGGGAGCGGGGCCGCTGTCGTATTCAGCTCGCCGATCGGTCGGATGTCGCCGCTATCAGTCGATCGATGACATCCAGCGCCTGGCGCAGCTCCTCCACGTCGACGGCCGCGGACACCCGGTCCGCCCACTCGGCCTGTGCCGGACGCAGAGCTTGAATCGCGCCCCGGCCTGCCGGCGTCGGTCGCAGCAGCTTTGCGCGGCGATGCGCCGGGTTCGGCACGTATTCGGCCAATTGGCGCTCGACGAGCAGGTCCGCGATGCGTTGCACGCCTTGCCTTCTCAGTCCCATCGAGCGGGCGATTCCGGCAACGGGCGCGGGGTCGCCCAGTATGGCGCCGAGGACCTGCCACCACGCGGCGGTGAGCCCGACGGGTTTGGCAATCTGTTCCGCGGCGGTGAGGAACTGCCCGTTGAGCCGGAACGTTCGCATCACGATCTCGGTGAGCACGTCCCCGGCCGCGGTCCGGGTGGTCATCGGGCCGCTTGTTCGAGCCGGAAGAATGCCGCTGGATCGCCGGTTCCGTACAGGTCGAACCAGGCGTCCGCGACGTCGGGCGCGTAGAGGTCGAGAGCGTCGAAGATGCTGCGGGCGAACGCAACCGGTGCTGTTCCTGTCGCGGTGATCAGTCCGCGATCGACGACGACGGGCTCGTCGCGATAGTGGGCTGCGCCGGCGTATCTCGGCGCGAATGCCACGAACTGCGCTGCGTTGCTGGTGTGTTCGCGATCGTCGAGCAGGCCCGCGGCGGCGAGTCCGAGCGTTGCGCCGCAGATCGCGGCGACCGGAACCCCCGCGTCGAGGAACCGGCGGGCGGCGTCCGCGAACGCGGTGTTCGCGCCGGAGTTCGTCGGTCCCCAGGTCTCCGAGCCCGCCAAGATCAGCATCGCACTGGCGTCGGGCGACAGTTCGTCGAGCGTGATGTCGGGAGCGACGCGTAGTCCGCCCATCGTCGTGACGGGTTCGGTTGTGGCGCCGACCGTCACCACGCGATAGCGACCTGGCCGGCGCTGCCAGTCGCGCTTGTTGATGTGGGCTGTCACGTAGCCGACCTCCCAGTCCGACATGGTGTCGTAGATGCCGAGGTGTACCGCTTGCGGAGTCATGACAACATGTTGTCCTAATTGACAACACATTGTCAATGTTGGATCGTTCACCGAGGCGCCGTCAACGCGTCACCGCAGAGATGCCGGATCGCCGCCAAGGGCGTCGACGCTTCCGGCATGACCACAACGCCGGTCCTCACGCACGAATCCACGAGCGTCACCGTCGTCCCGAGGTACAGCCTGCTGCTGTCCTCGGACCGCGAGCATCGGGAGGCCGCGCAGCGGCTGCGGTACCGGGTGTTCGCCGCCGAGCCGGGCTTCGAGTCCGCGGTCCGCGGCATCGCCGACGGGCGCGACGCCGACCGCTTCGACGAGCACTGCGACCACCTGCTGGTCCGCGACGAACTGGCCGACGAGGTGGTCGGCTGCTACCGGATGCTCACCCCGGACGCCGCCCTCGCCGCCGGTGGGTTGTACACCGCCACGGAGTTCGACGTCACCGCGCTCGATCCGCTCCGGCCTCAACTCGTCGAGATGGGGCGGGCCTGTGTGCATCCCGACCACCGCTCCGGGTCGGTGCTGGGCTTGATGTGGGCGGGCATCCTCAACTACCTGGAGCTCACCGGCTATCGCTGGGCTATGGGTTGCGTGTCGGTGCCGATGCAGGCGAGGCCGACGGACTCGCCGGGAGCGAACGTGCGTGGGGTCCGCGACCGGCTGCTCGCCGAGCACGCCACCGCCCCCGACCGCCGGGTCCGCCCGCTGCGGCCGGTGCCCGGTCTCGACGAGATCGCGGCCCCCGCCCGCGCGGTGCTGCCCCCGCTGCTGCGCGGGTACCTGCGCCTGGGGGCCTCGATCTGCGGGGAACCCGCACACGACCCCGACTTCGGTGTCGCCGACTTCGTGGCGCTGCTCGGCATGGCGGAGGCCGACGAGCGGTACCTGAGCCGACTGCGGGCGGCCGCCGCCGCGGTCCCGGTGATCGTCCGGTGACGCACGCGTGGATGCCGTCGAGCCCCTGCGGGGACGGCTGTCTGCCCACCGCGACGGCGCGGGCAGGCGCGGTCCGGATGTCGGCCCGGTGCGCGCTGCTCGCCGCGATGGTGCTCTCGCTGCCCGCGCTGCTCGCCGCCGGGGCACTGCCCGGGTCCTGGCGTCGTCCGGTGCAGCGCGGCTACTCGCGGGTGGCGCTGCGGGGGCTGGGGGTGCGGCTGAGGGTGCGTGACGAGCGCGGCCTGGACCTCGATCCGGGGGAGCGGGGCGTGCTGGTGGTGGCCGGACACGTCTCCTGGGCCGATGTCCTCGTGCTCAGCGCGCTCGGGCCCGCCGACTTCGTGGCCAGGGCCGACATGCTGGACTGGCCGTTGCTCGGGACCCTCGCCAGGCGGATGCGGATCATCCCGATCGACCGGTCGCGGCTGGCCGAGCTGCCCGGCGCGGTCGACGAGGCCGCGGAACGGCTGCGGGCCGGCGGCCGGGTGGTGGCGTTCCCCGAGGGCACGACGTGGTGCGGACGCGCGTACGGCAGCTTCCGCCCCGCCCTGTTCCAGTCGGCAGTCGACGCTGGCGCGCTGGTGCAGCCGGTGGGGATCAGGTACTGCACGCCGGACGGCCGGCTGGACACCACGGCCTGCTTCGTCGGGGACCAGACCCTGGCGGCGTCGTTGCGCCGGACGGTGGGGTTGCGCAGGCTCGACGTGGAGGTGTTGCTCGCCCCGCTGCAGGAGCCGGGCACCGACCGTCGGGAACTGGCGCGGCGCTGCGATCGCGCGGCGCGCGCGATCCTCGGCGCGGACCTGACCGTGCAGGACATCCTCGACGGCATGGAGGCCCGCCCGACCGCCGCGGCGTGAGCAGGTCTACCAGCACAGTCGCGGTCGTGGCCGGCTCCGGGCGACGGGCTATCCTGGTCAGGTCATGACATCGCCCCACCCGAGTTCCTCCGACCGCAGTGACGTCGCCCTGCGGTCGAGCGCGCCTTCCCACGTCTACCTCGACCACGCCGCGACGACCCCGATGCTGCCCGAGGCCATCGAGTCGATGACCGCGGTGCTCGCCACGGTGGGCAACGCGTCCTCGCTGCACGGCTCGGGTCGTGCGGCCCGCCGCCGGGTGGAGGAGGCGCGCGAGTCCATCGCGGCCGACCTGGGCGCGCGGCCGTCGGAGGTCATCTTCACCTCCGGTGGCACCGAGAGCGACAACCTGGCCGTCAAGGGCATCTACTGGGCCCGCCGCGACGCCGACCCGCGGCGCCGCAGGATCATCGCGGGCGCCGTCGAGCACCATGCCGTGCTGGACGCGGTCGAGTGGCTGGTGGAGCACGAGGGTGCCGAGGTGACGTGGCTGCCGGTGGACTCGCAGTGCCGCATCGACCCCGAGGCGCTGCGCGTCGAGCTGGCCGCCGGTGCCGACGAGGTCGCGCTGGTCACCGTGATGTGGGCGAACAACGAGGTCGGTTCGATCATGTCGATCGCCGCCCTCGCCGCCGTCGCGACCGAGTTCGACGTCCCGATCCACAGCGACGCGGTGCAGGCCGTGGCGCAGCTGCCGGTCGACTTCGGGGCCAGCGGCCTCTCGGCGCTCAGCATCGCCGCGCACAAGTTCGGCGGGCCGCAGGGCACCGGAGCACTGTTGCTCGGACGCCAGGTGCCCTGTGTGCCGCTGCTGCACGGTGGCGGCCACGAGCGCGACCTGCGGGCGGGCACCCTGGATACCGCCGCGGTGGTGTCGATGGCGACCGCCCTTCGGAAGACGGTGTCGGACATGGATTCTCGCGCCGCCGAACTGGCCAGACTGCGCGACCGGCTGGTCGCCGGGGTGAGGGCCGTGGTGCCCACCGCGGTGCTCAACGGGCCGGTGGGCGACCAGCGGTTGCCGGGCAACGCGCACTTCACCTTCCCCGGCTGCGAGGGTGATTCGCTGCTGATGCTGCTCGACGCGGCAGGAATCGAGTGCTCGACCGGATCGGCGTGCACCGCAGGCGTGGCCAGCGCCAGTCACGTGCTGATCGCGATGGGCGTCGACCCGACCGTCGCGCGCGGGTCGTTGCGGTTCTCGCTCGGACACACCTCGACCGACGCCGACGTGGATGCATTGATCGCGGCGCTGCCGCAGGTCGTCGAGCGGGCCCGGATGGCGGGGCTGGCCGGCGCCGGAGCCAGGGGAGGGGTGCGCTGATGCGGGTGCTCGCGGCGATGAGTGGCGGAGTGGACTCCGCGGTGGCGGCGGCCCGTGCGGTCGCGGCAGGCCACGAGGTGGTCGGCGTGCACCTGGCGCTGTCGACGGCGCCGGGGACCCTGCGGACCGGATCGCGCGGCTGCTGCTCCAAGGAGGACGCCGGGGACGCGCGCCGCGCCGCCGACATCCTCGGGATCCCCTTCTACGTCTGGGATTTCGCGGATCGCTTCAAGGAAGACGTGATCGAGGACTTCATCGAGTCCTACGCCGCGGGCGAGACGCCGAACCCGTGCCTGCGCTGCAACGAGAAGATCAAGTTCGCCGCCCTCGCGGACCGCGCGATCGCGCTCGGGTTCGACGCCGTCGCGACCGGTCACTACGCGCGGCTGGAGGACGGCGTGCTGCGCCGCGCGGTCGACGCGGACAAGGACCAGTCCTACGTCCTCGGGGTGCTCACGGCCGAGCAGCTCTCCCGGGCGATGTTCCCGGTCGGCGACACCCCGAAGCCGCAGATCCGGGCGGAGGCCGCCGAGCGCGGGCTCGCGGTCGCGGACAAGCCCGACAGCCACGACATCTGCTTCATCCCGTCCGGGGACACCCGGGCCTTCCTCGGCGCCAAGATCGGGGTCCGGCCCGGCAAGGTCGTCGACGCGGATTCCGGCGAGGTGCTCGCCGATCACGAGGGCGTGCACGGGTTCACCATCGGCCAGCGCAAGGGACTGGGCGTCCAGGGCCCGGCGGCCGACGGCAAGCCGCGCTACGTCACCGCCATCGAACCCGAGACCGGCACCGTGACCGTCGGTTCGGCCGAGCGCCTGCAGGTCTGGTCGATCGCGGCCGAGCGCGCGATCTGGACCTCCGGCTCGGCGCCGGACGGACCGATCGAGTGCGTGGTGCAGGTCCGGGCGCACGGTGGGCTGGCCGAGGCCGTGGTCGTACCCGTCGACGGCGGACTGGACGTGCAGCTGCGCGAGCCGCTGACCGGCGTTGCCCGGGGGCAGGCCGTCGTGCTGTACCGGCCCGACCCCGAGGGCGACGAGGTCCTCGGCAGCGGCACCATCGTCGGCACCGGCTCGGACCGTCGGTGACGGCACCGGCCATCCCGGTCGGCGTCGCGACCGGCGTCGGTTCGTGGCCGGGTACCGATCCGCGGGAGGCCGCCGCCATCGTGGTCGGCGAGCTGCCCGCACTGCCACACCTGGTGGAGCTGCCCGACCGCGGGGTCGGCGCCGACATGATCGGCCGCGCGGCCGCGCTGCTGGTCGACCTGCCGCTGGACACGTCCACCACCGCCTACCGGCTCGCGCAGCGTCCGGGAGCGGTCACGCGACGGGCCCGCGACCTGCTGCGGCGCGACCTGGACGCGCTCGAGGAGGCCTGGGAGGTCGCCGGTCGCCGGGGCACCGACCAGCCGGTGAAGGTCCAGGCCGTCGGGCCGTTGACGTTGGCGGCGCAGGTCGAGCTGTCCGGTGGGCACCGCGTGCTCACCGATGCGGGTGCGCTGCGCGACCTGGCCGAATCGCTGGCCGAGGGGCTGAGCGTGCACGTCGCCGAGGTGGCCCGCAGGCTCGGCTCGCCGGTGGTGGTGCAGCTCGACGAGCCCGGGCTGCCCGCGGTGCTGGCCGGTTCGCTGGCGGGCGTCTCGATCCTGCAGACCCCTCGCGCGATGCCCGAACCGGAGGCGCTCGCCGTCCTGACCTCGGTCATCGACCGGCTCGAGCCTCCGGTGCTGGTGCATTCCTGCGCCGCCGGGCCGCCGCTGGGGCTGCTGCGTCGGAGCGGGGCAGCGATGATCGGACTCGACCTGAGCGAGCTGACGGTCGCCGACCTCGACGGGGTCGGTGAACTGCTCGAGGACGGCATCGCGCTGGCGCTGGGTCTGGTGCCGACGCTGGGCGCGGAGCCCGCGCCGGGCTGGCGCGAACTCGCCGAGCCCGCGGTGAAACTCGTTGACCGGCTGGGGTTCCCGCGATCGGTCCTGGCCTCGCAGGTGACGGTGACGCCGCGATGCGGTCTCGCGGGCGCGAGCCCGGAGTGGGCGCGGACGGCACTGCGTCGGGCCGCCGAGCTGACGAGGGCATTCGCGGACGGCGCCGAGCTCGGCTGATACACGTTCGATCGGGGAGTTCTGGCGCGGCGGACGCGTCGGGGTCCTGCGATAGCCTTTCCTGCGTGACCGAGAACGTGGCAGCGACCGCCGACGAACGCGACGAATGGCAGCGGCTCGCGGAGGAGGTACGCGAGCACCAGTTCCGCTACTACGTGCGGGACTCGCCGATCATCTCCGACGGCGAGTTCGACGCCCTGCTGAATCGGCTGATCGCGCTCGAGGAGCGTCACCCCGATCTGCGTACCCCCGACTCGCCCACCCAGCTCGTCGGCGGTGGGTTCGCCACCGAGTTCACCGCGGTCGACCATCTCGAGCGAATGCTGAGCCTGGACAACGTCTTCGACGAGGAGGAACTGCGCGCCTGGGTGCGGCGGGTGGAGGCTGCGGTGTTGGATGGTCACTCCGCAGGCTCCGCGCCTGATGGTTCCGACCTGCACTACCTGTGCGAGGTGAAGATCGACGGTGTCGCGCTGAACCTGGTGTACGAGAACGGCAGGCTGGTGCGCGGCGCCACCCGCGGCGACGGCCGAACCGGCGAGGACGTCACCCTCAACGCGCGCACGATCGAGGAGATCCCGCACGTGCTGACGCCGAGCGAGGAGTTCCCGATCCCGTCGCTGCTCGAGGTCCGGGGCGAGGTGTTCTTCCGGCTCGAGGACTTCGAGGCCCTCAACGCGTCCCTGGTCGCGGAGGGCAAGGCTCCGTTCGCCAATCCCCGCAACTCGGCGGCCGGCTCGCTGCGACAGAAGAACCCGGCGGTCACCGCCAAGCGCCGGCTCGGCATGATCTGCCACGGGTTCGGCCGGATCGAGGGCTTCGCGCCGGACTCCCAGCACGACGCCTACACCGCGCTCGCGGCCTGGGGGCTGCCCGTGTCCACCCATACCGCGCGGGTGCGGGGGGTCGACGAGGTGGTGGCGAGGGTGGCCTACTGGGACGAGCACCGTCACGACGTGGAGCACGAGATCGACGGCCTGGTCGTCAAGGTCGACGAAATGGCGCTGCACCGGCGGCTCGGCTCCACCTCCCGGGCCCCGCGCTGGGCCATCGCCTACAAGTACCCGCCGGAGGAGGCCACCACCCGGTTGCTCGACATCCGCGTCAGCGTGGGCCGCACCGGCCGGGTCACCCCGTTCGCCTACATGGAGCCGGTGACGGTGGCCGGCTCGACCGTCTCGCTGGCGACGCTGCACAACGGGTCGGAGGTCAAGCGTAAGGGCGTGCTGATCGGCGACATGGTGGTCATCCGCAAGGCGGGCGAGGTGATCCCCGAGGTGCTCGGCCCCGTGGTGGACACGCGGACCGGCGAGGAACGGGAGTTCGTGATGCCGACGCACTGCCCCGAGTGCGGCACCGAACTGGCGCCCGCGAAGGAGGGCGACGCCGACATCCGGTGCCCGAACCAGCGGTCCTGCCCGGCGCAGTTGCGGGAGAGGGTCTTTCACGTGTCGGGCCGCGGCGCCTTCGACATCGAGGTGCTCGGCTACGAGGCGGCGACCGAGCTGCTCAAGTCCGGCGTGATCACCGACGAGGGCGACCTGTTCTCGCTCACCGCCGACGACCTGATGAAGACCTCGCTGTTCACCACCAAGGCGGGCGGGCTGTCGGCGAACGGGCGCAGACTGCTCGACAACCTGCACTCGGCCAAGGACAAGCCGCTGTGGCGGGTGCTGGTGGCGCTGTCCATCCGGCACGTCGGGCCCACCGCGGCACGGGCGTTGGCCTCCGAGTTCGGCAGCCTCGAGCGGATCGAGAACGCCTCGGTGGAGGAGCTGGCCGCCGTGGACGGGGTCGGTGGCACGATCGCCGCGGCCGTCGTCGAATGGTTTGCGGTGGACTGGCATCGCGAGATCGTCGAGAAGTGGCGCGCGGCCGGGGTCTCGATGGAGGACGCCCGCGACGAGTCGATCGAACGGAACCTCGAGGGCCTGTCGATCGTGGTGACCGGCTCGCTGGTCGGGTTCACCCGCGACGGCGCCAAGGAGGCCATCCTGATCCGCGGCGGCAAGGCCGCCGGTTCGGTGTCGAAGAAGACCGCGTTCGTGGTCGTCGGGGAGGCGCCGGGATCCAAGCACGACAAGGCGATCGAGCTCGGGGTGCCGGTGCTCGACGAGGACGGGTTCCGGCTGCTGCTCGAGGGCGGCCCGGACGCGGTGACGCCGGCGGGCGGCGAGGGCGACGACGACACCGCCGACTAGCCGGAACAGCGGGAGGGTGACATGGGCGCGTTGATCTACTCGTCGATCTGTTCGCTCGACGGTTACGTCGCGGACCGCGGGGGCAGTTTCGACTGGGCCATGCCGGACGAGGAGGTGCACGGTTTCGTCAACGACCTCGAGCGACCGATCGGCACCTATCTCTATGGGCGGCGCATGTACGAGGTGATGGCCGTCTGGGAGTCGATGGCCGGCGACCCGGACCCGGGTATAGGGAATGACTTCGCCGAGCTGTGGTGTGCCGCCGAGAAGGTCGTGTACTCCACCACACTGCGGGCGGTGTCCACCGCCCGCACCCGGCTCGAGCGGGAGTTCGACCCCGCGGCGATCCGGGCGATGAAGGAGTCCTCGCCGCGCGACCTGTCGATCGGCGGCCCCACCCTCGCCGCGTGCGCACTCCGGGCGGGACTCGTCGACGACGTGCAGCTGTATCTCGTCCCGGTCGTGGTGGGCGGCGGAACCCCGGTGCTACCCCAGGACATTCGGCTGGACCTCGAGTTGGTCGACGAACACCGGTTCGCAGGCGGGACGGTGTTCCTGCACTACCGAACGCGATAGCTACTCCGGGATCGATTCGAAATCAGCCCCGGCACGCGGGACTTCCGGGAAATGCCGGAACACCGAACCGGCAACCGACATCGGTGACGGCGGCCATCCGCTCGACCGGGTTCCTGATCTCCAACGCCGGCAGTAGTCCGTCGTGCAGGAGGGCGGTCTTGGTCGCGGGCGTGGTGGCCTGGGCGTCGAGGGTTCCGCGGATTCGTGCGAACTCGACGAGTTCGTCGTAGACCATCGACAGCGCCGCTTCCGTGGTCTGGTCCTCGGGCTCGAGCCCAGCGAAATCCACACCGGTCTCGTACTCGTGGCGGACCGCGTGCGGGCCCTGGTCACAGGTGGGTTTGTTCAGATCGATGCGGAACTCCGGCCGATCCGGCAACGGCGGGGTGATCGTGCCGTCATCGGTGCAGGCATGGTGCGAGATGCGATCGCCGAGGGCATGGAGGTAGATGCCGATCCTCGCGTTCCAGGAATCGTCGCCGATCCAGGAGTCGAACTGCGACGATCGGACATCGCCGGAGATGACCTGCTCTCCGGTGAGGTTGGTGAACGGGATCGCGACCGGGGCCTGCACGCTGTATGTGCCGTTGATTTGAGCCGGCTGCGGGTCGTCGTAACACGCTGCGCCGGTGGAATAGTCGCCGTTGACCGAGCGGTTGGTGAAGCCCCCCGTGCACAGCGGTGTGCTGCTGCCCGGCCCGGCCATGGCCCACCGACGCACGTGCGTGAGCATCACCTCGTGTGCGGGATCGTCGACATCGGGCCGCAGCCCGTTTGGCTCGGGGTCGAGCGGCCCCCGCATGGTCGGGAGGAAGTGGTAGAGGAACCCGCCGGTGGCGAAGTGCGTACGCACGAGCCCGCCGATGTCCTTGGTGGTCAACGTGTCGGCTTCGGCGACGAGTTGGCCGTTCACGTCGCGGGGCGCGAAGGTGCCCAGGTCCGTCGCCTCGTCGTACGCCGCGATCCAGTACGCATCCCGCTCCGAGAAGCCGACGGTGCGGGCGATGATGTACGTCGAATCGGCGTGCACGAGGCTGCGCCCGCCGAGCGGCTGACGCAGCGTGTACCCGTAGCGCGCGAACGCCTCGAGGCCACAGATCGGCCCGTTCGGGTCGTCCAGCGGACACGGGGGTGGCAGGGGTGCACAGCTGTGCGGCGGTGCACCACCCGGGGAATAGCAGATGTCTTCGGCAAAGCCGTGGGCCTGCGGCGGTGCGATCACGAACGCCGCGGCGGCGAGCGCCAGCGCCACCGTGGCCGATCTCCGAATGTGTCCATTCATCGACAAGCGCCTCTCCGGTCGCCGCGTTCATCCAGGCTAGCATCGACGCTACGGTTTCGGAGCTCGTTTCCGCAGGTCGGAGCGATGGCCGCGTCAGGGGACTTGAGTCTCCCGCAGGGGGAGACGCGATGGTGGGGGCATGGACGTCGACGCGGTGGCGCGACTGGACCTCGTGCGGACCCTGCGCGAGCTGGGATTGGACCTGGTCACGATCAAGGGTGTCGTGGACCGCCAGACCTCCCTGCCCGAGGTCGCGGCCGCTCACGCCGAGGCGCTGGCGGCGCAGATCCGGACGTTGCGCCTTCGGCGGACGGTGTTGTCGGTGGTGGCCAAGCGCGGATCCGACCCGGAGGAGATGAGGCTCGTGCACAAGCTGGCCAAACTGTCCGAGTCCGAACGGCGAAGCCTGATAGTCGATTTCCTCGAGAACACCTTCGGCGGACTGGATGACGAACCCGGGTCCGAGGGGATCATGCGATCGATGACCCCGGAACTGCCCGAGAACCCCGAGTCCGAACAGATCGAGGCGTGGGTGGAACTGGCCGAACTGTCGTGGGATCCGGACTTTCGCGCTGTCATGCGGGATATTGCGCAGGACCACGCGACCGACCAGGAAGCCGGCCGTGCGCACGGCGGCGACACATGCGTGCGCCGCGAGATCGTCGCGGTCGTCCGCGACCACGTGGAGCCGATGTTGGCGGCGGGCGTCGACCCGGCTGGGCCCGAGGCGAATCCGGTGGTCGAGGGCGTGACGGCGCAGTACGCCCGACTGCGCTGCCGTTCCGACGATGTCGTGCTCCGGCGGCGGCTGTTGTCGCGGCTGGAGGCCGCGAACGACCCGCGCCGGGAGCGCTACCTGCGGCTGCTCGCCCTGGTCAACGGATGGGCGGCGCCCGACAGTTCGGCGGCCGCGCTCGACTGGTTCGTGCGCGCCCTGCGTGCCCGGCTGCCGGGGTAGCGAGCGGGGCGATCAGGCGGGGCGGTCCGCGTCGTCGCGGTGCAGCGCCTTCGGCAGGTAGGCCGCGCCCGGTCCGTAGCTCGCGGCGGCATCGCCGGGATTCGACAGAGCGCACGTCCTGAGGGACAGGCACCCGCAGCCGATGCAGGAGTCGAGCCCGTCGCGCAGCGCGATCAGGGCGTCGATCTGCTCGTTGAGCCTGCCTCGCCAACTCTGCGAGAGTCTCGTCCAGTCGGCCCGGGTCGGGGCGCGCCCGTCCGGTAGCTGCGCGAGCGCCGCGGCCACCTCGTCCAGGCTGAGCCCGATGCTCCTGGCGGCCCGGACGAACGCGATCCTGCGCAGCACGCTGCGCTGATACCGCCGCTGGTTGCCCGGCGTCCTGCTCGACGAGATCAGTCCCTGGTCCTCGTAGTACCGCAGGGCGGACGGGGCCAGGCCGCTGCGTCGCGCCACCTCGCCGACGGTCAGCAGATCCGTGGTGCGCACGGCGAGCTCCTCACCTGCGGTCCTTGACATGAAGTGAACTTGAGCTTTCAGGATGGTCCCAGAAGTCAGCGGACGCAAGGA
The DNA here is from genome assembly GCF_042665615.1 of Rhodococcus daqingensis. Lineage (NCBI taxonomy): Bacteria > Bacillati > Actinomycetota > Actinomycetes > Mycobacteriales > Nocardiaceae > Rhodococcus > Rhodococcus daqingensis. Next base: position 245,574 of record NZ_JBHTCS010000009.1, on the reverse strand, counting down.
GCTCTGATGGACGACAGCAGGACGGCGTTGATCACCGGCGGATCGGCCGGTCTCGGCAGGGCGGTGGCGCTCGCGCTCGCGGAACGGGGGTGGCAGGTGATCATCACCGGTCGTCGTGCGGCACCGCTCGAACGGGTCGCGGCTCTGGCGCCCGGCATCACCGCGTGCCAGGGCGACGTCACCGACGCCGGGCATCGCCGACGGCTCGGGTCCGAGATCGCGGCCCGAGGGCGACTGGACCTGTTACTCAACAACGCCAGCGCCCTGGGACCGAGTCCGATGCCCACGCTCGCGCAGTACCCGGAGGCCGAGCTCGCGGCCGTGTTCACGACCGATGTGCTCGCGCCGCTCGCGCTGATCTCCGCTCTGCTCGACCCGGTGTCCCGCGCGGGCGGGGCGATCGTCAACGTGTCGTCCGACGCGGCGGTCGAGGCCTACGAGGGGTGGGGCGGATACGGCGCGGCGAAGGCCGCCCTCGATCATGCGACGGCCGTGCTCGCGCTGGAGCAACCGGAACTCTCGGTGTACGCGTTCGATCCGGGCGACATGCGCACCGCGATGCACCAGGCGGCGTTCCCGGGCGAGGACATCTCCGACCGGCCCGAACCCGACACGGTGGTCCCCGCGTTGCTGCGGCTGCTCGACACCCGGCCGGCGAGCGGGCGGTATCGCGCGGCCGACCTGCTGAGCGGGGCGGCGGCGTCGTGACCGCGGCGCGGACCACGACCGCGGCCGGGCCCGGCTTCGTGCTGCCGCACCGGCTGGAGGCGGCCGGCCCACCGGAGAGCCGCGGGCAGTTGCGGGACACCGTGCGCCTGCTGGTGGCCGAGGGGGAGCGTCTGGAACACGTCCGCTTCCACGAGCTACCGCGGCACCTGCGCGCGGGCGACGTGGTGATAGTGAACACGTCGGCCACCCTCGCCGCCGCGGTCGACGGGACCGTTGACGGTGTGGGCCGGGTGGTCGTGCACTTCTCCACGCCGCTCGACGACGGCGACTGGGTCCTGGAGGTACGAGCGCCGGGGCCGGTCACCGGGCCGCTCGATGCCGCCGCGGCGGGAATGCGAATTCGCCTTCCGCTCGGCGCGCAGGCAAGCCTGCGGGAGCCGTGGCCACGGACATCGATCCGGCTGTGGCGCGCCGAGATCGAGGGTGTCGCGGACGTCGCGAGGGATCTGCTCGCCGTTGCCGGCCGACCGATCACCTACGCGTACGTCCGGGAACGGTGGCCGCTGCCGTACTACCAGACCATCTTCGGTACAAACCAGGGAAGCGCGGAGATGGCCAGCGCCGCAAGACCGTTCACGCACTCGATGATCACCGAGCTGGCCGTGTCGGGGGTGGTTGTCGCGCCGATCCTGCTACACACGTCGGTCTCGTCGGCCGAACCCGGTGAGCCTCCGATCCCCGAGCGGTACGAGGTCCCCGAGTCGACCGCACGGCTGATCAACGACCGGCGCGCCGCGGGCGGGCGGGTCATCGCGGTCGGCACCACGGTGACCCGCGCGCTCGAAACAGGGGCAACCGAGCGCGGGACGGCGGTGGCAGGCGCCGGCTGGACGGACCTGGTGCTGAGCGAGCGTCGGCCGGCCCGGGTGGTGGACGGCCTGGTCACGGGCTGGCATGCCCCCGGCGCCTCGCACCTGATGCTCCTCGAGTCGGTGGTGGGCGCGGCGGCGGTGCGCAGGGCCTACGAGGCCGCGCTCGCGGAGGGATACCTGTGGCACGAGTTCGGGGACAGCGCGTTGTTGCTACGGCCGAAGGCCCCATTCGAGCGCCTCACGCCTCCCGTGGAAGGGGGGTGAGGTTGTTCACAATCGGCCTGCGCGCGTGACCGGATCGCCCGGGAATCCTGCGATAGTGACCCCATGATCGAGATTCGCCCCGCAACGCCTGACGACTACGACACCATCGGCGAGCTGACCGTCGATGTCTACGTCGACGGTGGGTTCGTGTCGGACACCAGCGCATATGTCGACCGATTGCGCGATACCGCGACCCGTGCGGAGCAGGCCGAGGTCGTGGTGGCCGTGGCCGGGGACGAGATCGTCGGGTCGCTCACGATCGCGGAGCCCGGCACCCCCTTCGCCGACGTCGCGGAGGCGGGCGAACTGGAGTTCCGAATGCTCGCGGTCGCGCCCGCGGCCCGCGGCAAGGGCGTGGGCTCGGCACTGGTGAAGCACGTCCTGGACGCGGCGTACGACCGCGGGCTGGCGCGCGTGGTGATCTCAACCGAGGCCGACATGGTCGATGCCCGCCGGATCTACGATCGCAACGATTTTGTGCCCGCTCCGCAGCGCGACTGGGAGCCGGCGCCGGGTGTCCCGCTCACCGTGCTGGTGCGCGAGTTCGTCTGAGCCGAGAGGCAGTACAGCTAGCTGAGCACCGTCGCCACGATGCCGGCCAGGTAGCCCAGCCGCGCGATCTCGGACGGCCGGAACTCCGGTCCGCCCGGACGGCCGAGCAGCAGCGCCTGGCCGGAGTGCCCGAGCGGGGCCGCGGCGAGCGTGGTGTTCATGTCCTTCCACACGGTCGGCACCCAGTCGGCCTCCCCGTCGAGGACCGTCGGCTTGGTCAGTGGCATCCACGGTGCCTCCCCGGCGTGGGTCTCGGGGGCTCCGGAGCTGCCGACCACCCGGAAGGTCCCGCGCGAGCCGATGCCGATCACCGTCGCCCAGCCGACCCGCAGCACCCGCGGGGCACCCTCGACGAGGACCTGGAGCCGGTCGTCGGTGGCCGTGGCGACCTGGTCGATCAGTTCCAGTTCGCGGTGGGTGTCGAGGATTCCGGTGTACGGCCGGATCGAGTCGACGCGGACCCCCGTGAGTTGCTCCGCGGCGGTGAGCAGGGTGTCCGGCAGTGAGCCGTGCGCCACGTCGACGACGAGATCGTCGACGGCGTACCCGGCGCCCCGCTCGACCACGTCGAGCGAGAGGATGTCGGCGCCGACCGAGCCCAACGCGACGGCCAGCGAGCCCAGGCTGCCTGGACGATCGGGGAGCTGGACTCGCAGGAGATACGACACGGGCGTTCCTTCGGTGGCGGGTGGTCGGGGAACGGTCGGTTCGCCGTGACCCCATCCTTGCACCGTTGTCGGTCGGCGCGCGGCCCGGACGTGTCCGCGAAAGCGCCGCTGCCCGTCGGATTCCCAGCTCGCCGCGGTTCGGTGACATGCGCGACATCGGATCGTTCCGCGGCGGAAACGAAGTCGCGTCGTGGTGGTCGGGCGCTCCGCGGGCTCCGCGCCTGGCGGCCGGGTCGGTCTCGGCCTCGGCTCTGCCTGCGGGGTCCGGGCGGCGACGCTCTAGGCTAGGGGCGATCGCTGTCTCCGACCTGAAAGGGGCCCACGCGGTGCCTGCCATCTCCCGTGACGAGGTCGCCCACCTCGCCCGGCTGTCCCGGCTCGCGCTGTCCGACGCCGAACTCGACGAGTTCGCCGGCCAGCTCGATTCGATCCTCAGCCACGTCAAGACGGTGGCCGAGGTCGCCACGGACGATGTGCCGCCCTCCGCGAACCCCAACGCGATCACCAACGTGACCCGCCCGGATGTCATCGTTCCCGGACTCACCCCCGAGCAGGCGCTCTCCGGCGCGCCCGCCGTCGAGCAGGACCGTTTCGCCGTGCCGCAGATTCTGGGGGAAGAGCAGTGACCACCGACCTCACCGCGTTGGACGCCTCCGTCCTCGCCTCGAAGATCCACGCCCGTGAGGTGTCCTCCGTCGAGGTCACCCAGGCGCACCTGGACCGCATCGCCGCGGTCGACGGGGAGATCAACGCCTTCCTGCACGTGGCGGGCGAGCAGGCGCTGAGCGCCGCCAAGCAGGTGGACGACGCGCTCGGCTCCGGGCAGGCCCCCGCCTCCGCGCTGGCCGGTGTCCCGCTCGCGCTCAAGGACGTCTTCACCACCACGGACATGCCCACCACCTGCGGATCGAAGATCCTCGAGGGCTGGGTGTCGCCGTACGACGCGACGCTGACGACGCGGCTGCGCGAGGCCGGGATCCCGGTGCTGGGCAAGACGAACATGGACGAGTTCGCGATGGGCTCGTCCACCGAGAACTCGGCCTACGGGCCCACCCGCAATCCGTGGGACACCACCCGTATCCCGGGCGGTTCCGGCGGTGGATCGGCCGCCGCGCTCGCATCGAACCAGGCGCCGCTGGCGATCGGCACCGACACCGGCGGATCGATCCGTCAGCCCGCGGCCGTGACCGCGACCGTCGGCACCAAGCCCACCTACGGCACGGTGTCGCGGTTCGGCCTCGTCGCGTGCGCGTCCTCGCTGGACCAGGGCGGTCCGTGTGGCCGCAGTGTCCTCGACACCGCCCTGCTGCACGAGGTGATCGCCGGCCACGACCCGCGCGACTCCACCTCGGTGAACGCGCCGGTCCGTCCGGTGGTCGAGGCCGCGCGTCAGGGCGCGAGCGGCGACCTCAAGGGTTTGCGCGTGGGCGTCGTCAAGGAATTGCACTCGGAGAGTTACCAGCCCGGCGTGATCGCCTCCTTCGATGCGGCGGTCGCACAGCTCACCGAGCTCGGTGCGGAGGTCGTCGAGGTCTCCTGCCCGAGCTTCCTGCATGCCCTCGCCGCCTACTACCTGATCCTGCCGAGCGAGGTCTCCTCGAACCTGGCGCGCTTCGACGCGATGCGGTACGGCCTGCGCGTCGACGACGGCAACATGAGCGCCGACCAGGTGATGGCCGCGACGAGGGCCGCCGGATTCGGCAAGGAGGTCAAGCGCCGCATCATGATCGGCACCTACGCGCTGTCCTCCGGCTACTACGACGCCTACTACGGCTCGGCGCTGAAGGTCCGCACGCTCATCGCCCGCGACTTCGACAAGGCCTACGAGTCGGTGGACGTGCTGGTCTCCCCGACCAGCCCCTTCACCCCGTGGAAGCTGGGGGAGAAGGTCGACGACCCGCTCGCGATGTACCTCTCCGATCTGTGCACCCTGCCGACCAACCTGGCCGGGCACTGCGCGATGTCGGTGCCCTCGGGTCTGTCCGCGGACGACGGGCTGCCCGTCGGCCTGCAGATCATGGCGCCTGCGATGGCCGACGAGCGGCTCTACCGCGTGGGCGCGGCCTACGAGACCGCCCGGGGTCCGATCACGCGCTGACGCGCAGTGGAGTGCTTACGGAGTGTCCGCGCTCCGTTGGCACTCCACCGGCCCAGCCATTCAGCCGCCGAACCAGCGCTTGTGCCGGTCGGCCGCGAATTGCTTCTTCTCGGCGGCCAGTTCGACCGACGGCCCGAAGAACGGTGCGACCGGTGCTGGGCCGGAGAGGAAGTCGGCGTCGACCTTCCCGACGAGTCCGTTGCCGAACTCGATGTAGCACGACCCCCGGCCGCGGTACTTCTCCGGCGGCGGCGTTCCGTGCAGGGCGGCGACGATGCCGGACGCGACGGTGCGGGCCGCGTTCTCGGCGAACACGCCGGCGCGCGCGACGGGGGCGTCCGCGCAGTCCCCGACTGCGTAGACACCCGGATACGGGGTGGCGAGGGTAGCCGGGTCGACGTGGATCCAGCCATCCGTGCCGCCCTCGGTCAGGCCCGACGCCTCGACGACCCGCGGGACCGTGTGCTTCGGGATGCCGATGAACAGGTCGTATCCGAGTTCGCCGGCATGTGTCGCGGCGGTGTGGGCGTGCGGGTCCAGCGAACGCACCCGTGTCCCGGTCGTGTACTCGATCCCGCGCTCGGCCATGGCTCCGGTCAGTGCGGTGTTGGTGCCGGGGGACACCGGGACGGGCGAGTCCATCGGGGTGATCACGTGCATCCGAGTGGTGTCGCGCAGACCTCGGCGGACCAGTTCGTCGTGCAGGAGCAGGGCGCCCTCATACGGGGCGGGCGGGCATTTGAACGGGACGCTGAGAATCGAGAGCAGCACGGTGCCGCCGGTGAAGGCGTTGAGGCGGTCGCGGAGTCGGCAGGCGCCCTCGATCGAGTAGAACTCGTGCCCGTCCTCCACGAACCCCGGCGTGGCCGCCTGGTCGTAGTCGGCGCCGAGCGCTACGACGAGGGTGTCCGGCTCGTACTCGGAACGGTCGGTGACCACGCGGCGGGTCCGCGGGTCGATCGAGGTCACGGTCTCCTGCCGGAACTCGACTCCCGGCCGGGTGAGGTCGCGGTAGGGAATCCGGACCGATTCCGGCGGTCGGTCCCTGAACAGGATGTCGATCTTGGAGAATCCGAAGGTGAACGAGTCGTTCTGGTCGACGAGTACGACGCGGGCCTCGTCGGCGAGCGACTCGGACAGGCACGCGGCCAGCTCGAGGCCGCCGAAACCGGCGCCGAGGATCAGCACGGTGTGCATTCATCAAGGCTCCTCCTGCGTCCGGGCCGAGGCAAGGGCGGCCGAGCACTACGCCACCCGGCAAGACGTAACGTCTCGTCTCGCTGATAGGGTGGGCGAATGACGACGAAGCCCAAGGTCGTGCCCGCGCGCCGCAGCGAGCGCGCCCGCTCGGCGATTCTGGCCGCCACCGCGGAACTGGTGTTCGAGGTGCCGTACGGCAGGTTGTCCATCGAGGCGATCGCCGCGCGCGCCGGTGTCGGCAAGCAGACGATCTACCGCTGGTGGCCGACCAAGGGGGCGCTCCTGTTCGACGCGCTCCTCGAGCTTTCCGGCGGCCCGGACGGGGTCGCCCTGCCCGACACCGGTGACCTGCGCGCCGACCTCGGTCAGTTCCTGCGCGCGACCGTGGCGGAGATGGCCGAACCGCGCTTCGACGCCTTCCTCCGCGCGCTCATGATCGAGATCCAGTCGGACGCGGATCTCGCCGAGGTCTACCGCGATCGGCTGCTCGCGCCGCAGCGCGAGGCAATTCGCGAGCGGCTCCGGGTCGCGGCCCTGTCCGGCGGGATCCGGGCGGACGCCGACCTGGAGGTCGCGGTCGACCTGCTGGTCGGGCCCGTGCAGACCCGCTGGGCGCTCGGCCTGGGAGGCCTGAATGAGGGTTACGCGGACTCCCTGCTCGACCTGGTCCTGGCGGCGGTGCGCCCGCACTGAGCCATGCCGACCCGAACTGTGCATGATCTCGCCGTCATTGGGTGAAACACACGCACCGGCGGCGCAGCCGCGGTCGGGAATGCGGTTGGCGCTGCGTGCTGTGTCAGTCAGTCGCGGGAGGGAGCGACTGCGGCTAACGGGAGGATCCGACACGAGGGTGGTGCCAATCGAACAGTTCTTTCTGCTGCTCGGGGGAGTGCTTGAGCACGCGGCCCCGGTCCTTCCCCTGCTCCTTGGCCCTGACGCCGCCCGAGGTCCGCATCCGGATCAGCCCAGAATCGAACTCGGCGAACGTTGTGCGGAGCATGTCGAACACCTTCCGTCCGACCGGGTCCCCGACGTCGTAGGTCTGTCCGTCGAACGACAGCGTCACGCCCCGGTCCTCGAGTTCGGTGACCGTGTGGCTCAGATCAGCCACTGACCACGCGAGACGCTCCAGCTTCGTGACGACCAGGGTGTCGCCGGCCGACAGCCCAACGAGCGCGGCAGGCAACCCCTCACGTTCACGATCCGTGCCGGTCAACCCGTGATCGAAGAAGATACGGTCCGCCGGCACCCCGAACTCGACGAGGGCCGCACGCTGCTCGCGTTCGTCATCGCCCTCGGCGGCGCGCCGTGCCTATCCGGTGAACACGCCTACCGGTTACCCAAACGGCCAGGTTCTCGAATACAACACTCGGGAGCGATACCGCCTGGTGCGACGAAAAGGGGCCGCCACTGCCTCAATCGAGGTGGTGACGGCCCCTTCGGGCGCGACTTCTACGGGACGACGACCCAACTGCTGACGCCCTTGCTGACGTTCGGAACCGTCAGTGTGCAGACCAGCGAAACACCGGGCCCAGTGAAGATCTCCGTGCTCGTCGGCGCGCCGTCGACCTGAACAACCCTGGTCTGCTGGTTTCCGCCCGTCAGCGGACGAACCGTCACCGTCGTGACGCAGCCCGGCCCCGCGAGCTGTCCCTGCGGCACGAACCGGAAGGTGAGAAGCCGCTGCGGTGCGAGGGCGTTGCGGTAGCCGGGTGGCAATTCTCGGTTGACGATCGGCTTGTCCTCCTCCATGGACGGCAGGGTACGTCGGTGCGGCGAAACGAATCGCCACGGCGGGTGCCGAGCGAGGCGCGAGGTGTCGCGGAATCGGTCGTTTCGAGACACGTTCGCAGGAGCTGGCCTTCGATGGCGAAAGGTCCGGCTACACGTCGGCGTGCCAGTGGTGCCGAAGTCCGCACGGAGACTACGTTGCAAATCGAAGAAGGCACACGCAGGAGGAGACCGCTTTTGACGCCGGAGGCCATTCAAGGTTGGTTGGCTGTTGTCGGAGGCGTTCTTGCGGCGCTTCTCGGAATCTTCAAGTACTTCAACTATCGGAGCAAACGAGACCTACGTGCCGCTGTAGGCGCATCCTTCGCTTCGACCGTCGACGCATTGTCCTCCGACAACGAGACGTCACGCATGGCTGGTGCGGTGTTGCTTCGACGCTTCTTCGATCGCCGGACCGAACAAGGGGCCGCAGGCACTCCATACGTCACAGAGGCCATCGAACTCATCGCCGGCATGCTGCGTGAAGAGCAACCCCCGCGTATCCAAAAAGTGCTCGCTGATGGTCTGCGTTATGCGATCGACTTGCGAAGAGCCGATCTCCAGAACTGCGACTTGCGGAATGCCTACATCGGCATGAAAAGGGGCGATCGTCGCGGCGTGGACCTGTCCGCAGCGGACTTGTTTGAATCGGACTGCGCTGGTGCGTCCTTCAGGAAGGTTGTTGCGCTCAAGACTGTATTCTACAGGGCCCGGCTTGAGGGAGCGGTCTTGACAGATGCGGACTGCAGGGACGCCGACTTTCGTGAGGCTAAATTGATGGGCGCTATGTTTGATGGTGCTCAGATAGAGGGAGCACGATTTGCTGGGGCGGAGGGGATTCCAGTCGAGGTGGCGAATCTGCTCGACGAACACAAGGTCGGTCGGCCTGGAGCTGTTGTTCCGTCGGCAGGTTCCCAATGAGACCGATCGTCTTTCTGTGTGAACCAACCGGACTTACCTGTGAGCAACGTCGGATTAGTGACTGGTGGCACGAACGCTTGTGCGGTCTGGGCTTCGACGTCGAACAACTCCGTCGGGAGGAGTATCAACAGGACCCATGGCAGGATTTGCTACGTTTTTTTGGCTCCGCTGACGGGGTGCTCGTGCTCGGGTTCCGGCAGCTCACCATCGACTCAGCAGTTTGGCGAAACGGCACCCTCGAGGAGGCCAAGGTCGAAGCAGTCAACTGGACGTCCCCGTGGCTGCACACCGAGACCGGCATGGCGCTTGCCGCTGGGGTGCCCGTCCTGGTGGCACCCGAATCCGGGGTATGCGAGGGAGTATTCGCCCAAGCAACATGGACTGGCGCACTCCTGGGCACCAGTGCAGAAGCGCCCAGTTCCAACATTGTCGATCAGTGGGCATTCGAGGTTGCATCGCGAGTCCGCCCGTTTGCGGACAGGCAAAACGCACGCACTCTTCCATCGTGGGAGGTTCGACGCGACCGCACCGAGCCCAGCAGTCATCTCCGAGAAACTCGTCAAGACCACCATCCGTAACCGTCCGTTTCGACGGATACGCGAGGCGTGTCAGCTCGAAGCCCAGGAGCTTGACTGACGCCGGGCCAACTTTACGGGGTCGCGTCGGCGGCCGCCCCGCCGCGCTCAGCCCAGCAAAGAGGCGCCTAGCCAAGACGATGCGTGCAGAGGGCACGCCGATGGCGGAGATTGCCGAAGTGCTTGAAGTAGCCCGAAGCACGCTCTACCGACACATTGGATGAGGGTGCTAGGCGCGCTGTGTAGAACTGCGTAGTCCCTGCGAATCCGCGTTGCCGTGGACTTACCTCCCTGCTGGGTCAAGGGCTCCGCACCCAGGGTGTAGGACCTGTCCTTGACCACGCCATTCATCGACCTTGTCGGGTGGGGTGGCCCCGGTATGTCGGCGGCTGGCCGCGACTTGTGCGATTTGACGTTCCGGCCGCCACCTCCGTGACGGTCAACGAGTGACCTTTGCGGGCGCCCTCTTCGCCGCCTTCTTGGCCGGTGCCTTGCGGGCGGTTGCCTTTCTGGCCGGTGCCGCCATGGCGGGTATGTCGGCCGTCTCGCCATCCGGTGACGCACCGCCATCCCGTTGCGCCTGGAGCAGGTCGGCGAGGTAGTCGACGACCGTCTTGCCGCCGAGCTGGGGCCAACCGTTTCCGTCGGGTCCGCGAAGTGCCGTCCAGATCTCCTCCAGCAGAACACGATCCGATCGCGGATTGGGGGGCGGAGGGAGGATCGGCGGCGCGACCGGGGCCGGCGGTGGCACCACGACGGGCGGCGCGGCCTCGAACTCACCACGCATATCCTTGGCGACCTCGCCGCGGAACCAGTTCATGTCGATGTTGCCGGGGTCCCATTTCCCTTGCGCGGCACCGGCGTATTCCTTGTGTCCGATGACCTTGTCGGCGCCGACACCGAGCTTGAGCGCCAGCGCAGCGCAGGTGTCGCGCATCGAGATGATCTGTGCATCCGGCCAGAGCTCGTGAGCGTCGTATGTCGGCTCACCACGTGCGTCTGTGCCCGTGATGGTGGGCCAGGCGCATTCGATCCCGATCATGTGCGGATTGGCGTTATTCGTCGGCAGCCACGGATAGCTGCCCTTGCCGGCGTGCCAGCAGACGCCGACGGCGACGATGGTGACGGTGCCATCCGGCGCGATGTGCAGGTTGGCCAGCGGTCCCGCCAGGTCCGGTCGGCCCCTTTTGATCGACTCGGCCGTCTCGTTCTTGTTGCCGGTGTGGTGGACCATCACGCCGCGGATGTCCCTGAAATCGCCGTGACCCCGGTTTTGCCACCCGGGCAGCGTCTTGAGCCGATCACCCAGCACCGGCCGCAACACCTCTTCGAGCCAGACCGGGTCGCCTGTCCATGTTCCCATCGCGGTTACCTCCGTTGCGGGTGTTACCGGGCCTAGTTCGAGTGCGCGGCGCAACACCGACCACGCCTCGTCCCACTTTTCCGCGTAGCGGCCGGGAAAGGCGCTCTGCTGCACACGCTGCGCGAATTCGCCTGCCAGCGCGGCGTTGTTGGCCGCGCTGGTGTAGTTGTCGGCGAGCGCGGCGAGGAACATGTCGGCGCTGTCGGCCAACGTCATTCGCTTGCGGTTGCCGTTGATGTCGCCGAACAGGCCGCCCCAGCCCCACGGCCTGCCGGGCGCACCAGGCCGCGAGAGTTGCTGCTGGAAGTAGCCCGAGGAGAGGCCGTCGTCGGATCTGCTGTCGTGCGGGAACTGCTCGGACTGTGGATCTTTCCGGTTGAACGGACACCACCATTGACGTTCGCCATTGCGGTCGTTGTGGCCGACCTCGGTCGAAATGGTCATCAACGCGATGACGGTCGCGAGTTCATCCAGCCTGCGGCGAAGCGACACGGCGTGGACTTCGCGCGCGATCTGCTCGCGGGTACGCAATGGTCGGTCGGCGAATGATACGAAGCTCATGTGGGTGCCCTCCCGGTACGAATCGAGGTTGTGGTTGATGGCCTTGAATGTCGGCAACCGCGCGCAGTCGTCCCATGTGGGTCCAGCCCATCGGCAGTGGACTCCATGGGAAGCGTCGTTGGCCCCGGTGTGGTGGCAGTCGTTCTCGGCGGGTGTCCGGGGATCGCCGTGGCCGGGCTCACGCCGCCGCCCTGGGAACTCGACAGCATCAAAGCCCTCGTCACGCGGCAGATCCACGAGCCGGGGGCGGTCAATTGTCGCCATGGATCTCTCGGTTCTTCGTCAGACAACGAGCGCAGCGCAGTTCCCAGTATGGGCCCGTCACCCGTCGCTGATCACGAGTAGCGCACTACCCGAAGATGCGCCACGACCTCGGCCAGCGGCGTGGTGCAGCCACTTCGCCGGGATTGATCGGACCCCATGTGGCGCGTAGGTGCTGGTAGGGAGACCTATCGAGGTCCCCGTAGTAACGGCGGCGAAAAGGGCATATGTGCATATGCAGGTCGGACCGGCGTGGGGTGAGCCTCCGTCGGCTGGGCTTCCGTACGTCGCGAGCTCGGACTGCGTATGAGCCGGCGGCTCGCTGCCTCCCCCGCTGGAGTTGCCGAGTATCTGCCCCAGCGGCCGCGGATGCCCAGCGGTTGCCACCTCCATCGGTGAGAATCGCGATGCCGGGCGGCCGACGTCATGCATGGACCCCACCGGCGGCGCAGCCGCGGTCGGGGAGTGCGGTGCCCTGATCGGTTCCGTACCGGTGACCGTGTCCGGCCGGGGCGTCGAGTGCGGAGATCAGGTCCACGCTGGTCTGCACGAAGCTGACGACCGGCAGCCAGCTCGGGCGCGGGGCATCCGTCCTGGTCCGGTCCAGTGTCGGGGGGTGAAACAACAGTCGGGGCGACCACCACACCACCGGATCGGACGAGTTCGCGAGTACCACGGCTCCCGAGCCGTGGCCGGATCCCGCGGGCGCACCGGCGTAGAGAGCGCCGCAGGCCCGCTCGCCCAATCCGGCGTCCCGGAGGATCGCGCTCGCGCCGACGGCTCCGAGGCTCTGTCCGTAGACGTACAGCCGGGGGCGCTCGTCCGCGGGCAGCAGGGCGATCCGGTCCGACACCGCGGTGAACAGCGCCCGTGCGGACTGCTCGGCGGCATCGCGGTCGAACAGGAACGTCACCCAGCTGGGCGCGCTGGAATACTGCACCCCGATGACGGCGACGTCCCCGTCGAAGCGCTCCTCGAAACCCTGCGCGGCGTTGCCGTCGATCCATCCGGACCCGGTGGGGACGGCCACCACGATGTTCGACTTGGCCAGCCCGCCGCCGCGCTCGAGTTCGCGGACCGCCAGACGAACCCGGGCGTCCAGGCCGGGGGCGTTGTCGAGGCCCACGTAGGTCCGCATCGCACCGGAGGTCGCCGCGCCCGCGACGAACTTGCGTCCCTGCGCGCCCAGCGAGGCCCAGGCCGTCAGTGAGTCGTCGCTCCCGGAGGTCGACGTGGAAACCGGTTGCCGCAGTGAGGTGTCGATGATGGCGTTCGCCGCACGGTACGACTCGGCGCCCGACTTCCAGAGCGCCGGCCCGGCCCAGAACTGCACCGCGACGGCGAGCGCGAGGACGACCGCGGCCGCGCGCGGCGCGCCCAGTCGGCGGCAGCAGGCCGCCACGCCGGTCGCTGCGGCGGCCAGGATCAGCGCGATCGCGCCGCCACCCGCGACGACCTGCGCCCAGTGTTCGCCGCCGACCGTCGGCACCCCCATCGCGACACGGAGGGAGTCCTGCCAGTGGTCGGCGAGCAGCATCGTCCACGTCACGGTCACCGCGCCCGCCAGCAGCACCAGTAGCCGTGCGGAGTCACGCGAGGGCGCCGGACGGGTGGCGCCGCGCCGTCGGGGCCGGTGATGCCACACACTCGCCACACCCCAGCCGAGCGCCGCGAGCAGCCCGGTGAGGATCGCCTGGACCACCGCGCTGCGCGGGAGCAGGGACGGTGCGAGGGAGACCGTGACCATCGACGTGACGGCGACGCTGGTGAGCACCCGGGGCAGCGCGACGGATGCGGCGACGTCGACGGTCGCCGCGGGCCGGCCGAGCACGGCGGTCATGCGAGCACCGATCCGGTGCCGGCGACGGGCCCCGCCGCGTCTCGCCCGCGCCGCGCGGTCAGTGCGACCGCGCCGACGATCAACGCCGTCCCCAGCCCGCCGGCGAGCAGGTAACCGGTCATCGGCTCGGGCCGCGGGGCGATGTAACCCTGCCGCCAGGAGTTCGAGCTCACCGCGGTGGTCGCGATGTTGGCCATCACGTAGCAGGACGTCCGCGTCGCATCGGCCGGCCGGGCCTCGCAGGCGCGGTGCATGCGGCGGTCCAGCTGCGCGTCAAGGCTTTTCCGCGCCCACGGTCCGAGTGTCGTGCCCCGTCGGTCCGAGTAGCGGAGCAGGTCGTAGCCGAGATCGTGTGCCTTGCAGGCGGTCTCGAACTCTGCGGGCAGGGTGACCGGTGAGGAGCAGTTTCCGGTCGGGTTCACCAGCATCCCGGACTCGATGGTGGGGTGGTAGCCCATCGTCACGGCGAAGTCCGCCGGTATCGACGACTGTCCCGCGAGGTCGGCGGACGTGATCGAGGTGATCGCGGCCGCCGCCGGGGTGTTCTCGCGCAGCTGGGCGGCACCGGCCGGGCCTGCCATCAGTGTGGTCGTCAGGGTGGCGGCCGCGGCCACCGTCAGCGCTGTCCAGGTCGTCTTCCGCATGGTGGAGAACGGTAGAAATCGGCCCTACCCGGGCACATCACCCCGCGGCGTGGTCCGGGGGTGCCCCGGAGGTGCCGTCGGCGCGGCGCACTCATACCGTGGTGCCGCGCCGATCTCACCCCGCAGTATGAGGACTTTTCGGTTGCCGGTTCCTACTGTTCTCGGTGTGAGTAAGACACAGCGCGCGCTCAAGAAGGCCACGAACCAGGCTGCCGTCGCGGCCGCGCCGAGGCTTCGGCGGCTGAGCTCCAGCCAGTGGGTGGACATCGTCATCGTGTTCGTCACCGGCGTGCTGTTCGCCATCGCCTGGCCGACCCTGCAGCTGACCCATCACGTGCCGGCCGGGGTGCAACCGGTCATCGCCGGCCTCGCGGCGCTGCCCCTGCTGCTCGTTCGGGCGAATCCCGCTCTGGGGTGGGCGATCTCGGCCGCGGGCGCGCTGGTCATCCCGATCGTCTTCGATCGGGTCGACGGATATGACTTCCCGTGGCAGGTGGTCCACGTGATGGTCATGATGGTGTTGCTGGTCGCGGTCAGCATGCGGGCACCGATCCCGGTGGTGGGGGTGGCCTGGGTGTCGACGGTGCTGCTCTTCCTCGCCGAAGCTCCCGGCCAGGACGGTCGGGGATGGGCGGTGGGACTGACCGCGTTGGTGCTGTTCGGGCTGCTGATCCGCTGGCTGGTGCTGTCCCGTCGGCAGCTCGCCCAGCAGGAGGAGGTCACCGAGGTCGAGCGGGCGCGCCGCGCGATCCTCGAGGAGAAGGCGCGCATCGCCCGCGACCTGCACGACGTCGTCGCCCACCACATGTCGCTGGTCGTGGTGCAGGCGCAGAGTGCGCCGTACCGGATCGACGATGTCTCGCCCGCGGCACGGGCGGAGTTCGAATCGATCGGGGCCACCGCCCGCGACGCCCTCAACGAGATCAGGGGGATGCTCGGGGTGCTCCGCAGCGACGGTCAGCTCGCCGAGGATGCCCCGATGCCCGGGCTCGACCGGATCGACGAGCTGGTGGAGGGTAGCCGGAGGGCGGGCATGCAGGTGTCCGTCGATCGAGCGGAGATGCCCGGGCGGCTGTCGGATTCGGCGGGGCTCACGGTGTACCGGATCCTGCAGGAGTCGCTGTCGAACGCCGCCCGGCACGCGCCGGGGGCGCCGGTCCGCGTCGTCCTCGGCCGGGATGGGGACCTGGCCACCCTCGCCGTGGTCAACGACCCGCCCGCGGGTGTGCGCCCGAGCGCGGTGGTCGATCGGGCCGGTGGGCACGGCATCGCCGGCATGCGGGACCGGGCGTTGTCGGTGGGCGGGACCCTGTCCGCGCAGCCGCGCGCGAACGGCGGGTTCGAGGTCGTGGCGAGGGTGCCTGCGGTCCCCGGGGCGGCGGCGTCGAGCGGCCACGTCGCCCCGGCATAGGCTGGCCGGGTGGCGATCACGGTGTTCATTGCGGACGATCAGGCGATGGTGCGACAGGGCTTCGGGGCCCTGCTGCACGCCCAGCCCGACATCAGCGTCGTCGGAGACGCACCCGACGGGAAGGTCGCGGTCGCGGAGGTGACGCGGCTACGGCCGGACGTCGTCCTGATGGACGTCCGTATGCCCGAGCTCAACGGCCTGGAGGCGGCGCAGCAGATCTTGTCCGCGGCGTTCGACCCGCCGGTGCGGGTGCTGATGCTCACCACCTTCGACATCGACGACTACGTGTACGAGGCGCTGCGGATCGGCGCGAGCGGGTTCATGCTCAAGGACGCCCCGGCGGAGGAACTGATCCGCGCGGTACGGGTTGTCGCGGACGGCGAGGCGTTGCTCGCCCCCACCGTCACCCGCCGGCTCATCGCCGACGTCACCAGCAGGCGCGCGCCCGCACGACGAGAGCCCGCGCAGCTGGCGGCGCTGACCCCTCGCGAGCGCGAGGTGCTGGAACTGATCGCCAGGGGGTTGTCGAACGTGGAGATCGCGGAGTCCCTGTTCGTCGCGGAGCAGACGGTCAAGACCCACGTGGGCAAGGTGCTCGGCAAGCTGCACCTGCGCGACCGCGCCCAGGCCGTCGTACTGGCCTACGAGTCGGGACTGGTCACCCCAGGCTGACCGTCCGCGGGCCCGAACCGCCGGGCGGAGGAGGGGATGCAGTGGGACACTGGGCGCATCCACCTGCACCCAGAACAGGGGATCGACGATGACGACGATCGGCATTCTCACCAGCGGCGGCGATTGCCCCGGCCTCAACGCGGTGATCCGAGGTGCGGTGCTCAAGGGATCCGAGGTGCACGGACAGGAGTTCGTCGGGTTCCTCGACGGCTGGCGCGGCCTGGTCGAGGGCGATGCGATGCCCCTGGACCGCAGCCGCGTTCGGGGACTCTCGCACGAGGGCGGCACGATCCTCGGGACCAGCCGCATCGGTCCCTTCCAGGGGCCGCAGGGTGGGGCGGAGAACATCGCCCGCACCCTCGAGCGGCTCGGGGTGGACGCCGTGGTCGCCATCGGCGGGGAGGGCACCGCCGCCGCCGCCCAGCGCCTGTTCGACGAGGGCATCCGGATCGTCGGGGTACCCAAGACGATCGACAACGACCTCGATCAGACCGACTACACCTTCGGGTTCGACACCGCCGTGGAGATCGCGACCGAGGCCATCGACCGACTGCGGACCACGGGCAACTCTCACAAGCGGTGCATGGTGCTCGAGGTGATGGGCCGCAACGCGGGGTGGATCGCCCTGCATTCGGGGACGGCGGGTGGCGCGCATGCGATCCTGATCCCGGAACACCCCGAGAGCATCGAGCAGATCTGCGAGTGGACGAACAGCGTCCGCGAACGCGGCCGGGCCCCGATGGTGGTCGTCGCGGAGGGTTTCACCCTCCCGGACATGGCGCAGGCGCATTCGACCAAGGGCATGGACGGCTTCGACCGCCCGCGGCTCGGTGGGATCGCCGAGCTGCTGGCCCCGATGATCCAGGAGCGCACCGGAATCGAGACCAGGGCGACGGTGCTCGGCCACATCCAGCGGGGCGGCGTGCCGACTGCGTTCGACCGCGTCCTCGCGACCCGGCTCGGCATGGCGGTCACCGATCTGGTGGCGGACGAGCAGTGGGGCCACATGGTGGCACTGCACGGAACCGAGATCGTCCGGGTGGGTTTCGACGAGGCGCTCGTCGATCACAAATCGGTTCCGGCCCAACGGTATCAGGAGATGCGCGTCATCTTCGGGTGAGGCCGGCTCGGCGCCCCGTGATCCGCGGTAGCACGAACACGGCGACGGTCGCCACCGCCGCGATCGCCGAACCGGTCGCCATGACCGCGTTCAGTCCCTGAGCGGTGGCCCCGCCGGCCAACTCGGACAGCGCGGGCACCGCCGCGGCGAACTGATCGGGGACGAACTCGATGACCCGTTGTCCGGCACCGGATCCGAGTGCCTCGGTCAGCACGGCGGCCTGCTCGTCCGGCACCGCGACGGTCATCGTCCCGACGGTCAGTGCGGCGAGCCCGGCGCCCGCCTCGGTGGCGACCGCGGAGGAGAAGACCGCGCCGAGGCCCGCCACCCCCACCACGATGCCGATCTGGCGGGCGGTGTTCACCGCCCCGGTGGCCATGCCCGCCCGGTCCACCTCGACGAAGGTCAGCGCGGACTGTGAGGCGATCACGGTCACCGCGCCCAGCCCCGCGCCGCCGAGGATCGATCCGGCGATGAAGTGGGTCCAGGTGGTGGCGGCGTCCGCGCCCGTGCACAGCCACAGACCCGCGGCGACCACGGCCATCGAGGTCGGCAGCGACCACCGGACGGGCAGGCGGTCGTGCAGTACGGCGATCGGCGGGGCGACGACCAGGGCGGACAGGGTCAGGGGGAGGGCCCGCAGGCCCGCCTGGAACGGGTCGTGGCCGAGCGTGTTGATGAAGTACAGCGCCAGGAAATTGGTTGCGGCGACCAGGGTTCCGGCAGCGGCGAAGGCGGCGAGCGCGTTGGCTGCGAAGGCGGGCCGGATGATCAGGCGCAGGTCCAGCATGGGGTGCGCGGCGCGCAACTCCCAGGCGACGAAGGCGAGCAGGCTCGTGATCGACACGGCGCCGAGGCCGATCACCCGCGCGGAGGACCAGCCCCACGCGTTGCCCTCGATCAGGGCGAGCACTCCGGGCAGGAGGGTGAGGGTGAGCAGCCCGGTTCCGGCCCAGTCCGCGGGCGCGGCCCGGTCCGCGCGGGATTCGGTGACGTACCGGTAGGCCAGTGCCACCGCGATGATTCCGATCGGGACGTTGATCAGGAAGATCCACTCCCAGCCGATGGCCGTGACGAGGGCCCCGCCGACCAGGGGCCCGGCCGCGGTGGCCGAGGCCATCACCGCGCCGTAGACGCCGATTGCCTTGGCCCGCTTCGTCGGATCGGGGAAGGCGGCCGCGACGAGCGGCAGCGAGACGCCGAACAGCAGCGCGGCCCCGACGCCCTGGACCGCACGCACGATGTTGAGTGCGACGATGCCGTCGGCGAGGGCGCAGCCGAGCGAGGCCACGGTGAAGGTCGCCATGCCCGCGATGTAGAGCCGCCGCCGGCCCAGTCGGTCCCCGAGGGTGGCCGCGGTGAGGAGCAACGCCGCGACCGGCAGGGTGTAGGCGTCGACGACCCACTGCAGGCCGCTGAGGGAGGCGTCGAGGGACGTCTGGATGTTCGCCAGGGCGGCCGCGACGATCGTCATGTCCAGCATCAGCATGAACATTCCGATGCAGACGGTGACCAGCGTCGCGGTCGGGTGGGTGGGGGCCGACTCCGCGGTGATCTCGTCGGAAACATCGGTGAGCGAGCCGGTACCGGCCATCGGTCCTCCTGTGCGGACGCGCCGTGCCGGATCGGGTAGCGCTACGGGTGTAAATTAACAGGCGTAGCCCTACGGGTGTCAATGCGGAGCGCCCGGCACCGACCGGCCGGACCGCCCGCGGCTAAGGTGGCTCGCGTGATCTCGACGAGGAAGAAGGCCCAGCGCACTCCGTCCAGGAGGGGTGCGGGCGAGTCGCTGCGGACGGACATCCTCGCGGCCGCGGCGGACATGCTCGGCGAGACCGGGGACGTCGACGCGGTGTCGCTGCGCGGGGTCGCCAGGCGCGTCGGTGTCACGCCGACCTCGATCTACCTGCACTTCGCCGACCGCGAGGAGCTCCACCTCGCGGTGAAGCAGCTCCGGTTCGAGGAGTTCGCCGCGGTGCTCCAGGCGGCCGCCGAGGACGCGGGGGACGACCCGGCCGCCCGGCTGCGGGCGATGGGGCACGCGTACGTCGGGTACGGGCTGGCCAATCCCGGGCACTATCGGGTCCTGTTCGTCTCCAACCTGCGTCATCCGGCCGGTGAGAAACTGGCCGACTCGCATGCCCACCGCGCGATCCTGCTCATCACCGAGGAGGTCGGGCGATACCTGGCACTGCCCGCCGGGGCAAAGGAGACGGTGATGCTCGCGTTGCACCTGTGGAGCGCGACGCACGGCATGGTGGCGCTGCGGCTTGCGCAAACCCGCTATCCGCACGCTGAGGGTGCCCGCGACCCTTGGCCGGATGTGCACGAGCAGATCGACAACCTGGCCGATCTGCTGCTGCCGAAACGGGGCGCATAAACTCGTGATCATGACTGCAGCCGGCCGGGTGGCGACAAGTACTGACCTTCTCGACTACGACGAGGTGCTCGCCCGTTTCGAGCCGGTCATGGGCATGGAGGTGCACGTCGAGCTGCACACCGCGACGAAGATGTTCTGCCCGTGCCCGACGACGTTCGGCGCGGAGCCGAACACCCAGGTGTGCCCGGTCTGCCTGGGCATGCCGGGCTCGCTGCCGGTCGTCAACCAGGCGGCGGTCGAGTCCGCCATCCGCATCGGCCTCGCGCTGAACTGTTCGATCACCCCGTGGGGACGCTTCGCCCGGAAGAACTACTTCTACCCGGACCAGCCGAAGAACTACCAGATCTCCCAGTACGACGAGCCGATCGCCACCGACGGGTACCTCGACGTGGTGCTCGACGACGGCACCACCTGGCGGGTCGAGATCGAGCGCGCGCACATGGAGGAGGACACCGGCAAGTCGCTGCACGTCGGCGGCGCCACCGGCCGGATCCACGGCGCGAGCCACTCGCTGCTCGACTACAACCGCGCGGGCGTCCCGCTCGTCGAGATCGTCACCAAGACGATCGAGGGCGCGGGTGCGCGGGCCCCCGAGGTCGCCCGCGCGTACGTGACCGCGCTGCGGGACCTGCTCAAGTCCCTCGACGTGTCCGACGTCCGGATGGACCAGGGCTCGATGCGTTGTGACGCGAACATCTCGCTGATGCCGATCGGTGCCAAGGAGTTCGGCACCCGCACCGAGACCAAGAACGTCAACTCCCTCAAGAGCGTCGAGGTGGCGGTCCGCTACGAGATGCGCCGCCAGGCGGCCGTGCTCAGCGCGGGCGGCGAGGTCATCCAGGAGACCCGTCACTTCCAGGAGGCGGACGGCACCACCTCCGCCGGCCGGCGCAAGGAGACCGCGGAGGATTACCGCTACTTCCCGGAGCCGGACCTCGAGCCGGTCGCGCCGAGCGCGGAATGGGTCGAGGAGCTGCGCGGCACGCTGCCCGAGCTGCCGTGGATCCGGCGCGCCCGGATCCAGGCCGACTGGGGTGTCTCCGACGAGGTCATGCGCGACCTGGTCAACGCGGGTGCGCTGGAGCTGGTCATCGCGACCGCAGAGGCGGGTGCGTCCCCGGAGGCGGCACGGTCCTGGTGGGTCTCGTATCTCGCGCAGCAGGCCAACACCCGCGGCGTCGAGCTGGGGGAGCTGCCCATCACGCCCGCGCAGGTTGCGCAGGTGGTCGCGCTGATCGACAGCGGCAAGCTCAACAACAAGGTGGCCCGCCAGGTGGTCGACCACGTCCTCGAGGGTGAGGGCGACCCCGAGCAGGTCGTCGCCGCGCACCCCGAGCTGGTGGTCGAGCGCGACGAGACCAAGCTCAAGGCCGCCGTCGACGAGGCCCTCGCGGCCAATCCCGATGTGGCGGACAAGATCCGCAGTGGCAAGGTGCAGGCCGCGGGCGCCATCGTCGGTGCCGTCATGAAGGCAACCAAGGGCCAGGCCGACCCGGCTCGGGTCAAGGAACTCGTGATCGAGGCCTGCACGTAGCCGACACGCAGCCCGCCTGAGCGCTGTCGGAGGGATCGCCTGGGAGAGAATCAGGCGGTGCCCTCAGTCTCCGCCTCGTTCTTCTGGATAGCTCTCTGCGCTGTCGTCGCCCCGCTGATCGCCGGGTTGGTGCCCCGCAAGCTGGTGCCGGAGGTGGTGCTGCTGCTGATCGCCGGCATCGTCGTCGGGCCGCACGTCCTCGACCTCGCCGTCATGGGCAGCGAGATCGAACTGCTGCGTGAGCTCGGTCTCGGCATGCTGTTCCTGCTCGCCGGGTACGAGATCGACACCAGTGAGCTGACCGGTCGCGGCGGTCGGCGGGCGCTGATCACCTGGCTGGCCTGCCTGGTGCTGGCCTTCGTGGTGATCGGGTTGCTCGGCCTGACCGGCGCGATCAACGCGGAGATCGCGGTGGCGATCGCCCTGACCTCCACGGCGCTCGGCACGCTGCTGCCGATCCTCAAGGACAGCGGGATGATCGAGACCCGCTTGGGCAGAACCGTTCTCAATCACGGCGCCTTCGGCGAGCTCGGCCCGGTGATCGCGATGGCGATCCTGCTGAGCTCACGGAGTGCGGGCGCGTCGCTGGTCGTGCTGGCGGCGTTCGCGGCGGCCGCAGTGGGAGTCGCGTTCATCCCGAAGGGCCTGCGCCGTGAGGGCTCGAAGCTGGCCTCGATCATCCGGCTCGGCTCCGAGACCACGGCGCAGACGACCGTGCGGTTGACGATCCTGTTGCTGGTCACGCTGATCGCGGTCGCGGCCATCTTCGACCTCGACATCATCCTGGGCGCCTTCGCCGCGGGCTTCATCCTGCGCCGCGCGATGCCGTCGGGCGATGAGAAGCTGGAGGCGAAGCTGGACGGGCTCGCCTTCGGGTTGCTCATCCCGATCTTCTTCGTCACCTCGGGCATGGCGATCGATGTCAAGGCCGTGGCGGCCGCGCCGGGAGTCCTGCTCGCGTTCCTGGTGCTGATCCTGTTGGTGCGCGGGCTGCCGGTGTTCTTCGCCGAACGCTTCGACCGGGGTCCGGAGCTCAAGGATCCGCAGCCGACCGTGCGCGAGCGGGGGCAGGTGGCGTTGTACGCCGCGACCGGGCTGCCGCTGATCGTCGCGGTGACGGAGGTCGCGGTGGACGCCGGGCAGATGACCGCGTCCAACGCCTCGATCCTGGTCGCCGCGGGCGCGATCACCGTGCTGGTCCTGCCGCTGACCGCCTCGCTGCTCGCGCCGAAAGCGACGAAGAAGGTTCCGGCCCCCAGCACCGGCTAGCGCCGAGTGTGCAGTTGTCGGAGCATCACCCGAGTGCGGCGACGTTCCCCCTAGCACTTCGTGCAGGGAGGTGCCCCCAGGTGCACGCTCGACGGCTAGTCGAAGCCGCCGCCGCCCTGCGGTGCGGGGATCTTGACCACCCGGTCGTCGGTCGGGCCGCCCACACCGTCGGTCTTGTTGACGGTCGACACCCAGATCATGTTCTCGGCGCCGAGCGCGGCCGCGCCGAGCCGGCCGTACCGGTCCTCGGCGATCAGCGACGGCGCCGCGGTCACGGCTCCCGTCTGCGGATCGGTGTCGAGCAGCGCGAGTGCCCTGCCCGCGGTCAGCGCGATGGCGACGGAACCGCCGCCCGCCGTGCAGCCCGCGACACCGGGCCGGTCCGGCCAGGTCCAGACCGGGACGCCCGCCGCGCCGTTCGGCGCGACCTTCTGCAGGCGGTCCTCGAGCGGGGTCCGATCGGTCACCCAGATGTTCTGGTCGGTCGGGTCCACGCAGACGTCGCCCGCGCCGCCGATGCCCGACAGCGCGACCTGGGGGAACGGCTGTGCCCCGGGAGGTCCGGGCGTCAGCGCGGTCACGCGGAGCAGCTTTCCGGCCAGCGAGCCGGGATCGGTTGCGGCGGAGGGGTTCCCGGCATCGCCGGTGAGCACCAGCAGTTCGTTCGGGCCCGCGAAGGTCAGGGCCCCGGTGTTGCCGACGGGTCCGCGCGGGATACCGGTCAGGACGTCCTTGGGGACATCGCCCTGCGCGATCCGCACCACCCGGTTGTCGCCGGGGGTGGAGATGTAGGCGTACACCAGGCTGTCCTCGACGAAGGTCGGCGACAACACGACGTCGAGCAGGCCGCCGTCGGAGGAGCCGTCCACCTCGAGCCGGGCGAACTCCTCGGTGGGTTTTCCGGGGGTGACGCGGAGGATACGGCCGGTGCGGCGCTCGGTGACCAGTGCCGAATCGCCTCCGGGCAGCATGGCCATTCCGCCGGTGGTGTCCAGGCAGGTGGCCACCACGGCGGGGTCCGGGTCCACGCAGGGTGCCGGTTCGACGGTCGGGAGGGGCGTGCGGGGGCTGGTCGGGGGCGTGCCGGGCGATCGGGGCCGGACCTCGCCGCCGGCGTCGAACGTCGGCGCGGGGGTGAAGGGGCTCGTCGCGGAGTCGTCGAACCGGGCACAGCCCGCCACCGCGACGACGATGGACACGGCCGCCAACACCCTGACCCGACTTGCTCCCATGCCTGCAAACGGTACGGAATCCGGTGCGGGCGGCGCCACGGCGGCCCGGTGCGGCGCGCCGGGCCGCGTATCGGCCGCCCGCCCTTACGCTGTCCATCGTGACAGCGAAGCCGCAAGAGAATCCCGGCCGTGACGGTGCCGAGGGAACCGCCTCGAGCCCCTTCGACCTGCCGACCGAGCAACTCCCCGCCTCGTTTGACGGTGCGCTGCCGGTGTCGGACGACGATCTCGGGCTGATGCCCACCGAGCAGATCCCGACCTTTCGCGGCGCTTCGGTCGACGAGGTGTATCCCACCGAGGAACTTCGCTTCTCCGATTCGTCCGAGCCGGTCGGCGCGTCCGCCTTCGTCTCGCCCGTCTCGCAGGCCATGCCGGAAACGATCGCCCCCGAAACAACTTCCGGGCGTGGCACGCTCGACCTCGGCTTGCTGGTTCTCCGGCTGGGACTCGGAACGGTCGTGCTGTTCCACGGCCTGCAGAAGCTGTTCGGCTGGTGGAACGGCCCGGGACTCGAGGGCTTCGAGACGACGCTGTCCGACGCCGGCTTCGAGCAGGCCCGGCTGCTCGCGATCCTCGGTGCGGTGGGTGAGGTCACGGCCGGGACCCTGCTGATCTTCGGCCTCGCGACGCCGCTGGCAGGCGCCGCCGTCCTGGTGGTGCTGATCAACGCGTGGTGTGTCCGTCAGGTCGCGGAGCCGGGACTGCAGTTCTTCGCGCCGTCCGGCGTCGAGCACGAGACGATGCTCGTGGCCGCGGCCGTCGCGGTGGTGCTGACCGGTCCCGGCCGATTCTCCGTGGACGGCGGCCGGAAGTGGGCCACCAGGCCGCACATCGGGTCCTTCTTCGCGCTGATCCTCGGCGTCGCGGGCGGCGTCTGCCTGTGGATCTTCCTCAACGGGGCGAACCCCCTGATCTGAGTGATCAGGGGGTTCGCGCTCGGGCCGGTCAGGCGGTAACAGTCTCCAGCTGCTCCTCCGGGGGCGGCGTGGCCTGCGCGGCGAGCCGCTTGCCGAGCACCGACTTGCGCTTGCTGTAGGCGAAGTAGATCACCACACCGATCGCCATCCAGGCCAGGAACCGGATCCAGGTCTCCACGGACAGGTTCAGCATCAGCCACCCGCAGGCCAGGACCGCGAGGATCGGCACCAAGGGGACCAGTGGCACCCGGAAGCCGCGCGGCAGGTCGGGTCGCGTCTTGCGCAGCACCACGACGCCGATGCAGACCAGGACGAAGGCGAACAGCGTGCCGATGTTGACCATCTCCTCGAGGGTCCCCATCGGGAAGAAGGCCGCGAGCAGCGCGACGACCACGCCGACGATGACGGTGATGCGCACCGGGGTGCCCTTGGTGCCGGTCTTGGCGAGGCCGCGCGGCATCAGCCCGTCCCGCGACATCGCGAACAGCACCCGGGTCTGGCCGAGCATCATGACCATGACGACGGTCGTCAGTCCGGCGAGGCCGCCGAAGTTGATCGCCATCTGGGCCCAGGTGATCCCGTGCGCCTCGAATGCGGTCGCGAGGGTGGCGCTGCTGTCGCCGACGAGCGGGCTGCCGGTCCTCAGATCGGTGTACTTGACCATGCCGGTCAGGACCAGGGTGACCGCGACGTACAGGACGGTGACGATGGCGAGCGAACCGAGAATGCCGCGGGGCAGGGCCTTCTGCGGGTTCTTGGTTTCTTCGGCGGTGGTCGCGACGACGTCGAACCCGATGAACGCGAAGAACACGAGGCTGGCCGCGGCGAGCAGGCCGTACCAGCCGTAGCTGCTGCCCTCGGCGCCGGTGAGGAACGAGAACAGGGTCTGGTGGACGCCGCTGGCCGTGCTGGACGCGCCCTCGCTCGGCGGGATGTACGGCGCGTAGTTGTCCTTGTTGATGTAGAACGCGCCGACCACGATCACGAGCAGGACCACGGCGATCTTGATGGCGGTGATGATGGCCGACACCCGCGAGGAAACCTTGGTGCCGATGGCGAGCACGGTGGTGAGCGCGCCGATGATCAGCAGGGCGCCCCAGTCGAAGTCGATGGGGCCGAGATGTGCGGTGGTCGAACCGCTGGCCCCGATTACGTTCCCCAGGTAGAGCGACCAGCCCTTGGCGACCACCGCCGAGGCGAGCGCGAACTCGAGGATCAGGTCCCATCCGATGATCCATGCGACGAACTCACCGAACGTCGCATAGGAGAAGGTGTACGCGCTGCCTGCGACCGGCACGGTGGAGGCGAACTCGGCGTAGCAGAGGGCCGCGAGGCCGCAGGCGATGGCGGCGAGGACGAACGCCAATGAGATGGACGGTCCGGCAACGTTTCCGGCCGTCCTCGCGGTGAGGGTGAAGATGCCCGCCCCGATGACCACGGCGACGCCGAAGACGGTCAGGTCCCAGGCGGTGAGCTCTTTGCGTAGGCGGGTACCGGGTTCATCGGTATCAGCTATCGACTGTTCGACGGACTTGGTGCGCCAGATACCGACTCCGGGCATGGATGGGCTCCTTGGTTGACTCCCGACGACCTTGTGGGTCACCAGGTGGGGGTTGCGCTTGACCGAATGTGATCTGTGTCTCATCGGCGTGAAGAGAGAACCATCTGTGAACCCGATGCGCAACACCCGGTGGCTCGATGGTGCATCGTGCGCAGTTCCGTGCCGAATCGTTCGGGCGAGCTGAGCCGTGTGCGCACCAGGTTGCGTCGATTCGCCGAGTTTCGCTGTTCTCGGCCCGCGATGGGGACCCTGCTCGGCCCGTGGCCGAACGGGCCGTGGCTTGACATCCGTGTGACGCGCCTTACAGTTCATTCCGGGCAGGTACTCCGCCCGTCGCGGCCACAAGTGCCGTAATTCTATGTCCTACAACCGATTCGCCCCACAAGGGCGTCATCTGTCGTGGGCCGACCTCAGGAGCAGTATTGAGCGCCATCAACTCACTGGCCGAGCAGGACTTCGAGCAGCTGTCGATCCAGCGCACCGAGAACGGCATCGCCAGCATCATCGCCGTGCACGACACCACCCTCGGGCCCGCGCTCGGTGGCGTCCGGATCCGCAAGTACGAGTCCGACGATGCGGCGGCCGCGGACGCGATGCGGCTCGCCCGCGCGATGACCTACAAGGCGGCGCTCGCCGGGCTCGCGCTCGGCGGCGGGAAGAGCGTGATCAACGCCGATCCCCGCAGTGAGAAGACGCGAGCGCTCCTCGAGGCGCACGGCAGGCACATCGGGTTGCTCGGCGGCCGGTACATCCCGGGCGCCGACATGGGCACCGGCCCCGCGGACCTGAAGGTGATCGCGGAGCATGCTCCCCGGGTCTCCAGTGACGGACGGGACCCCTCGCCCTATACCGCCAGGGGAGTGGTCGCCTCGATCTCGGCGGTCGCGAACCATCTGGGCCGAGACGGCGTCGAGGGTCTGCGTGTGGCCGTGCAGGGGGCCGGCAACGTCGGGCTGGGGATCGTCGAACTCCTCTCTTCGGCCGGTGCCACCGTGCTGGTGGCCGACCCCGATTCGGAGCGGGTGCGTCTGGCCGTGGAAGGGTTTGGCGCCCAGGCGAGTTCGCTGGGCGAGATCCTGCACAGTGACGTCGACGTGGTCTGTCCGGCCGGTCCGGGGCTGGTGATCGACGAGCGGACGGTCGACCGGCTCAAGGCCGTGGCGGTGGTCGGCGCGGCGAACAACATGCTCGCGTCCACGGCGGCGCGTGACGCGCTGACCGCCCGCGGCATCGTGCACGTCCCGGACTTCGTGTCGAACGCCGGCGGACTGATCTCCTGCGATGCCGAGGTGAACGGGGTGACGGACTTCATCGGCAAGGTGGATCGGATCGGCGGCGTGGTGATGGAGATCCTCGACCGGGCCCGGGTGGCCGGGGTGGACACCACCACCGCCGCGATCGGGCTGGCCGAGCGGCGGATCGCGGCGGCCCGCGCGGCCTGAGGGCAGACACGAGCGCGCCCCTGCGGTTCCGGGGATTCCCGGGACCGCAGGGGCGCGTTGCGGATCGTGAGGACTACGGCACGTAGCGAACGGCGCCCTTGTCCGCGGAGGTCGCGAGCGCCGCGTACGCGCGCAGCGCGGTGGTGACGGTGCGCTGGCGGTCGACCGGCTGCCACGGCCGCTCGGACGCCTCCATCTTGGCGCGGCGCTCGGCGAGCACGGCGTCGTCGACGAGGATCTCGAGGGTCCGGGTCGCGACATCGATGCGGACCTGGTCGCCGTTCTCCACCAGGCCGATCACGCCGCCCGCCGCGGCCTCCGGGGAGATGTGCCCGATCGACAGCCCCGAGGTGCCGCCGGAGAAGCGGCCATCGGTGATCAGCGCGCACTCCTTGCCGAGGCCCGCGCCCTTGAGGAAGGCGGTGGGGTGCAGCATCTCCTGCATGCCCGGTCCGCCCTTGGGGCCCTCGTAGCGGACCACGAGGACGTCGCCGGGCTTGATCTTCTTCTGCAGGATCACCGAGACGGCCTCTTCCTGCGACTCGACCACGAGTGCCGGGCCCTGGAAGGTGAACAGCTCCTCGTCGATGCCCGCCGTCTTGAGGATGGCGCCGTCGAGCGCGATGTTGCCGCGCAGCACGACCAGCCCGCCCTCGACGGTGTACGCGTGCTCCTTGTCGCGGATGCACCCGCCGACGGCATCGGTGTCGAGTGCGCTCCAGCGGTTGGACGTGGAGAACGGCTCGGTGGTGCGGACCCCGCCCGGCGCGGCGTGGAACAGTTCGATCGCCTCGTCGGTTGCCTTGCCGGAGCGGATGTCCCAGTCGTCGAGCCACTGGTCGAAGCTCTCGGTGTGGACCGTCGAGACATCGGTCTCGAGCAGGTTCGCGCGCCGCAGTTCGCCGAGCAGCGCGGGGATTCCGCCCGCCCGGTGCACGTCCTCCATGTGGTAATCGGAGTTGGGGGAGACCTTCGACAGGCACGGCACCTTGCGGCTGATCTCGTCGATGGTGTCGAGATCGAAGTCGACCTCGCCCTCCTGCGCGGCGGCGAGGGTGTGCAGGACCGTGTTGGTCGAGCCGCCCATCGCGACGTCGAGGGCCATCGCGTTGCGGAACGCCTTGGGGGTGGCGATGTTCCGGGGGAGCACCGACTCGTCCTCGTCGCGGTAGTACTTGATCGCGGCCTCGACGACCGTGGTCCCGGCGCGGGAGAACAGCGCGCGGCGGGCCTCGTGGGTGGCCAGGGTGGAGCCGTTGCCGGGCAGCGCCAGGCCGAGTGCCTCGGTGAGGCAGTTCATCGAGTTCGCCGTGAACATGCCGGAGCAGGAGCCACAGGTCGGGCAGGCGCTGCGCTCGACCTCGTCGAGGCCCTCGTCGGACACCGCGTCGTTCGCGGATGCCGAGATGGCGGTGATCAGGTCGGTGGGAGCCTGTGCGACGCCGCCGACGACGACGGCCTTGCCCGCCTCCATCGGACCGCCCGAGACGAAGACGGTCGGGATGTTCAGGCGCATCGCGGCGTTGAGCATGCCGGGGGTGATCTTGTCGCAGTTGGAGATGCAGACGAGAGCGTCGGCGGTGTGCGCGTTCGCCATGTACTCGACCGAGTCGGCGATGATCTCGCGGCTGGGCAGCGAGTAGAGCATGCCGCCGTGGCCCATGGCGATGCCGTCGTCGACCGCGATGGTGTGGAACTCGCGGGGCACGCCGCCCGCGGCGCGCACGGCCTCGGCGACGATCTCGCCGACGTCCTTGAGGTGCACGTGCCCCGGGACGAACTGGGTGTAGGAGTTCGCGATCGCGACGATCGGCTTGCCGAAATCGGAATCCGTCATACCGGTTGCGCGCCACAGGGCGCGGGCTCCGGCGGCGTTGCGTCCGACGGTGGTGGTGCGTGACCTCAACGGGGGCATAGGGCTGTCCTTAATCGTCAAACTGCGAACGTTGCCGTGACTCGAGCGGCTCCGGCGGGCTGGGCCGGTGGGCGGGTCCTCGGCACGGGATGGATGCCGACGGCGCCCTGGGCGTCGAGTGTCCGTAGCAACGCTACTCGCGGGCTATTTCGTTCCCGGATCCGACTCCGGGCCGGACCCGGGCTCCGTGTCCTCGGGCGCGCTGTTCTCGGGCGCGGTGCTCTCGGGCGCGCTGCTCTCGGGCGCGCTGCTCTCGGCCGCGGCCTTCTCCCGCGCCGCGCGATCCGCCGCCGCGTACGGGTCGGTCACCCTGCCGCCGCTGGCCGCCGCGATCTGGGGGAGTCGGCCGAAGGTGACCACCGGCAGGCTCACCTCCCTGCCGTCGGTCAGGTCGGCCCGCGCCCACCCCCGCTTGGGGAAGCGGAACCCCTTGATCTCGCTCCACCCGATGGTCTCGCTGGAGAACATGCGTCGCAGACGCAGTCCGTCCGCGGTGACCGTGGTGCGCACCCGCAGCATCCACCAGCCCACCACGACGGGGATCACCAGCAGGACCGACAGGAGGGCCGGGTTGGTGAGCACGATCGGACTCAGGCAGATCGCCAGCAGGCCCACCGCGAGGAGCCCGAGCTTCGAGATGTGAACGGACTGCTCGATCGGATCGGCGATGTGCGAGGATGAGTGAGGTGGCACGGACTGCGATGAGGATGACACCGCACCATCCTTGCATTGCGGTCAGCGCTTCTCACATTCTGGGACAGCAGACTCACCAAGTTGACTGTTCACCCTTGACGCGCCTACCTTCGAGCGCGTGAAGCAGAATGAGTTGCTCGTAATCGGCCGGCGCGTCGTCGCCTGAGTCGATCTCGTCTACTCACAAGCACGACGCGCCACCCTCGTACAGCAAGATTGCTGACGGGGGTTTTTTCTTGCCCGGAGCCAGCTTGAATCGTCAAGACCAGAGGAATATGCAGTGAGCGCACCAACCGCACGGCCGCAGCCCACGCCGCGCAAGTCGGGGGGATCGGGTCAGCCCAGCCCCGCGGCAGCGCCGGCCGCCCAGCCCGGTACTCGCCGTCAGATCGCCCCCGAGCGAGTGACCGGTGCCCAGTCCGTGGTTCGGGCCCTCGAGGAGCTCGAGGTCGACACTGTATTCGGCATTCCCGGCGGCGCGGTCCTGCCCGTCTACGACCCGCTGTTCGACTCCAAGCGGGTCCGCCACGTCCTCGTCCGGCACGAGCAGGGCGCCGGACATGCCGCGACCGGGTACGCCCAGGCCACCGGCAAGGTCGGGGTCTGCATGGCCACCTCCGGGCCCGGTGCCACCAACCTGGTGACCCCGATCGCGGACGCGCAGATGGACTCGGTTCCGATCGTCGCGATCACCGGACAGGTCGGCCGCGGTCTGATCGGCACCGACGCGTTCCAGGAGGCCGACATCTCCGGCATCACCATGCCGGTGACCAAGCACAACTTCCTGATCACCGACGGCGCCGACATCCCGCGCATCATGGCGGAGGCCTTCTACCTGGCGTCCTCCGGCCGCCCCGGCGCCGTCCTGGTCGACATCCCGAAGGACGTGCTGCAGGCGCAGACCACCTTCTCCTGGCCGCCGGAGATGCACCTGCCCGGCTACCGGCCGGTCAGCAAGCCGCACGGCAAGCAGGTCCGCGAGGCAGCCCGGCTGATCGCCGAGTCGACGTCGCCGGTGCTCTACGTCGGCGGCGGCGTCATCAAGGCCAACGCCTCCGCCGAGCTGCTCGAGCTTGCGGAACTCACCGGTATCCCGGTCGTCACCACGCTGATGGCCCGCGGCGCGTTCCCCGACAGCCACCCGCTGCACTGCGGCATGCCGGGCATGCACGGCACCGTCGCGGCGGTCGGCGCGCTGCAGAAGAGCGACCTGCTGATCACCCTGGGTGCCCGCTTCGACGACCGCGTGACCGGTCAGCTCGATTCGTTCGCGCCCGACGCCAAGGTCATCCACGCCGACATCGACCCGGCCGAGATCGGCAAGAACCGCTACGCCGACGTCCCGATCGTCGGTGACTGCCGCGAGGTGATCACCGAGCTGATCGAGGCGATCAAGGCCGACCAGGCCACCGGGACCACGCTCGACTACGCCGAGTGGTGGTCGTACCTGGACGGTCTGCGCGCGACCTACCCGCTGGCATACGACAAGCCGTCCGACGGCGCGCTGTCGCCGGAATACGTGATCGAGGCGGTCGGCCGGCTCGCGGGCCCGGACGCGATCTACTGCGCAGGCGTCGGTCAGCACCAGATGTGGGCGGCTCAGTTCGTCAAGTACGAGAAGCCCCGTACCTGGCTCAACTCGGGCGGACTCGGCACGATGGGGTACGCCGTGCCCGCCGCGATGGGCGCCAAGATGGGCATGCCGGACACCGAGGTGTGGGCCATCGACGGCGACGGCTGCTTCCAGATGACCAACCAGGAGCTCGCGACCTGCGCGCTCGAGGGTGTGCCGATCAAGGTGGCGCTGGTCAACAACGGCAACCTCGGCATGGTCCGGCAGTGGCAGACCCTGTTCTACGACGAGCGGTACTCCAACACCAACCTCGGCACGCACGGTGCGGTCCGGATCCCGGACTTCGTCAAGCTCGCAGAGGCGTTGGGCTGCCACGGAATCCGTGTCGAGCGCGAGGAGGACGTCGAGGCGGCGATCCGCGAGGCGCAGTCCATCAACGACAAGCCCGTGGTGATCGACTTCATCGTCGGCGCCGACGCGCAGGTGTGGCCGATGGTGGCCGCAGGCACCAGCAACGACGAGATCCAGGCGGCGCGGGGCATCCGCCCGCTGTTCGACGACGACGAGACGCTCGCCGAGCCCGCCGTCATCCACGAGGCCATGGAGCGCGAGCAGCAGTCGGGTCAGGCCGCCGCCGCAGCAAGGGAGGACAACCAGTGAGCACCAGCCACACCCTCAGCGTTCTCGTCGAGGACAAGCCGGGAGTGTTGGCCAGGGTGGCCGCGCTGTTCTCGCGTCGAGGCTTCAACATCGAGTCCCTCGCGGTCGGGGGGACCGAACTCCCCGACGTCTCCCGCATGACGATCGTCGTCACGGTCGACGAGTTCCCGCTCGAGCAGGTGACCAAGCAGCTCAACAAGCTGATCAACGTGCTCAAGATCGTCGAGCAGGACACCGAGGCGTCGGTGGCCCGCGAGCTCGTGCTGATCAAGGTGCGCGCCGATGCCAGCGTGCGCACCCAGGTCATCGAGACGGTGAACCTGTTCCGCGCCAAGGTGATCGACGTCTCGCCGGAATCGGTCACCATCGAGGCGACCGGCACCCGGTCGAAGCTCGACGCGTTGCTGCGGATGCTCGATCCCTACGGCATCCGCGAGATCGTGCAGTCCGGCGTGGTGGCGGTCGGCCGTGGGCCGAAGTCCATCACCGCGGCCCGCTAGTACTTTCTATTCACGAACCAAGTCTTCAGATAACCCAGAGGAGAGGTAATACCAGTGGCAGTCGAGATGTTCTACGACGATGACGCCGACCTGTCGATCATCCAGGGCCGCAAGGTCGCGGTGATCGGCTACGGCAGCCAGGGACACGCGCATTCGCTCAGCCTGCGTGATTCGGGCGTCGATGTGCGCATCGGCCTCAAGGAGGGTTCGAAGTCGCGGGCCAAGGCCGAGGAGCAGGGCCTGACCGTCGGCACGCCGGCCGAGGTGGCCGAGTGGGCCGACGTCATCATGGTGCTCGCGCCCGACACCGCGCAGGCGTCGATCTTCACCAACGACATCGAGCCGAACCTCAAGGACGGCAACGCGCTGTTCTTCGGGCACGGCCTGAACATCCACTTCGACCTGATCAAGGCCCCGGAGTTCGTCACCGTCGGCATGGTCGCCCCGAAGGGCCCCGGCCACCTGGTGCGCCGTCAGTTCGTCGACGGCAAGGGCGTTCCCGCCCTCATCGCCGTCGACCAGGACCCGAAGGGTGAGGGCCAGGCCCTCGCGCTGTCCTACGCGAAGGCGATCGGCGGCACCCGCGCGGGCGTCATCAAGACCACGTTCAAGGAAGAGACCGAGACCGACCTCTTCGGCGAGCAGGCCGTGCTCTGCGGCGGCACCGAGGAGCTCGTCAAGACGGGCTTCGAGGTCATGGTCGAGGCGGGCTACGCGCCCGAGATGGCGTACTTCGAGGTGCTGCACGAGCTCAAGCTCATCGTCGACCTCATGTACGAGGGTGGCATTGCCCGGATGAACTACTCGGTGTCCGACACCGCGGAGTTCGGCGGATACCTGTCGGGCCCGCGCGTCATCGACGCCGGCACCAAGGAGCGCATGAAGGCGATCCTGGCCGACATCCAGTCCGGTGAGTTCACCCGCCGCCTCGTCGCCAACGTCGAGAACGGCAACACCGAGCTCGAGGGCCTGCGCAAGGCCAACGCCGAGCACCCGATCGAGGTCACCGGCAAGAAGCTGCGCGACCTGATGAGCTGGGTCGATCGTCCGATCACCGAAACCGCTTAGGCGGCTGCGTCGCTCGTGAGTCCTTCCGGTCCCACAGGGGAACCGAAGGACTCACGGGGCGCGAAGCGCAATTCGGGGCCCGATGTCACCCCATGACGGTGCAGACTGTCACGGAGGGCATCGGGCCCTGTGCGTTGTCCCGGTAGGTGGTCGATGGCACAACAAACGTCACTGCGGTCGTGGCTTCCCGGTCTGGAGGTGGCCCGCCGATATGAGCGGTCGTGGCTGCGCTCCGACCTCACCGCGGGGATCGCGCTCACCGCGCTGCTGATCCCCGCGGGCATGGGATACGCCGAGGCCGCGGGCCTGCCCCCGGAGACCGGCCTCTACGCGACCATCGTGCCGTTGCTCGTCTACGCCCTGGTCGGGCCGTCCAAGATCCTGGTGCTCGGCCCCGACTCCTCGCTCGCCCCGATCATCGGCGCGGCGGTCCTCCCGCTCGCCGCCGGGGACCCGGCGCGGGCGGTCGCCCTCGCCGGCCTGCTGGCGATCCTGATGGGCGTGATCCTGATCGTCGGCGGCCTGCTGAATCTGGGCTTTGTCACCGACCTGCTGTCCAAGCCGATCCGGCTCGGCTACCTCAACGGGATCGCCCTGGTGGTGATCGTCAGCCAGATACCGAAGCTGCTCGGATTCTCCGTCGACGGGGTCAACCTCATCGACGAGGCGCGCAACACCGTCGCCGCCATCGCGGACGGCGAGATCGATCCGATTGCCGCCGTGATCGGTGTCGGTGCCATCGCGGTCATCCTGGTCTTCAAACTGCTGCGCAGCCGCATCCCCGGCGTACTGGTCGCGGTGGTGGGCGCGATCGCCCTGGCGTATGTGCTGGGTCTGCAGGCCGACATCCCGATGGTCGGCGCGCTGCCGCACGGCCTGCCCGCGCCCGCGCTCGGCGGGCTGACCTGGTCGGATGTCGGCGACCTGATCGTCCCGGCCGCCGGTATCGCGCTGATCGCGTTCGCCGACACCGGGGTGCTCTCGCGCACCTTCGCGGCGCGGCGCGGCGAGAGCGTGAACGGCAGCGTCGAGATGCGCGCGATCGGCACCGCCAACGTGGCCAGCGGGCTGCTCGGCGGTTTTCCGATGTCCGCGAGCTCCTCGCGCACCCCGGTCGCGGAACAGAACGGCGCCAAGACCCAGCTCGTCGGGGTGATCGGCGCGCTGGCCATCGTGCTGTTCATCCTCGTCGCACCCGGCGTCACCGGCTACCTGCCGTCGGCGGCGCTGGCGGCGGTGGTGATCGTCGCAGCGACCTCGCTGGTGGACCTCCGCAGCATGGTGGCGATGTGGCGGATGAGCAAGGTGGAGGCGTCCCTGGCGATCGCGGCGTTCCTGGGCGTCGCACTGGTCGGGGTGCTGGAGGGCATCGTGGTGGCGATCGCCCTGTCGTTCGTGGCGGTGGTCGTGCACGCGTGGCAGCCGTACCGTGCGGAACTGGTGGTGGTGCCCGGCCTCGATGGCTACCACGACCTCGCCAGGCATCCCGAGGGCCACCGGATCCCCGGCCTGGTCATCGCGCGGTTCGACGCGCAGCTCTTCTTCGCCAACGGCGCCCTCTTCGACGACTACGTGCGGGGGCTCGTCGCCGACGCGCCCGACCCGGTCCGATGGGTGGTGATCGCCTCGGAGCCGCTGACCGGGCTCGATACGACGGCGGTGGACGAGCTGGTCGAGCTCGACCAGTACCTGGACAGCCGCGGGGTGCGATTGGTCTTCGCCGAGATGAAGGGCCCGATGAAGGATCGGCTGATCCGGTTCGGCGTCGGCGACCGCTTCGGCCAAGACCGGTTCTATCCGACGCTCGACGGCGCCGTGGAGGCGTTCGATGCCGGCCACCCCCACTGAGTGATCCGTCCCACGAGGCGTCCACTATCTGGTATCGACGCCCCCAGGGTGCGGAAACCCGGGGGCTCGCACACTAAGCTGTCTTCGGTCACGGCCTCACGTGGGCGCCCGAGGCGGCGCCGGGCCGCGGACGATCCGCCCGACACCTAACACAGGAGTTCACTCGTGAGCCAGCCAGGCCGTCCCGTTGTTCTGATCGCAGACAAGCTCGCGCCGTCCACGGTTGAGGCACTCGGCGATGGCGTGGAGGTGCGCTGGGTCGACGGTCCCGACCGTCCCGCGCTGCTGGCCGCCGTCCCCGAGGCCGACGCGATCCTGGTCCGCTCCGCGACCACGGTCGACGCCGACGTCCTCGCCGCCGGCACCAAGCTGAAGATCGTCGGCCGCGCCGGCGTCGGACTCGACAACGTCGACATCCCGGCCGCCACCGAGCGCGGCGTGATGGTCGTCAACGCGCCGACCTCGAACATCCACACTGCCGCCGAGCACGCCGTCGCGCTGCTGCTGGCCACTGCCCGCCAGATCCCGGCCGCGGACCGCACGCTGCGTGAGAAGACCTGGAAGCGTTCGAGCTTCAACGGCACCGAGATCCTGGGCAAGACCGTCGGCGTCGTCGGACTCGGTCGCATCGGTCAGCTGTTCGCGCAGCGACTCGCGGCCTTCGAGACCCACGTCATCGCCTACGACCCCTACCTGCCCGCGGCCCGCGCCGCGCAGCTCGGCATCGAGCTCGTCGACATCGACGAACTGGTCAAGCGCTCCGACTTCATCTCCGTGCACCTGCCGAAGACCAAGGAGACCGCGGGCCTGATCAACGCCGAGCGTCTCGCCACCGCCAAGGACGGCCTGATCATCGTCAACGCCGCGCGCGGTGGCCTGATCGACGAGGACGCCCTGTACGACGCGCTCGTCTCCGGCAAGGTCCGCGCCGCGGGCCTGGACGTGTTCAACACCGAGCCGTGCACCGATTCGAAGCTGTTCGACCTCGACAACGTCGTCGTCACCCCGCACCTCGGCGCGTCCACCTCGGAGGCGCAGGACCGCGCAGGCACCGACGTGGCCAAGAGCGTGCTGCTGGCGCTGGCGGGCGAGTTCGTGCCCGAGGCCGTCAACGTCTCCGGCGGCCCGGTCGGCGAGGAGGTCGCCCCGTGGCTCGACCTGGTTCGCAAGCTCGGCCTGCTCGCGGGCACCCTCTCCCCGGAGGCCGTGCAGAACGTGCAGGTCATCGTCAGCGGTGAGCTGTCGGCCGAGAACGTCGAGATCCTCGGCCTCGCCGCGCTGCGTGGACTCTTCTCCGCCAGCAGCGACGAGCCGGTGACCTTCGTCAACGCCCCGGCGCTCGCCGAGCAGCGCGGCGTGAGTGTCGAGGTCGACAAGCACAGCGAGGCGCTCACGCACCGCAGCGCGGTCGAGGTGCGGGCCGTCGCGGCCGACGGCACCGTCACCGCCGTCGCGGGCGCGCTGACCGGCCTGCAGCAGATCGAGAAGATCGTCAACGTCAACGGCCGCAGCTTCGACCTGCGTGCCGAGGGCCACAACATCGTCGTGCACTACCAGGATCGTCCGGGCGTGCTCGGCACCCTCGGCACGGTGCTCGGCAACGCGAGCATCGACATCCAGGCCGCCGCGCTGAGCCAGGACGTCGAGGGCGAGGGCGCCACCGTCATCCTGCGCGTGGACCGGGTTGTCGGGGATACCGAGGTCGCGGAGATCGTGACCCAGCTCGACGCCCGCGTCGCCCAGGTCGACCTGTCCTGATCCGTCTCCGCGAGGAAGTGAGTACGTTCATGAAGCTTGCAGTCATCCCCGGTGACGGCATCGGTGTCGAGGTCACGGCAGAGGCGCTCAAGGTACTGCGCAAGCTGGTCCCGGACCTGCAGACCACCGAGTACGACCTCGGCGCCAAGCGCTACAACGCGACCGGTGAACTGCTGCCGGACGCGGAGCTCGCCGAGATCCGTCAGCACGACGCGATCCTGCTCGGCGCTATCGGCGACCCGCGCCTCGTCGGCCCGGGCATCCTCGAGCGCGGTCTGTTGCTGAACATGCGGTTCCAGCTCGACCACCACGTGAACCTGCGCCCGTCGCGGTTGTACCCGGGCGCGACGTCGCCGCTGGCCGCGAACCCGGACATCGATTTCGTGGTCGTGCGTGAAGGCACCGAGGGCCCGTACACCGGCAACGGCGGCGCCATCCGCGTCGGCACCCCGCACGAGATCGCCACCGAGGTGTCGATCAACACCTGGTTCGGTGCCGTGCGTGTGGTCCGCTACGCCTTCGAGCTGGCACAGACGCGGCGCAAGCACCTGACCCTGATCCACAAGACCAATGTGCTCTCCAATGCGGGTGCGATCTGGTCGCGTGCGATGGAGACGGTCGGTGCCGAGTACCCGGATGTCGAGACCGCATACTGCCACATCGACGCCGCCACCATCTACATGGTCAGCGACCCGTCTCGCTTCGACGTGATCGTCACCGACAACCTGTTCGGCGACATCATCACCGACCTGGCCGGCGCGGTCACCGGTGGCATCGGACTCTCCGCGAGCGGCAACATCGACGCCTCCGGCACCAACCCGTCGATGTTCGAGCCGGTGCACGGCAGCGCCCCGGACATCGCGGGCAAGGGGATCGCCGATCCCACCGCCGCGATCCTGTCGGTGGCGCTGTTGCTGCGCCACCTCGGTCGTGACGAGGACGCGGCACGGGTCGAGCAGGCCGTCGAGGCCGATCTCGCGACCCGCGGCGACGGTCCGATCAAGACCACCGAGGTCGGCGACCGCATCGTCGCGAGCCTCTAGCCCCGCGCATTCGCGTCAACGCACTCCGCCCGCGAACCGAGAGGTTCGCGGGCGGAGTGCGTTCGGGGTGGGTCACGCCGACGGCGGCGGGTCGGCGGGGACCAGGGGGACCGCGGCCAGCGGCAGCGCGGCGGCGATCGCGAAGGCCGCAGGGAAGCCGAGCGTCCCGATCACCGCGCCGAACACCGGCGGCACGAACGCGGCGGCCAGGTACTGGCCGGTGTTCTGGGCGCCGAGGGCCCGTCCACTCCAATAGGGGCCGGCGATCTCCGCGACCGCGGTGAAGGCGAGTCCGTTGTCGGCCACGGTGATCACTGAGGCCGCGACCATCAGGGCGACGGATATCGGCGAGCCGAGCCAATCCGTGACGGCGAGCGCCGCCATGGACAGCGCCGCGGCGACCGCGACGGTGCGCAGCGGACCCATTCGGCTGCCGACGCGGTCCGACCAGATTCCCGCGCCGATCCGTCCAGCGGCGCCCAGCAGTTGGGTCGCAGTGACGAGGATGCCGGCCGCCGCCGCGGACCAGTGCCGATCGGTGATCAGCCACACCGGCACGAACGTCCACACCAGGTACTGCGGCACCACCAGTGCCGCCGAGACGGAGTGGATTCGCCACAGCACGGCCTGATTCCGGTAGGGGTTGGCCAGCAGGCCCTGTTCGGATGCGGCGGTGCGGGTCGGTCGCGGCGGGTCGACGACGAACAGCAGACACGCGATCGCGGCGACCGCGCCGAAGACCGCGGGCAGGACCAGTGCCCAGCCGACCCCGTGGTCGGCGGCGAGGCTCGGCACGGTGAGCGCGGCCACCGCGACCCCGAGGGGCAGGGCCATCTGGCGCACGCCCATCGCGAATCCGCGGCGGTGCGGCGGGTACCAGCCCACCACCACGCGCCCGCTGGCCGCGTTGGCGCTCGACGCGGCCATGCCGCCGAGGAACAGGAACAGGCCGAGCGCGGGGTAGGAGGTGCTCGTGGCGGCCGCGGCGGCGCTCGCGAGGGCGGCGGCGCCCAGTCCCATCACCAGAACCCGCCGTTCGCCGACCCGGTCGACCACCAGGCCCCACGCGAACAGGCTGACCAGGAAGCCGGCGGTCGGCGCTGCCGCGATCAGTCCGGCGCGGGCCAGGCTCATGCCGTCCGCGTCGTGCAGCGTCGGGATGAGGAATGCGGGCGCGTTGGCGAAGACGCCGCCCGCCGTCTGCGCGAGGACGCCGAGCCCGAGCATGGTCCAGCGCCTCGACGCGGTGCTCCGCTCGTCCTGCCTGTTCTGCACCTGAACACTCATGCTGCCGTACCAATATGTGGAATTCGTGTCTTATATTTTGGACTTCGGAATCGAGTGTATCTCGGGTCCTGGTGGTCCCGCGCCGCGGGCGGTCGAGGGCGCGCGGATGCGGTCGATAGACTGCCGCCATGCGCCTAGGTCGAATCGCCAGCCCTGATGGGGTCGCCTTTGTTTCCATCGAGGGGGAGGGTGACGCACAGACCGCGAAGGAGATCGCCGAGCATCCGTTCGGCACCCCCACCTTCACCGGTCGCAGCTGGCCGCTCGCCGATGTCCGTCTGCTGGCACCGATCCTGGCCAGCAAGGTGATCTGCATCGGCAAGAACTACGCGGCGCACGCGGCCGAGATGGGCTCCGAGGCTCCCGAGGATCCGGTGATCTTCCTCAAGCCGAACACCTCGATCATCGGCCCCGGCGTGCCGATCATGTTGCCGCCCAGCTCGAATGAGGTGCACTACGAGGGCGAGCTCGCGATCGTCATCGGCCGCCCCTGCAAGGACGTGCCCGCGTCGAAGGCGCTCGACGTGGTGCTCGGCTACACCGCCGCGAACGACGTGTCCGCGCGCGATCACCAGCGTCAGGACGGTCAGTGGACCAGGGCCAAGGGGCACGACACGTTCTGCCCGCTCGGGCCCTGGATCGAGACCACCCTCGACGCCTCAGATCTGGAGATCACGACCGACGTCGACGGTGCCGTCAAACAGCGCAGCCGCACTTCGCTTCTGCTGCACGACATCCCGAAGATCATCGAGTGGGTCTCCGCGGTGATGACGCTGCTCCCGGGTGACGTCATCCTGACCGGTACCCCCGAGGGTGTCGGCCCGATCGTCGCCGGCGACACCGTGAGCGTCACCATCGAGGGGATCGGCACGCTCACCAATCCGGTTGCCGCCAAGGGCTGAGCCGGGCGGCGCTCCGGGGACGGCGGTCACTGCCCAGTCGGGTGCGGGCGGGGAAGACTAACCTGTAAGGGACCGATCCCCCCTCCGACCCAAGTGAGCCATGACCTCCAGCGAAGTGCGTGTTCGTTTCTGTCCCTCCCCGACCGGCACGCCCCATGTCGGGCTGATCCGTACGGCCCTGTTCAACTGGGCCTATGCCCGGCATCACGGCGGCAAGTTCGTCTTCCGTATCGAGGACACCGACGCGGCGCGGGACTCCGAGGAGTCCTATCAGGCCATCCTCGACGCGCTGAACTGGCTCGGCCTGACCTGGGACGAGGGTCCCGAGGTCGGTGGCCCGTATGCGCCGTACCGGCAGTCTCAGCGTCGCGACCTGCACCTCGAGGTCGTCGCCAAGCTGCTGGAGGCGGGGGAGGCGTACGAGTCCTTCTCCAGCCCCGAGGAGGTGGAGGAGCGGCACAAGGCGGCCGGTCGCGACCCCAAGCTCGGGTACGACAACTTCGATCGTGATCTGACCGCCGAGCAGCGGCAGGCGTACCTGGACGAGGGGCGCAAGCCCGTCGTGCGGTTGAGGATGCCCGATCACGACCTGACCTGGAACGACCTGGTTCGCGGCGAGACCACCTTCAAGGCGGGCACCGTGCCCGATTTCGCGCTCACCCGGGGCAACGGCATCCCGCTGTACACCCTGGTGAACCCGGTCGACGACGCGTTGATGAAGATCACCCACGTGCTGCGCGGCGAGGATCTGCTCTCCTCGACGCCGCGACAGCTGGCGCTCTACGAGGCCCTGCAGCGAATCGGTGTCGCAGAGCTCACCCCGGAGTTCGGCCACCTCCCGTTCGTGATGGGGCAGGGCAACAAGAAGCTGTCCAAGCGCGATCCCGAGTCGAACCTGTTCATCCATCGGGACCGCGGCTTCATTCCCGAGGGCCTGCTCAACTACTTGGCACTGCTCGGCTGGGGCATCGCCGACGACCATGATGTGTTCTCGCTCACGGACATGGTCGCGGCCTTCGACATCTCGAAGGTCAATTCCAACCCGGCGCGTTTCGACCAGAAGAAGGCCGACGCGATCAACGCCGAACACATCCGGCTCCTCGAGCCCGCGGATTTCACGGCGCGGCTGCGTGCCTTCCTCGTCGCGCAGGGGCACCGTGTGGACGCGCTCGACGAGGCCTCGTTCGCGGTCGCCGC
The DNA here is from genome assembly GCF_042665615.1 of Rhodococcus daqingensis. Classification (NCBI taxonomy): domain Bacteria; kingdom Bacillati; phylum Actinomycetota; class Actinomycetes; order Mycobacteriales; family Nocardiaceae; genus Rhodococcus; species Rhodococcus daqingensis. The sequence goes on along the minus strand of NZ_JBHTCS010000009.1, from coordinate 203,334 downwards.
CGAACTCGTGCAGACGCGGATCGTCGTGCTGTCCGACGCCTGGGATCTGCTCAAGTTCCTCTTCGTGGACGAGTCCGAGTTCGCGATCGATCCCGCCGCGGCCGCGAAGAACCTGGGGGCCGACTCCGCGCCCGTCCTCGACGCGACGATCGCCGCACTCGACGCCACGCAGGACTGGGCGACCGCCGAGTTGGAGGAGTCACTCAAGACCGCCCTCATCGATGGCCTGGAACTGAAGCCGCGCAAGGCCTTTGCTCCGGTGCGGGTCGCGGTGACCGGTTCGCACGTCAGTCCGCCGCTGTACGAGTCGATGGAGTTGCTCGGTCGGGACAAGACGATGGCCCGGCTGCGCGCAGCACGCGCTCAGGTGGATCAGTAGGAGCTCCCGTCGGCTGGCCGGGGGGTCATTTCAGCCCCCTGACCAGCCGATTTGGAGAATCGCCCTAGGGCTTTGCTATTGTTCTCATCGGTTCGGACCAAGCGCTCAGGCCATGCGGCACAGGCGTTCGGGACAGGCCATTGGGGTATGGTGTAATTGGCAACACAGCTGATTCTGGTTCAGCCATTCTAGGTTCGAGTCCTGGTACCCCAGCGGAAAGTCCGGTGATTTTCTCCGGGCACTCCATGCAGTACAAGGCACGTTCCCTGGCCCCGTCGTCTAGCGGCCTAGGACGCCGCCCTCTCAAGGCGGTAGCGCGGGTTCGAATCCCGTCGGGGCTACCACAGAGAGCGTGCCTTAACATCCTGGCCCCGTCGTCTAGCGGCCTAGGACGCCGCCCTCTCAAGGCGGTAGCGCGGGTTCGAATCCCGTCGGGGCTACACATGAAGAAGACCCTCTGGTTCTGCCGGGGGGTCTTTTCTTTTGTCGGGAATTGCGGCCGGCAGTCGAAAGAGGCGCCCACCCGATTGGGTGAGCGCCTCGTTCGAAACCGTCAGCCGCTCTTGCGGCGAAATTCTCGTTTGTGATCGGCGGGGCCGTGCGTGTGATGAATCTTCGAATCGCCGGCCGGGGCGGCCGTCGGGTTCGCATGCTGATGATTCTTGCGTTCGAGCGCCTCGCGGTACTGCTGCTTGATCTTCTCGTTTTCCGAGTCCGTCACGTCTCGCTCCTCCCGTAGGTGGTTCAAGGCGACGGTACCGCCGTCGCGGCGTGAAGTCCCGTGAATTCTCCGGGCGCTACAGGTACGCGGCGGTGGTGCCACCGAGCGGCATCTGGGGCAGTCCGAGCTTGCGGTGATCCCAGGAACGGATGCGGTCGGGCTTCACCCGCACGGCGATGCGCTTGTTCAGCATCATCTCGATGGCCGGATCCACCTCCTTGCTGTACGGGCCGGTGTAGCGCTCCCAGATGCTGACGCCGACCTGCCACAGTGCGTCCGGGTCGTCGACGATCTCGCCGGTGCCCTCGATGGAGACGCCGCGGAGGGTGTCGTAGGTGTGGCCGTCCTCGATCATCGCGGTGATCCGGTTGTCCCGGCGGAGGTTGACGGCCTTCTGCGACTTCGCCTTCGTCTCGAACCAGAGTTCCCCGTCGATCACGGCGTACCACATGGCGATCAGGTGCGGCGCGCCCTTGGGGCCGACGGTCGCCATGGTGGCGACCCTGCTGTGGTCGATGAACGTGACGATCTCGTCGTCGGTCATCGTGATCTGACTTCGTTGGTTGGTGCCCACTGCGATGTCCTCCCATGGGAATTGGAACCTGTTCTCCCATGCACTGTGCCACGGGCCACATCGGGTGCGCAGGTGGCTACAGGCGTTTGTGCAGTGCGTCGGCCGCGGCGAGCAGGTCGGCGGCCCAGCGGGCGCCTGGGCGCCTGCCCATGCGATCGATGGGGCCCGAGACCGAGATGGCCGCGATCACGACGCCTGCGCCGTCGCGCACGGGAGCGGCGACGCTCGCCACGCCCGGCTCGCGTTCGGCCGCGCTCTGCGCCCAGCCCCGCTTGCGCACCTCGAGCAGGGCCCGTTCGCTGAACAGTGCGTCGGCCAGCACCGAGCGCTGTGTCTGTGGGTCCGCCCATGCCAGCAGCACCTTGGCGCCGGAGCCGGCGGTCATCGGCAGCCGCGCGCCGACGAGGACCGTGTCCCGAAGGCCGGTCGGCGGTTCCATGGAGGCCACGCACACCCGCTGGGTGCCTTCCCTGCGGTAGAGCTGCACGCTCTCGCCGGTGATCTCGCGCAGCCGCGGGAGGACCATGGCGGCGGCCTCGAGGAGGCTGTCGTGTGCGGTGGGGGCGAGCTCCGCGAGTCCGGGACCGGGGCGCCAGAGCCCGTCGCCGTCGCGGGCGAGGAGGCGGTGCACCTCGAGTCCGACCGCGAGTCGATGCGCCGTGGCCCTGGGCAGGCCGGTGCGGGCGCACAACTCGCCGAGGTTGCAGGGTTGCTCCGCAACGGCATGCAGGACTGTCATCGCCTTGTCGAGCACCCCGATCCCGCTGGAGGCGGGGGAGCCGCTATGCTGTCTCATAGGGCGATACTACCGTCTCGCATTTTGAGATGGAAATTCGGACGGCTTCGAGCGGGCGTCATCGGAGAGATGATGGAAGAGGCGCACTCCAGGCCGTCCGATGTCCGGGACGCACTAGTCACACTGAGAGGTGGAGAACATGGTCAGTACGAAGCGCACCCTGGCAGAGAAGGTGTGGGACGAGCATGTCGTCGTCCGGGGCGAGGGGGAAGGTTCCTCGCGTAACCCGGACCTCATCTACATCGATCTGCACCTCGTCCACGAAGTGACCAGTCCCCAAGCCTTCGACGGCCTTCGGCTCGCCGGCAGGCCGCTGCGCCGCCCCGATCTGACGATCGCCACCGAGGACCACAACGTACCCACCGTCGACATCGACAAGCCGATCGCGGACCCGGTCTCACGCACGCAGGTCGAGACCCTTCGTCGCAACTGCGAGGAATTCGGCGTCCGTCTGCACCCGATGGGCGATCTCGATCAGGGCATCGTGCACGTGGTCGGCCCGCAGCTGGGCCTGACCCAGCCCGGCATGACGGTGGTGTGCGGCGACAGCCACACGTCCACACACGGCGCCTTCGGCGCTCTCGCAATGGGTATCGGCACCAGCGAGGTCGAGCACGTGATGGCGACACAGACGCTGTCGCTGCGTCCGTTCAAGACGATGGCGATCAACGTCGACGGCGAACTCCAGCCCGGGGTGACGAGCAAGGACGTGGTGCTGGCCGTCATCGCGAAGATCGGCACCGGCGGCGGCCAGGGCTACGTGCTGGAGTACCGCGGCTCGGCCATTCGCCAGATGTCGATGGAAGCTCGAATGACGGTCTGCAACATGTCGATCGAGGCCGGTGCGCGAGCCGGCATGATCGCGCCGGACGAGATCACCTACGAATTCATCAAGGGGCGCCCGCACGCGCCGCAGGGTGCGGACTGGGATGCGGCCGTCGAGGCGTGGGACCAGTTGAAGACCGACGAGGGTGCGACTTTCGATCAGGAGGTCTACATCGACGCGAACACGCTCACGCCGTTCGTCACCTGGGGGACCAACCCCGGCCAGGGTGCGCCGCTCGGCGACTCGGTGCCGGATCCCACGCAGATGGTCGACGAGAGCGAACGCCTGGCGGCCGAGAAGGCGTTGACCTACATGGGCCTGACGGCGGGCACTCCGCTGCGTGAGATCGCCGTGGACACGGTTTTCGTCGGTTCCTGCACCAACGGCCGGATCGAGGATCTGCGGGCGGTGGCGGACGTGCTGAAGGGCCGCAAGGTGGCCGAGGGCGTGCGGATGCTGGTCGTCCCGGGCTCGATGAGGGTCCGCGCGCAGGCCGAGGAGGAGGGCCTCGGCGAGATCTTCACCGCCGCGGGCGCCGAATGGCGGCAGGCGGGTTGCTCGATGTGTCTCGGTATGAATCCCGATCAGCTGTCCCCGGGGGAGCGTTCGGCATCGACATCCAACCGGAATTTCGAAGGTAGGCAGGGCAAGGGCGGCCGGACCCATCTGGTCTCGCCGCTGGTTGCGGCGGCGACGGCGGTGCGAGGCACGCTCTCGGCGCCCGCGGACCTGGACTGAAGACCACCGGAACGACAGGAGTATTTGATGGAAGCCTTTACGACACACAAGGGAATCGGCGTCCCCCTGCGGCGCTCCAATGTCGACACCGACCAGATCATTCCGGCGGTCTACCTAAAGTCGGTCTCTCGTAGCGGTTTCGAGGACGGCCTCTTCGCGGGTTGGCGGGCCGACCCCGAGTTCATTCTGAACATTCCGCCGTACGACAAGGGCTCGGTTCTCGTCGCCGGTCCGGACTTCGGCACCGGCTCCTCCCGTGAGCACGCGGTGTGGGCGCTATCGGACTACGGATTTCGCGTTGTGATCGCGTCACGCTTCGCCGACATCTTCCGCGGCAACTCCGGCAAGGCGGGTCTGCTGGCCGCTCAGGTCGACCAGTCGGACGTCGAACTGCTCTGGAAGTTGCTCGAAGAGCAGCCCGGACTGGAAATTGTTGTGGATCTCACGGAGCGCACAGTTACCGCCGGAACGCTGGTGGTGCGCTTCAACATTGATGACTACACGCGGTGGCGTCTGCTCGAGGGTCTGGACGATATCGGATTGACGTTGCGGCAGGTAGATGCGATTTCGGAGTTCGAAAAGTCAAGGCCGTCATGGAAACCTGCCACCCTCCCGGCGCGGGTTGCCGACGGAAACTAATACGATCGACTAACGGGATTCGGGCACGAAAGAGGGTGCCACGCCGCTGAGAAGGGCATGAGAATTGGCGTGGCACATAGACTCTTGCCCTTTTCCGGATTACCGTGTTTGCTAGTCGGTCCGACAATGGGCCATCGGTTTGCGGAGGACTTCCATGAACAAAGCAGAGCTCATTGACATCCTGACCGAACGGTTGGACTCGGATCGCCGCACCGCCACCGACGCGGTCGAGCACATCGTCGACACCATCGTGCGCGCCGTGCACCGGGGTGAGAGCGTCACGATCACCGGCTTCGGCGTCTTCGAGCAGCGTCGCCGTGCGGCCCGCGTCGCGCGCAACCCGCGCACCGGCGAGACCGTCAAGGTCAAGCCCACGTCGGTTCCCGCATTCCGTCCGGGCGCCCAGTTCAAGGCCGTGATCGCGGGCAGCCAGAAGCTTCCGGCCAGCGGACCCGCGGTCAAGCGTGGTTCGGCGTCTGCCGCACCTGCGAAGAAGGCGGCCGCGAAGAAGGTCGCCGCGAAGAAGGTGGCGGCCAAGAAGGCGGCTCCCGCCAAGAAGGCTCCCGCGAAGAAGGTGGTGGCCAAGAAGGCAGCACCCGCGAAGAAGGCGGTCGTGAAGAAGGCGGCGCCCGCGAAGAAGGCGGCCGTGAAGGCGGCTCCCGCGAAGAAGGCACCCGCGAAGAAGGTGGTGGCCAAGAAGGCGGCTCCGGCCAAGAAGGCGGTCGTGAAGAAGGCGGCGCCCGCGAAGAAGGCTCCGGCCAAGAAGGCTCCCGCCAAGAAGGTCGTGGCCAAGAAGGCGGCTCCGGCCAAGAAGGCTCCGGCCAAGAAGGCCCCCGCCAAGAAGGCACCCGCGCGTAAGAAGTAGGCACGACCGACTACTCGTGCACCGCACGGGATCCAGGGCGGCGACGGGAAACCGTCGCCGCCCTGACTCGGATCGGGGGTCGACTCAGGCGTTCTCGGGCAGTGGGCTGTCGATGTGGCTGGCGTCCACGAGCTTGCCCCCGGAGAACGAGAGGGCCCAGGTGCTGCCCTTCCGATTGCGGGCAGGCGGCAGGGTGATCCCGTCCCGATCAGCCCACCAGCTCAACAGGTCGGGAATGACCCCGCTCTGGCTGCAGATCACCTGAACGCCTCCGAGAGTGGCGATCTTTCTCGCGCGTGATCGCGCCGCGGAGGGATCCTCGGCGTAGGCCTCCTCCGAGAGCAGCGGCTCCGGCACGATCTCCGTGCCCAGCGCTCGCGCCAGCGGTTCCATCGTCTGCACACAGCGGGTTCGATCCGCGGAGTGGACGGCGGTCGCGCCGAAGGCGAGGAGCTGGGGGACGAGTGCCTCGGCCTGGGCGCGTCCGACCTTGTCCAATTGCCGCAGTGTGTCGTCCGCTGAATCCTTTCTGCGTCCGGCCTTGCCGTGCCGGACGAGCAGCATCGTGGTGGTGTCGGCGGGCACCTTGAGGAACCGGCGCGTCACCTTGCCGTCCACCGAATACGAGAGCGCGCCGACCACGTCCTCGGGGGCCACCCATCGGAGCTCGTCGACCTCGTTGTTCGGGACGAATTCACCCCCGAGCGACTCGGCGGCCCAGTAGTCGACCCGCTTGCGCTTGCGGTGGCCCGGGATCTCGTAGGCGATCCGGGTCACGTGCCGGCCAAGGCGCACGCGCAGGCCGGTTTCCTCCTCTACCTCGCGCACCGCCGCGACGACGGGTGTCTCCCCGGGGTCGAGCTTGCCCTTGGGGAAGGACCAGTCGTCGTAGCGGGGACGGTGGATCAGTGCGATCTCGATCTCGTAGGGATTGGTCGGTGACTTGCGCCAGAGCACGGCACCTGCCGCGAAGATGTTGGCCTTGATCGGTCGATCCGACTTCGAGCTCACGTGCTGCCTTCCTGTGGTGACCGGAAAACGGACCTACGAGACGACCGCGCGCCGGCCGCGCATCAGCTCCTGCTGGTGCTCGCGGACGCGTTCACCCCGAGCGGGCGAGGCCGCCCAGTGACCGTCGGACTGGAGTACCCAGCACCGGGTGGTCGGGTCGAGCGCGGAGTCGAAGATGTCGCCGAGTTGTCGGGTCAGCCGGGGATCTTTCACCTGGGCCATCACCTCCACCCGCCGATCGAGATTGCGGTGCATCATGTCGGCGCTGCCGATCCAGAATTCCTCCGCGCCGACGAAATGCAGGACGCGTGAATGCTCGAGGAATCGCCCGAGAATCGAACGGACCTCGATGTTCTCGCTCAGTCCCGGCACCCCGGGCTTGAGGGCGCAGATGCCGCGGACCACCACCTGTACGGGGACACCGGCCTGCGAGGCCCGATAGAGCGCGTCGATCACCTGCTCGTCGACCAGTGCATTGGCCTTGAGGCGGACGCCTGCGGGCTTGCCCGCGAGCCGGCGCGTGACCTCGGCATCGATCCGCTCGATGATGCCGTCGCGGACCCCATATGGGGCGACCAGCAGATTCCGGTACTGCGCCTTGCGTGAATACCCGGTCAACGAGTTGAACAGGTCCGTGAGGTCCGCGCCGATCTCCGGGGCAGCCGTGAGCAGTCCCACATCCTCGTACAGGCGGGCCGTCTTCGGGTTGTAGTTCCCGGTGCCGATATGGCAGTACCTGCGGATCGCGGAGCCCTCCCGGCGCACCACAAGGCAAGTCTTGCAATGGGTCTTGAGACCGACCAGTCCGTACACGACGTGCACGCCCGCCTGCTCGAGCTTGCGCGCCCACTTGATGTTCGCCTGTTCGTCGAATCGAGCCTTGATCTCGACGAGCGCCACCACCTGCTTGCCCGCCTCGGCGGCATCGATCAGAGCGTTGACGATCGGGGAGTCGCCGGAGGTGCGGTACAGCGTCTGCTTGATCGCCAGCACGTGCGGGTCCGCGGCCGCCTGCTCGATGAAGCGCTGGACGCTGGTGGAGAACGAATCGTAGGGGTGGTGCACGAGCACGTCACCGTCGCGCAAGGTCGAGAACACGCTCTTCGGGGTCTCCCGCTCCCCGAAGGCCGGATGCGTTGCCGGTACGAAGGGCGCGTCCTTGAGGTTGGCGCGATCGACTCCGTACACCTGCCACAGGCAGGACAGATCGAGCAGGCCGGGGACCTGGATCACATCACCGGGATCCACGTCGAGCTCGCGCAGCAGCAGTTCGAGCATGTGCTCGGTCATGTCGTCCGCGACCTCGAGCCGCACCGGCGATCCGAACCGCCTGCGGGCCAACTCGCGCTCGAGGGCCTGCAGCAGATCCTCGTCGCGATCCTCCTCGACCTCGAAGTCGGCGTTGCGGGTGATCCGGAAGGCGTGGTGCTCCACGATCTCCATGCCGGGGAACAGCGCCTTCAGGTGCGCCGCGATGAGCGCCTCCATGGGGAGGAAGGCGGGGGTCGTCGCGGGTGAATCGGTGCGGTTGACGCGGACGAAGCGGTCGACATTGTCGGGCACCTTCACCCTGGCGAAGTGTTCGCCGCCGGTCGACGAATCCTTCACGGTCACCGCGAGGTTCAGGCTCAGCCCGCTGATGTAGGGGAAGGGGTGGGCCGGGTCGACCGCGAGCGGGGTCAGCACCGGGAACACCTGCTCGCGGAAGTGGGCGGACAGGCGTTCCTCCTCGTCGGCGTCGAGGTCGGCCCAGCCGATGATGGAGATGCCCTCCTCGGCGAGCTCGGGCAGCACCTTGTCCAGGAAGGTCCGCGCGTGCTTCTCCGCGATCTCCTGGGTTCGCCGGTTGATCAGCGCCAACTGCTCGCGTGGGGTCAGTCCGTCGGCGGAACGCACGGAGAGCCCGGTCTCGTCCCGTCGTTTGAGGCCCGCGACCCTGACCATGTAGAACTCGTCGAGGTTCGAGGCGAAGATCGCGAGGAACTTGGCGCGCTCGAGCAGCGGAATCGACGGATCCTCGGCCAGGCTGAGCACCCGGGAATTGAAGTCGAGCCAGCTCAGTTCGCGGTTGAGATAGCGCGCCTCCGGCAGGGGGATGATCGAACCGTCGATCGCCACCGGGGTGGCGGCGGGCGGCGCGGTCGGGATCACCGGCAGGTGATTGACGATCGGTGCGCTCCATTCGCGCTCGCCGGTGGTCGACGCCGTTTGCTGCCCGGTGTCCTGTCCGCGTACCTCACCGTTAGTCACGCGTAGATCATCCCCCAGATCGAGAGCCGGGGACAATCGATGAAGATTTAACTTCGGTGAATACGGCGGTCCGCCCCCGTGATGCCGGGCCAGCCGATCCGGTCGAGTTCCGCCGCGGTCGCCGCCCCGGGCCCCAGCCTGACCGCGGCGTCGAGATCGGCTGCGGTGTCGACATCGAGTCGCAGTCCCGGCCAGTCGCCGGTGAGCACCGCGGCCCCGGAAAGGCGGTGGCGCCGCGCCGAGTCCGGGCCGAACCGGGGGTCCAGATCGGCATCCGGGTCCAGCACGATCAGCGCCGCGGTCCCGGTGCCGTGATGATCGACCACGAGCGAGCGGGGCGCCCGCGCGGCCGCGAGCGCCGCGGACAGCTCGTGCGGGCGCAGGCACGGAAGGTCGCCCTGCAGTGCCACGACCGGCCCGCGTCCGCTGCTCGACTGCGCATCCGCCGCGGCAGCCCGCAGGACGGCATTGAGGCGATCGAGGTCCTCACCGGCGGGATCGGTGTAGTGCCCGGCCCCGCACTCGCGCGCGACGCGGGCGACGACCGGGTCCGGGGTGATGACCGTGAGCTCGGCGATCCCCGTCGCGCCCGCCGCCGCGGCGAGGGTGTCGCGCAGCATGGCCAGCACGAGCGCGGTCCGCTCCTGCGGCCCGAGGCGGCCGGCCAGCCGGCTCTTGGCCCGGCCGAGCTCCTTGACCGCGATCAACACGTGCGCCTGCCCGGCGGGCGGCGTGTGATGCGCTGGGTCCATGTCCGCAATCCTGCCAGCCCGCGGGTGCGGGTGAGCAGGCCGCGGTCCCGCCATGGCCGACTACTGTGGGATGCCGGCGGCAGCGGGTGGCGATGGGGAAGGAACTTCCATGAGCAAGGCAGCGGTACTGGGGGCGGGATCCTGGGGGACGGCGTTCGCGAAGGTGTTGGCCGATGCCGGCACCGATGTCACGTTGTGGGCCCGCAGACAGGAAGTGGCCGAGGCGATCTCGGTGGATCACGAGAATCCGTTCTATCTCGAGGGGATCGCGCTGCCGCCCTCGATGTCGGCGACGAGTGATCATCGCGTCGCGCTCGAGGGCGCCGACATCGTCGTGCTGGCGGTGCCCTCGCAGTCGCTGCGGGAGAACCTGGCGGTCTGGGCGCCGTCCATCGAGCCCGATTCGACCCTGTTGTCCCTGGCCAAGGGCATCGAGAGCGGGACGTTGATGCGTATGAGCCAGGTGATCGCCCAGGTGGCAGGGGCGGATCCGTCGCGGGTGGCGGTGCTGTCCGGGCCGAATCTCGCCAGGGAGATCGCCGCGGGACAGCCGGCGGCAACCGTGATCGCCTGCACGGATTCCGTTCGCGCGGTCGATCTTCAAAAGGCTTGTGCCACTGGGTATTTTCGCCCGTACACCAACTCCGACGTGATCGGCTGCGAGGTGGGTGGGGCGTGCAAGAACGTGATCGCCCTGGCCTGCGGAATGGCGTCGGGAATCGGCCTGGGGGAGAACACCAACGCCTCCATCATCACCCGGGGGCTGGCGGAGATGATCAGGCTCGGGGTGGCGCTGGGCGCGAATCCGGCGACACTGGCCGGGTTGGCCGGGGTCGGGGACCTCGTGGCGACCTGCTCCTCGCCGCTCTCGCGAAACCGGACCTTCGGCCACCATCTCGGCGCGGGTGGTTCCATGGAGAGCGCGCAGCGGGCGACCAAGGGGCAGGTTGCCGAGGGTGTGAAGTCCTGCACCTCGGTCCGGGCCCTGGCCGAGAGCTACGGGGTGGAGATGCCGCTCACCGATGCGGTGCATCGGGTGTGCCACGAGGGCATGTCGGTCCCCGAGGCCGTCGGACAGCTCCTGGGGCGGCGCACCAAGCCGGAGTGAGCACGCTCGAATGGTTCGGACCGCCCGATCAGCGGTGACCTGACGCGGCAGATGGGTTCGTCCAACGGTACGGTTCCGTATGTGAGTAATCCGCGTACGAGGGTGGCTGTGGTCTTCGGTGGCCGCAGCAGTGAGCACTCCGTCTCCTGTGTTTCCGCTGGCAGTGTGCTTCGCAACCTCGATCCCGAGCGGTACGAGGTGGTGCCGATCGGCATCACGCCGGACGGAGCCTGGGTGCTCGGCCCGACCGACCCCGACGCCCTCACCATCGCGGGACGCTCGCTGCCGACCGTCGATTCGTCGGGCACCGCCCTGACCCTCACCGCCGACCCGACCCGCTCGGGCGCCCTGGTGTCGCTGAGCAACGACGAGGCAGGCGCGGTCCTCGCGTCCGTGGACGTGGTGTTCCCGGTCCTGCACGGCGCCTACGGAGAGGACGGCACCATCCAGGGCCTGCTCGAGCTCGCGGGCCTGCCGTATGTCGGTCCCGGCGTGCTGGCCAGCGCGGCGGGCATGGACAAGGAGTTCACCAAGAAGTTGCTCGCGGCGGAGGGCCTGCCGATCGGGTCGCAGGTGGTGCTGCGGCCGGGCGTGGCGACGGTGTCGCCGGAGGATCGGGAGCGCCTGGGGCTGCCGGTGTTCGTCAAGCCCGCCCGCGGTGGCTCCTCGATCGGCATCTCCCGGGTGTCGTCCTGGGATGACCTCGACGAGGCGATCGCGGTTGCCCGTGGCCACGACCCGAAGGTGATCGTGGAGGCGGGCATCGTCGGCCGTGAGGTCGAGTGCGGTGTGCTCGAATTCCCCGATGGCACAGTGAAATCCAGTGTCGTGGCGGAGATCCGGATGCCGGAGTTCGCCGGCGACGACGGCGCCTTCTACGACTTCGACACCAAGTACCTCGACGACATCTGCGAGTTCGACGTGCCCGCCAAGCTCGAGGACTCGATCAGCGACGAGATCCGGGCGATCGCGGTGCGGGCCTTCGCCGCGCTGGACTGTCAGGGGCTCGCCCGCGTCGACTTCTTCATCACCGACGACGGCCCGGTGATCAACGAGATCAACACGATGCCCGGGTTCACGTCGATCTCGATGTACCCGCGGATGTGGGAGTCGGCCGGGATCGACTACCGCTCGCTGGTGTCCACTCTGGTCGAGACGGCTCTGGCCAGGGGGACCGGCCTGCGCTGACGGCAGGCCGGCCGGGCCCGGGGTCAGGGATTCGGCACGGGTGCCGGGTCGATCGGCCGCTGCTCCAACGCCCCGGAGATGGCGGCCGAGGCATCCTGGAGCGGGCTGGGTCCCGATCCGTGCGGCACGGTCAGCGCGACGTAGACCCCACGGTCCACGGCGAACCAGGTGCTGGCGTCCAGCCCCTCCTCGCCGGGCACCTCGAACCACTGCACCTCGTCGACCATCTGCAACGCCGAGGCCGCGTTGAACTCCAGTGGGCGGTCCACGCCGCAGCGCAGCACGACCTCCTTGGCATCGTCGGCCTGCCAGGCCGCCGCCCCGACAGGCGCCGGATCCACGAGCTCGGCCCTGCCGTAGTCGCCGAGGTCCTCGGGTAGCGCCTCGATCAGGGCAGCGCACTCGGGGGACTCGGCGGCGGGGGCGGGCACGGTGCCGAGGGCGACCGGTTCCTGGACGGGGTCGCGTCCGGCGATCACCGCGGCAACCAGCACGCCGACCACGAGGGCGACCGGGAGGGCGACCGCGACGGCGATCAGTGCAGGGCTGCGCCGGGCCGTGGGATGGGGCGCTGCGGGTTCGGGCTCGGTGGTCCTCGCGGATTCGGGGAGATCGGGGTCGTTCACGGTTACTAGTGTGCCGCAACCTGACATGTGAGGGTCCGGGTGATTCCCGAGACGCGCTGAATCTGCTTGACCACGCCGGGGAGCTCGGTGCCGTCGGCGGCCTCGACCCGGACCACCACGTCGTAGGGGCCGAGGACATCCTCCGCCGTGAGAACGCCGGGCAGCTGCCGAATCAGCTCGGCGATGAGCAAGGCCTTGCCGACCTCGGTCTGAACGAGAACGAAAGCCTGCATCGCTGACGCCCCTTCTCGGTGCGGTGCCCGCGACGTCGGTAGAGTCGCGGTGGCCCTGGCCTGCCACTCGCACGGCCGGGTCACTCCCGGCTGCGATAAAGGGTACCGCGGCTCGTTCATCGGAGGTGCGTCATCGAATCGACGGATCGTGGCGCCGACGCCGGGCGCACGGTCGCCGACCTCGGCGAGTTCGCGGTGATCGACCGGGCGGTGGCCGGGCGCGATCAACCCGCGACCACGCTGCTGGGGCCGGGTGACGACGCCGCGGTGGTGCGGGCACCGGACGGCGCGGTGGTGGCCTCCACCGACATGCTGGTGCAGGGCAGACACTTCCGATTGGACTGGTCGAGCCCCGAGCAGGTCGGTCGCAAGGCGGTGGCGCAGAACGGCGCGGACATCGTCGCGATGGGGGCCTGGCCGACCTCATTCCTGGTGGCGATCGGGTGCCCCCCGACCACGCCGGTGGCCGTCACCGACGCGCTCACGGCCGGGATCTGGGCCGAGGTGGCCGAGTTCGACGCGGGCGTGATCGGCGGCGACATGGTGCAGGCGGAGCAGTTGGTCGTGTCCATCACCGTGCTCGGCGACCTGGGCGGGCACGCGCCGGTGCTGCGGTCGGGGGCGCGCCCCGGCGATCAGGTGGCCGTCGCGGGTCGGCTCGGGTGGTCCGCCGCCGGACTGGCCGTGCTGCTCGCCGAGTTGGATGGATTTGCGGAACTGATTGCCGCGCACAAGGTTCCGAGACCGCCCTATCGGAGCGGCCCGATTGCTGCTCGCGCAGGCGCCACCGGCATGACGGATGTGTCCGACGGTTTGGTCGCCGACCTGGGGCACATGTGTACGGCCTCGGGCGTCGCCGTGGATCTGGACAGTGCGCTGCTCGAGCCGGGACCCGAGCTCGCGGCAGCAGCGGAGGCGCTGGGGGCCGACGCGCTCGACTGGGTGCTCACCGGCGGCGAGGACCACGCGCTGGTCGCGACCTTCCCCGCCGATGTGCCGCTGCCCGAGGGGTGGCGTCGGATCGGGTCGGTCCTGGCCGGCGAGGGCGTGCTGGTCGACGGCCGTTCCCGGGCGGGCGGCGGCGGCTGGCAGAGCTTCGATTAGATAGATTGCCCCAATGCCTATCTACGCCCTCGGTGATCGCGTGCCCGACATCCATCCGGACGCGTACGTCCACCCCGACGCCGTGGTGATCGGCGCGGTCACCCTGGCCGCGGGCGCCTCGGTGTGGCCGCAGGCGGTACTGCGCGGCGACTACGGCACCATCACCATCGGCGCGGACACCAACATCCAGGACGGCACCGTCATCCACTGCACCCCGGTCGATCCGACGGTGATCGGATCGGGCTGCGTGGTGGGACACAGCGCGCACATCGAGGGTGCCACGATCGGCGACAGCTGCCTGATCGCATCGGGATCGATCGTGCTGAACGGCGCCACGGTCGGTGCCGGCGCGATCGTCGGCGCGGGCGCGGTCATCCCGTTCGGGTTCGAGGTCCCCTCGCGCCGGATGGCGCTCGGTGTGCCCGCGAAGATCCGCGAGGGCTACGAGGTCTCCGAGGGCCACCTGGAGATCAACGTGAAGACCTACGTCGCGAACGCCGCGTTCTATCGGGACGCACTCCGGCGACTCGACTGATGCCGGTTCGACCGCTCGACGAGCTGATGGAGGCGGGCTGGGCGCAGGCGATGGAGCCCGTCGCCGGGCAGATCGCGTCGATGGAGGAGTTCCTGCGCGAGGAGACCGCCGCGGGGCGAGACCATCTACCCGCAGAGGAGAACGTGCTGCGGGCCTTCCGGCAGCCCTTTCGTGACGTCCGGGTGCTGATCGTCGGCCAGGATCCCTACCCGACGCCGGGGCACGCGGTGGGATTGAGCTTCTCGGTGGCGCCCGACGTGCGTCCCGTGCCCCGCAGCCTCGGCAACATCTTTACCGAGTACAGCGAGGATCTGGGTCTTCCGACACCCGACAACGGGGACCTGACCCCGTGGACAGGGCGGGGAGTGTTGCTGCTCAACAGGGTGCTCACCGTCGAGCCCGGCCGCGCCGCTTCGCATCGTGGCAAGGGCTGGGAAGCCGTCACCGAGCGGGCCATTCGGGCGTTGGTGGCCCGGCCCGAGAAGATGGTCGCGATCCTGTGGGGACGGGACGCGGGCACTCTCAAACCGATGCTCGGCGATGTGCCGGTGATCGAGTCCGCGCACCCGTCGCCGCTGTCCGCGCGACGCGGATTCTTCGGGTCGCGGCCGTTCAGTCGCGCCAACCGGCTCCTCGACGAATTGGGGGACGAGCCGGTCGACTGGCGGCTGCCCAGCGGCGCGCTGTTCTAGGCCGGCCTACTCGGCCGCGGAGAATCACCACCGTCCTCCCGCGCGGGAGGTGGTCGTCGCTGGTGGTCGTCCCGTCGCTTTCGTGCGTCGGTTTCATTGCGGGCCTGCGCTTTTCGTCTGGCGCGGTCGAGTAGCTCCTTGGGGTGGTGGCGGTGGTTGATGCGGGGTTTCTGCTCGGGGTCGATGTGCGGGGGTGGGATCCATTCGGTGCGTCCGGCGTATTCGGTGCCCTTGGGTGCGGTTTGGGTTTGCCAGCCGCCCGGGCCGTCGTGGATCAGCGCGTGGCAGGCGTCGCAGCCGAGGGTTAGGACCCTGATGTCGGTGGCGCCGCCCTTGGACCAGTCGCGGACGTGATGGACGGCGGTCATCGTGGCGGGGGCGTCGCAGCCGGGACGCGTGCAACCTCGATCGGCGGCGATCAGGGCCAGGCGTTGGTCGGCGGTGGCGAGGCGTTTGCTCCGCCCGAAGTGCAGCGGCCGGCCGTTGTGATCGAACAGCACCAGCACCGGGTGCGCTTGTTCGGCGAGCTTCAGTGCGTCCTTGATCGGGAGGATTCCACCGGATGCGGTCGTGGCGACGCCCGTGGCGTGTTCGAGTTGGTCGAGGGTCATGGTGATGATCGCGGTGGCCGGCAGCCCGCGATGCGAACCCAGTACTCCGGAACCGAGGAGCGCACGCAGCGCCTCCTTCACGGCATCGTGATTGCGTTGCGCAGCGGTGCGGGTGTCCCGGCCCGCCGCGGCAGCGAGCCTGTCGCGGTCGACGTTCGGGTGCTCGGCATCACCGGTCGGCGAGGCGGGGTCGTCGGGGTTGTTCATCCCGGGCCGCGCCCACTTGGCGAGGATCGGTTCGAGCAGTGCCCTGGTCTCGGGGTCGAGGTGACCGGAGATCGGTGTCATCAAATTCTTGTCTTGCCGGCCGAACCGGATCCCGCGCAGTCGTTTGCGATCCCTGTCGTCGGCGAGGTCACCGTCCGGGTTCAGATAGGCAAGCAGCTCGTGTCCGGCGTTCTCGACATCCTCCGGGGTCCCGGCCCGCGCCAGTTCGGCCAGGATCTGTTCCGCTGCCTCGACGTCGGACGCGGGCACCGCATGCGGGATCTTGCGGATGACATCGCGCACCGCCCGGCAATGGTCGGCGCCGATGTCGCCGTCACGTTGGGCTTGAGCGGTTTCGGGCAGATCAGCGGGCAAACTTTCACCCGATATGGCGTGCCAGGTCCCCAACGACTTCGCGGCGGTGACCCGCGCGGAGGCGTCCGCGGCGGAGATCCGCAACACCCCGACCAGCAGCTTGTTCACGGATCGATGGCCGAGCGTGCCCGGCAGGGATCGTTCGACCGCCTCGACGATCAGTTTGTGCCCCACCACCGAGGCCTGGCGAAGAGACTTCTCGGCCTGCTGCATGACCGTGGTCAGCTCGGAGTCCGGCAACCCCGTCAGGTCGCACTCACAGAGCCCCTCGACGGCGCCGGCCAACGCGTACAGGTGACCGCGTACCTGTTCCGAGACCCCGACCCCACTGATCGTACTCATGTTCGAATTCTACCGATGGGGTCCGACACGCCACGTCATCGCCAAGTCTGATCCGGTCGATGAACGACTCGTGGTCACCGGCCCCGAGTTCCTTCGGGTGGTCGGCGGTCGCGAGTACGCTGACGTCGCAGCCAGTCCGGGCAGATCCCACAGTGGAGGGTCATGTCATGCGATGTGTGGCGATTCATCGTCGGTTTGCCGCCGGAGCCGTTGCGTCCGTGGCCGTCTTGGCGCTCCCGCTCGGCCCACCCGCCGCTGCGCAGGCGGACGTGTTACCCATTCCGACCTCGGCGACCACGGTGTTTCGAGTCCCGGTGACGTTCGTCTCGGCGTGTAGCACGGTTGGGTTCAGGTGCTGGGTGCCGCACCGGCTGGCAACCGTGACACCGACGGCCACGACGGGTGCACCTGGCGTGGTGACCTTTGCGGCAGATCCTTCAGTGACGACCTCGATCACCATGCTCGACTGTATCGACGTGTCGGTGAACTGGCGAAATCTGACCACCGGCGCCGCCGGTACCGCCGTGCTCCGGGCCATGCAGCCCAACAACCTCAGTCGGCCTATCGCGCCGGACGAGTGGTGTCGATACGACCCTGCGACAGTGGTCGCCGGCAGCGGCACGGTCGCCTCGGTCGCCGCCGTCAACGCTCGCGTCTTTCCGCACGGGAGTGGCACCTGACCACAAGTGCCGGTCAATCCTGGGATCGGTATCTTCCAAGTCCCGTAGACGATCTCGGGCGCGAGGATCCGCAACTCCATCAGCTCACGCTGCCCCTGGCGTGAGCCCGTCGATCGGGTGGCATTCGATGTTGGCCCGACTGAGGCCAATACCGCAGGGACAGCCCACGAGCTGTCCCTGCAGTCTCCTATGGCACGGGCTACTCGCCGGCGGAGAAGTCGGCGCGGCGCTTCTCGACGAAGGCGTCGACGCCCTCCCGGCCGGTCGCTCCCGCCGCCGCCGCCGAGATCGAGGCGGTCTCCGCGTCGAGCTGGTCGGACAGCGAACGCTGACCCGACTGTGCGAGCAGGCGCTTGATGCCCGCGTATGCGGCGGTCGGGCCCGCCGCGAGGGTGCGGGCGACCCGCAGCGCCTCCTCACGGATCTCGTCGTCGCCGACCAGCCTGCTCAGGATGCCCAGCCGGACGGCCTCGTCGCCGCTGATGGCGGCATCGGTGAGGAGGATCTCGCGGGCCTTCGCGACGCCGACGATCCGGGGCAGCGTCCAGGACATGCCGCCGTCCGGGGTGTACCCGATCGAGGGGTAGGCCGGGCGGAGCTTGGTGGAGGGTCCGCCGATGGAGATGTCCGACGCGCAGACCAGGCTCATGCCCGCGCCCGCCGCCCAACCCTGGACCGCCGCGACCACGGGGACCTCGACGGCGTCGATGGCCCGGACGAAGTCGTGCAGGGTGGTCGCCAGGTACTCCACGAACTCGCCCCGGTTCTCCGCGGCGGCGAAGGCCCTGACATTTCCGCCCGCGCAGAAGTTGGCGCCCTCGCCGACCAGCAGGACACTGCGTGCGGCGAGGGTGCCCGCCGCCACGGATTGCAGGGCGGCGGTGCCCTGGCTCACCCCGTCGAAGTCGAGGGAGGTGCCGTTGTCGGCGGTGGCGATTGCGATTCGGAGTACGTCGCCTTCGAGGCGGACGTGGCTGAGGCCGTCGAGTGAAGTCACCGATGAACCATATCGGGGCCGCAGATACGACTGTGCCCCGACACCTGGGGTGTCGGGGCACAGTCGGAAAGCGATGGAACGCGTCAGCCGCGGACGACCTTGCCCGCCTTCAGGCAGGAGGTGCACACGTTGAGCTTCTGACGGGTACCGGGACCAACCTGGGCCCGGACAGTCTGAATGTTCGGGTTCCAACGACGGTTGGTACGCCGGTGCGAGTGCGAGACCGACTTACCGAAGCCGGGCCCCTTGGCGCATACGTCGCAGACGGCAGCCATAGTCGCGAACTCCTTGAATTGAGGTACGGATATCTTTTTGGTGCTGGCCTACGAACACGGGACGCCGAAGCGACCCTTGCGAGGCAACCCTGCAAGAGTAGCCGCATCCGCATCGATTGACCAAACCGGCCTGTCCCGCACCTGGAGCCGGGCAGACCGTCTGAGGAGAACGATAGTCTGGCCGAGCCGAGCAGTTCCCATCAGGGCAGAGAGGACGAACAGAGTTGCTCATTGCCCTGGACAGCGTGGACGGTGAGGCGCTGCTGAGTTGGTCGAGGCGGTGTGTGGACGGTCTCGACGCACGCTGCGAAGAGATCAACCGCCTCAATGTCTTCCCGGTTCCGGACTCGGACACCGGGACGAATCTCCTGTTCACCATGCGCGCGGCCGCCGACGGTGCCGAGGCCGTGGGCGCGGCCGCCTCGGTGGGTGTGGTGGCCTCGGCGCTGGCCCGTGGCGCGGTCGCGGGGGCCCGCGGCAATTCGGGCGTGATCCTGTCCCAGGTGCTGCGCGGTATCGCCGAGGTCGCGGGCGACGAGCCCCTGGACGCCCGTCTGCTGTGCGGTGCGCTGAACGAGGCCGCTGTGCTGGCGACCGAGGCGATCAGCATCCCGGTCGAGGGCACGATCGTGACGGTGCTCCGGCACGCGGCAGCGGCAGCGGACGCATGCCCGCACGATGCCCCCCTGTCCCTGGTGGCGGCCGAGGCCGCCGACGCCGCGGCCGAGGCGCTCGCGCGCACCCCCTCTCAGGTGCCTGTGCTCGGCGCGGCCGGGGTCGTCGACGCGGGCGGCCTCGGGCTGCTGGTCATCCTCGACGCGCTGGTCGGCGTCGTGACGGGCGTGACCCCCGAGCGTCAGGACATCGTGGTCGCGCCGGTCGCACCGAGCCGTCCGCGCCCCTCCGTTCCGGTGCCCGGTTGCGTGGACGAGCCGGGCGATCAGGACTACGAGGTGATGTACCTGCTGTCCGGTTCCGATGCGAGGCGCGTGGACACATTGCGGTCCCGGCTCGGAGAGCTGGGCGACTCGGTGATCATCGTCGGCGACGGCGATGGTTCCTGGTCGGTGCATGTGCACTGCTCGGACCCCGGCCCCGCGGTCGAGGCCGGACTGGCCGCGGGCCGCACCCACGACATCCGGATCTCCTGCTTTGCGCTCGACGAGGCGCGCGCGGGCAAACGCGGGGCCTTCGGCGGTCGGGGCCGGCGGATCGGTGCGGCCGATCGTGGAGTTCTCGCGATCGTCGCGGGCGAGGGCGCCGCCGGTCTGTTCGCGGGCGAGGGCGCGACGGTGCTCCGCTGCGACGAACCGGTCACCCCCGATCAGCTCCTCGACGCGATTCGCGCGCTGGACTGCGGCGAGGTGCTGGTGCTCCCGAACGGTGCGCTGTCGGCGCCCGAGCTGGTGACCATCGGTGTCGCGGCCCGCGACGAGGGTCACGAGGTGCTGCTGCTGCCCAGTTCGTCGATGGTGCAGGGGCTGGCCGCCCTCGCCGTGCACGACCCCGGGCGGGCCGCGGCCGACGACGTCTTCGCGATGTCCGAGGCGGCCGCGACCACCCGCTGGGGATCGCTGCGTGTCGCGGAGGAGCGTGCGCTCACGCTGATGGGTACCTGCGAGGCGGGTGACGGCCTCGGGCTGATCGGTCGGGAGGTGGTGGTGATCGCCCCCGACGCGGCGGAGGCGGGCCGTCGCCTGATCGACCAGGTGCTCGGGGTCGGCGGAGAACTGTTGACGTTGTTGTTGGGGGCCGAGATCCCTGCGGGCTTCGCCGACCTCCTCTCGGAGCATGTCGCGGCGAACCATCCGGGTATCGAGGTGTTGATCTACGAGGGCGGGCAGTCCGGGGATCTGCTGCAGCTCGGCGTCGAATAGGTGGTGTCATGGCAACTCTGACCGATCGGATCGATCACCTCCTCGGCCGCAAGGTCGCCGAACCGCTGGCCGAGGCGTTCGGGATCCACACCGTGCAGGACCTGCTGCGGCACTATCCGCACCGGTATGCGACGCAGGGCGCCGAACTCGGCGAGAAGGAACCGCCGGAGGGCACGCACCTGACGATCCTGGCGACGGTGACCTCGGCCGCGCTCGTGTCGATGAAGTCGCGCAGCGGGAAGATGCTCAAGGTTGTGCTGACCTCCGACAAGCAGAGCGTCGACGCCACCTTCTTCAACCCGCATAAAGTGGCGCATGCCATCAAACCCGGTGTGCGGGCTATGTTCTCGGGCAATGTGAAGTACTTCCGGGGCAAGCTGGGGCTGACCCATCCGAGCTATCTGATCCTGCCGAACCGCGACGAGGACGACGGATCGGTGGTCGCGGCGGGCAAGGTTCGCGGTGGCGGCGCGCTGGCCGGGATGGCGCGCAGCGCACAGGATCCGGGGTCGGGCGTGGACATGTCGATCTTCGAACGCAACCTGATCCCGCTGTATCCGGCGACGCGCGAGGTGGAGAGCTGGACGTTGCTGCGGTGCATCCGCCAGGTCCTCGATCAGCTCGACGAGGTGCAGGACCCGCTGCCGGAGGCGATTCGGCGCGAGCACGGCCTGATCGGTCTCGACGAGGCGCTGCGGTCGGTGCACCTGCCGGAGACGAAGGACGAGGTGGATCGTGCCCGCGATCGCCTCCGATTCGACGAGGCGGTCGCACTGCAGCTGGTCCTGGCGCAGCGCAGCCACGAGGTCGCGGGACGGGTGGCGCCCGCCTGTCCGCCCAAACCCGACGGGGTGGCGGCGGCGTTCGAGACCCGGTTGCCGTTCACGCTGACCGAGGGGCAGCACGAGGTCGCCGAGGAGATCTCCGCCGATCTCGGCCGGGCTCATCCGATGAACCGGTTGCTGCAGGGCGAGGTCGGCTCCGGCAAGACGGTGGTCGCGCTGCGCGCAATGCTGCAGGTGATCGACGCCGGCTATCAGTGCGCGTTGCTGGCGCCGACGGAGGTGCTCGCCGCGCAGCACGCCCGGTCGCTGCGTCAGATGCTCGGGAATCTCGCCATGGCAGGCGAACTCGGGGCCGACGACCTGGCGACGCGAGTGACGCTGCTCACCGGGTCGATGTCGGTGTCGGCCCGCCGCACCGCATTGCTGGAGGCGGTGAACGGCGATGCCGGCATCGTGATCGGTACCCATGCGCTCATTCAGGACGGTGTCGAGTTCTTCAACCTCGGCATGGTGGTGGTCGACGAGCAGCATCGGTTCGGTGTCGAGCAGCGCGACGAGCTTCGTGGCCGGGCGCGCGAGGGACTGAGCCCCCACCTGCTGGTGATGACGGCGACGCCGATTCCCCGGACCATCGCGATGACCGTGCTCGGCGATCTGGAGACCTCGACACTGCGGCAGCTGCCGAGCGGACGCTCGCCCATCGTCAGCAAGGTGGTGCCCGCCCTGACCCAGCCGGCCTGGGTGGACCGTGCCTGGGAACGGATCCGGGAGGAGGTCGCCGACGGCAGGCAGGCCTACGTGGTGTGTTCGCGGATCGGGGAGGGTGACGACGCCCCCGACGCGAAGGAGCAGCAGACGACGGCGGCACTGGCGCTGTTCGAGGAGTTGCGGTTCGGCCCACTGTCCGATCTGCGGGTCGGCCTGCTGCACGGCAGGCTCCCCGCGGACGAGAAGGACGCGGTGATGCGCGATTTCACCGCGGGGCTGATCGACGTGCTGGTGTGTACCACCGTCGTCGAGGTCGGCGTCGACGTGCCGAACGCCACGGTGATGGTGCTCAAGGACGCGGACCGGTTCGGGGTCAGTCAGCTCCACCAGCTCCGCGGCCGGGTCGGTCGTGGCGCGCACCAGGGGCTGTGCCTGCTGATCACCGACACGAAGCCGGGCTCGCCGCCGTTCGAGCGTCTGACCGCGGTGGCGGGCACCAACGACGGCTTCGAGCTCGCCCAGCTCGACCTCGCGCAGCGGCGCGAGGGCGACGTGCTCGGCGCGGCGCAGTCCGGTAACACCACGACTCTCCGGTTGCTCTCGTTGCTCGACCACGAGGACGTGATCGTCGCCGCACGGGAGTTCTCGCGCACGGTGATCGACGCTGACCCGGGGCTGGCCCGGCACCCGGGCCTGGCCTCGATGGTGACCGCCGCGATCGATGCAGACCGGATCGAGTTCCTGGAGAAGTCGTGACCCGCGGTGATCGGCCCGGCGCACGAGTGGCTCGATCAGTCCTCCGGGCCGAGGACCGACGCGCCCCGCGCCGCCAGCCACGCCAGGGGATCGACGGTGTCTCCCGACGGTGATTCCACCTCGAAATGCAGGTGTGGACCGGTCGAATTGCCGCGATCGCCGACCGTCGCGATCCGCTGACCGGCCCTGACTCGTTGGCCGACCGACACGGTGTTGTCGTTGTTGTGGCCGTAGGTGGTGACGGTTCCGTCGTCGTGCCGGATGCGTACCCACAGTCCGAAGCCCTGGGCCGGACCAGCACTGATCACCTCGCCGTCCGCGACCGCGACAATCGGCGATCCGAGGGTGTTCGCGATGTCGATGCCCGCGTGCCTGCGTCCGTCCCCGAAGGTCGAGGTGACACTGCCGGCGGTGGGTGCCACGACCCGGCGGGTCGACGGGTCGCCCCCCGTCCGGCTCCCGGATCCGTCCTCGGCCGAATCCGGCTCCGAATCGGTTGGGCCGGAAGGTCTCTCGCCCGACAGAGTCGCGGTGCCGGCGTCGTGGCTCGGGTGTTCGGCGTCCGTCCGGCCGAGTTCGAGGGCGTCGAGCAGTCGGACGATGAGCATCGGATCGATCGCCGTGAACTCGTCCGAGCACGCCGCCACCGCAAGCTCCGCATCGGCGGCGCCGTAGGGGCTCAGGCACTCGGTGAGTCCCCGCTGGGCAGACGTCAGGTCCGCGAGGGATCCGTTCGCCTCCGCGTTCTCCAGGCTGGCGTCGGTGATGTTCGCGATCGTCTGCCACAGGGCGGGGTCGACGAGCGCGTCCGCCCTCTCGTCAGGGGTCGAGGACAGCAGGCCGGCCACCAATCCCACGAGTGAGGGTTCTGCGGCGTCCGGACGGGGAGCTGCGCCCGCGGTCCCGGCGGCCAGGGCCGCAGCGGTGGCGGCGGCGAGGACACCGGCTGTCGACCGGGCGATTCGTCGATGGGCGGCACGAGTATTCGTCGAGCGCATCTGGGAGCCTTCCGTCTGGGCGGCCGGGGCCCGGTGACGGTCATGCCGGACCGGGTCAGGGTAATCTACTATTTACGTACGTAGGTAGTAGGTGAATCGGCTCGTCGTGTTCGTGGCGGCGGATGGCGGCGGGAGGCAGCGGTGCGTGTGCGGGGGTTCGGCGAGCTCGAGGCGGCCGTGATGGATCGGCTGTGGAGCCGCGAGGGGCCGACGACGGTGCGTGAGGTGTTCGACGACCTGTTGGCGGATCGCGAGATCGCGTACACCACGGTGATGTCCACGATGGACAACCTGCACCGCAAGGGCTGGCTCGAGCGGGAACGCACCGGCAAGGCCTTCGCCTATTGGCCCACGCTGACGCGGGAGCAACACACCGCGCGGCTGATGCGGGAGGCCTTCGAGGGGGGCGGTCGATCCGACGTCGTCCTCACGCACTTCCTGGAACAGATGAGCGAAGAGGAATCGGCGACGCTGCGCGACGCGCTGCGGCGCCTCGCGGATCCCGGGTGCGCCTGATGGGGGTGGGGGCGTTCCTGCTGCTCTACTCGGTGCTGATCGCTGTGTTCGCGCCTTCGTTGCTGACCCGGCTCACGCACCGTGGCAACGCCCCCCGGCTCGGGGTCGCCGCCTGGACGACCGCCATCGCGAGTGTGCTGGCATCGTGGGTCGCCGGCGCGGCGCTGCTCGCGGTCGAACTGGTACACGCAATGCCGACCTCGGGTGGGTCGGTCGTCGGATCCTGTCTTCGGTTGCTGCGCGGCCTCGTCGGTGACGGCGTGACCGTCGCGGTACAGATCTGCCTGTTCGTGTCGGCGACCGCGGCAGCGGTCGTGGTGGGGTGGAGGCTCGTTCGCGGGCTGGGCACCGCGCGCAGGCGCACCCACGCACACGCTCGCGACGCGCGGGTGGTGGGGCGACGCGTCCCTGGGATCGATGCACTCGTCCTCGACGCGGGGGAGCGTGCGGCCTACTGCGTCCCCGGGCGGCCGAACGTCATCATCGTCACCAGTTCCGCCCTGGACGCGCTCGGGGCGAACGAACTCGACGCGGTCCTCGCGCACGAGCGGGCCCACCTGAACGGACACCACCCGCAATTGCTCGCGGTGCTCCGGGTGCTGGCCGAGACCCTGCCGCGCGTCGCCTTGTTCAGAGTCGGGGCCGCCCAGGTCTCTCGGCTGCTGGAGATGTGCGCCGACGACGCGGCGACGCGGATCCACGGCAGGAGCGCGCTCCTCGCCGGACTGATCGCCCTGGCCGGATCGGGTCCGGCTCCAGCCGAGGGGATGGGCGCCACCTCCGTCGCCGTTCTCGACAGGGCCGGCCGCCTGGCGGCACCCCTTCCGGCGCCGGACCGTGTCCGCGCGCGGGCACGGCTCGCGGTCGCGAGTGTCGCGCTCGCCTCGGTTCCCGCCCTGATGGCAGTCGTCGGAGTGATGTGGTGTCCGCCGGTGGTCCTGTGATCGGACTGCCCCGCGTGCGTGCTGCGATCCTGGTCGGAGTGGCCTATCTGCTCGTGCACACGATCGCGCAGTGCGCGTTCGCGGTCGCGCACGGCGAGTCGGAGCCCGCGCACGTGTTGTCGGCGTCGACGATCGAGACGGAACTCTCGCCCGCGCACGCCCACATCGGCGAAGTCGCGGGGCACGCGGCGCACGGGGAGCACGCCGTCGCGTCGCTGCCTCGCGTCGAGAACCCGCTCCGGCTGTTCGCCCTCGCGGTCGCGATCCTGGCAGTGGCGGCGGCGTCGATGTTGTGGTCCGCGCCGGCCCCGCGCGCCCCTCCCGCGGTGTCCGAACCCGCGCGCCAGGGGCGCGCCGTCCTGATCGAGCTGTGTATCGACAGGTGCTGACCGGTTGCCGGCGGGCCGCCGAGGGTCTCCTCGGCCGGTCCGTCACCGCTGCCACCGATCACACCGACTGCGCCCGGCGCAGCCGACACACAGGGACTTGATGTCACATGAACATGTTCGCGACCACAATCGACACCGCGCCGCCGGCCGCCTCCGTGGCGGCGCCGGCGGCGCAGCTGCTGACCACCGCCGGACGCTGCCCGCAGCCGAGCACGATGGTGGGGAACACACCCGTGCTCTGGATCGGCGAACCCTTCGCCGACGCCGGCCGTGGGTTCTGGGCGAAACTCGAGGGTGCCAACCCCGGCGGGATGAAGGATCGGCCCGCGCTGCACATGGTGGAACGGGCACGGCTCCGAGGGGACCTGGCTCCCGGCGCGATGATCATCGAATCAACAAGCGGCACATTGGGTCTCGGTCTCACGCTGGCCGGAATCGTGCACCGTCACCCCGTCACGCTCGTCACCGACCCGGGAATGGAGCCGATCGTGCATCATCTGCTCGCGGCCTACGGGGCATCGGTGGAGCTGGTCACCGAACCGCACGCGACCGGTGGATGGCAGCAGGCGCGGCGGGACCGGGTGCGCGAACTCCTCGAACGACATCCCGGATCGTGGTGCCCGGACCAGTACCAGAACCCCGACAACGTCGACGCGTACAGCTCGCTCGCGCTCGAGCTGATCGCCCAGCTCGGCAGGGTCGACGTGCTGGTCTGCTCGGTCGGGACCGGGGGGCACTCCGCCGGTGTGGCCAGGGTGCTGCGGCAGTACTGCCCCGATCTCAGGTTGGTGGGGGTGGACACGGTCGGCTCGACGATCTTCGGGCAGCCGGCGGGCACCAGGATCATGCGCGGCCTGGGGTCGAGCATCTACCCGGCGAACGTCGACTACCCGGCGTTCGACGAGGTCCACTGGGTGGCACCCTCGGAGGCGGTGTGGTCGTGCCGGACGCTGGCCGCGACCCATCACGCGAGCGGCGGGTGGAGCGTCGGAGCCGTCGCGCTGACCGCGGGCTGGGTGGCGCGGACCTCGGCCCCCGATGTCCGCGTGGCCGCGATCTTCCCGGACGGGCCGCAGCGGTACTTCGACACCGTCTACAACGACGAATTCTGTGCGTCGCACGGATTGCTCGACGGTCGGCCCCCGGCCGAGCCCGTGACGATCGAGCGACCCGATGACCAGGTCGTGGACCGATGGACGCGCTGTGCCACGGTCATCGATCCGAGCGGGCCGGCCGCATGAGGCGGCTCGTCGTCCAGTTCCGGAGCTTCGATCGGCCGAGCCGGGTCTTGATGGTCAACCAGTTCTCGATCAACATCGGCTTCTACATGCTGATGCCGTATCTCGCGGGGTATCTCGCGGGTCCGCTCGGGCTGGCGGCCTGGGCGGTCGGGCTCGTGCTCGGGGTCCGCAACTTCTCCCAGCAGGGCATGTTCCTGGTCGGTGGCACGCTGGCCGACCGATGGGGATACAAGCCACTGATCGTCGCCGGCTGTCTGCTGCGCACCGGTGGCTTCCTCCTGCTCGCTGTGGTCGACTCGCTGCCCGCGGTCCTTGTCGCCGCGGTCGCGACCGGATTCGCGGGGGCACTGTTCAACCCCGCGGTGCGCGCGTATCTCGCCGCGGACTCGGGTCCGCGCCGCATCGAGGCATTCGCGGTGTTCAACGTCTTCTACCAGGCGGGGATCCTGCTGGGCCCCCTCGTGGGACTCGCCCTGACCGCCTTGGACTTCCGCGTCACCGCCATGGTCGCGGCGGCGGTGTTCGCGGTCCTGACCGTTGTGCAGATCTGGGCCCTGCCGAGGCGCCGGGGTGAGTCGGCGGTGGCTCGAACGTCCGTCCTCGACGACTGGCGAGTTGTCATGTCGAATCGTCCTTTCGTGCTGTTCGCGGTGGCGATGATCGGGTCGTACGTTCTCTCGTTCCAGGTCTACCTCGCCCTGCCGTTGCAGGCGGCGGTCGTGGCGGGCGACCCCCGCGCCGAGACCGTGCTGGTGACGGCGATGTTCGTCCTGTCGGGGACCGTGGCGATCGCGGGCCAACTCCGGATCACGTCGTGGTTCGCACGCCGATGGGGTTCGGGCCGAAGCCTGGTCGTCGGGATGGCCGTGATGGCCGCGGGATTCGTGCCGGTGATCGCGGTGCCGGGGACAGGGCTCGGGTGGTGGCCCGCGGCGGGCGCGGTGCTGCTGACGGCGGTCCTGCTGGCGGTCGGGACGGCCGCGGTGTTCCCTTTCGAGATGGACACCATCGTCGCGCTGTCGGGCAATCGACTCGTCGCAACGCACTACGGCTTCTACAACACCGTTGTGGGGGTGGGCATCCTCCTCGGGAATCTCGGCACCGGCGCGGTGTTCGGGCGGGCCCGCGAGGCGGGCATGGGTGCGGTGACGTGGGTGGCGCTCACCCTCGTCGGCGTCGTGTGTGTCGGTTCGCTGTATCTGCTCGAGCGTTCGGGTCGGCTGGACCCGCCGCCGCGGTCCGATGTCGCCCGCCGGGGCGATTCGGTGCGCACGGCCGGCTGACGACGGCGGGTCGGGCGCGGCCGCGACCGAGATGCGGCACCCGACGGCGTCGCCTCACGCATACTGAACGCCATGCGGCGTCTGGGGTTTCGCGGGGGTCTCGGGCTCGTCGTGGTGCTCGCCATCGTGATTCTGGTCGTCGTCGGGTTGCTGCAGTCCCGCGGATCGGACTCCGGGGGGTCGGGCGGGTCCGGCGCCGTGAGCGCCGAACCACCCGGAGACCAGGCACCCGACCCGCTGGCGGGCATCGTGGTGGTGGACAGGCGCACCAAGGTGCCCGGCTACGACCGCGGCGACTTCGGCCCCGCGTGGACGGACGACACCGACGCCCCGCTGGGCCGCAACGGCTGTGACACCCGCAACGACATCCTCGAGCGTGACCTCGTGGACCGGGTGAACTTCGACATCTGGCGCTGCCCGTGGGCGGTCCGGAGCGGGACCCTGCACGACCCGTACAGCGGCGTCGTGATCGCCTTCCAGCATGGGGACGACACCAGCAATGCGGTCCAGATCGATCACATCGTCTCGCTGGCACTCGCCTGGGACATGGGCGCGAGCACCTGGACCCCGGAGCGCCGCGGCAGGTTCGCGAACGATCCCGCGAACCTGATCGCCGTGGCGGGGGAGGCCAACTTCGCCAAGGCCTCCCACACGCCCGCCAGTTGGATGCCCCCGAACGAGGCGTTCCGCTGCGACTATGCGCGCCGGTTCACGGCGGTGCTCCGGGAGTACGGGCTGCCCATCGACAGGGCGTCCGCCGAGGCGTTGCGCGGTGCCCTGCGGGCCTGCTGACCCGGACTCAGGCGACGACCGTGCGCTGCGGCACCCCCGAGTACTGGCTCAGCGGGCGGATCAGCGCGTTGGCGCCGCCCTGCTCGATGATGTGCGCTGTCCACCCGGTGATCCGGCTCATCACGAACATCGGCGTGAACATCTCGACGTCGAAGCCCATCAGGTAATACGCGGGCCCGGTCGGGAAGTCGAGGTTCGGTTTGATGCCCGTCGCGCCCACCATCGTCTTCTCGAGGATCTCGTACATCCGCACCCAGTTCTCGCCGCCGGTGTGCTCCGCGACATCGACCAGCGCGGACTTCATCGTCGGCACCCGCGAATCGCCGTTCTTGTAGACGCGGTGCCCGAAGCCCATCACCTTCTCCTTGGCGGCGAGCCTGGCGCGCATCCACTCCTCGGCGCGCTCGGGATCACCGATCTCGAGCATGTCGTGCATGACGGCCTCGTTGGCGCCGCCGTGCAGCGGGCCCTTGAGCGCGCCGATCGCGGCGGTGACCGCGCTGTAGATGTCCGAGAGCGTCGAGGTGACCACCCGCGCCGCAAACGTCGACGCGTTGAAGCTGTGCTCCGCGTACAGGATCAGCGACACCTCGAACGCCCGCACGATCGACGGGTCGGGGACCGCGCCGAAGCACATGTGGAGGAAGTTCTCCGCGAAGCCCCGGTGTGAGTGCGGGGCGATCGGATCGAGCCCGCGCCGGCGCCGGAAGTCGGCGGCGACGATCGTCGGGAGCACCGCCGTCATCCGCAGTGCCTTCGCGAGGTTCTCCTCGGGCGAGTTGTCATCCTCCGCAGGGTCTTCCGCGCCAAGGTAGCTGATCGCGGTGCGCACGACGTCCATCGGATGACAGTTGTCCGGCATCTTCGCGAGCAGCGACAGCAGCGAGCGGTCGGCGCGTCGCGCCGCTCGCTCGCGCTGGCACATGAGCTCGAGCTGCGTCGGCGTCGGGAGCTCGCTGTGCCAGAGCAGGTATGCGACCTCCTCGAAGCTGCAATGCGCCGCGAGGTCCTGCACCGCGTACCCGCGATAGGTCAGCGAGTTGGTCTCGGGCACCACCTTGGAGATCGCGGTGGTGTCGACGACGACGCCCGCGAGTCCCTTGAAGATGGTCGGAATCGCCTCGGTCATGAGCCACTCTCCTCAATGCGGAAGTTGAAGATGCCGCTGTCGAATTCGTTGTAGCGCTCGTACTCGAGCAGTTCGTAGAGCCGGCTGCGGTGCTGCATCTTGTCGAGCAGACCGGATTGCGTTCCCTTCTCCGCGATCTCCCGCAGGCCGACCTCGGCTGCGTGCATGGCCAGCCGCAGCGTCGAGACCGGGTAGATCACCGCGTTGAAGCCGATGTCC
The DNA here is from genome assembly GCF_042665615.1 of Rhodococcus daqingensis. NCBI lineage: Bacteria > Bacillati > Actinomycetota > Actinomycetes > Mycobacteriales > Nocardiaceae > Rhodococcus > Rhodococcus daqingensis. The sequence continues at coordinate 173,173 of NZ_JBHTCS010000009.1, read as the reverse complement.
TCGAGCGTCTTCGCCGAGAGGAGTTCGGACTTGCCGAACTCGGTCATGTTCGCCAGCAACGGAATGTCCACGGCGGCGCGGAACTTCTCGAACTCGGCCTCGGTGTGCAGGGCCTCGGTGAAGATCAGGTCGGCGCCTGCGTCCGCGTACGCCTTGGCCCGCTCGATCGCGTCATCGATTCCGCCTTTGCCGGAGGCGGTCGTGTCACTGATGCCCGCCGCGTCGGTGCGGGCGCAGATCACGAAGGTCGGGTCCCGGCGGGCGGAGACCGCCGCGCGCAGGCGGCGCACCATCTCGGCAGTCGGCACAACGGCCTTGCCGTCGAGGTGTCCGCACCGCTTCGGATTGACCTGGTCCTCGAGGTGGCAGCCCGCGATCCCGGCGTCCTCGAGCACGGTGACCGTGCGGGCCGCACTCATCGGTTCGCCGAACCCGGTGTCCGCGTCGATCAGTACGGGCAGGTCGGTGACACGGGCGATCTGCCGGCCGCGCTCGGCCACCTCGGTCAGGGTGGTCAGTCCGATGTCGGGCAGCGCGAGGTCCGCGGACACGACGGCGCCGGAGACATAGACACCCTCGAAGCCGATCTCCTGGATCAGCTTGGCGACAAGCGGATTGAACGCGCCGGGCAGGCGCTGTATCGAACCCGACGTGAGCCCGCGCCGAAACGCGATCCGCTTGTCGGATGCGGAGGTGGCGGCGGCGATCAGGCCCGACATCAGAACAGGCCCTTCGGCGACTTCGGTGCCCGGGCGAGCACGTCGTCGGCGACGGTGAACGTCAGCTGGTTCAGCTCGCCCGACTTCAGTTCGGGGGTGCGCTGCGCGGCATCCAGGAAGCGGTCCTGCTCGGCCGGGTCGACGATGCCCTCGGCGAGCGTGCGGAACTTGGCGATGTACTGATCCCGTGCGAACGGGCGCGCGCCCAACGGATGTGCGTCGGCGATCGCGAGCTCGTCGACGATCACCTCGCCGCTCTTGAGTGTCACCTCGGCGCGGGCGCCGAAGGCCTTCTCGTCCGGGTCGGCGGAATGGTAGCGGCGGGTCCACTCCGGGTCCTCGGCCGTGGAGATCTTCTTCCAGAGCTCGATCGTGTCCGGGCGTTGCGCGCGCTCGGGCGCGTACGAGCGCTCGTGATGCCAGGTGCCGTCCTGCAGCGCGACGGCGAAGATGTACATCACCGAGTGGTCCAGGGTCTCGCGGGAGGCGGTGGGGTCGAACTTCTGCGGATCGTTCGAGCCGGTGCCGATCACCACGTGTGTGTGGTGGCTGGTGTGCAAGACGACCGAGGCGACCTGATCCAGGTCGCCGATCCGCTCGCGCATGCGGCGGGCCAGGTCGATCGGGGCCTGGCTCTGGTACTCCGCGGAGTGTTCCTTGGTGTAGCTGTCCAGGATCGCGCGCTTTGCCTCGCCGGGGCCGGGCAGCGGTACGTGGTATTCGGCGTTCGGCCCGCCGAGCAGCCACGCGATGACGCCGTCCTCGCCCTCCCAGATGGGGGAGGGTGCGCCCTCGCCGCGCATGGCGCGGTCGACGGACTCGACCGCCACCTTGCCCGCCAGCGCCGGGGCGTAGGCCTTCCAGCTGGAGATCTGGCCCTTGCGGGACTGGCGGGTCGCCGTCGTCAGGTGCAAGGCCTGGCCGATCGCCTGGTAGACGGTCTCGGTGTCCAAGCCGAGGAGGGTGCCGATGCCCGCGGCCGCGGACGGGCCGAGATGGGCGACGTGGTCGATCTTGTGCTCGTGCAGGCAGATCGCGCGCACCAGGTCGATCTGGATCTCGTACCCGGTGGCCAGCCCGCGGATCAGGTCACGGCCGCTGCGACCGGCGTGCTGGGCGACGGCGAGGACCGGCGGGATGTTGTCACCGGGATGGGAGTACTCGGCGGCCAGGAAGGTGTCGTGGAAATCGAGTTCGCGGACGGCGACGCCATTGGTCCAGGCGGCCCACTCCGGAGAGTAGGTGCCGGCCACGCCGAACACGGTCGACCCGGGGCCGAACGGGTGCGACCGTGCTTGGGCGCGCGCGTTCGCGACGGGCCGGCGCACGAGTGCGGCGGCCGCGACGGCCGCATTGTCGATGATCCGGTTGACGATCATTTCGGAGGTGACGGCGGGGACCTCGACCGCGTCGGTGGCGACCTCGGCGATCTTCCACGCCAGGTGCTCCTGTCGGGGGAACTCCTCCGCGGACCGGTGCGTGCGTACGAGATGTGTCTTCATCAATCCTCCGTGCCGATGCCCTGTTCTGCTGTTCCTTCGCACGCTACGCATCACGTGGGGCGCATCAAATACGTTGCACTTGCCTATTTTTGCGTGGGGTGCGCCGGAAGACTGCGAATCTTGTGAATCGGTGCGCGGTACCCTCACCTGGCGAGCGAGGAGGAGATCGATGAAGAAGATGTACGCCGGAGCCCGACTGCGGCGGCTCCGCGACGAACGGCAACTCTCGCAGCTGGCGCTCGCCAAGACGCTGGGGCTCTCGCCGAGCTACGTCAACCAGCTCGAGAACGACCAGCGCCCGCTCACGGTGCCGGTGCTCCTCAAGCTCAACGCCGAGTTCGATCTCGACGTCCAGTTCTTCGCGGCGGACTCCGATGCGCGCCTGGTCGCCGATGTCCATCAGGCGCTGGCGGAGACGTCCGAGTCCGGTGACGTCTCGCTCGCGGAGTTGGACGAGTTGGTGGCCCGCATGCCCGCGGTGGGCCGAACCCTGGTGACGCTGCACCGCCGCCTGCACGCGGCGACCGATCAGCTGGACCAGTTCTCGGCGCAACTGTCCGGGGAGGCGTCGGCCGGGTCCGCGCGCGTTCCGATGCCGTACGAGGAGGTTCGCGACTTCTTCTACGATCGTCGCAATCACATCGCCCGGCTCGACGACGCCGCGGAGCAGATGTTCACCCGTAACGAGCTCACCATCGGCGCGCTCGATCTGCAGCTCGCGAGGCTGATGCGCGATCGGCACGGCGTCACGGTCCGGATCCGGACCGACGAACCGGATCAATTGGGTCCCAAGCGTTTCTATGACGCGGGACGGTCGACCCTCACGCTCGCGCGGCGGCTCACCGCGGGTCAGCGCGCCTTCCAGATCGCGATGCAGCTCGCCTTCCTGACGCAGGCGGAGACGATCGACGCCATTGTCGCGGAGGATGATTCGCTGAGTGCCGAATCGGCGGCACTGGCGCGGATCGGACTGGCGCACTACTTCGCCGGAGCACTGATCCTGCCGTACAGCCAGTTCCTGGACTCGGCCGAGTCGTTGCGCTACGACATCGACCTGCTCAGCCTCAAGTTCGAGGTCGGCTTCGAGACCATCTGCCACCGGCTGTCCACGCTGCAGCGGCACCGCCAGCGCGGGGTCCCGTTCTTCTTCGTCCGCACCGATCGCGCCGGGAACATCTCCAAACGCCAGTCCGCCACCGCCTTTCATTTCTCCCGGGTGGGCGGGAGCTGCCCGTTGTGGGTGGTCCACGAGGCCTTCGGCAACCCAGGCCGGATCCACACCCAGGTGGCGAAGATGCCCGACGGGCGAACCTATCTGTGGGTGGCGCGGACCACGCACAGCGGCGGCCTCGGCTACCTGGCGCCCGAACGCAACTTCGCGATCGGGCTCGGCTGCGATATCGCCTACGCCGATCGGATGGTGTACTCGCACGGAATCCAGACCGACGACCCGGCCACGATCGTGCCGATCGGCGCGGGCTGCAAGGTGTGCGACCGCCCCGCCTGCGCACAGCGGGCGTTCCCGCAGTTGGGGCGGTCGGTCCTGGTGAACGAGGACAGCAGCGGCCACCTGCCCTACCCGCACGCGTAGCCGCACCCGCGCCCGCCATGGTGGGCGCGGGCGCGGGTGCGGCGCCGGCCTAGAGCTCGGCTCGAACCAGTTCGGTCGCGGCGACCAGGTTGCGCAGCGACGCCTCGACCTCGGCCCGGCCGCGGGTCTTCAGTCCGCAGTCGGGGTTGACCCAGAGCCGCTCCACCGGAACGGCCCTCAGTGCGGCACGCAGCGAATCGGCGATCTCCTCGACCGAGGGCACCCTGGGGGAGTGGATGTCGTAGACACCGGGGCCGACACCGAGATCGAAACCGACCGAGTTGAGGTCGTCGAGGATCTCCATGCGTGAGCGCGCCGCCTCGATGGAGGTGACGTCGGCGTCCAGGCCGGCGATCGCTCCGATCACCTCGCCGAACTCCGAGTAGCACAGGTGGGTGTGGACCGCGGTCGCGTCGGCGACCCCGGAGGTGGCCAGCCGGAACGCTCCGACCGACCAGTCGAGGTAGGCGGGCTGATCCGCCGCCCGCAGCGGCAACAGCTCGCGCAGCGCCGGTTCGTCCACCTGGATCACCTGGGCACCCGCGGCCTCCAGGTCGACGGTCTCGTCGCGGATCGCGAGCGCCACCTGGTCGGCCGACTCGGACAGTGGCTGGTCGTCACGGACGAACGACCACGCCAGGATCGTCACCGGTCCGGTGAGCATGCCCTTGACCGGCTTGGCCGTCAGCGACTGCGCGTAAGAGGTCCACTCGACCGTCATCGGCTGCGGTCGACGAACGTCGCCGAACAGGATCGGCGGTCGCACGCAACGGGTCCCGTAGGACTGCACCCACCCGTTTGAGGTGGCGAAGAAGCCGTCGAGCTGTTCGGCGAAATACTGCACCATGTCGTTGCGCTCGGGCTCGCCGTGCACCAGCACGTCGAGGCCCAGCCGTTCCTGAAGGGCGATCACATCGGCCACCTCGCCGCGCATCCGGCGGACGTACTCGGCCTCGTCGATCTCGCCCTTCCGCAGCGCGGCCCTGGCCACCCGGATCGCGGTCGTCTGCGGGTACGAGCCGATCGTGGTGGTGGGCAGTTGCGGCAGCGGCAGGACGGCCGCCTGCACCTCGCGACGCTCCGCGGCGGGACTGCGTCCGTCGTCGGACGCCCGCAGGGTGGCGAGTCGCTTCCGGATCGCCTGGTCGTGCAGCCGGGGATCGGCCGCCCGGGTGGCCTGGGCAGCCGCTGCCTGCGCCAGCTCCGCGGCGACGGCCTCGCGACCGGAACGCAGGCCGGTCGCGAGGGTGGTCACCTCGCGCACCTTCTCGGATCCGAAGGCCAGCCAGGACCGCAGCGCGTCGTCGAATCCGGTCTCGCTCTCGAGCGAGTACGGCACGTGCAGCAGGGAGCAGGAGGTGGAGACCGCGACCGAACCGACACTCTCACGCAGGGTTTCGAGGGTCGTCAGGGATTCGGCCAGGCCGTTGCGCCAGATGTTCCGCCCGTCGACGATCCCGGCGACGAGGTGTTTGCCCGCCAGTTCGGGGATCCCGGCCAGCGTCTCCGGGTCACCGGCGACGAGGTCGATCGCCAGTCCCTCGACGCCGGTCCTCGCCAGTGTGGGCAGCGCGGCGCCGAGGTCGCCGAAGTAGGAGGCGAGCAGGATCGCGGGCCGGTGTTCGAGCGCGGACAGCGCCCGGTACACCTCGCCCGCGGTCGCGGTCGCGATCTCGGACTCCGTGCGATCGGCGACCAGCCCGGGCTCGTCGATCTGGACCCACTCGACGCCTGCGTCCACCAGCAGCCCGAGCAGCGCGGCGTACAGAGGGAGCAGCTCCCCGACGCGGGAGAGGAGCGACGACTCGAAGTCGGTCGCCTTCGACAAGAGCAGGAAGGTGACCGGTCCGATCAGCACCGGCCGAGGTGCGATGCCGAGGGCCTGCGCCTCCGCCACCTCGCCCAGCACCTTCGAGGGGTCGAGGGTGAACCGCGTCGAGGCGGTGATCTCCGGGACCAGGTAGTGGTAGTTGGTGTCGAACCACTTCGTCATCTCGAGCGGGGTGATGGTGGCGGTGCCGCGGGCCGCGGCGAAGTAGCGGTCCAGCGCCGTCGGCTCCCCGGCGACCCGTTCCGGTAGCGCGCCGAGCATCGCGGCGGTGTCGAGCATCTGGTCGTAGTACGAGAAGACGTTGACCGGAACGGAATCGATCCCGGCATCGCGCAGATCGGTCCAGCTCTGTGTGCGCAGGTCCCGCGCGACGGCGTCGAGCGCGGAAGCGTCGAGCCTGCCGGCCCAGTAGGACTCGACGGCCTTCTTGAGTTCGCGGCGGGGGCCGATGCGCGGGGAGCCCAGCACGGTTGCGGTGAAGGTGGATGTCACGGTGTTCTCCAGTTGCTGACAGCTTAGGCGGCCACCACCGGCAGACGAAGAGCACGAACCGAGCCCTGTGTGGCGCCCACATGCGGGCAGCGGTCAGCACCGATCCGATCTACTCGCCCATTCCACGAGGCGGTGGACCGTCGGGCACGGCGTGCCCGACGCAGTCGGCAGGTCTTCGGACTCGCAGGCGCCCGGTGATCGACACCGGTCCTAGTGGCCGTCGCTTCCCAGACGTGCGTCCAGTGCGTGATGACGGCGGTCGTTCCTGCATACCGCTGCGGGACAGTCCCGGATTCTCACCGGGTTCCCTCTCACACGTGTCCCTGTCGACAGGGACACGTGCTTCGACGCCGGGCGGGGACTTCGGGGCTCCTCACGACCACACCGGGCGGACCGATTGCACTGCCGAGTATATGAGGCGGACCGGGAGCGATCGACCAGCCCGCTGCGGAGGCGTTCGCCCGCGGTTCGGGCCATCGGCGAACCCTGCGAAGGCGGCCGAGAAGAAGTCGAATCCGCAGTTCACGGCGGGTGCCGTAGTCCTGTGAGGTGGGGGCCGGTAGCGTACTGCATCGTTACAGCGGGTCGAGTATGCGGAAATTTCCCGGATGCTAGGACGCCGTCCGGCGAGCGGTACGAGAGCAAGGGTAATTTTCAGCGATGTTCTCAAAAGTTTTGGTTGCCAATCGCGGGGAAATCGCGATCAGGGCGTTCCGTGCCTCCTACGAGCTGGGCGCGGGAACCGTAGCTGTCTTTCCGTACGAGGACCGCAACTCGGTCCACCGTCTGAAGGCTGACGAGAGTTACCAGATCGGGGAGGAGGGGCACCCGGTCCGGGCCTACCTGTCGATCGCCGAGATCGTCGCGGCGGCGAAGAAGGCGGGCGCCGATGCCATCTACCCCGGTTACGGCTTCCTCTCTGAGAATCCGGACCTCGCCGCGGCCTGTGCCGCCGAGGGCATCACCTTTGTCGGCCCGTCCGCCGAGGTGCTCGAGCTGACCGGCAACAAGGCCCGCGCGATCGCCGCCGCGAAGGCCGCCGGCCTCCCCGTGCTCTCCTCGTCGGAGCCCTCCGCGAACGTGGACGAGCTGCTCGCCGCCGCCGAGTCCATGCAGTTCCCGCTGTTCGTCAAGGCGGTCGCGGGTGGCGGTGGTCGCGGCATGCGCCGCGTCGGCGAGCGCGCTCAGCTGCGTGAGGCGATCGAGGCCGCGGCCAGGGAGGCGGAGTCCGCCTTCGGTGACGCCACCGTGTTCCTCGAGCAGGCCGTGGTCGACCCGCGGCACATCGAGGTGCAGATCCTGGCCGACGGTCAGGGCAATGTCATCCACCTGTTCGAGCGAGACTGCAGCGTGCAGCGACGTCACCAGAAGGTGATCGAGCTGGCGCCCGCGCCGAACCTGCCGGAGGAGCTGCGCGCGCGGATCTGCGCCGACGCGGTCGCCTTCGCCAAGGAGATCAACTACAGCTGCGCCGGCACCGTCGAGTTCCTCCTCGACACCCGCGGCAACCACGTCTTCATCGAGATGAACCCGCGCATCCAGGTCGAGCACACCGTCACCGAGGAGGTGACGGACGTCGACCTGGTCCAGGCCCAGCTCCGGATCGCCTCCGGCGAGACGCTGGCAGACCTCGGGCTGTCCCAGGACTCGATCAAGCTCCGCGGCGCGGCACTGCAGCTGCGCATCACCACCGAGGACCCGGCCAACGGATTCCGCCCCGACACCGGCCGGATCACCGCGTACCGGACCCCCGGCGGCGCAGGCGTGCGCCTCGACGGCGGCGCGAACCTGGGCGCCGAGGTCGGCGCCTACTTCGACTCGATGCTGGTCAAGCTCACCTGTCGCGGCCGGGACCTGCCCGCCGCCGTCGCCAGGGCGCGACGGGCCGTGACCGAGTTCCGGATCCGCGGCGTGGCCACGAACATCCCGTTCCTGCAGGCCGTCCTCGACGACCCGGACTTCCGGGCGGGCAACGTGACGACCTCGTTCATCGAGGAGCGCCCGGCCCTGCTGACCTCGAGGGCGTCCGCGGACCGCGGCACCAAGATCCTGACCTACCTCGCCGACGTGACTGTCAACAAGCCACACGGCGAACGGCCCACGACGATCTACGCGCACGACAAGCTGCCCAAGATCGACCTGACCACACCGCCGCCCGCGGGTTCGAAGCAGCGGCTGGTGGAGCTCGGTCCCGAGGGGTTCGCCGCCGCGCTGCGGGCGCAGGACGCGCTCGGCGTCACCGACACCACCTTCCGCGACGCGCACCAGTCGTTGCTCGCGACCCGGGTGCGCACCGGCGGCCTGCTCGACGTCGCCGGGCACGTCGCCCGGATGACGCCCGAGCTGCTGTCGGTGGAGGCCTGGGGCGGCGCGACCTACGACGTCGCGCTGCGCTTCCTGCACGAGGACCCGTGGGAGCGGCTCGCCGCGCTGCGCGAGGCGATGCCGAACATCTGCCTGCAGATGCTGCTGCGCGGGCGCAACACCGTCGGCTATACGCCCTACCCCGAGACCGTCACCCGCGCGTTCGTGCGCGAGGCCACCTCGACGGGCGTGGACATCTTCCGGATCTTTGACGCGCTCAACAATGTCGACCAGATGCGGCCGGCCATCGACGCGGTCCGCGAGACCGGCACGGCGGTCGCCGAGGTCGCGATGAGCTACACCGGTGACCTGTCGAACCCGAACGAGGACCTCTACACCCTCGACTACTACCTGAAGCTGGCGGAGCAGATCGTGGACGCGGGCGCCCACGTGCTGGCCATCAAGGACATGGCCGGGCTGCTGCGCGCTCCGGCGGCCACCACCCTGGTGTCGGCGCTGCGCAGCAACTTCGACCTGCCCGTGCACGTGCACACCCACGACACCCCGGGCGGCCAGCTGGCCACCTACCTGGCGGCGTGGCAGGCGGGGGCCGACGCCGTCGACGGTGCCAGCGCCGCGCTCGCGGGCACGACCAGCCAGCCGGCGCTGTCGGCGATCGTCGCGGCCGCCGCCCACACGCCGCGCGACACGGGCCTGGACCTGCAGGCCGTCTGCGACCTCGAGCCGTACTGGGAGGCGCTGCGAAAGGTGTACGCGCCGTTCGAGTCCGGGCTGCCCGCCCCCACCGGTCGCGTCTACACGCACGAGATCCCGGGCGGTCAGCTGTCGAACCTGCGCCAGCAGGCCATCGCGCTCGGGCTGGGGGACCAGTTCGAGGAGGTCGAGGCGAAGTACGCGGCGGCGGACCGGATGCTCGGCCGCCTGGTGAAGGTGACCCCGTCCTCCAAGGTGGTCGGCGACCTGGCGCTGCATCTCGTCGGCGCGGGGGTCTCGACCGACGAGTTCGCGGAGAACCCCGCGGGGTACGACATCCCGGAGTCCGTGATCGGGTTCCTGCGGGGCGAGCTGGGCAACCCGGCCGGTGGCTGGCCCGAGCCGTTCCGCACCAGGGCGCTCGAGGGCCGCGGCGACGCGAAGCCCGAGACGCCGCTGACCGCGGAGGACCAGGCCGGACTCGACGGATCCCCGGATGAGCGTCGTGGCACCCTGAACCGGCTGCTGTTCCCCGGCCCCACCCGCGAGTTCCTCGAGCACCGCGAGAAGTACGGCGACACCTCGAGGCTGTCGGCGAACCAGTTCTTCTACGGCCTGCGCCGCGGCGAGGAGCACCGTGTCGAGCTGGCACCCGGCGTCGACCTGCTCATCGGGCTGGAGGCGATCTCCGAACCCGACGAGCGCGGCATGCGCACGGTGATGTGCATCCTCAACGGCCAGTTGCGTCCGGTGTCCGTGCGCGACCGCTCGATCGCCAGCGAGATCCCCGCGGCGGAGAAGGCGGACCGGGGCAACCCCGGTCACGTCGCCGCGCCGTTCGCCGGCGTCGTGACCCTCGTCGTCGCCGAGGGACAGAAGGTTTCCGCTGGCGACACCATCGCGACGATCGAGGCGATGAAGATGGAGGCGGCGATCACCGCCACCCGCGGAGGCGTCGTGAGCAGGCTCGCGATCGCTCCGGTCCAGCAGGTCGAGGGCGGCGACCTCTTGGCCGTGATCTCCCTCGTGTCGACGGAGGAGGACGGACCGCAGTGACCCGGATCGTGGCCGGCGCCGCGGGTGGGCGCCGGCTCCGGGTCCCGCCCAAGGGCACCCGGCCCACCTCGGAACGGGTGCGGGAGGCGTTGTTCAGTTCGCTCGACGCCCGCATGCACCTCGACGGTGCTTCGGTGCTGGACCTGTTCGCCGGCTCGGGAGCGCTTGGGCTGGAGGCACTCTCGCGGGGGGCCGAGCACGTCGTGCTGGTCGAGTCGGACGCGAAGGCCGCCGCGGTGGCGCGCGAGAACGTGGCGACACTCGGCTTGCCGGGCGCGGTGGTGCGGTCCGCGCCGGTGGCGGCGGTTGTCGCGGGCAGTCCCGACCGCGAGTACGACCTGGTCTTCCTGGACCCCCCGTACGCGATGGGCGAGGACGAGGTCGGATCGGTGCTGGGCGCGTTGGTCTCCGGTGGCTGGATCGGCGAGGACTCACTCGTCGTGCTCGAGCGGTCCTCGCGATCGCCGGAAACGGTGTGGCCGGCGGGCCTGTCCGCGGACCGGGTGCGCAAGTACGGCGAGACCCGGATCGAGATCGCCTGTTACGGTCTGCAGTCATGAGCAGTGCGGTCTGCCCCGGGTCCTTCGATCCCATCACCAACGGGCATCTCGACGTGATCGGCCGGGTGGCGGTCCAGTTCGACGAGGTCATCGTCACGGTGATGGTGAACAAGAACAAGAAGGGGCTGTTCACCATCGACGAACGCCTCGAGATGCTGCGCGAGGCCATCGCGGATCTGCCGAACGTGCGGGTCGATGCCTGGCAGGGACTGCTCGTCGACTACGCAAAGGCCAACGGCGCCAGCGCGATCGTCAAGGGCCTGCGCGGTGCCAACGATTTCGACTACGAGCTGCAGATGGCGCAGATGAACCACAAGCTCACCGGCGTCGACACTCTCTTCATCGCGACGAACCCGCGCTACAGCTACCTCTCCAGCTCGCTGGTCAAGGAGGTCGCGACCTACGGCGGCGACGTCGCGGACATGGTGCCCGCGAAGGTGCACGAGCGGTTGCTGGCCCGGCTGGCCGAACGCGCCGCGGAGCAGTAGATCCTCGACACACCGGGCGTGGCGGCGCGCCCGTGGGCGGCGCGACGGGCAGACTGGTTCGGTAAGCCGTCGTCGACGATTGGGGTTTGGCGTGTACCGGGTATTCGAGGCGCTCGACGAGCTCGTCGCGATCGTGGAAGAGGCGCGCGGGGTCCCGATGACGGCGGGGTGCGTGGTGCCCCGCGGCGATGTGCTCGAGCTCCTCGACGACGTTCGCGAGGCGATTCCCGGCGAACTCGACGACGCGCAGGATGTGCTCGACCACCGGGACAAGCTCGTCGGTGACGCCCGCGCGCACGCCGAGAAGGCAGTCACGAGCGCCGACGCGGAGGCTGCGGCCACCCTGTCCGAATCGCGCGCCGACGCCGACCGGATCCTCGCCGACGCCAAGGCGAAGGCCGACCGAATGGTCTCCGAGGCGCAGGCGCACGCCGAGGAACTGGTCGCCGACGCGCGCGAGGAGGCCGACCGAACCATCGCGGAGGGGCAGCACGAGTACGACACCCTCACCGGACGGGCCGCGGCGGAGACGGAGCGCCTGGTCGAATCCGGCCGCGCCGCGCACGACCGGTCGGTCACGGACGGCCGCGCCGAGCAGGAGCGGCTGGTGTCGCAGACCGAGGTGGTGCAGGCCGCGCACGCCGAGTCGGCGCGTGTCATCGATTCGGCGCACGCGGAGTCGGACCGACTGCGGGGCGAGTGCGACCTGTACGTCGACGGCAAGCTCGCGGAGTTCGAGGAGTTCCTCTCCGGGACCATCCGCTCGGTGGGCCGGGGCCGCCAGCAGCTGCGCACCGGATCCGGGATCCCCGACTACGACGAGCCGGAGGATCGGCACGCCGCGCGTCGTCGCTGAGTCGGCCCGGGTTCCTCGATTTCGGCCGCCGGTCGATATCGCGTACCCTGGGGTGGTTGCCCATTCTTGTCAGTTGCTTGAACGAAAGCGATGTCGCGTGTCCTCCCACCGCTCCACCTCGCACCGTCCGCAGGTCGGTGGCTTCGTGCTGGACACCCTCAGCCTCGGACGTCGCCCCGGGTCGATGACCACGGTCACCCGCACGGTCCCCACCGCCTCCCGGATCGGCCTCGACCTGGTCGCGGTGCCGGTCGGCGGCGAGGTCGAACTCGACCTGCGCCTGGAATCCGTCTCGGAGGGAGTGCTGGTCACCGGCACCGTCCGTGCGGCCACCGAGGGGGAGTGCTCGCGCTGCCTCGAACCGTTCGCGGGCGAGCTGGACATCTACCTGACGGAGCTGTTCGCCTACCCGGACAGCACCACCGAGGCGACCACCGAAGAGGATGAGGTCTACCGCATCGTCGACGACCTGATCGACCTCGAGCCGGTCATCGTCGACGCGGCCGGGCTAGAACTTCCGCTGCAGCCGTTGTGCAGCGAAGATTGCCAGGGACTGTGCCCCGAATGTGGGGTTCGCCTGGCGATTGCAGAATCTGGGCATGGGCATGAGATACTTGATCCTCGCTGGGCTGCCCTCGCGGGGAAGTTCGACGCTGAGGATGCATCATCCCAGCCCAGCACGAGTCGTGTGAACACCGAAGCCGAGGAGAAGTAGAAGTGGCTGTCCCCAAGCGCAGAATGTCGCGATCCAACACCAGGTCGCGTCGCAGCCAGTGGAAGACCACTGCGCCCACCCTCATCACCTGCCCGAACCGTGGCTGTGGCGAGAAGACGCTGCCCCACATTGCGTGCCCCTCCTGCGGCACCTACAAGGGTCGTCAGGTCACCGCTGCGGTCTAGTCGCGCAGTGACAAGTAGTAGTAACGCAGCACCCGCCGGCGGCGAGGGGGAGCACGATTCCCTCCTCGCCGCTCTTGGCGTTGTCCTGGACGAATCGCTGCTCACGCTCGCGTTGACCCACCGCTCGTACGCGTACGAGAACGGCGGGTTGCCGACGAACGAGCGGCTCGAGTTCCTCGGCGATTCCGTGCTCGGACTCACCATCACCGAGAAGCTCTACATCTCGCATCCGGACAAGTCCGAGGGCGAACTCGCCAAGATCAGGGCCAGCATCGTCAACATGCACGCCCTCGCGGAGGTCGCCCGCGGCCTCGGCGATGGTGGCCTCGGCGCACATCTGCTGCTCGGCAAGGGCGAAGAGATGACCGGGGGCCGCGGTAAGGCGAGCATCCTGGCCGACGGGATGGAGTCCCTGCTCGGTGCGGTGCACCTCCAGCACGGCATCGACGTCGCACGGACCGTGGTGCTGTCGTTGTTCGGCGACCTCCTCGAGCGCGCACCCAAGCTGGGCGCGGGCCTCGACTGGAAGACCAGCCTTCAGGAGCTGACCGCGGAGCGCGGTGCGGGTGTGCCGGTCTACGAGATCAGCGCGACCGGGCCCGATCACGACAAGGAGTTCACCGCGACCGTGGTGGTCGCGGGGAGCCCGCTCGGTGTCGGTGTCGGGCGCTCGAAGAAGGAAGCCGAGCAGAAGGCGGCCAGTACCGCCTGGAAGTCCCTCTCGGAGGGCGACTCCGACCAGGACGGCTGACGCCGTGCCGGAGCTGCCCGAGGTCGAGGTGGTCCGGCGCGGGCTCGCGGCTCACGTCGTCGGGTCCCGGATCGATGCCGTCGAGGTCCTGCATCCGCGCGCGGTGCGGCGTCACGTCCTCGGCGGTCACGACCTCGCGGCCCAACTGACCGGCCTCGCGGTCACGGGCGCCAGTCGTCGCGGCAAGTACCTCTGGCTCGAGGTGGCACCCGGTGACCTGGCCGTGGTGGTCCATCTCGGGATGAGTGGCCAGATGCTGGTCCAGCCGCCGAGCGCGGCCCGTGAGAAGCACCTGCGGATCCTGGCCGCGCTGGACAACGGCACCGAACTCCGCTTCGTGGATCAGCGCACCTTCGGCGGCTGGGCGCTCGCCTCGATGGTGGAGGTGGGCGGCACCGCGCTGCCCGAGCCGGTGGCTCATATCGCTCGGGATCCCCTCGACCCCGAGTTCGACCCCGACGCGGTGGTCGCGGCGATCCGCGGCAAGCGCAGCGAGATCAAGCGTGTCCTCCTCGACCAGACGGTGTTGTCCGGGGTCGGCAACATCTATGCCGACGAGGCGTTGTGGCGCAGCGCGATTCACGGGAACAGGCCGGCGGACCGGCTGTCCCGCAGGCAGGTCCGTCTGCTGCTCGACTCGGTGACCGACGTGATGGGCGAGGCGCTGGCGCAGGGCGGAACCTCGTTCGATGCGCTGTACGTCAACGTGAACGGGGAGTCCGGCTACTTCGACCGATCGCTGTCCGCCTATGGTCGCGAGGACCTGCCCTGCCCGCGCTGCGGTGCGCCCATCCGGCGGGAGAAGTTCATGAACAGGTCCTCCTACAGCTGCCCGAAGTGCCAGCCGCGCCCGCGAGGCTTGTAGGCCACACACGCGACGCGCAGACTGGGTGCAGTGTCACTCGGTGAGGAGGCCCCGTGGCCGACTACGACGACATGCTCACGGTGCGTCAGCTCGTCGACGACGTCCTGCTGGTGTTGCGCTGGTCAGCGCAAGCGGATGCGACCCTCGGTGACGACAGCGGCGGGCAGAGTCCCGTCGTGCCCGACGCGGACCTCCGGCGCCAGTTCGCTTCGGCGGTCGAACGACTCGTGGCGAACCAGGGGCGGTCGGCGCTCCGCACACTCGGCGGCGAGGACCCGGATTTCCACGCCGACACCGTGATTGCCGCGTTGGAATCGGCGGGCTGGGACGGCGCCCCTCGCGACTTCACCCTCTCGGTGATCGAGCTGGCCGGCCGCAGCGAGGTGATGGGGGTCGTCCGCGGAGGCGGGACGATCGGGCGCAGGGCCTTTCGGGCCCTTCTGGCCGCGCTGAACGCGGCACTGGGCAGCCTCGGCGCTATCCCGGGCGTGGCCGCGATCCGGGAACTGGAGGAGATGCTGGAGAAGATCCTCGACATGGAAGCGGCCGAGCAGGTGTGAGTCGTCGATCACGGATACGGCAATGGGTCCGCACCCCGGGCGCGAAGCATCCCGGTCATGACCTCGATCTCCTCGGACTGGGACTTGACCATGGCGAGCGCAGCCTGCCGCACCGCCGGCAGCGCGCCGACCCGAAAGCCTGCGGTCGCCATGTCGATGCCGCCGTTGTGATGCCGGACCATCAGCTGGAGAAAGCGCACCTCGGCCTCCGGGCCGGTGAGTCCGCGCAGCCCGTCGATGTCCTGCCAGCCGGCCATCCCCGGCATGGTGGCGGTCTGACCGCCGGCCTCGGATGGCCGCATCTTTCCGTGGTGCCCTCCCGCATCCGCGGCCATCCAGAGCATGGGTGACGGGGATTGCGGCGGAAGCGAATACAACCGCAGCCAGCCGCGCAGTTCGCCGATCTCGCGCATCTGCTCGAGCTCGATCTGGTCGGACAGCACCCGAAGGTTCGGGCTCACCTGGTCCGAGAGGTTCTGTGTCAGCAGGATGGCCTGCTCGTGATGGGCCGCCATGTCCTGCACGAAGCCGACCTCGGCATCGGACAGGGCGATCGCGCCGTCGGTTCGGTCGGCCCGCGCCTGGAACCACATTCCCGCCGCGACACCGAAACCCACGAGCCCGACGATCGCGCAGCCGGAGAGAGCGAGGGAGATCCACCGTCGACGCATGTGGCGCTACCGGATCGGGTAGACGTCGTTGGTGAGCTGAAGGACCATGAATCCGTTGTCGGAGCAGGTGACCCAGAGCTGGTCGCCGTGGAACTCGGGCGGCGACAGGCACCAGTCGGCCGAGAGGTCGGTGCCGAACAGGCGTGCCCGCGGGCCGAGGGTGGCGAGCGGGTCGAGCTTCTCCTCGAGCAGCGCGCGACCCACGGAAAGGAAGCCGCTGGCAGGCACGCCTGCGATGGAGGCGACGGCGTGCGGGGAGTTCGCGAGCTCGAAATGCTTGTTCGTCTGCGCGGGTGGGTTGTAGTACGCGATCTCGCGGATGTCGTCCAGGTCGCGGACGTCGAACACCCTGATCCCGGATTGCACCCAACCGCACGCGAGGGTGGTCGGATCCTGCGGTCGGTCCACCGAGCAGTAGTGCGATTCGTAGCCGAAGATCGAGTTGCCCTGGCTCGAGCTCGACCAGCGGTCCATGTTCTGGGGCAGGTTGATCTCCAGTTTGATGTTCGCGGCGACCTTCACGTTCTGCTCATCCGCGAGGTCGAGGGCCTTCACGCCGCCGGACCCGAACTCGTCCACGGAGAAGATGTAGGGGTGCCCGTCAAAGGAGACCGGGATGCTGTGCTGGGTGATCTGGCCGTCGCTCCAGAACAGCCGAGACACGTGCGGCACCTGCGGATTCGGGTCGCGGCGCTGGACCGCGCGGACGTCGAGGATGGTCACACCCGCCAGGTGCGAGAGGTAGAGCCTGTTGCCGTCATCGCTCACCCCGAAACCGTGTTCCTCGAGCCCGGTCAGGCCCTGCCAGACGACCCGCGGGTGTGCCGGGTCGCTGATGTCGATCGCGTGCAGGAGCCCGGGTGCGATGCCGGAGGCCCAGTAGGTGTTCCCGTCCGGGGAGAAGCCGCCCTCGTGGGTGGTGATCGGCAGCGGGAGCGTCAACTGGCTCCCGACGCCGGTGTTGAGCAGTCGCGGGTGTGCGCAGTCCTCGGAGATGTCGTAGACCGAGAAGTAGCCGACCGCCTCCAGGAGGCCGACCCCGGTCGCGGCGAGCAGGCCGCGTTCCTCGTTGACCTTCAAGGTCTCCCAGGTGCCGCCCGCCATCGCCGGCTCGGTCAGGGTGGTCGACAGCCTCGGGTTGGCAGGATCCGACGCGTCGATGACCTGCACCCCCGGCTGGGTCGGTCCCAGGCCCTGGGAAGGCCAGAACGACCCCATGTACGCGCAATTCCGGTACGACGCGCTGACGATGCCGCCGCCGGTGCCCTGGAACCGGCCGACCAGCGCGGCGTTGCAGCTGTACCCGGCCGTGCTGCGGCCGCTCGCGCGGTCCGCCACCGTGACCTCGCCCTGCAATCCGGGCTCCGGTGCCGAACCGGGCCCGCATTCGGCGCGGGGGACCGCCTCGCGGTGCACGTCGAGTAACTCCTGCGGTGTCTGCGCGCCGGCGAGCTGGCCGGGGAGGGCGATCCCGACGATCAGAACGAGGGTGGCAAGCAGAGCCGGTCGCGTGAGCTTCACAAGCATCCCCCCAGATGTCAGCGCCGACGGGTCGCGATGTGGGTGACTGTAACCGTCTGACTCAGACACTGTCCCGGGATTGGCCGAACGGACATCGGTGCACCCGCCGGTGAATCCACACCACGGTCAGCGCAGGTGACCACCCACGACCCGGGCGATCGTCTCGGCCGCGGCTTCGGCCCGGGTCTCCGGCAGCCGCGCGTATCCGCACATCAGCCCGCGCGGGCCGTCGACGGTGGTGCGGTACGGGGCCAGTCCCGGTACGGCGAGGCCGTGGCCGCCGAGCGCGGCGGCGATGGCCTCGTCGTCGACCCCGTCGGGCAGGCGCAGCACCACGTGCAGCCCCGCCTCGATGCCCGCCAGATCGACCCCCGGCTGTTCCATCAGGTCGCGCTGGCTCCGGAGGGCACCGACGAGTGCCGTCCGCCGCGCCGAGTAGGTGCGCGACGCGCGAGCGAGATGCCGGGTGAGGGCGCCGGAATCGATGAACTCCGACAGTGCGAGTCCCGTGACCTCGCAGGCGTTCTCGCCGCTGAGCCGGAGCGAGTCGTGTACCCCGCGCAGCAGCGGTCGTGGCGGGAGCAGCCAGGCCAGGCGGATCGAGGGTGAGAGGATCTTCGATGCGGTACCGACGTAGGCGACGCAAGCGTCGCCGCCCTCGAGGCTCCGCAGCGCGGGTAGGGACGAGACGTCGTAGCGGAACTCGCCGTCGTAATCGTCCTCGATGATCAGCATCCCGGATTCGCGCGCCAGGGCGACCAGCCGGGCCCGGCGCGAGACCGGCATCCGTGCGCCGAGTGGATACTGGTGCGCCGGAGTGCAATACACGGCCGCATCCGATTCGCGCAGCGCGGCCGGGTCGAGGCCGTCCTCATCCACCGTGACCGGGCGGAGGCGAGCGCCCGCGATTTCGAGCGTCAGTCGGGCCTTGCGGTACCCAGGCTCCTCGAATGCGACCTCCTGTCCGGCGAGGTCGGCGGCCGCGGCGAGGGCGCGCAGCGCGGCGTTGACGCCGGGGACGATGACCAGTTCGTCCGGGTGGGCGACGATCCCGCGAGTGCGCCGCAGGTGCACCGTCAGGGCGCGGCGCAGCTCCGGATGGCCGTTCGGGCCGGGTGGGTGCGGGCGGATCGGCGCCGCCGCGGCCGAGCGCCAGGCGCGCCGCCAATCATCTGGGGAGATGAGGCCGGTGTCCGGGCATCCCGGGGTCAGGTCCCACGTCGGCGACGCCGGGGTCGGTTCGGTGACGGGGACCGGCGCCGGACGGTCCGACACGTGGGAGCCGGCGCCCGCCGCGGCCGCGGCGTCGGCGCCAGGCGCGATCAGGGTCCCGGATCCCGGCCTCGCGCAGGCATATCCGGCCGCACAGAGCTCGTCGTAGGCCTCGACCACGCCTGCCCGGGCCACGCGCAGCTCGGCCGCGAGCGCCCTGGTCGGCGGCAGCGCATCGCCGGGGTGGAGCCGGCCGAGCCGGATCGCGTCGATGATCGCCTCCGCGATGCGGTGCCGGAGGGCCTCACCGGTGGGCGGCAGCGTCAGCGTCAATTGGACGTCGTGCGGGTGGCGGGCCATGGGCCCACCCTCGCCACCGTCGTCGACGGCATGCCGTGGGCGGTGCCGATGCTCTATGCCAGGGACGGCGACCGGATCCTTCTGCACGGATCCACCGGAGCAGGCGCCCTGCGTCAGGTCGCCGCGGGCGCGCCTGCGGCGCTCTGCGTCGCCATGCTCGACGGAATCGTGGTGGCGGACAACCTCTTCAACTCGTCGGCCAACTACCGCTCCGCTGTGGTCCGTGGGCACCTGACGGCGCTGTCACCGGACGAGTCCGCCAACGCTCTGACCGCACTCTCGGATGCCCTGATCCCGGGACGCGGCGCCGAGGTGCGCACCCACACCAAGAAGGAACTCGCCGCCACCCTGACCATCGCGCTGCCGATCGCCGCCGGCCAGTGGACCGTGAAGGTGCGCGATGCACCGCCGAGCGGTCCGGGCGGCGACCATGGCGAGTGGGCGGGTGTCGTGCCGCTGCGGACCGTGACAGGCGCGCCGATCCCGGCGCCATGGGTGGATGAACTCACCCCGGTGCCGGCATCGGTGCGGCGGCTCGCGCACGGTGCTCCGTGATCGCCGTCGCATATGCGTAAAGAACGCGTCAACAGCCCAGGTAGCGGCGTTAGCGAGCCGTAAGGAAGTCCCAATTCGTCCCCGGCCGGGAGCACGCTGCACTGTGCCCGAAATCGGGGACGGAACCCGCCGACGGACGGCGGGCACGAGACTTTCGAAAAGGAACTGTCATGGCTGATCTGGCCTACGTGGCGCTCATCATCGGCACCTTCAGTCTCTGCGCGCTGGTGCTGCGCGGGTTGCAGACAAAGCGTGCGCAGTGACCGCCGGTGGGACGCTCAGCGTCATCCTGATCGCCATCGCGGCGGCCCTCGTGATCTACCTGCTGATCGCGCTTCTTGACCCCGAGAGGTTCTGATACATGAATCCCGCGCTTGCTGCGGGACTGCAGATAGCACTGGTGATCGCCGTGCTAGCGATTCTGTATGTCCCCGTCGGTGACTACATGGCCAAGGTCTACACCACCGACACCGATCTCCGTTCCGGGGATCTGCGCATCGAGACGGTCCTGTACCGGCTCTGCCGCATCAACGCCCGCGCCGACCAGACCTGGTACGGCTACGCCGGGAGCCTGCTCGGCTTCTCGGCCGCGAGCGTGCTGTTCCTCTACTTCCTGCAGCGCGTCCAGGGCGTGCTGCCGCTCAGTGGCGACCTGGCCGGCGTGAGCCCGGCGATGGCGTTCAACACCGCAGCATCGTTCGTGGCGAACACCAACTGGCAGTCCTACGCGCCCGAGACCACGATGAGCAATCTGACCCAGCCGATCGGCCTGGCGGTGCAGAACTTCGTCTCCGCCGCCGTCGGCATGGCGGTGGCGGCCGCGCTGATCCGCGGCTTCGTCCGCGTCTCCCGCGGCGGCGAGATCGGTAACTTCTGGGTGGACCTGACCCGTGGCTGCCTCCGGATCCTGCTGCCCATCTCGTTCGTCATCGCGCTGATCCTGTTGAGCCAGGGCGTGATCCAGTCGTTCCACAGCGGGTTCGGGTCCACCGGGCTCGACGGCAACTCCGTGACGAACGCGCTGGCCCCGGTCGCCTCGCAGGAGGCCATCAAGGAGCTCGGCACCAATGGTGGCGGCATCCTGGCCGCGAACTCGGCGCACCCCTTCGAGAACCCGACGCCGCTGAGCAATATCGTCGAGATCATCGCGATCCTGCTCATCCCGGTGGCACTGACCCGCACCTTCGGCACCATGGTCGGCGACCGCAAGCAGGGCCTGACCCTCCTGGCCGTCATGGGCATCCTCTGGTCCGGCCTGTTGGCCGTCACCCTCGCCGCCGAGTCCGGCCAGCGCGGCGTCGCGGCCACCGCGGCGGGCGCCATGATGGAGGGCAAGGAGGTCAGGTTCGGTATCCCGAGCACAGCCCTGTTCGCCGTGAGCACCACGGGAACCTCGACCGGCGCGGTGAACGCCGCGCACGACAGCATGTCGCCGCTCGGTGGCGGTGCCGTGCTGCTGAACATGCTGCTCGGCGAGATCGCGCCAGGCGGCGTCGGCACCGGCCTGTACGGCATCCTGGTCCTGGCCCTCATCGCCGTGTTCGTCGGCGGCCTGCTCGTCGGACGGACCCCCGAGTACCTCGGCAAGAAGCTGGGGCAGCGGGAGATCACCCTCGCCGCACTCTCGGTGCTGGTCATGCCCGCGCTGGTCCTCATCGGAACCGGTATCACCGTGATCCTGTCGTCGACGACGGGATTCCAGGGCAACAGCGGCGATCCCGGCACCCCGGGATCCATCCACGGATTCTCCGAGGTGCTCTACGCCTTCGCCTCGGCGTCCAACAACAACGGCAGCGCCTTCGGTGGCCTCACCGTGACGAGCGACTGGTTCCAGTCCTCGCTCGGCGTCTGCATGTTGCTGGGCCGCTTCCTGCCGATCATCTTCGTCCTCGCGCTCGCCGGCTCGCTGTCGTCGCAGAAGAGGACGGCGGCGGGCGCGGGCACCCTGCCCACCGCCGGACCGATGTTCGCCGGGCTCCTCACCGGAACCGTCGTGCTCGTCGCGGCGCTGACCTTCTTCCCGGCCCTTGCTCTTGGCCCGATCGCGGAGGCTCTTCAATGAGTGTGAACACAACCGATCGACCCCGCGTCACCCCGGGCACCGGGGTCGATGCGGGCGAGGATCACCACCACCTGCACCGGGTGCAGGGCGGGATCTTCAATCCGCGGCAGCTGCTCACCTCGCTGCCCGGCGCCGTCCGCAAGCTGGACCCGCGGCACCTGGCCCGCAACCCCGTCATGTTCGTCGTCCTCATCGGCTCGGTCATCACCACCGTGATGGCGATCGCCGATCCGTCGGTGTTCTCGTGGGTGGTCGCGGCCTGGCTGTGGTTCACCGTGCTGTTCGCGAACCTGGCGGAATCCGTCGCCGAGGGGCGCGGCAAGGCCCAGGCCGCCAGCCTGCGGAAGGTCAAGCAGGACACCACCGCCCACCGCATCACGGCAAGCGGCGGAACCGAGTCCGTCCCGGGTGCCGAGCTGGTCGTCGGCGACCGGGTGGTCGTGGTGGCGGGAGAGGTGATCCCCGGCGACGGCGACGTCGTCGAGGGCATCGCCACCGTCGACGAGTCGGCGATCACCGGCGAGTCCGCGCCCGTGGTCCGCGAGTCCGGCGGCGACCGGTGCGCGGTGACCGGCGGCACCATCGTGCTGTCCGATCGGATCGTCGTCCAGATCACCGCGGCACCCGGGCACTCCTTCGTGGACCGGATGATCGCCCTGGTCGAGGGCGCCGCGCGGCAGAAGACGCCGAACGAGATCGCGCTGAACATCCTGCTGGCCTCGCTGACGATCATCTTCATGCTGGCCGTGGTCGCCATCGGTCCGATGGGCATGTACGCAGGGCAGGAGCAGGACCCGATCAAGCTGATCGCCCTCCTGGTCTGTCTGATCCCCACCACGATCGGTGCCCTGCTCTCGGCCATCGGCATCGCCGGCATGGACCGACTGGTGCAGCGCAATGTGCTGGCCATGTCGGGCCGGGCCGTCGAGGCGGCCGGCGACATCGACACGCTGCTGATGGACAAGACCGGAACCATCACCTACGGCAACCGTCGGGCCACCGCGCTGCACCCCGCCCCCGGCGTCATCGCGGCGGAGCTCGCGGCGGCTGCGCGACTGTCCAGCCTGGCCGACGGCACCCCCGAGGGTCGCAGCATCGTGGAGTTGTGCGCCAAGGACTTCGGGCTCGCCCCGGATCCCACCGAGGCGGAGAAGAACGGCGAGTTCGTGGCGTTCACCGCACAGACCCGGATGAGCGGTCTCGACATAGGGGGCGAGCGAAGCGACGGGGGATCAGGCGCCGCCGGAACGCAGATCCGCAAGGGCGCCAGCGACGCCGTGCTGTCCTGGGTGCGGTCGCAGGGGGGCGGCGTGGCGCCCGCCGTGACCGACACCGTCAACGAGATCGCCCAGGTCGGCGGCACGCCGCTCGTGGTGGCCGTGGTCGAGGCGGGGAGCCCGAGGGTCCTCGGTGTCATCCAGCTCTCCGACGTGGTCAAGCCGGGCATCGCCGAACGGTTCGCCGAGCTGCGTGCCATGGGCATCCGGACGGTGATGATCACCGGGGACAATCCGCTGACCGCCAAGGCGATCGCGGACGAGGCCGGAGTCGACGACTTCATGGCCGAGGCGACGCCGGAGGACAAGCTCGAGCTGATCCGCAAGGAACAGCGCGGCGGCCGCCTCGTCGCGATGACCGGCGACGGGACCAACGACGCTCCCGCGCTGGCACAGGCCGACGTCGGTGTGGCGATGAACACCGGTACCTCCGCGGCCAAGGAGGCCGGGAACATGGTGGATCTCGACTCGGATCCCACCAAGCTCATCGAGGTGGTGGAGATCGGCAAGCAGCTGCTCATCACCCGCGGGGCGTTGACCACCTTCTCGCTGGCCAACGACCTGGCGAAGTACTTCGCCATCCTGCCCGCGCTGTTCAGCGGGATCTACCCGCAGCTCGACACGCTGAACATCATGCGCCTGGCGACGCCCCAGTCGGCGATCGTGTCGGCGGTGATCTTCAACGCGCTGGTGATCGTGGCGCTGATTCCCTTGGCGCTCAAGGGCGTGCGGTACCGGCCGTCCTCGGCCTCGCAGCTGCTGGGCAGGAACCTCTTGATCTACGGACTCGGCGGCGTGATCACGCCCTTCATCGGCATCTGGCTGATCGACCTCGTCGTGCGACTTATTCCTGGAATTGGGTGAGCTTGAATGCGATTCACTATCGGTTTCGTGAAACAGGTGTGGGCCGGCCTGCTGGTGCTGCTCGCGCTCACCGTGATCCTCGGGGTGATCTATCCCGCCGCGGTGTGGGGGGTGGGCCGGATCAGCTCCGGATCCGCCGAGGGCTCGCCGGTGCGCGACAGCAACGGATGCGTGGTCGGCAGCCGCTGGGTCGGCGTGGACCCGCAGGTCGAGGCCGGCGCGCCGGATCCGTTCTTCCACAACAGGGTCACCGGTTCGGTCTCCGATGAGGACCCGTTCGCGCCGGGCGACCCGGCGACCGCCCTGCCGACCAACCAGGGGCCCAGCAGCGAGATCCTGGCGTCGTTCATCGCCGAGCGTCGCACGGCGATCGCGGAGCGGGAGGACGTGCGCCCCGATCAGGTTCCCGTCGACGCGGTGACCGGGTCCGGTTCCGGCATCGACCCGCACATCAGTCCTGCCTACGCCGCCATCCAGGTGCCCCGGGTCGCCGCGGCCAACGGGCTCGGCGAGGATCGGGTCCGCCAGCTCGTCGACGAGAACACCGAGGGACGCCAGCTCGGGCTGCTCGGCGAGGAACGGGTGAACGTGCTCGAGCTGAACCTCGCGCTGGGCTTGACCGCGCCTTCCTGCGACTGACGTGTCCACTGGTGGATGATGACGGAGTGAGTCGTAGCGGTTCCGAGGTCGAGGTCGAAGGTAGGCGCAGGCGCGGTGAGCTGCGTATCTATCTCGGCGCCGCGCCGGGGGTGGGCAAGACGTTCGCGATGCTCGGCGAGGCCCATCGCCGTCGGGAACGGGGCACCGATGTGGTCGCGGCCGTGGTGGAAACCCACGGCCGCGCCCGCACGGCCGCGCAGATCGGCGACCTGGAGGTGGTGCCGCCGAAGCTGATCGCCTACCGCGGCACCACGATGCCCGAACTGGACGTGGACGCGGTGCTCCGCCGCAGGCCCGCACTGGTGCTGGTCGACGAACTTGCCCACACCAACACCCCCGGCAGCCGGAACGAGAAGCGGTGGCAGGACGTCGAGGAGGTGCTCGCCGCGGGCATCGACGTGCTCAGCACGCTCAACGTGCAGCACCTGGAGAGCCTCAACGACGTCGTCCAGCAGATCACCGGGGTGACGCAACGGGAGACCGTCCCCGACGAGGTCGTGCGTGCGGCCACCCAGGTCGAGCTCGTGGACGTCACCCCGGAAGCGCTGCGTCGCAGGTTGTCCCACGGAAACATCTACGCCGCGGAGAAGGTCGATGCGGCGCTGAGCAACTACTTCCGCCGTGGCAACCTCACCGCGCTGCGCGAGCTAGCCCTGCTGTGGGTCGCCGATCAGGTGGACGCCGCGCTCGCGAAGTACCGCGCGGAGAACGAGATCACCGACACCTGGGAGGCCAGGGAGCGTGTGGTGGTGGCCGTCACCGGGGGGCCCGAGTCGGAGACCCTCGTGCGCCGGGCCGGCCGGATCGCCTCGAAGTCCAGCGCCGAGCTCATCGTCGTGCACGTGGTGCGCGGCGACGGGCTCGCCGGGGTGTCCGCGCCGGAGATGGGCAAGGTGCGCAAGCTGGCGACCAGCATCGGTGCGAGCCTGCACAGCGTGGTCGGCGACGACGTGCCGTCGACCCTGCTCGAGTTCGCGCGAGCGGCCAACGCGACCCAGCTGGTGCTGGGGACCTCGCGACGGTCGCGCTGGGCCCGCATCTTCGACGAGGGCATCGGTGCGGCCGTCGTGCAGGAGTCCGGATCCATCGACGTGCACATGGTCACCCACGGCGAGTCGAGCACGCCGCGCAAACTGACGCCGGCAGGCACCCGTTCGCGGAAGATCCTGGCCTGGGTCGCAGCCGTTCTGGTGCCTTCGGCGGCCGCGGTGGTCATGGGCCTCGTGGACCGGCACCTCGGGTGGGGCGGGGAGAGCGCATTGTTCTTCATCGTCGTGCTCATGGTCGCGCTGCTCGGGGGCGTCGCGCCCGCGGCCCTGTCCGCGTTGATCTCGGGGCTGCTGCTGAACTACTTCTTCACCCCGCCGCTGCGCAGCTTCACGATCGCCGAGCCGGACAACTTCATCACGACCGTGGTGCTGCTGGTGATCGCCGTTGCCGTCGCCGTGCTAGTCGACGCGGCGGCCAAGCGGGCCAGGGAGGCGCGTCGCGCCTCCAAGGAGGCCGAACTGCTCGCCCTGTTCGCCGGGTCGGTGCTGCGCGGCGCCGACCTGCCCGCCCTGCTGGAGAAGGTGCGCGAGACATACGCCCAGCAGTCGGTGAGCATGCTCCGTCGCGGGCCCGAGGTGGTCAGCTCGGTCGGACCGAACCCGCCAGCCGCGGTCGGCGAGGCCGACACCGTGTGCGAGGTCAACGACGGCGAGTACGCGCTGGCGCTGCGCGGCGACGAACTGCACGCACGCGATCGGCGGGTACTGCTCGCCGTCGCGAATCAGGCGGTGGGACTGATCCGTCAGAGTCAGCTCGCCGAGGAGGCCAGCAAGGCACAGGCGCTCGCCGAGGCCGACCGGCTGCGACGCTCACTGCTCTCCGCGGTCAGCCACGACCTGCGGACCCCGCTGGCTGCAGTGAAGGCGGCGGTCTCCAGCCTGCGCAGCGACGACGTGGAGTTCTCGCCGGAGGACACGGCGGAACTGCTTGCCACGGTGGAGGAGTCGGCCGACCAGCTGACCAATCTCGTGGGAAATCTGCTCGACTCGTCGCGGCTGGCGGCGGGTGTCGTGCGGCCCACCCTGCGCCCGGTCTACCTCGAAGAGGTGGTCCATCGGGCCCTGGTCGGTGTCGGGGTGGGGTCTCCGGGATTCGGCAGGGCGGGCCCGGACCGCGTTCAGGTCGATGTCGGGGGTAATGCGGTGATGGCCGACAGCGGCCTGCTGGAGCGGGTACTGGCGAACCTGGTGGACAACGCGCTCCGATATGCCCCGGACTCGAAGGTGCGGATCGCCGCGGCACCGGTGAAGGATCGGGTGGTGATCACGGTGGCGGACACGGGGCCGGGGATCGCCCGCGGCGCGGAGGACCAGATCTTCGACTCGTTCCAGCGGCTCGGCGATCGGGACGTGACCACCGGCGTCGGACTCGGATTATCGGTGGTGCGGGGGTTCGTGGAGGCGATGGACGGAACGGTCAGCGCCACGGATACCCCCGGCGGCGGGCTGACAATGGTGGTGGACTTGGCGGGGATCGGGAAGGTGACTGCGTGACACGGGTGTTGGTGATCGATGACGAACCGCAGATCCTGCGGGCGTTGCGGATCAATCTGAGCGTGCGGGGGTACGAGGTGACGACCGCGGCGACCGGGGCCGCGGCGCTGCGGGCCGCCGCCGAGAAGCATCCGGAGGTGATCGTGCTCGATCTCGGCCTGCCGGACATGGACGGCATCGAGGTGCTGGCCGGGCTCCGGGGCTGGTCCACCGCCCCGGTGATCGTGCTCTCGGCTCGAACCGACTCGGCCGACAAGGTGGAGGCCCTCGACGCGGGCGCCGACGACTACGTCACCAAGCCCTTCGGCATGGACGAGTTCCTGGCCCGGCTACGGGCCGCGGTGCGTCGACACTCCGCCGCCACCGATGTGGGGGAACCGGTGGTGGTGACCGAGTCGTTCACCGTCGATCTGGCCGCGAAGCGGGTGATCAAGGACGAGCACGAGGTGCACCTGACCCCCACCGAATGGGGGATGCTGGAGATGCTGGTGCGCAACAAGGGCAAGCTGGTCGGGCAGAAGGAGCTGTTGCGGGAGGTGTGGGGCCCGTCGTACGCCACCGAAACCCACTATCTGCGTGTGTATCTCGCGCAGCTGCGCCGCAAGCTGGAACGCGACCCCTCGCAGCCGAAGCACCTGATCACGGAGTCCGGGATGGGGTACCGGTTCGAGGTGTAGATCAGCTCACCGCTCGAAGATGTTGGGCAGGCCCACCGCATGCCGGTCGGCGTCGATGCGCTTCAATCCGTCGAGCTCCGGTGGAACGTAGTAGTCGTAGCGGACCACCTCCTCCGCGTTCCTGCCCGAGGCGTCGAGCACGGCCTGAGCGGCGATCCGCCCGCCCTGATTCGCGCCCTCCATGCTCACCACGTTCGCGTTGGTCTGAATCCAGTCGCCCGCGATGAACAGGTTCGGAATTGCCGTCGACCCCTTCGGGCGCTTGTCCCATGTGTTCACGGTCTGCACGGTCAAGGGTTCGGCATTGTGAGTCCTTCCCTCGGCATTCCAGCTGATCGCCGGGTCCAGGAACCACGAGTGCACGTTGGCATCGGACAGCGCGGGATCGAAGGCACCGAAGCGGGATTTCAGCGTCTCCCAGACCTCGGTGAAGATCTCGTCCCTGGTGCACTGTTTCGCCGCCTTCGGAATCGCCGTCGTGCCGATTCCGTCCCAGTTGGAGATGTCCACCGAGACGATGTCCGACACCGTGCCGTCGCCGTACTGCTCGGCGATCGTTCGATTCCAGGCCTGCGACTGCGCGATTGCGCTGATCGACCAAGGGTGGTCGAGGACCCCGATGGGTCCCTTCGCGGCCTCGAGTGGCCGGCGCAGGTAGATCATCAAGCCGTTCATCCACTCGACGGTCAGTTCCTTGATCGCGTCCAGGCTCGGATCGAGGCGGAGCAGCGGCGTCGTCCGCAGTAGGCCGACCGCTCGGTCGATCGGTATCGCCGACACGTAGAAATCCGCGTCCATCGTGTGGACGGTCTCGCCTGCGTCGATCAACCGTGCCCCGCTGATGGTGGCCCCGGCCGTTTCCAGGGAGTGCAGTGCCTGTCCGCCGTGGAATCGCACACCCAAGCGGGTGAGCTCGCGCACCCACGGGGTGATCCAGACCTCGGACGTGGGCCCGTTCAACAATCGGGCCCCGAAGGCGTCGTCAGGGCCGGGCAGCGGCACCAGCAGATTCCAGACGAAGGCCTCGACGATGTTTCCTGCCGAACTGACGCTGCACACCTGTGGCTTCACCGCCACCAACCCCACGCTGGTCGTCTTCGCCACGGCGTCCTGGAAGAAGGTGCTCTTGTCGCCGGCCCCGAGGAAATCCCACCAGCTGATCTTGTCCCACTGCGTGTGCCGGCGTTCCGCGCTGCTGGTCACATAGGCCGCAACGCATCTGCCGAAATCGGCCAGTTCGAACGGAAGCCGATCCGCAGGCACACCGATCAGAAGTGCTGCCGCCTGTCCGACAACGTCGGCCAGGTAGCGCGGGTCCGCCAGGCGGCCGCGGTCCGTGGGTCGCAGCGCGGCGAGGTCCACCGGCAGGAAGCCGGCGACCGAGCGCCCCGGGCCGATGCTTGCGGCACCACCGAAGCCATCGTCGTCGAGCAGACCGGTGATGTCGCGGAGGTTGCCAAGGACTCCATCGCTGTTGCCCTCGAACGGAATTCGCCGCATCGAGTCCGGAACGTTTCGATAGAACCCGGGGAAGAAGCGAAAGCCGTGTTCGGCGGGAAGCTCGCGTCGGCCGGCCGACTGTGAGCCCGGTACCCCGAAACTGCGGGCCTTGCCGCCCATCTCCTGCCTCGCGTCGAACACGTGTACCTCGAAGCCGCGTTCGATCAGCTCGTGAGCGGCGACCAGGCCGGACATTCCGCCACCGAAAATCGCGACGCGATTGCCTCGATTGTGGGTGCGAGCCCGGGGCGACGGCAGGAAGGCAGCCGCGCCGAGTGCGGCCGCGCCGGCCCCGAAGGTGCGCCGGGAGATCAGGATGCGGGCAGGCTCGGGGGTGGTCCTCATGTCGGCGTCTGACCTCGTTCGAAGCGCTGAGCCTGCTCGATGCGAGCCACCAGGCTGCGGATGTGCTCGAACATTCCGACCGAGCCGGCGACCGTGGTGTAGGGCGCCTCCAGGCTGAGTGCGAGCAGCCCGGTGTCGGCGACGACCGGCTCCGTGAGGTGGAAGGTCTTGGAGAACTGGTACGGCTCCCGCGGTCCGCACGTGGCGGTGATCCGCCCGGGAAGCGCGAACGTGGCGCCCTCGAGCGGGGCGGAACCGTGCGTCCATTCGGTGAGGTCGAGCCGTGAACTCGTGCACAGCCTCGTTCCCGAGGGTCGGACGTCGATCACCGAGCCGACCCACTCGGCGCCCCGGCGAACCACCCCGGCGACGATCGAGGCACCCCCGTCCGGCTCGTGCGAGACGCCCCACTCCCAGCCGTCCGCGAGCTGATCGACCATCGTGAAATTGCCCCAGTTGTGATCGTGATAGCCGCGCCAGCCGGTCAGGTCGATTAGTTCACCGCCGGGAAGTAGCGCAGCCCCCGTCACCTCGCTGGTCGCGACGGGAGAGGTCCAGCCCATCCACTGGCCCTGATTCTTCAGATCGATGAGGCCGGTGGCCCCGGGGAGCTGACCCCTGTCCAACCAGGCGTCGACCCTGAACGGCGAGTCCACACGTACGTGGTACGCCCCGCGAGCCTCGTCGTAGGTCATCTCGCCCCGGTCGGTGCGCACCCCGGGCAACCCGTCGATGACGGCGCCACGGTGCGGCGTGTAGCCGAGGGGCAACGGAGCGTCCGGCCCTGGTGACAGCGGATTCACGTCGTCGCCGTACATCATCAGGGCGCCGACCAGCGGCACGGGCGCGGTGAAGATCGCGACGACGAGCTGGCGTTTGGAGTGCGGATCCATGAAGCTCGCGTACCACCATTCGGTGGTCACGCCGGGATGTGCGACATCGTCTCCCGGCTCGGCGAGTTTTCCGGTGGGATTCGGGGTGAGGTCGCTGCTCAGCACGGGTGTGCCCGGCGGAATCGGAGCGGCGGTGGCAACGCCCGGCCCGAAGATCGTGAGGCCGGTCGCAACCAGCGCCGCAACACCCGTGACGAGGACATTTCTGGCGTTGCTCAGCATGAGGGCCTTCCGCACCTGCATCCTGGCGTCGCTGCTCGCTGTTGAGTACCGACGGTGCTGCAGTTCGGAGCCTAACCCAGCGAATCGAGCTGGGAAACGATCACTTCGTCGCGCACCCCGCGGCAGCGTCGGCGTACGATTTTTGGATCAGGGGTAAGTTGGCGCCTCAGGTCGCAGGGCACCCGAAGCTGCGGGTCGCGCCAGTTCGATCGATGTAAGTGTGATCACGGTGGAACTACCCGGACTGCGGGGTGAGGTCGCTGCACGGGCACGGATGCCGTCGGCGCTGACCACCCCTACGGTCATGGCCCGGACCACCGGCGGATTCTTTCTCATCGGCGGTCTCCTCGGCCTCACGCTCACCGCCCTGATGCCCGACGGACCCGGCAATCTCGCTGTGGTCTACGGGTCGGCTGTGGCCGCCGTCTGCTTCGGGGTCGGGGTCTTGGTGTGGGGGGAGCGTCTGGAGCCGTCCTTCTATCACCCGCTCGTCGCCGTCGCCACCGTGCTCATCTCGGTGGCGATGTATGAATCGACCAGTTCCATCGCGGCGGTGTCGCTGGCGTCTTTCTATGTGTTCATCGCCTGCGACGCATCGTTCTTCTTCTCCTGGCCGATGGCAGCAGGCCACATGATCTTCGCCGTTGCCTGTTGCATGACGGTGCTGGCCGTACGTCCCGGATTGCCCTGGTGGTCCGGCCTGATCGCATCGGGCGTGACGGTGGTGGTCGGATGCGTGGTGGGGGTGTTGCGCCGGTTGGCCTCAGACGCGGAAGTCGACGTCCTGACCGGATTGCTGAACCGGAGAGGGTTCGACCGAACGCTGAGCCTCGAGATCACCCGCGCGGCGCGCACCGGACGGCGGCCCGCATTGATCATGTTCGACCTCGACCGCTTCAAGACGATCAACGATCAGCACGGCCACCGCGCAGGCGACGCCGTGCTCCGGCAGGTCGCCGACTCCTGGTCGAGACTGCTCGGGACAGGCCGGATACTGGCGCGGTACGGCGGCGACGAATTTGCGTTGCTACTTCCGGATGCGACGGAGCAGGACGCGATCTCGCTGACCGAGCAGCTGCGCCAGTCGATCGCGCCGGGATGCTCTGCGGGAGTCACCTCCTGGCAGCCGGGTGAGTCCGCGTCCCTCCTCGTCTGCCGAGCCGATGTCGGGCTGTACCGGGCCAAGCAGGCGGGGCGCAATCGAACTGTCCTCGAAATGTCTGAGCGACCTCCCCTCGCGATCGAGCTTCGCGAGGCCATGGAACGTGGCGCGCTCGACGTGCAGTATCAGCCCATCGTGAGCCTCCCCGACGGCACCACCGTGGGGGTCGAGGCGCTGCTGCGGTGGACGTCGACCACCCGGCCCGACATCACTCCCAGGGAAGTGATTCGGGTCGCCGAGGAAAACGATCTCATCGGGAGTCTGGACTGGTTCGTGCTCCGGCGGGCCTGCCTGGATGCGGCCATCCTGCAAGACGCCGTGGGCGGCCATGCCCTGATGTTGAACGTCAACGTGTCCGGCCTCGAGATAGCCGAGAAGGGCTATGTCGCACGAGTCGACGAGGTGCTGCGCGCGACCGGGTGGCCGCCGACTCAGCTCGTGCTCGAGGTGACCGAAAGTGTGCTCGACGCAGACTCGCCCGCCGCCATCGCGAGCGTGCGCCGGCTTCGCGAGCGGGGTATCCGGATCGCCATCGACGATTTTGGTACCGGGTACTCCTCGCTGAGCAGAGTGGAAGCCCTCCCGAGCGACTTCCTCAAGCTCGACCGTTCTTTCGTCTCGTCCATAGCGCCCAATTCGACTGCGCCGCCCCTGCTGAGCGTCATCGCTGCGCTGAGCGTCGCGCTGGGCCTCCCGGTGATTGCCGAAGGCGTCGAAACTGCGGAGCAGGCCGCTCTTCTCACGGAGCTGGGCTTTCCCCTCGCACAGGGTTACTACTACGGCCGACCGCAGCCGGTTGTCGCGTTGTTCGCCGAACTCGCCGGCTCGCGCCCCTCGGTGGCGGCCGACATCGGGCCGGGCGCGCAAGCGCCGACTCGGCGATAGCGCACCGCCACCCGTGGATTCGGGTGCGGATCGCGTTCGATGCCCGCGTGGCATGTTGTCGTTCGTACGGCCCGGGGCGATGATCCTCGCTGTCAGGATCGACCTCCGACAGCAGAGGATCCCTCATGGACACGGCGACAGACTTCGTCTCCGCAGTCAACGACAAGTTCTGGTACCTGATCATCGCCCTGCTCGTGGGCCTCGGCCTGTACTTCTCGATCCGGTCCCGCTTCGTCCAGGTTCGCCTGATACGGGAGATGTTCCGGGTCATCACCGACAAGCCAGACGACCTCGCGGACGGTCGCCCCGGGATCTCCTCGTTCCGCGCGTTCTCCATCTCGGCGGCCTCGCGGGTGGGCACCGGCAACATCGCGGGCGTCGCGATCGCGATCAGTGTCGGCGGACCCGGCGCGATCTTCTGGATGTGGGCGATGGCGATCGTCGGAGGTGCCACCGCCTTCGTCGAATCCACCCTCGGACAGTTGTACAAGGTCCGCGACAAGGACAGCTTCCGTGGCGGTCCGGCGTACTACATGCAGTACGGGCTCGGAAAGCGGTGGATGGGCGCGATCTTCGCGGTGGTCATCACCGTCACCTACGGGTTCGTGTTCGTTGCCGTGCAGTCCAATTCGATCGCGGATGCCGTCGGCACCTCGGTGGGTGGGCCGGACGGTGCGTGGAACGTGATCGTCGGCGTGGTGGTCGCGGCGCTCACGGCGGCGGTGATCTTCGGTGGCGTGCGCCGGATCTCGTCTGTCTCGCAGGTGGTGGTGCCCTTCGTCGCCGGGATCTACCTGCTGCTCGGCCTGATCGTGGTGCTGATGAACATCGGCCGGGTGCCCGAGATGTTGAACCTCATCGTGGCGAACGCGTTCGGGATCAGGGAAGTGGTCGGCGGCGGCATCGGCGCGGCGATCATGCAGGGCGTGCGGCGGGGCCTGTTCTCCAACGAGGCGGGCATGGGATCGGCACCGAATGCGGGCGCCACCGCGTCGATCTCCCACCCGGCGAAACAGGGCCTGGTCCAGAGTCTCGGTGTGTACTTCGACACCCTGCTCGTGTGCACGATGACCGCGTTCATCATCCTGCTGGCCAACCCCGACTACGGGACCGAGGCAGGCGCATCGCTCACCCAGCTCGCCCTCGCGGAGCATCTCGGGGAGTGGACGATTCACTTCCTCACCGTGGCGATCTTCTTCCTGGCCTTCACCTCGGTGATCGGCAACTACTACTACGGTGAGTCCAACATCGGGTTCCTGACACCGTCGACCGGCGCGCTCCAGGGGTTCCGGGTGCTGGTGGTCTTGTGCGCCTTCGGCGGTGCCGTCGGATCGCTACCGCTGATATGGAGCCTGGCGGACCTGTCGATGGGGGTGATGGCGACGATCAACCTGGTCGCGATCGCACCGCTGTCGGTGCTGGCGTTCCGGCTGATGCGGCACTACACCGATCAGCGCAAGCAGGGACTCGACCCGGTCTTCAACCGCTCGGAGATGCCGGACATCAGGGGAATCCAGGCCTGGGACGACACGCCCTCCTCCACCGACCGGCTGACGACCGAGTTCCGGTCCACCACCGTCAAGGACGGCTGAGGCCGTACGTCGGCTGTGGAGCCGACTTCGTGAGATGGCAGGATTCGGGGCATGGCTGATCAGAGTTCCGTTCCCGTCCCCGCCGCGTCCACCGAGTTGTGGGTCGAGCGCACCGGTACGCGCCGCTACACGGGCCGCAGCTCGCGCGGCGCCGAGGTGCTGATCGGCTCGGAGACGGTCGACGGCGTGTTCACTCCCGGTGAGCTGCTGAAGATCGCGCTGGCCGCGTGCAGCGGCATGAGCTCGGACCTGCCGCTCTCGCGCAGGCTCGGGGACAACTACGACGCGACCGTGCGGGTGTCGGGCGCTGCGGACCGGGAGAACGAGGTGTACCCCCGAATCGATGAGGTCATCGAGGTCGATCTCAGCGAACTCGACGCCGAGGCGCAGGAGCGTCTGGTCACCGTGGTGCTCAAATCGGTGGACAAGGTGTGCACGGTCGGACGAACTCTGAAAAGTGGCACCGTGGTGAACCTGACGGTTGAAACTGATTCGTGATCAAATAGGCGCCATGTTGCTCTCTCGTGTTGCGATGGTCGGTGCCCTCGTGGTCACCGGCGCGGTCGTGGGTGCCCCGATCGCCGTCGCCCAGCCTGCTCCCGCCGAGCCCGCTCCCGCCGCGCCGGCGACGACCACGGTGACGTCGACTCCCGCCGCCCCGACGCCGACCACCGCGACGGCGACGCCCACCGCGACGGCGACTCCCGCCGCCCCGACGACGACCACCGTCGCTGCGACACCGGCCGTCGCGCCGCCCTTCTCGCTGCCGGGCCTGACCGCGCCGTTGCCGGGATCGGCTGCGCCGTCGGCCGTTTCGTCGACGACTCCCGCGCCGGTCGCGACGTCGACCTCCGCGACGTCGGCGCCCGCGAGCCCGGCGCCCGCCCCCGCCGCCGCGACCACGACGTCGTCCCCGGCCGCCGCGGTCACCGCCGCGCAGACCTGTACGCCGTGGACGGCGAGCGAGGTCGCCAGCGGGTTCGGCATGCTGGAGAACCTCGCGTTCGACGGCCGCGGGAAGATGCTGTTGTCGGAGGGCACCCTGTTCGGCGACGGTGCCATCCGCACGCTGAGCCCGGCCGGCAAGACCGGAACGCTGGTGTCGGACTTCACCGGACCTGGCGGCATCGTGCTGCACGGCGACAACGTCCTGTTCACCACCGGGAACACCGCGATGGCGGGCCTGTCGAACAGCAAGAACGGCACCGTCGAGTCCGTGAACCTGGACACCGGCGAGCAGACGACCGTCGCCAAGGGCCTGACCATGCCGAACGGGCTGGCCCGGCTGGCGAACGGTGACCTGCTCGTCACCAGGAACCTCGGGTCCGACCAGGGCCTGACGCGCATCCCGGCCGCGCAGCCGCACACGCCCGCGTCGGTGCGCACCGACCTCGGCTCCGCCAACGGCCTCGCCGTGTCGGCGGACGGCGCGGCCATCTACGTCGGCAACACCTTTGATTCGAACACCGAGATCCGGGAGTTGGACGCAACCGATCTCACCGGCACGATCCGCACCCTGAAGGTCGCGGGTTCCGGTGCGACCAACGCGGGTGACGACCTCACTGTCGGGGCCGACGGCAACGTGTACATGGCGCTCAACGGTGCGGGCAAGGTCGTGCGGGTCGATCCCGCCACCGGTACCACCTGCGAGATCGGCTCCGATCTGCCGCTGACGAGCTCCGTCCGGTTCGGATCCGGCCCCGGCTGGGATCCGGCGGCGTTGTACACCACCAGCTTTGACGGCAGCGTGCACAAGCTCGTGCCGCCGAAGAGCAGCTGAGCGAGCCTCCGATGCGCCCACCGGAGCAGGTGCGCCTGACCGCCTGGGTGCACGGGTTCGTGCAGGGCGTGGGATTTCGGTGGTGGGCGCGGTCGAGGGCACTCGAACTCGGCCTGGTCGGGCACGCCACCAATCGCCCGGACGGCCGGGTGCTCGTGATCGCTGAGGGGCCCCGGCCGCAGTGCGAGCTGCTGCTGGAGCTGCTCCGGTCTGGTTCGACACCCGGACAGGTCGATCTCGTGGTGGAGAGCTGGTCGGAGGCCACGGGGAACCTCACCGGTTTCGACGAACGCTAATCTCGGTGCGAAGACGTCAGAGGATGGGGAGGGACGAGTGGGACCCGATCAGGGCGAACCCGACGACCGGAACGGCGGGGACCAGTCGGCAGCCGCCGCCGGGTCGGATGCCGGCGACGAGACCACGCAGGCTCCCTCCGCCGGCCGGATCCGGCGTCAGGAAGCAGGGACCACCGTTCCCCGTCCCCCCACTGTCGGGGAGGCGCGCGCCAGGGACAAGGCCCGCAAGGACCGCGCCGAGCAGGAGCGGCTGGCGGCAGAGGCCGCGGCCAAGGCCGAGGAACGCCGCAAGAAGCGGCGCAAGGGACTGATCGGTGGCGTCGCGGTGGTCGGCGTGGTCGGGCTCGTCGCGCTCGGGTACACCGCGCTGTCCTCTGACGAGGTCGAGGCCACCTGTATCGACCCGAACACCGAGGTCGAGGTCGACGAGAAGTACTGCACGACAGGGACACCCGGCACCGGCGGCATGGCAGGCATGTTCATCTTCGCTGGCTCGCCGTATCGCTACTACTACGGTGGCAGCAGCGGCGGCGTGGGCACCAAGATGACCGGCGGCACGGTCGTCACCCCCAAGGGGTCCACCACCGTCGTGACCAAGTCCGGCACCACGATTCAGCGCGGCGGGTTCGGCAGTAAGTCGACCGGCAGCGGTGGGAGCTGACGTGCGCAGAGTCCGGAGCACCCCGCGTCCGGGGTGGCAGAAGATCGTCGAATCCCAGGGCCTGGTCTACGGCACCCCGGCTCGGCTCGGCGACGGCACCGCCCGCCCCTACTGGGACGAGTCGGTGCACTACGAGTTCGAGATGGACGAGATCCTGGCGATCGAGGCGGATGTCGAACTGCTGCACTCGATGTGCCTCAACGCGGTCGAGCACGTGATCCTCACCGAGCGATTCGCCGACTTCGGTCTGCCGGAGTGGACCTGGGGTCCGATCGCCGAATCCTGGCGTCGCAGCGACCCGCACGTCTACGGCCGATTCGACCTCCGATACGACGGTCGACGTCCCGCGAAGCTGCTCGAGTACAACGCGGACACCCCGACCACGCTGCTCGAAGCGTCCATCCTGCAATGGCATTGGCTCAAGGACACCCACCCGGACGACGACCAGTGGAACTCGCTCCACGAGGCGCTGGTCGAGCGATGGGGAGCGATCCGAGACCGGTTGCCCGGCGACGAGGCCCATTTTTCGTGGTCGTCCGCCGATGCCAGCGGTGAGGACAACATCACCGTCGCCTATCTCCAGGAGACCGCCGCCGAGGCGGGACTGAACACGGTGGCACTCGCGATCGAGGAGATCGGCTACGACGAGGACCTGCACCGGTTCGTCGACCTCGAAGAGGCACCGATCTCGACCCTGTTCAAGCTGTACCCCTGGGAGTGGGTGCTCGACGACGACTTCGGGAAGAAGGCCCTCGCGCTGCTTCCGGAGACGATGTGGATCGAACCGCTGTGGAAGACGCTGCTGAGCAACAAGGCGATCCTGGCCGTGCTGTGGGGCATGTACCCCGGACACCCGAACCTGTTGCCCGCCTACCTCGACGACCCGCACGAGCTCACCGAGTACGTGCGCAAGCCCAGGCTCGGCCGCGAGGGCGCGAACATCTCGGTCGTGGGCGCGGGCATGGAGACGACCACGGGCGGCATCTACGGCGACGAGGGTTTCGTCTACCAGTTGCTCGATCCGCTGCCGGAGTTCGACGGCATGAGGCCCGCGCTCGGCGCCTGGATCGTCGGCGACACGGCCGCTGGGCTGGGCATCCGGGAGACCTCGGGGCTGATCACCGATGACGGTGCGGCCTTCGTGCCGCACCGTATTCCGCAGTAGCGACAGCATTCTCCCACCCCCGACGCATACCGAAACGGAGCAAGTGATGACGACTGAGGTGCTGGCCCTGGGCAGCGACTACTGGTCCGATCTGGGCAGGGGAGTCGCCGCGATCGCGCTCTACGCGATCGTCGGCCTGGTGCTGATGGTCCTCGGCTTCTATGCCATCGACTGGACCACACCCGGCCACCTGCGGACGCTGGTGCGTGAGGGCAGGCCCAACGCGGCCGCGGTCACCGCGGCCGGGATGGTGAGCATGGCGCTGATCATCGTGCTCGCCATCTTCGCGTCCTCGGGCCAGCTGGTCGAGGGGCTGATCTACACGCTGGTCTTCGGTCTGCTCGGGATCGTCGCGCAGGTGTTCTCGGTGCGGTTCATCGAGCTGGTCACCGGCATCGACATCGGCGAGGTTCTCGCCGAGGAACGCTTCACCCCCGAGGTGCTCGTCGTCGCCGCCGCGCATGTCGCGCTCGGCCTGATCGTCGCGGTCGCGATCCTGTAGGGACGCCCCGCTCCCACGGTGGGGGTAGGTTGACGGCATGAGCGAATTCGCAGGCCGGGTCGCAGTTGTCACCGGCGCAGGCTCCGGCATGGGGCGAACTCTGGCACTCGGTCTGGCCCGCCGCGGGGCGCGGCTGGCGGTCTCCGACGTGGACACCGAGGGTCTCGCCGCGACCGTCGCGCTGCTCGAGGAATTGGGCGCCGAGGTGAGGTCGGACCGGCTCGACGTGTCCGAACGTGAATCGGTCCTGCGGTATGCCGATGCCGTCGTCGAACATTTCGGCGTCGTCAACCAGGTCTACAACAATGCGGGAATCGCCTTCTCCGGCACCATCCTCGAATCCGAGTTCAAGGACATCGAGCGGGTCGTCGACGTCGACTATTGGGGCGTCGTCAACGGCACCAAGGCCTTCCTGCCGCATCTCATCGAGTCGGGCGACGGCCACGTGATCAATACGTCCAGCCTCTACGGCATTCTCGCCCTGCCCCGCCAGAGTGCCTACAACTCAGCGAAGTTCGCGGTGCGCGGGTTCACCGAGTCGTTGCGACTGGAGATGCTTGCGGGTGGACACCCCGTGCGCGTCACGTGTGTGCACCCGGGAGGCGTCAAGACCAACGTCGCCGACAACGCCGGGCACGCGGGTCCGACAAAGGACGCGGCGGAGACCGCGCTCTACAACGAGAAGCTGCTGAGGATGAGCCCGGAGAAGGCGGCGGAGATCATCCTCGACGGCGTCGCGAAGAACCGGGCCCGGGTGCTCGTCGGGGGCGATGCCCGCGGGCTGGACCTCATGGTGCGCGTCCTCGGGTC
This sequence comes from Rhodococcus daqingensis, assembly GCF_042665615.1. Classification (NCBI taxonomy): domain Bacteria; kingdom Bacillati; phylum Actinomycetota; class Actinomycetes; order Mycobacteriales; family Nocardiaceae; genus Rhodococcus; species Rhodococcus daqingensis. The sequence continues at coordinate 133,769 of NZ_JBHTCS010000009.1, read as the reverse complement.
GTGGTACCAGCGCCCCATGCTCGAGGTGCTCAAGCGGGTCATGCCGTCCGCCAAGCGCATCTGACGCCGGCGTAGCGGGGACGAAGGGCGACCTCAGGCGACCGGTTCGCGGTCGCGGGCCTCGGATCCGGGCATTCGGCGCTCGATGGTCTCGCCGTCGAAGAACGCCCGGTTGCGGCTGCGCCACCACCACATCAGCGGCAGGCCCAACAGCATCGATCCGACGCCGAGGATGAACACGCCACCGATCTGCCAGTGCGGGGCGAACGGCAGCGTCCAGCTGGTCTCGCCGTAGTCCGCGGCGAAGGAGGTGACGGCCGTCCAGCCGGCCGCGAACAGCAGCATCGCGCCGCCGAGCAGCGGCAGGACGACCCGCATCCACAGCGCGCGCCCGCCCTCGCGCAGGGTGCCGCGGTACAGCCAGGCGCAGGACACCCCGGTGATGCCGTAGTAGAAGCCGACGGCGATCCCGATCGCGGACACCGAGTCGAAGATCAGGTTGCCCGCGGAGACGAAGTTGAACGCGATGTAGAGCCCCGCGGACACCGCGCCCATCGCGAGGGTGGACACCGTCGGTGTCAGGAATCGGGGATGCACCGTCGCGAAGCGGTCCGGCAGCGCCTTGAACACGCCCATCGACAGGGTGGTGCGGGCGGTCGGCAGGATCGTCGTCTGCGTCGAGGCGATCGCCGAGGTGAGGATCATGAGCAACAGCACTTGCACGAGCAGCTGCCCCAGCAGGCCCTCGCCGAACACCGCGGTCCCGATCGCGGCGAAGAAATCGTCGAAGTGCTCGGGATTGGCCAGCCCCGTGCCCTCGGTGCCGACTCCGGCGAAGGACTGCGCGGCGACCGTCACCAGCACGTACAGCGAGACGAGCACGACGGTGGAGATGACCGCGGACCGGCCAGGGGTGTGCCGTGAGTCCACCGTCTCCTCGTTCACGGACACCACCGAGTCCCAGCCCCAGTAGATGAAGACCATCAACAGGATCGCGTTGACGAACGTGGAGAACGATCCGATCTCGAAGGGGTTGAACCAGCTCCACTGCGGCGTCAGCGCCGCGGCTCCCGCGTTGCCGAGCCACACCCGGGCCAGGGCGACCACCGCGAACACCACCAGCGCCACGAACTCGATCGTCAGCAGCACGGACTGGAAGCGCGCCGAGATGTCGATGCCGCGAAAGCACAGGTAGGTCATCGCGACCATGAACGAGACCCCGAGCTGCAGCACCCAAACACTGGTCGCATCGTGGCCGATCCCGTCCGCACCGAACAGGAGAAAGGTGTATTGGCCCGCGACCTGGGCCATGCTCGCCATCACCAGTACGTCCGCGACCACGATGGCCCAGCCGGCCATCCAGCCCCAGGAGGGGCCAAACGCACGCGTGGCCCAGACGAAGGTGGTGCCGCAGTCCGGGTCGGCTCGGTTGAGCTCCTTGTAGCCGAGCGCGGCGAACAGGATCGGGACGAACGCGAGCAACGCGACCACGGGGGCTTGCAGCCCGACCGCCGCGACGACGAGGCCGAGGGTGGCGGCGATGCTGTAGGCGGGGCCTGCGGAGGCCACCCCGATCACCACGCTGGAGGTCAGGCTCAGGGCCCCCGCCCGGAGCCCCTTGGAACTGGTCACGTCATCGATCACTCGGGGGAGAGTAATGCAGGGTCCCTGTCGGTGCCGAAGGCTAGCGTCGACGGACGTACCCGACAGTTGAGGAGTAGCGATGAGCGCCGTCACGACGAACCAACCGCTTGGCACCCCCACCTGGATCGACCTGGGCATCCCCGACCTGGAAAGGGCGATGTCGTTCTACGGGCAGGTCTTCGGCTGGGAGTTCGACGTCGGACCCGAAGAGTCCGGGCGGTACACGATGTGTCTGTTGCGCGGGAAGAAGGTCGCCGCGCTGATGCCGAACCCCGACGAGAACGCGACCGATTTCTGGTGGAACGTCTACCTGGCGACCGAAGATGTCGACGAGACGGTCGCTCGATCCAGGGACGCGGGCGGTGTCGTGCTGGTCGAGCCGATGGACGTGATGGGCCAGGGCCGGATGGCGATCATGCGAGATCCCTCGGGTGGACAGTTCGGGCTGTGGCAGGGGCAGGCGCACGTCGGATGCGAATTGGTGAACGAACCGAACACGCTGCTGCGCAACGACCTGGTGACGCCGAATCCCGGCCCGGCTCGCGACTTCTACGCCGGGGTGTTCGACTTCACACTCGATGGGAACGACGACCTGCCCGGCATGGACTTCACGTTCCTGCGCAGACCGGACGGACACGAGATCGGCGGCATCATCGGTGACCCGAGCGCGCCCGCATCGGCCTGGGGCACGCTGTTCCAGGTGGAGGACGCCAACGCGGCGGTCGCAGCGGCCCGAGCAGCCGGGGGGACCGCGGACGACCCGACCGACATGCCGTACGGGCGGACCGCGGAGATCACCGACCCGTTCGGTGCGAAGTTCACGGTGGGCTCCCCGATCCCGGGCGCGCAGGGGTAGCTCGTAGGCGCCGGGGCGAAGGTCTGGTGTTCGCCCCGGCGCGGCGTTCAATGGCCGAGTCGGTCGGTGCGGTGCAGTAACGTCATTCGCCATGCATCTCAAGAGTCTGACGCTGAAGGGCTTCAAATCCTTCGCGTCCGCCACGACTCTGCGGTTCGAACCCGGCATCACCTGCGTCGTCGGGCCGAACGGGTCCGGCAAGTCGAACATCCTCGACGCCCTCACCTGGGTGATGGGCGAGCAGGGCGCGAAGGCGCTGCGCGGCGGCAAGATGGAAGACGTCATCTTCGCCGGCACCTCCGGCCGGCCCCCGCTCGGCCGCGCCGAGGTGACGCTCACCATCGACAACTCCGACGGCGCGCTGCCGATCGAGTACTCCGAGGTCTCGATCACCCGGAGGATGTTCCGCGACGGCGCGGGCGAGTACGAGATCAACGGCAGCTCGTGCCGGCTGATGGACGTCCAGGAGCTGCTCAGCGACTCCGGCATCGGCCGGGAGATGCACGTCATCGTCGGCCAGGGCCGCCTGGCCGCCATCCTGGAGTCCCGGCCGGAGGACCGCCGCGCGTTCATCGAGGAGGCCGCGGGCGTCCTCAAGCACCGCAAGCGCAAGGAAAAGGCCGTCCGCAAGCTGGACGCCATGCAGGCCAACCTCGCCCGGCTGACCGACCTCACGACCGAACTGCGCCGTCAGCTCAAGCCGCTGAGCAGGCAGGCCGAGGTCGCCCGCCGCGCGCAGACCGTGCAGGCCGACCTGCGCGACGCCCGGCTGCGGTTGGCGGCCGACGACCTGGTGACCCGGCGGGCCGAGCTGGCCTCGCAGTCCAAGGACGAGGCGATGGCCCGCGCCCAGCAGGAGCACGTGCAGGCCGAGCTCGAGGCGGCGTCCGCGGAGCTCGGCGCCCACGAGCAGGCAGTGGCCCGTCTGACCCCGAGCGCGGAGGCCGCCGGCCAGACGTGGTTCCAGCTCTCCGCGCTGGCGGAGCGGGTCAACGCGACCATCCGGATCGCCACCGAACGGGCCCGCCACCTCGACAGCGCGCCCGCCGCGAGCCGCGGACAGGACCCCGACCAGCTCGAGGCGCAGGCCGACCGCGTCGCGGCCGAGGAGGCGGAGCTGGCGGCGGCGGTGGAGATGGCCAGGGCCACCCTCGACGCCGCGAAGGACCAGCTGACCGAGTACGAGGAGGCCTCGGCCGCCGCCGAACGCGCGCACATGGCCGCCGTCCGGGCCATCGCCGACCGTCGCGAGGGCCTGGCCCGGCTCTCCGGTCAGGTGGATACCCTGCGCACCCGCGCGGACTCCGTCGATGCGGAGGTGGCGCGGCTGACGCTGGCCATCGAGGACGCGCGCGCCCGCGGCGACGCGGCGCAGGCGGAATTCGAAGGCGTGCAGAACCAGATCGGTGATCTGGACGAGGGCGAACTCGGGCTCGACACCCAGCACGAACGCGCCGTCGCCGCCCTCGAGGCGGCCACCGCGCGGGTCACCGAACTGCAGGACGCCGAGCGCGCAGCCGGCCAGGAAGTCGCATCGCTGCGGGCCAGGATCGAGGCGCTCTCGATCGGGTTGCAGCAGAAGGACGGGGCGGCCTGGCTGATCGAACACCGCGCCGGGGACGGATTGATCGGCCCGCTCGCCGGGATGCTCCGCATCAGTCCCGGATACGAGGTGGCGATCGCCGCGGCGCTCGGGCCCGCCGCCGACGCCGTCGCGGCGCAGACGGTCATCGACGCGAGTGCGGCCGTCACGGCGCTCAAGGAGGCCGACGGGGGCCGGGCCGCGCTGGTCATCGGAGGCGTCGCCGCGGCGCCGCCGCACGACGGCGCCGCGTTGCCCGGATCCGCGCGGCGCGCCCTCGACCTGGTCGAACACCCCGACAACCTGCGCGGGGCGCTGAGCGCGCTGCTCGGTGAGGTCGCGGTGGTGGACACCCTCGACGAGGCCGCCGAACTCGTGGTCGGACGACCCGGACTGTGCGCCGTCACCAGGGACGGCGACCTCGTCGGGTCCGGCTGGATCACCGGCGGCTCCGATCGGCGTCCCTCCACCCTCGAGGTGCAGTCGGCCATCGACGCGTCCAGGGCCGGCCTCGTGGACGCCGAGCGTCGCGCCGACGAGCTGTCCGCCGCGCTGTCCGGGGCCACCGCGGAACGCGAACACCGGGCGGAATCCGCCGAGCAGACCCTCGCCGCGCTCAACGAGTCCGACGCCGCGCTGTCCGCGATCTATGAACAGCTCGGCCGGCTCGGCCAGGTGGCCCGCGCCGCACACGCCGAGTCCGAGCGGCTGGCGAACCAGCGGACCGCGGCGGAGTCCGGGCGCGAGGAGGCGGTCGCAGCCCTGCAGGAGCTGGAGGAGCGCCTCGCGCTGGCCCAGCAGGAGCAGACGCTGGACGGCGATCCGGCGGCCACCGACCCCAGCAGTGGCGAGCGGGAGGCCGCGGCCGCGGCGCTCGCCGAGGTGCGGGCCGTGGAGATGGAGGCGCGCCTGACGCTCCGGACCGCCGAGGAACGGTCGGAATCGGTTCGGGGTAAAGCTGATTCGCTGCGGCGCGCGGCACAGGCGGAGCGGGAGGCCCGGGCACGCGCCGAACGGGCGATGGCCGCGCGGCAGAATGCGGCCGCGGTTGCCGCCGCGGTCGCGGAGTCCGGCCGGCGGGTCGCGGCTCACCTGGAGGAGGTGGTCGCGTCCGCGGTGGCGCACCGCGACGAGCTGACCCGGCAGCGGACCGAACGCACGCAGCAGCTCGAGACGGTCAAGGAGCGGGTGCGCCAGTACACCGGGCAGCTGACCGCGCTCACCGACGCCGTGCACCGCGACGAGGTCGCCCGCGCACAGGCCGCGCTGCGGATCGAGCAGCTCGAGGAGACCATCTCCGAGCAGCACGGCATCGGTCTGGACGACCTCATCGCGGAGTACGGACCCGAGGTGCCACTGCCGCCGTCCGCCCTGGAGATGGCCGAGTACGAGCAGGCTCGCGAGCGCGGCGAGCAGGTGGTCGCCCCCGCGCCGATGCCGTACGACCGGGACACCCAGGAGCGGCGGGCCAAGCGGGCCGAGCGGGATCTCGCGACCCTCGGCAAGGTCAATCCCCTTGCGCTGGAGGAGTTCGCGGCCCTCGAGGAACGCTACAACTTTCTCGCCACCCAGCTCGAGGACGTCAAGACCGCGCGCAAGGACCTGCTCGGGGTGGTCGCCGACGTCGACGCCCGGATCCTGCAGGTGTTCACCGAGGCGTGGCTGGACGTCGAGCGCGAGTTCGTCGGGGTGTTCGCGAAACTGTTCCCCGGCGGCGAGGGCAGGCTGGTGCTGACCGATCCCTCCGACATGCTCACCACCGGCATCGAGGTGGAAGCGCGTCCGCCAGGCAAGAAGGTCAAGCGGCTCTCGCTGCTCTCCGGTGGCGAGAAGTCGCTGACCGCGGTGGCCATGCTGGTGGCGATCTTCCGTGCCCGGCCCTCCCCGTTCTACGTGATGGACGAGGTGGAGGCTGCCCTCGACGACACCAACCTCCGGCGCCTGATCGGCCTGTTCGAGCAGCTGCGCGAGAAGTCGCAGCTCATCGTCATCACACACCAGAAGCCGACCATGGAGGTGGCCGACGCGCTGTACGGCGTCAGCATGCGCGGCGACGGCATCACCCAGGTGATCTCGCAGCGTCTGCGCGGGCAGAACCTGGCGGTGCCCCAGCCCGTCGCGGAGTGAGGTTCGGGGCACCCACCTCGGACGACACAAGATCAACTTTCCACGCATTTGCCGCAAGTGCAGGTCAGCGGTGCCTAGGCTCCGGTGAGGCCCATCGTGGGTGACTTCGCATCAGCGACAAGGAGTTCTACATGGAATGGCTGTTGGGTGTTCTGGGTGGCCTCGTCGGTGGCAACCTCGCCGGTGCCAACAAGGGTCTCGGGGTCGCGGTCAACAGTGCGAGCGGCGCGGTCGGCGGCGGCATCACCGGTGCGATCATCCAGGCCGCCACCGGTAGCGGGCTGGACTTCGGGCAGATCGTCGCGCAGATCGGCGCGGGCGGCGCCGTCGGCGGATTGCTGACCGCCGTCATCGGGATGGCCACCAAGGGGCGCTCGACCGCGCGCTGACCGGCCGAACTTCCCAGGACAGCCGCGCGAGCCAGGTGCCCGCGCGGCTGTCGCCTTTCTGCGTCGGAACGGTGCCTGAAAGGATGGGGGCGTGACTACCGGAGCTTGGATCGCAATCGCGGCCGTCGTGGCCGTCCTTCTCGTCGCGCTCGTCGTGGGCTGGGCGCTGTACCGGAGGCGGCGGGTCAGCCTGCAGCCCGGGCAGCCGGCACCGGGCGAACTGGGTGCGCCGAAGGATCGATCCGGCGGGTATCAGCCCGAGAGCGGGATCAGCTTCAGTCAGGGGGCGACGGCCACCGCTCCGCCCGTGACGCGGCCGACGCCGCCGGTGGCGCCG